>QXWV01000103.1 GCA_009911195.1 Lachnospiraceae bacterium | reverse complement strand
ACAAAAAAGCGGGGTTCACCCACCACTGTGATGAACCCCACCAAGCCTTAAAAACCTTGATTTTAAGCCATTCTTCCGTACTTTTGCCTGTTAGTACCCAAATTCCTATGGCATCAATTTGAAATAGCCGCCTGTGCCGCCGCCAACCTAGCAATCGGTACCCTAAACGGTGAGCAGGACACATAATTCAAGCCAACCTTATGGCAAAACTCAACGGATGAAGGGTCTCCTCCATGCTCTCCACAAATACCAAGTTTCAAGTCCGCCCTTGTAGCCCTTCCTTTTTCTGCCGCCATCTTCACCAACTGGCCTACGCCGTTCTGGTCCAATTTTGCGAATGGGTCAGACTCATAGATTTTACTCTTGTAGTAAGATGCCAGGAATTTGCCCGCATCATCGCGTGAAAATCCAAAGGTCATCTGTGTCAAATCATTTGTTCCGAAGGAGAAGAATTCCGCTTCTTCTGCCACTTCATCAGCTAACAGGGCAGCCCTTGGAATCTCAATCATTGTACCTACATGATACACAATATCCGAATTCTTTTCTTTTTTCACTTCCTCTGCCACTGCCACTACTACTTCTTTCACATATTTCAGCTCTTTCTTGTCACCAACTAAAGGAATCATGATTTCAGGCTCTATATTATAGCCCTTTTCCTCTTTTACTTCAATAGCAGCTTCCATCACTGCCCTTGTCTGCATTCTTGCAATTTCAGGATAAGTAACAGAGAGGCGGCATCCCCTATGGCCCATCATAGGGTTGAACTCATGCAGGGCATCGCATGTGCTCTTAACTTCCTCTACCGTAAGGTTCATATCCTTTGCTAAATCTTCAATATCCTTCTCGTCTGTAGGAACGAACTCATGCAGCGGAGGGTCCAGGAAACGAATTGTTACCGGCCTTCCTTCCATTACTTCGTACAATTCTTTGAAATCGCCCTTCTGGAAAGGAATCAGTTCTGACAGAGCCTCTTCCCTGGCTTCTACTGTGGATGAAAGAATCATCTTACGGATTTTCGGGATTCTTTCCGGCTCAAAGAACATATGCTCTGTACGGCAAAGGCCAATGCCTTCTGCCCCCAGCTTCACAGCATTTGCCGCATCTGTTGGCGTATCTGCATTTGTACGAACCTTCAAAGTACGGAATCCGTCTGCCCATGCCATAATTCTCTTGAAATTGCCAGTGATTCCAGCTTCTACTGTCTTAATATCGCCTTTATAAATCTTACCGGTAGAACCATCCAGGGAAATATAATCCCCTTCCTTGAAACGGTATCCGCCCAGTTCAAACACTTTCGCTTCTTCATCAATAATAATATCACCGCAACCGGATACACAGCAGGTTCCCATTCCGCGGGCAACAACTGCCGCATGGCTTGTCATACCGCCCCTGACTGTCAGGACGCCTTCTGCTGCATGCATACCTTCTATATCTTCCGGTGAAGTCTCAAGGCGCACCAGGATAACCCGTTCTTCCCTTTCGTGTGCCAGCACAGCATCTTCTGCGTTGAAATAAACTTTTCCTGCCGCTGCCCCTGGAGATGCAGGAAGAGCCTGTCCGATAACCTCGCCCTTCTTAAGCGCATCCACATCAAAGTTCGGGTGAAGTAGCTGGTCTAAAGATTTTGCCTCAATCCTGCATACTGCTTCTTCGGGGGTAATCATCCCTTCATCAACCAAATCACAGGCAATCTGAATAGCAGCGCCTGCTGTACGCTTGCCGCTCCGTGTCTGCAGGAAAAACAGCTTTCCGTCTTCAATGGTAAATTCCATATCCTGCATATCCCTATAATGGGATTCCAGTTTATTTGCAATTTCAATAAATTTCGCATAGCATTCCGGCAAATCCTCCTGCAACTTGGTAATCGGCTGGGGAGTACGAATGCCCGCTACCACATCTTCGCCTTGGGCATTGATTAAATATTCACCATAAATGCCTTTTGCACCTGTGGAAGGATTTCTTGTAAATGCCACACCTGTTCCAGAAGTATTCCCCATATTTCCGAATACCATTGCCTGAACATTAACAGCGGTTCCCCAATCGCCTGGAATATCGTTCATCCTGCGGTATACAATAGCCCTGTCATTGTCCCAAGAACGGAACACCGCCTTCACGGCTTCCATAAGCTGAACCTTCGGCTCCTGAGGGAAATCTGCCCCCATTTTATCCTTATATATCTGTTTAAATTTTTGGATTACTTCCTTTAAATCCTCTGCCGTCAGTTCTGTATCAAAGTTCACTCCCTTGCTGTCCTTAATCTCGTCCAAAATCCTCTCAAAATAAGACTTAGGTATTTCCATTACCACATCGGAGAACATTTGGATAAACCTGCGGTAAGAATCATAGGCAAACCTGGGATTTCCTGTTTTCTTTGCAAACCCCTCTACTGCCACATCTGTAAGGCCAAGGTTCAAAATAGTATCCATCATTCCCGGCATGGATGCCCTCGCACCCGAACGTACCGATACTAATAACGGATTTTCCGTATCACCAAATTTCTTCCCCTGTTTTTTCTCCAATCCTTCCAATGCCTCAAAAATCTGCCCCTCAATTTCTTCGGAAATTTTCTTGCCCTGATTATAATAATCTGTACACGCTTCCGTTGTTACCGTAAATCCTTGCGGTATCGGCAAACCCAGCCTTGTCATTTCTGCCAGATTTGCGCCTTTCCCCCCTAAAAGGTTTTTCATGTCTGCACTGCCTTCTTCAAATAAGTACACCCATTTTGCCATGTTCTGCCCTCTCCTTACATAAATTTTTTCCAACAGCGTTTCCCCTGTTCAGACTAATACATACCAACACTCCAGTTGGTAACCTACACACATCAGTGCGCATCTTCATTATAATACGTCACCAACCACCAGGTTGATGACCTGCACACTTCCATGCGCTTCCCTATTATAACTTGTCACCAACCGCCAGGTTAATGACCTGCGCGCACATCAGTGCGTTCCCTTATTATACCATATTATTGTCATTTTGTACTACTAAATAAAAAATTTTTCCATTTTTTTGTTGATTTTCCGTAACAAAAAGGCACTCATCCTATGCCAAATGCCTTCTCAGACTGTAAACCATTCTTTCAGTCGTTCGCTTTCCCCTCCTTCTATGGGAATCCTGTAAAAATAGTCATTATTCCCCGTTTCTTCATCCGTTTCCGCAATTGCTTCGTAATACAAATATCCGTCTCCTGGTATAAAATGCATAATTCCCCAATATTCCCCTTCTTTCATGCTTCCGATTTTCCTAATTTCCCCATCTTCCAGGGAAATAGCCACAATATCCCCTTGCAGTACGGTATATACTTCCCCATCCCCTACCAGCAGGGAATAATTGGAAGAGCCAATAAAATCAACCGGAAGCTCCTTTTCTACTCTCCCGGTTTCCCCATCCCTTATCTGCAAGCGATATGTATAAGTACGATAATCATAACCGTCAGGTTTTTCTGTCAAAGTAAGGCAATAGAACATCCCATCCGCAAAGGAAACGATTTCCACATATCCTTCCGCATCCACTTCTGCGTAGGCCGCCACGGTCTCATCCTTGCCGTTCCCAATTCCCACACGGCCAAGTATGTTCCCCTCTTTTTCATCCACCCCTTTATAATAAATATAATTTCCGTCATAGCCTAAAATATCGTCTATACGGCCTGACTTCACAGTTTTCCGTTCTTTTGTATTCACATCCACATAAGCATACTGCATGTGGTAATTTTCGTCATAGCCATATCCGTAAAAAAGCTTATCCCCCACTAATTTCTCATGCCCTGCCCCTGCCAGGAAAACATCATCCGCCAACACTTCTTCGTTCTTTCCATCCCTGTCGGAACGCTTTATCTCCAGCAATTCATCTGTCAGGCTCTCATAAGCCTCCTGCACCTTTTCCACATAATATACTTTATCTTCCCATATGGTAAAAATACTGCTTTGCTGTACAATCCCCTCCCCATAGGGCGCATTCACGCCAGCATATACTTTCCCCTCATAAGCACACATATTGGAAAATCCCCTGATTGGCCGGTATATCGGCTCCGGCAGCCTATTCCCCCCTGCATATAGCCCAATTCCTACTGCCAGCAAGGCAATCGCCGCCCCTATAATGCAAATTTTCTTTCTTCCCGCACTTTTCACCACATTCTTCCCCCATGTCTTCTGCCATAATAAACCTCCATATGTCTGCATACATCCTATTCTATGCCCGATACAAACCCATCATTTATCCGTTACATCCAGTGCTTTCACCGTCTCACGGATTTCCCTGGCAGTCTTTGAAATTCTGGATATAATCCACAAATCGGAAATCCCGTCATAAATCAGGAAAATCCCAATAAGCATAATCGCCGTATTCACTGCCTCAAAAGGATTGAAAATCAGTAGAATGCCCAGCCCTACGGTCACCATGCCCAACAACAGCGCTACCCACCATTTGCTGTATTGGTTCTTGAATAATTCCAGCGCTTGTATTAAATTATGAACCCCATGCACTGTTACAATCACCCCTATCACTACAGGGATAACCATAATTAAAATTCCGGGATTCAAAATAACCCAGCCACCAAGCACAGCCAAAATAATCCCCACCAAAAGGTTAACCTGGGATAGCAGCCGTCCGTCTTTTTCCGTAAAATACGTAGCTAAGTTTGCAACTCCGCTAAACAAAAGCACAATGCCCACACCAATGCATACTATCCTGGATGAAATATCCGGCCATATAGCCAGAGTTAGCCCAAAAGCAATACACGTAATTGCTGAGGCCACATAATTCATCTTTAAGCTTTTCAAGAACTGATACATATGCCTTTCTCCTTTTACCTTCCCATATCCCAACTATAAAACCAGTCAAATCCCCCTCCGGAAGCTGAGTATCCTTCGGAAGATGAATCCCCCTCCAAAAGCTGAATCCCCCTCCAAAAGCTGAATCCCCTCCAGAAGCTGAATCCCCCTCCAAAGACTGAATCCCCCTCCAGAAGATGAATATCCCTCCGCACCAAAGTTCCCCCAATATTTAACAGCCTGAAATAGCCGCAATATCCTCCACTAACTGCTCCACATCTTCTTCCCTTGTCGCCCAGCTAGTGCAGAATCTGACGGCACTATGCTCCCCATCCATCCTTTGCTGATAGGAAAAGCTATATTTTTCCTTCCATGCATCCAGTATGCGGTCCGGCAATATAGGGAAAAGCTGGTTGGTGTTGTTTTCTACCAAAAAGGGGATACCTGCCTGGCAAAACGCTTCCCTTATCCGCTCCATCTGCCGGTTGGCATAGCGGGAAATTTCCATATATAAGCCATCCTCAAGCAAAGCCAGGAACTGTAGGCCAAGAAGCCTCCCCTTTGCCAGCATACCGCCCTTTTGTTTTATCAGATAACGGAAATCCTCTTTTAACTGGGGATTAGTAATGACTACGGCTTCGCCAAACAAAGCCCCGACTTTCGTTCCGCCAATATAAAATACATCGCATAAATGCGCCAAATCCTCCAATGTCAAAGTATCTCCCAAAGCCGCAAGGGCATATCCCAGCCTCGCCCCATCCAGAAATAAAAAAAGCCCGTTTTTCCTGCAGATTTCCGAAAGCTGTTCCAACTCCTTTTTGCTATAAACCGTTCCCAGTTCCGTGGATTGGGATATATACACCATTTTAGGCATGACCGTATGCTCCCTTCCGCTATCCTGCATATGTGCCCTATAGCATTCTTCTACCTGGGCTGCCGTTATTTTCCCTTCATGAGGAGGGAGCGCCAGAATTTTATGGCCACAGGCTTCGATAGCCCCCGTTTCATGCACATTAATATGCCCCGTATGGGCTGCTATTACACCCTGATAAGGGCGCAGGGCTGCTGAAATCACTGTCAGGTTCACCTGTGTACCCCCTACAAGGAAATGCACATCCGCATCCTCGCTGCCGCAAAGCTGCCGAATCAGCCCCTTCGCCTGATGGGAATAGCTATCCGTTCCATAGCCTTCCGTCTGTTCCATATTCGTGGCCAATAATTTTTCCAACACCTTCTCATGGGCGCCTTCGCTGTAATCACAATTAAAACGTATCATCCGATTCTCCATATTCTTCTCCATTTCTTCGCTGTATTATTGGGCAATACCATAAATAATTTCCAAGTTCACAGCAAATGCCTATCCCACCTCAATTACATTTTCGCAATCCTCATAACCGGCATGAACCCGGTCAGTAATAAACATCGTACCGTAAAAAGGGGCAAAGGTCACAGAACTTACTTGGCCAAACTTGGACTCATCACAAAGCACATAGCTGCTGGCACATTGTTCCATTGCCGTCCGCTTCACCATGGCCTCGCTGGCATCAGGCGTAGTACACCCGCTTTTTCTCTCCACCCCGTTAGAGCCGAAGAATCCTTTGGTGAAATGATATCCCTGAATCGTCCTTATGGCCTGGCTGCCCACCACTGCCTCCGTAGTTGCTTTTAATTCCCCGCCTATCAGCAAAACTTTCTTTTTCATCGACACAAGCCGTTGCGCATGGGCAACGGCATTGGTCACAAATGTAGCATTTTTCTCCCCGATATAATCCAGCATATAGGCTGTTGTTGTTCCCGCATCCAAATATATAAAGTCTTCCGGTTCTATCAAGGATGCCGCATACCGGGCAATCATTTTTTTCTCCTCACTATTCAAGTCCTGTTTCTGGGCTACCGTATATTCATATGCCGTTACCGCACTCTGTGAAAGGGCAACCGCCCCGCCAAATACTTTCACCAGCTTCCCTTCTCTGGCAAGCACCGTTATATCCCGGCGCACGGTGGAATCCGAGGTGCCCAGTATGTCCTTGGCCTCCGTTACGGTAATGCTTCCCCTTTCCTCCAACAACTTCAATATCTGTTCATGACGTTTCTCTGTTAACATCTGTTTCCCTGCCTATATTTTTCCCACCCCCGGCAATCCTGTTGTACCAAATTGCCGCAGGCCCTGGTTCATACATTCTTTTTCAGTATTCCAAGAAGAAGGGTGGATATTACTGTTCCAACCACAAGAGCCGCCAGGTACAGCAACGCATTTCCCATTACCGGAACTACGAAGATTCCCCCGTGAGGCGCCATCAGCGTACAGTCAAACAGCATGGAAAGCGCCCCTGCCGCTGCTGAACCGATGATGCAGGACGGCAATACATGAAGCGGGTCTGCTGCTGCAAAAGGAATAGCGCCTTCCGTGATAAAGGCTAAGCCCATGATAAAGTTAGTTGGGCCGGATTCCCGTTCTTCTTTGGTAAATTTATTTTTGAACAAAAGGCTGGCAAGTGCAATGGCACAAGGGGGAGTCATGCCGCCTATCATAACTGCTGCCATAACATCATAATTTCCCGAGGCAATAGCCGCCGTTCCAAATACGTATGACGCTTTATTGAAAGGGCCTCCCATATCTACGGCCATCATGCCGCCCAAAATCATTCCTAAAATCAGTTTACTTGAACCGCCCATACTTGTCAATCCGTTATTCAGTGCTGTATTCAGCCCTCCCATAACAGGTTCTGTTACAAATATCATCAAAAGCCCCATAATCAATATGCCCAATACGGGATACAGAAGCACCGGCGCGATTTTCTCTATAGCCTGGGGCAGTTTATCGCATATTTTACGCAATGCCAGGATAATATAGCCCGCTGCAAACCCGGCTACCAAAGCCCCTAAAAATCCGGAAGTTCCGCCCGCAGCCAGCATACCTCCCACAAAGCCCACCGCCAGCGCCGGTCGGTCGCCGATTGCCATGGCAATAAAGCCTGCCAGTACCGGAAGCATAAAGCCAAAAGCGGTATCGCCAATCCCCTTAAACATAGCCGCCATCGGAGTAATAGTACCGAAGTTTGCCCGTTCTGCATCGGAGAGGGCATTCATATCCACGCATAGCCCATCAATCAAAAAGGATATGGCAATCAATATACCACCGCCCACAACGAAGGGGAGCATATGGGAAACCCCGTTCATCAACTGGGTATAAATCTTATGCCCAACCCCTCCGCCTGATTTGGCGGAAGAAGAAGCCGCCTGTGCATTGCCGCTTTTAAATACCGGCACATTCCCTGAAACCGCCAGTTCAACCAGTTCATCCGCTTTATTAATGCCGTCCGATACCTGTCTTACAATAACTTTCTTCCCGTCGAAACGGTCCATGGGAACCTGGGCATCCGCCGCTACGATAATGCAGTCCGCTTCCCCGATTTCCTTATCCGTCAGCACATTTTTTGCACCGCCGGAACCCCTTGTTTCCACTTTAATAAAGCATCCCTTCGCCTTTGCTGCTTTCTCAATCCCTTCCGCCGCCATATATGTATGGGCGATTCCTGTAGGGCAGGAAGTCACCGCCAGAATCTTCACCTGGCCAGCTTTCGCTTCCCCCATATCCGCCAGCCTTTCATCCACACTCTTTTTTTCATCGTCCGCTTTATCGATAATGGCCAGGAATTCCTCCGGGGATGCCGCCTGGCGCAAGCTTGCGGTGAATTCTTCGTCCATCAGCATCATGGACAGTTTGCTCAACACGTCCAGGTGCACGTTGTCTTTCGTATTCGGCGCTGCAATCAGGAAAATCAGTGTCACCGGTTCATCATCCAGGGAATCGAAATCCACCCCATCTTTGATTAACATCGCCGCCAGCCCCGGGCGGTCCACCGATTCCCCTCTCCCGTGCGGGATGGCAATCCCTTCCCCAATGCCGGTTGTGCTTTCTTCTTCTCTCGCATATACCTGTTTGCGGTACTCCTCCGCATCGTTAATTTTCCCGCTCTTCACCATAAGGGCGACCATTTCATCCAATGCTTCCTTCTTGCTTTTGGGTGTTCCGTCCAATCTAATACTTCTTATATCCAGCAAATCCGTTATCCTCATTTATTTTACCTGCCTTTCCCTTTGTCCTCAATGCTTTCCAATGCCAATGGATTAATATGCCAATTTCCGGTATATTTCTTCGATTTCCTGTTTGGTGGCCAGATTTTCCGAAAAAGCACTGGCACTTCCTGCTGCAACCCCCATCCTGAAGGCATGCCCATAATCATGCTTTTCCATATAACCGGCCATAAAGCCCGCCACCATGGAATCTCCTGCCCCTACTCCATTCACCAGCTTCCCTTCCGGTGCCGGAGTATCATATACCTTGCCATCCGCTGCGATGAGCACAGCCCCTTCCCCTGCCATGGAAACCAATACGTTCTGTGCCCCCATCTCCTGCAGCTTCCTGCCATAAGGAATAACCGATTCCCTCGTCTTTAACTCCTCCTTAAATATTTCACCCAATTCATGGTTATTAGGTTTTATCAAAAAGGGATGGTATTCCAATACATTCATAAGAAGAAACCCTGTGGCATCCACTGCAGTCAATACCCCTTTGCCGTCCAGCATCTCCATAATCTTCCGGTATGCATCGTCTGGCATGGAGACCGGTATGCTCCCCGACAAAAAGAGCACATCCCCTTCTCCCAGTATATCCAATTTTTTCATTAGCAGGTTTATCTGTTCTTCCCCAATGGCCGGCCCCTGTCCGTTAATTTCCGTTCCATCGATGGTTTTCAGTTTGAGATTAATCCGGGTAAGTCCTTCTTCCAGGCGGATAAATCCATTTTTTACCCCCATCCCTTCCAGACGCCTTATTACTTCCTCTCCCGTAAATCCGGCAACAAAACCAAGTGCCGTACTCTCAATCCCAAGATTCATAAGAACCGTGGATACATTGATTCCCTTTCCTCCCGGCAGCAGAAGTTCTGAATCCGTGCGGTTTGTAAGTCCAAGTTTAAAATTGTTTACCGATACGATATAATCCAGCGACGGGTTAAATGTCACCGTATAAATCATAACGTCACCTCCTGAGTTTTTTATTTTTGCTCGTGTTTGACTTTCTATTGATATTATACGGTCATATTCAGTCAAAGTCAATCAATCTTTTCCACAAACATTGTGCTTAATTTTGGTATATTTTGCACAAATATGATTATTTTTTAGTATTTCCAATATATTTCATTCAAATTCATTCATATTAGAGCATTTAGTCAAAGCTCTATCTCCTCACATAGAAAGTTCTTACTTAAAAAATATATGCCCCATATCCCCCTCACCAGCAATCTTCCATATTCAGAAACCATTTGCCTATTGGGTTGCCATGCGTTATAATCAGATTGATTCATACGAAAAAAATTCCAAAAACATATAGTACAGATAAGAAACGGAGGAATATACGATGACTACTTGTATCACACGCGAGGAAGCCCTCGCTTTGCTGAAAAAATATAATAAAGAACCTTTCCATCTTCTCCATGCGTTTACTGTGGAAGGTGTGATGCGTTGGTATGCCAAAGATTTAGGGTATGGCGATGAGGAAGGATATTGGGCTTTGACTGGCCTGCTGCACGATGTGGATTTTGAGCTTTATCCCGAGGAACATTGCAAAAAAGCGCCGGAACTTCTGGCCGAAATAAATGCGGGGGAGGATTTGACCCATTCCGTTTGCAGCCATGGATATGGCCTTTGCAGCGATATAGAGCCAGTACATGTTATGGAAAAAGTGCTTTTCGCCGCAGACGAACTGACCGGGCTTATTGGGGCTGCGGTCCGCATGCGCCCTTCTAAAAGTGTTATGGATTTGGAAGTTTCCAGCCTGAAAAAGAAGTTTAAAGACAAACGGTTTGCCGCAGGCTGTTCCCGTGATGTGATTCGCCAGGGCGCGGAACGCCTTGGTTGGGAATTGGATGAGCTTTTTGCCAAAACAATCGAAGCGATGAAATCCTGTGAGGCCGATATTGCAAAGCAAATGGAGGAAGCATAACGAATGAAAGAAGAGAAGCCGGCAAAGCAAAACATCTCACCCGACGGCAAAGGGCAGCCTGTATCCAAACCAAAACGAATCGCTGCCTGGATTTGCATTTTAGCGCTTATCGCCTTATATATTGCCACTTTTTTTACCGCTATTTTTGATACGCCAGGCTCCGGCCGGATGTTCCAGACCTGCTTAGGAGCCACCATTGTCCTTCCGGTCCTTTTATGGATGTATCTATGGCTCTATGGCCGATTGAAGGAACGGGATTGAAAAGGGTTTATACCATAACAAAACGTTTTCTAAACAATGTCATTTAGTTAACGATGGCGGACGCCGTGAGGTGCTAACTTAATGACATTGGTTTGCTAAGGCAGCGTTTTCCAGCCGCCTTAGCAAAGCTCTTTATTCTACACCGAGTTTCTTCAGTTCTTCCACTGCCTGTTCCTTATTTTCAAAAAGAATGGTATGGATTCCAAATTCCCTTGCTACAGGAAGGTTCTTTTCCGTATCGTCCAAAAATACGCATTCTTCCGGTTTCAGCCCATATCTGTCAATCAGAAGCTTATAAATTTCCGGTTCCGGCTTCACTACCTTATCTTCAAAGGAAAGGATGCCCCCATCCACATAGTCCAGAAAATCCAACACTTCATGGCAATCGGTGTAAGCCTTTTTCGCAAAATTGGAAAGGACCAAAACCTGATATCCCTTTCCTTTCAGTTCCTGTATCCAAGGGATGGCATAATCAAACCTTGTAAGCATCCCTTTGATGTTCCCCAGCGTTTCACGGATTTCTTTTTCAATCCCCTTATCATTTTCCACAAACAGTTCCAGGATTTCATCGTCCGTCAACGCCCCCCTGTCATGCTCCTGCCAGGCACTGCTTCCTACTGTGGCCTTCACCAAGCGGCGGTAAATTTCCTCCGGGTAGCCGAAACTCCTGTAAAATTCCTGCCACTTAAAACCCGCAAGTACGTTGCCGATATCGAATATAATTGTCCTTATCATTTTGCCCTCATTTCTGCGCAGCTAATGCGCTCAGAATTCTTTGCGTTTGGCACATTTGCGGATGCCCTGCCGGCATAAATTTCACATTGGAAGCCTTTATCTTTCTACCCCAATCATCTCCAACATTCTTCTTCCGGCCGCAGACAGCGGGTTTTTTTCGTCCGTCACAATACAAAAATGCCTTTTCGGAATGATTTTGTTGAACCGCAAGGCAAAAAGCCTGCCGTTCTCCAAATATTCTGCCGCAAACTCTTTCATTATACTCCCTACCCCCATATTCCTCAAGGTAAATTGCACAATCATATCGCTGGTAGCAAGCTCAAACTCCGGATTCATCACTACGCCGTTCTTTACAAGGAAATCATCCATAAACCTTCGCGTACTGGTACTTTTTTCCAGAGAAATAATCGGCAGCTTTTCCAGTTCCTGCAAATCCAGCATCTTATTTTTGTATGGGATAAACTTCAGCCCGCCGATAAAAATATCCTCTATTTCCTTTACACTTACTGCTTTAAGCCCAGGGATTTCATCAAAGGGCGTGCTGACCACACCGAAGTCAATCTTCCCATCCTGCAGGAAATTTAATATTTCCGGCGTTGGGGCATTGGATACGATTACCTTGATTCCCGGGTACTTTTCATGGAACTGTTCCAGATACGGCAGCAAATAAAAGCGTAAGGTCATATCGCTGGCCCCTATCCTCAGTTCACCCAATTCCAGCTCTAGCATCTGCCCCAGCTTCTTTTCCCCCAGTTCAATTTGCTCGTATCCTTTGGATACATACCTGGCCAACAGCTCCCCCTCTGCCGTCATCCTCACCCCCTTCGAGGTACGGATAAACAGCTTCGCTCCCAAAGCATTTTCCAACTGTTTCACCGATTGGCTCACCGCTGGCTGGGAAATGGACAGATGTTTGGCCGCAACTGTCAGGCTTCGGTATTTCGCCACATAATAAAAAGCTTTATATGCTTCCCAATGTTTTATCATAGAAGATTCCTTCCAAATACTATTTGTATATAATATCATCCCTTCCCGGCCCGTTGCTTACCATTGTAATGGGAAACCCAATTTGGCCTTCGATAAACTCTATATAATTTCTACAGTTCTTCGGCAATTCCTCATATTTTTTGATTCCCCTGATATCACATTTCCATCCCGGCAGTTTTTCAAGGACCGGCTTAGCCTTCTCCAGTTTTGCTGTAACCGGAAAGTCCGTTGTCACTTCCCCGTCTATTTCATATCCTACACAGACCGGAATTTCATCCAGGTAACCCAGCACATCCAATACGGTAAACGCCACATCCGTTGTACCCTGCAGCCTGCACCCATATTTGGAGGCCACACAGTCGAACCACCCCATACGGCGCGGGCGTCCTGTTGTTGCCCCGTATTCTCCCCCGTCTCCTCCCCGGTTTCTAAGTTCTTCCGCTTCTTCGCCGAAGATTTCAGAGACAAAAGCGCCTGCACCCACCGCGGAAGAATATGCCTTGCACACCGTAATAATCTCCTTGATTTCGTAAGGGGGAATCCCTGCTCCAATCGCACCATAGGCGGCCAGCGTGGAAGAAGAGGTCACCATAGGATAGATGCCGTGGTCCGGGTCTTTCAATGTTCCCAACTGCCCTTCCAAAAGAATGGTTTTGTTCTCCTTCATCGCCTTATCCAGAAATGAGGATACATCCCCCACATAAGGCGCTATCATTTCCCTGTACTCATGCAGGCAGGCTAACAGCTCCTCTTCTTTAAGTAATGGTTTGTGGTACAGATGCTCCAAAACTATATTTTTCATTTCCACAATTTTTGCTACTTTTTCCTTTAATAAATCTTCGTCAAACAATTCGCTGACCTGGAAACCGATTTTCGCATATTTATCCGAATAAAAAGGGGCAATCCCCGACTTGGTGGAGCCGAAAGACTTCCCGGCCAACCTTTCCTCTTCGTATTGGTCAAACAAAATATGATAAGGCATCACCATCTGCGCCCTGTCGGATACAAGCAGCTTCGGCGCCGGTACTCCTCTGTCCGTCAGCGATTTGATTTCCTGAAACAGCACCGGGATATTTAAAGCCACCCCGTTGCCGATGACGCTGGTAGTATGCCCGTAAAATACGCCGGAAGGCAATGTATGGAGGGCAAATTTCCCATAATCGTTTACAATCGTATGCCCTGCATTCGCCCCTCCCTGGAAACGGATAATAATGTCCGCATTTTGGGCGAGCATGTCCGTAATCTTCCCTTTTCCCTCATCTCCCCAGTTTGCGCCTACTACTGCTTTTACCATAATAAATCCTCCATTCCAATTCCACATATACATGAAAAGTTTTTACGAAATGATTATACATGATGATTTATTATAAGTAAAATCAATATATTTTATGCATGTCATAAGAGATAATTATTTCATTTTTCCGGATACCGGCGGCAGGCAGGCACACAAGCACCGGAGTCGAAGGAAGCGATACGGACTGCTGCTGCCATCCCACCATCCCCATAAGAGGGATGTTCCATGAAATTCCCCGATGCCTGGCTTAAGCCTTCTTTCCCATCCATAGTATGGCAGATTTGGCCTTCCCATCCATAAAGCCTTTCCATGGCAATGGATTCCATCCCCAATATGGCCTCTTTCAAATGGGATTGGTAGCTATCCTTATGCTTTTCAATTATATATCCCATGAGTTCCAGCCTCTTATCCATGCTTTTCACATTCATCGAAGCCGGTGCTGTACGGTAGCCGATGAGAGCCTCCTCCGCAATCCCAATCTGGGCGCCCGGAACGGTTTCCAGCATACTTAAAAAGAATTCCCAATCCTCAAATCCGGAACGCATGGATTCATCATACCCTCCGCACCGCTCCCATATTTTCCTCCGCAGAATATGGGTGGCCGGACAGCAGTTCCTTACCAAAAAGGCATCTATCGTGCCGCCGCCAGGACGCACCTCCACGTCCAATACCCCAAAAGTATGCAGCCAGGATGACGCAGCTACCATGGACGCATTTTGGCGCAATAACATACTAACCTGCTCAATATAAGATGGATTCAGCCGGTCATCCCCATCCAGTACCAATACCATCGGCGTCCTTGCCTGGCCGATGCCGGCATTTCTCGCCGAAGCTACGCCCCCATTGGACTGGCGCAGCACCGTTACCGGAACGGATATCCCCCCATCCATTTCTATGTCCTTTAATATACCTATGGATTCTTCATCCGTGGAGCCATCATCCACTATGATAATCCGTGCAGGCTGCATGGTCTGTCCGCACAGGGAATCCACAGCCTCCCGTATCATTACACCCTGGTTATAACTGGTAACTACTGCTTCCACATCTTCGGCTATATAGCATTCATCATAATTCATCGCGATATACCTCCTGCCTTTTTATTGGTTTAAGCCTATTTTGACACCCGAATCCTATTTTGAAAAAAATAAAATGCCATCCATTGCTCCGTCTATTCCCTTCCATCCCAGCAATATGTGCAAAGTTTGCATCTATCAATCCCTACAGACTCTATCATATCGTCCAGCCTATGATACCGGAGCGAAGTAAAGTTTAACTGTTCCCCGATTCTCTTCACCATCTCCTTGTATTCCTCCGTTTCCGGGTCTGAATACGCTTCCAGGCGGGTAAATCTTCCTTCCCTCTCCAAATCTTTCAATATCCGGCGGCTAATCAAATCCATTTCCGAAGTGGCACGGGAAAAGTTCAAATATTTACAACCGTACAATAACGGCGGGCAGGCCGGGCGGATATGCACTTCCTTCGCCCCGCTCTGATAAAGGAATTCCGTTGTCTCCCGCAACTGGGTTCCCCGTACAATGGAATCGTCGATTAAAAGCAGGCTCTTCCCCTGAATTAAATCGTGAACCGGTATCAGCTTCATTTTAGCAATCAAATTCCTTTTGCTTTGTATTGTCGGCATAAAAGAACGAGGCCAGGTCGGCGTATATTTAATAAAAGGCCGCGAAAAAGGAATCCCCGATTCGTTGGAATAACCAATCGCATGCGCCGTTCCGGAATCCGGCACCCCAGCCACAATATCAGGCTTTACATCATCCCGTTTTGCCAGCAGGGCACCGCACCGGTAACGCATCTCCTCCACGCTGATGCCCTCGTAAGAGGAGGACGGATACCCATAATAAACCCAAAGGAAAGTGCAAATCTTCATCTCCGTTCCCGGCGCCGCAAGCGTATGTATGCCCTCCGGCGTCACAATCACGATTTCCCCCGGCCCCAGCTCCTTTTCTTCCACATATCCAAGATTCAAATAGGCGAAGCTTTCAAAAGAAATACAATAGGAGTCCTCCTTTTTCCCGATAGAAACCGGCGTCCTCCCCATTTTATCCCGGGCCGCATAAATCCCCTTGGGCGTCATCAGCAGAATCGTCATAGAGCCTTCTATCAATTCCTGCGCATACGAAATTCCCTCTACCAGATTTTCCTTCTGGTTAATCATGGATGCCACCAGTTCTGTAGCGTTGATATCCCCTCCGCTCATCTCCAGGAAATGGGCATTCCCCGACTGGAATATTTTCTCCACAATTTCATCCGTATTATTTATTTTCCCCACCGTTTCTATGGCATAAGTGCCATGATGGGAACGCACAATAAGGGGTTGGGGTTCATAGTCCGAGATACATCCAATCCCCATATACCCCTCCATTTCGTTCACGTCCTTATCAAATTTCGTCCGAAAGGGCGCATTTTCAATATTATGGATAGCGCGGTCAAACCCCTTCTTCCCATAAACTGCCATCCCTGCCCTCCGCGTTCCTAAATGGGAATGATAATCCGTTCCAAAAAATAAATCAAACAAACAATCATTCTTAGAAGCCACACCAAAAAATCCGCCCATAACTACCACATTCTCCTTTCAAATACCTACTGCCCACACCGCAGCTCATCCTTTTACACTTTCCCAAAACCACAACCTACCGCTTTCCCACCATCCCCCGAATCTCCTGTGCATACTGCGGATAATTCTCCTCCAGCGCCCTTATCTCCGTCTGTGCCCGTTCTATAATCATTTCCTTGTTATAGTCCATCCTCTTCCTGAGGGACTGCCTGCGGATAATAAGCCCATGGCGGATTTCCACCATCTCCTTGCCATCCAGCAGCGCTGCGGTCTGATGCAGCCAGATGGCAGGGTCTTTCACCTGATAACATTTTAATATGCTAAGGAACTCCTGCTGGCTATCGTCCAGCTCCATTTCCGCCTCCCGGTAACGCCTTCTTTCCTCCTTCTCCACTTTGAATTTCTCCCACCAGGAGACAAACTCCTTGGCAGAAGAAACATGGTATTTTATATATAAGTAATCCATCAGATTCGTATTATTTACATACCGGATTTTCACCCTGTTCTGCAGCATAATAATCCGGTTAATTCCTTTTTCCACGCGCTTTAACTCCTGTACGGAGTCCGTATACTTAAAGTAAAGGAAAGCAATCGCCAAAGCGGCCAGCCCTGTAGTAAGCAAAAACCCTACCTGGGTATCCATCCCCAGCGCATAGCGGAGCGTAAAAAGGACAACAAAGCAGACAATCAATGCCACTGAACAAACCACCGCCATCCCTTTTGCATCGGCAATCATTCTCTTTAGCTCATCTTTTCGGTAATGGAACGCATGCTTCTCCCCATCCAGCCTGGATAAATCCTTCCGAATTAACGCCTGGTATTCCTCCGCTTCCCGCAGTTTGCGGCAGCCTTCTTCCGCATCTTCCTCCATGCGCTCCATCTGGTGGTATTTCTCATCGCTCATACGGTTTTTCTTTTCCAGGTATATGCCCCTGCGGTTTTCCAGCTCCTGGATTTTTTGCGCACTGGCATTTAATTCCTCCCGCTCCGACTCCGGCAGAGCTTCTATTTCCTCAATATCTTTCAGATAGGAGGTCACTTTTCCGTACTCAAAATTCAACCTTTCCAGTTCTCCGGAAGCCTCCTGTATCTGTTCCATACAGCTTTGTACATACTCTTTCCTCTGCTCCCTGTCATGGATATTAAATTCTTTCCTGTCATATTCAATCTTTTTCCAATCCTCTTCGTCATATTCTGTTTCCTCCGGCATCCCATCATAATCCGGGCGGAAAAATTTCTTCCAGAATTTCAACTTTTTAAATAACTTTATCATAATTCCATGCCTTTCTTTTCACCTGCTGCTTTTTACTTTTCCGCCATTTGCCGGTACTCTTCCTTTAAATCGTCTGTAACCCTCTCCACTTCCTCATAATAAGAAACAGAGTTATTCTCCTCCTTGCATACTTTCAGGGTAAAAAGCATCCTGCTCTCCTCAGTTCCCTCAAACTCCCCTGCAGCATCCTCCATCCTCTTTTCCACCTTCAACGTCTGGTCATAGCCCCTGGGCTGTGCCGCAATAAAATTCACATATTCCCTTTCCTCCATAAACATCCTGTTTGCCGCCAGGTAGCTGATGTAAGATTCTTCCCTTTTTCCACATTCATAGGCCCGGCGGAAACTGTCCGCCGCATTCCTGAACCGGTAAAGCCCTGCATAAGCCACTCCCCGGTTATGCAATACCCTTCCCTTCAATGCCCTCTCCCCATCGGGCAATTCCTCTAACAGGCTATCGTAACATTTTATTGCGGACATATATTTCCTGTTTTCCACCAAATAATCCGCCTTCACCATCCGCTTTTCATGTACGCTTAAATCCGCTTCCCTCTCCAGGTCATTCTTCGCCTTTTCGATTTCCTCCCTGCTGCCGTAGCCTGTATAATCCAAAATCCTCCCTGCAAACCCTGCCGCGCTGCAACCGGACGCCATCATTTCCCCCAATTCCCCCGCCAGTTCCTTCAGCCCGCACTCCCCTTCCAGCCACTGCACCAGCTTTTCATCTATAATTTCCTTCCCGATGAGATAGGAATTCTGCATCAGGCAATAGCACAATTCCTCCACCGAATATACATTTATATAAAGCCGCTCTAAAAAATAGGGCCTTTCCGCATATTTCCCCAAGCAAAGCAGCACCCTGCCCATCGCTTTCTCCTTTCTATCTGCTAATTACCTTACAATCTATATCTCAAACACCTTATTCCATTCTCCCCCGGACGCCGGAAAAAACTCTCCAAACCCCATATCCTTTACCATAACGCGGAGCTGCTGTTCCGAAACCATTTCCGCCGCCACCCTAAGCCTGGTGGTCCATCCAGGGCGTACTTTCAGCCCTTCCATAATCATATTCACTTCCCTGGGCGCTTTTCCGTCCAAGGGCGTAAACAGCAGGGAAATCCCATCCCCATCTTCCAATATAATATCAAATTCCCTTTTCGTTTCAAACCAGTTGGCCCCTGCATCCATCATAGCAAAGTAGGATTCCTTCCCCTGACGCAGGACATGCATGCCTATGTTGGCTTTCAGTTTATCCAGCCCGAGAAAAACATATTCCCCTCCTGTAGAGTCCAGGCCCAATTTTTCCTTTATCCCATAGCAGGCCCCTTTGCTGTAAAGATTATTTCCCTGAAATGCTCTCCTCCCCCTGCAAAGATAACGCAGGGAACGGGATGCCCAGCCATCCTTGTAGCCATCCCCAATCAAGTATACACAGGAAACTTCCCGGCCGCCACATTTTTTTTCCACAATCCCCAGGAAAATTTCATCCAGCCGCTTCCTTTCCTCCTCATTCCCCACCACTTTCCACGTTTCCATTCCCAGTTCAATGCCTGCATTTTTTTCCGTTTCCCTTCCAACCCCTATTCCTGCGTCTCTTCCCGACCCTATCCCTTTCCGTGCCATTTCCACATATTCGTCAATGGAAATCATCGCCACCATTGGGGTTGTCCTTTTATTTACCCCAAAACCATAAATTTTCAACCGCCTGTTATCATAATCGCACAGCATCACTTCCTGGCTCCACAGCTCTTCCGGTTGATGCAGCATATAATGATAATAGCTTTCCACATGGCTCTGGAAAAAAATTCTGTCTGTTTTTAAATTCAGGTTGACCGCTATCCGGGCCAGCACTTCCACCATCCTCCCATCCAGGCAGTCCACCGTAAGCATCATCCCTTCCAGCCATTCCACCGGGGCAATCAAATTTAGCAATGAAAGGCTTCTCCTGATAAAAAGGGCGAGCAGCGCTACAGGGTCAAAGCTTTCGCCGTACACATCCACCATTTCCCCGTCTTTTGCCAGTCCCACCAGCTTCTCTACAGAAATCCTCCGCCCTCTTTGGCACACTTCACCGCTTCTTTGCCAAACAGCCATTGTTTTGTTTCCTTTTTCCGGCAAAGGGCCATAGGAATGCTATACTGCTCCGTACCGGCCACCACTGCCAACGTTTCTATCTGCCCTTTATCCAAAAAACTATAACTAATCTGGGCATATTCGTCATTCATGTCATAGCCGGCCACAATCCCGCCCTTTTTCTTTTTTCTCATTCCCTCTTTTTTGTCCAGCAGCATCTTCTATACTCCATATCTGCGCTTCTTCCGCCAGCGCTTCTCTCCCCTGCCCCATTCTTATCTTCGCGGCAAGCATCTCTTCATGCCCTCCCTGCAGGCTTCTGCTTTACCGGGCTTGGTACGTCATCCAGCTCAATCCTTTAAAAGCCGGAATACCTTGGAAACCATATATTCCTTCTTATAATAATTCTCTAAAAGCCGGTCCACGGTATCATAATCATGCAGCACCCCTGCCGCCGCAATATCGTTAATCAGTTCAAAACGGTTTTCCTCTTCCCCATATAAAACTTCCCCTCTGGTTACGGAAGCGCTTTGGGTAAACATTTTTTCGTCCTCCTGTTCCTCCGTAATATAATACTGGAGTTTTTCCCCAAAGAAGAGAATAAAGGCTTTCACATAAATACCGCCATACATATCCCTCATTTCTTCCTGCCTGTAATCGCTTTCCGTGTACTTTCCCCTCTCAATGATATAATGGATGACCACCCGGCTGCCCGGTTTCGTCCGGTACTCTATAATGGTTTTATCCGCCAGAGTCTCCACTGCAGGCACTTTTCCTGCATATTCTTTGAAAAAAGCAAAATAAATGCCATCCTCCATCAAATCTGTCAGGAAAAGCCTGGCAGCCCCTTCCGCCCTGGGAGTCATTTCTTCTTTATTCCCTGAGAAATATTTCAAAAAAGCCAGCTTACAGACCCGGTGCAGCCTTTCCCCTCTCTCATACACCCGCACCGCATCCATCAGGAGGAAAACATCCATGGGCTTTTCTTTTATGAAATAATCGTAGGCACACTGGGTCAGGAAGGCAGTCTCCACTTCCGGCTTTGCCCCTCCCGATACATAGCTTTTAAAAATTTCCGCACGCTCCCCTATATAGGCGCCGGAAAACATTGTCTGCACCAAAATCCGCTCACAGATTTCATAAGTGTCCACTTCAAAAGAAATGGCAGCTTTCCATATTTCTTCCAGTTGCCAAAGCATTCCCCGGTAAAAATATACGAGATATGCGATAAGGTTGCTGTCATATTTGCCTCTATGGAAAGCGAAATATACCATGTGGGTCATATATTTATTTTCGATAAACCCATCCCTAGACAATAGGCGGCTGCACATCCGCATAATGGTTTTTACATCCGTCCCGGAAACGCCGAATCGTTTTATCCATCCAAAAGCTTTGTCATGCATTCCCCTGATGACCATAAAGCGAATGGCCTCGCCCCGTTCTTTGCAGGTCATCCCCTCCGGCTCCAGCCTTTTTAAAGCTTCTTCCAGTTCCTCCAAATCATCCTGTTCATAATAATAATGGATTAATTTCAGGGCTATCTCATTTTTCCATTTCCTGTCCATGGAAGGCGATGCTGCAATCCTCTGGAATTTTTCCACGTTTGAATAAGTGATTTCCAAAAAAGACTTATTGCCTTCGCATAAATAAATATCCAGCCCTGCATGCTCCGTCACATAGGGCATGGCCATCTGCAGCAGTTTTTCCGGCTTCATCATCCTTTCCAGACGGAAAAGTACACTCGTACTGTAACGGTTTCCGTCCCCGTCCTCCAAAAAAATCTTATAGCCATCCCCATATAAAGGTATCTCGCCCTGCCCATCGCTCATAGGATATTTGTATTCCTGGCCGCCGAAAGCATATTCCACTACCACCTGGCGCATTCTTTTATTGTCCGTATACACCATATGGGTAAACAGCAGCGTTACAAGCATGCCTGCCCTTTCCTCATTCAGCAATTCCGGCGTTATGATATGGCGGTATAAATAGGCCAAATCTTTATTTATCCTGCCCTTTGAAAGCTGCCGTAATACAAACTCCTCCATCTGGCTGCAAAACCTAATATAGTATTCCGGGGTTTCCTTTCTCTTTCTATATATATAAGCATAAAGAAATGCTGTTTTCCGGTAGTCCATCCCGCTCTGATAGGCAAAATACATAAGTACCGCTTTGGGGATTTCCCCCGTATAGCCTTCCGGCAAGGCCATCATATAATACTCATAGAGTTTCGTAATACGCAGCTCCTGCTCCACCCCCAAACTGTACCAGGGAAAATAAGCGCTGTCCGATTTATTCCCTTTAATCAAAAGGGAGCAAATAGCCTGCAGCGTTTCATTGTCGGGAACTACTTCGTAATATTCCTTTAAAATGAAAAAAACCCTCTCCGAATATCCCTTCAGCTTCTGGGCCTGATATCTTATCTGGGCAAAGAGGTCCTGGGAAATCAGCTTCCTCTTAGATGCAAAATTCAGTATCTGTATTTCAAACCCATCCAAATTCATCAATAAGGTAGGGTTCATTTCCAGCAAATGCCAGGCTTCCATATATAAAATCGGGCTGGAACACCCTTTCTTAAACTGTTCCTCCAAAAGTTCCAGGCGTTTCATTGGGCTGTTTGCATATTCCTCTGATAAATACAGCATCAGCCATGCAATCCTCCAATTATCCCTGTTCGCGTTATATATCTGGCATACCCTTTGCGATACCCCATCCACATAATCCTCATCTTCGTTATAAAGCGTAGTAAGATACAAATAGTAGCACCATACTTCGGGGCGGTATTCCCCCTCATCTATAGCTGTTTTCAGCCGTTCCATCTGCCATTTCACTTCATTAAAACGCCCTTGGGTAATCAAAAGCTGCGCCCTGAACAAGCCCGTCTGTATATCCCTGGTATCCAATACTGCCAGCTTTTCCACCAGCTTTTCCGTTTCCCCCATCCATACTCTGCTGCTTATCTTTTTCCCCCTAAAGCTGCAATAGTATTCTATCAGTTCTGTAAGGAGTTTCTTTTTCTCCCTACGTGCGGCGCGTAAACGCTGCCGTTGCATACTGCAGATGACCGTTACGGGAATCGTGATATCCACATATGCATTTATCATATGAATGCTGCCGTAGTTTTTCCCTCCATGAAGCTTATCCCCATCCACATAAAACACAAGCCTGAATTGGTTTCCAAGGAAATCGTATTCTGTTACCCTTTCCTTGTCCAGCCTTAGGAAATCCCCTTCCGCCTTCAGTTCCAAAAATGTATAGCCCCAGCCGCTCCTGCTGATATCTATGCCATGTTCCGATACCCCTGCCACATCTTCCACAAGTATATCCGTCTTCTCCAGGACGAATTCCACCCTCTGTTTCTTATTGGTTTCCAACAGGAACTCTTCCATATTCTGCTCGTTCCCATGCATGGAAGACAGCCCCTTATAGGCATTGTAATACTGCTTATCCGAACCCCCGGAAAAAATCTTTTTAAACTGGGGGGAATAAAACACTTTTACCGCTTCATCCCAATTTGCTTTGGCCAGATTGGCAAAGTGGAACATATTTTTAATCGTTCCCAGACTGGATTCCACCCTGTCATCCTCAATCTCTATCCTATACGGCAGTTCGTATTCCCCACAGTTAGAGATAATATAAAAAAAGCCTTCCAGCGCCTCACCTGCTTCCATCTCCTTGGCCGAAAACAGATAAGACACCTCCGCTTCTGCACCCACAAATTCATCCGTCAGGCATTCCATTTCCAGTTGGGAAGATACCATCCACCCTTCGGCAATCACTCCTTCAGGCGCAAAAATAGTAAAGGAGCCTTCCGTCTGTTCGCCTGGCTTCAAAGAAAAATTCAGGCTTTCCTGGGAAAACGCCAGTTCCCCATAATCCATCCCTGCCTGGCCAGTATTCATTTCCCCTTTATTTCTCCCTGATGTTTCCGCTCTTCCATCCATACTGATAACCATGCCTTTTCTATAATTTTGCTACAGGATACTTTTGAATTATACCATCAATAGTCCGTTTTCTGCAACTATTGCAAAAATTCCTTCCAATATTCTTATCAATTCCCCCTTGACAAATCTTTCCTGATGCTATATTGTATTAGGTAAATAATACAGTAGTACAGAGAACTTTTTATGGAAAGGAAGGATGATATGGCGTGGAATTTAAGTGCAGATAAACCCATTTATTCCCAATTGGTAGAAATTATACAAATCCAGATTATTTCCGGCCGTTACAAAGCCGGAGACCGTCTCCCCAGCGTCAGGGAATTAGCCGCAGAAGCAAGCGTAAATCCAAACACTATGCAAAAAGCCCTTGCGGAATTGGAGCATAACTGTTTAATTGTCACCCAACGAACCAGCGGGCGCATCGTAACGGAGGATACAGAATTGATTCATAAAACACAAAAGCATCTTGCCGAAGAACATATTCAGAATTTTTTCCGGACAATGAACGGTTTAGGATATTCTCCGGAGGAAATTCTATTACTTGTAAAAGAAACTGCGGAGAAATTAGCAAATAGAAGCTTTTCCGAAAACGATTTACCGAAAGGAGCAGAATAATGGAAGCATTAGCAGAAATAAGAGGGCTGACAAAAGTATACGGCAATACTATGGCCGTAAATAACCTGAATCTGGTAATTCCCCGAGGCCGGATTATTGGACTTCTGGGTCCTAATGGCAGTGGGAAAACCACTTTAATCAAAATGATTAACGGACTGCTCACTCCCACCGCCGGCAGCATTTTAATCAATGGCTGCCCGCCTGGCCCGGAAACCAAAGCCCGGATTGCCTATTTGCCGGAGCGGACTTATCTGCAAAGCGGGATGAAGGTATGCGACCTGGTAGATTTTTTCCAGGATTTTTATGAGGATTTTAACAGGGACAGGGCATTTTCCATGCTCAGCTCTTTGAATATCCCCTTTACTGCACAGTTAAAAACGTTGTCCAAAGGTACAAAGGAAAAAGTACAGCTCATCCTTGTAATGAGCCGGAATGCCGACCTCTTCATTCTCGATGAGCCCATTGCAGGGGTTGACCCGGCGGCCAGGGATTATATTTTAAAGACGATTATCAACAACTATAACGAAAATGCCAGCATCATGCTGTCTACTCACCTGATTTCGGATATCGAAAATATACTGGATGAGGTTATCTTCATCCGTGACGGGCAATTATTGACCCATATGCCGGTAGACCAAATCAGGGAACAGTATGGCCAATCAGTAGACGCTTATTTTAGGGGGGTATTCGCATGTTAAAGAAATTATTTAAATATGAATGGATTTTCTTTTGGAAGGTTCCTACCGCCATCAATGTATTTCTCGTCATTGTAACTATTGTAGGGGTTATCTCCCTGGCTTCCCCTTTCTGGGAACTGGACATTATGGGAATAGATATTCTGCTTGGGCTGGCCAGCTTCTTTTACATTCTGGCCATAGCCGCCTGCTCTATTGCGGTTACCGTCTATATAGCGGTGCGCTACTATAAAAATATTTATTCCGATGAAGGGTATTTGACCAACACCCTGCCGGTAACGGCAAGGCAAATTGTGCTCTCCAAGCTTTTTAACGGCCTCATATGGACTCTGTTAACCGGGATGGTTGTAAGCCTCAGTGTGCTTTCCTTGATATACACTGCGCTCTATTCTTCCGATTCGTATTTTCTAGTCGACCTTATACGGGATTTCCCGGATTTCTTACAGATGTTCCACGAGGAAATGGGAATCGGTTTCGCCTTTTTCCTCCTCCTGTTCCTTATACAGACCGTATTATCTACTGCCTTTTCTATCTTGAAGATATATGCCGCTATTGCATTAGGGCAGCTTTTCACCAAGCATAAAGTGGCTGGCGCTTTCCTTTGGTATGTGGGGGAATATGTAATCTTCCAGATTATTACCTCTATTACCAGCCATTCCTCCCCTTTTTCCGGCGGAATGTTCGGATATGCATTTGGGGTCAGCTACTATAACTACAACCGCCTGGGTGATATCATCATCCCTTCCATGCTGATTTCCATCTTTACCACCCTTATTTTCAGCGCTATACTCTATTTCGTTACAGAGCATATGTTGAAGAACCAGTTGAATTTGGATTGATGCCGGATGGCTATTGCACAAAAAAGTTTTAACAGCATCAGGGAAGGAATGGCAGATAATGCTGCCACGCCTTCCCTGATTCCATCTGTTGCCCCTCTTTTGCTGTTTTCCAGACAGACCCTTTTCCGTCTGCTGCTGCCGGATACCTCACCGTCGGCTTCCCGTTAACGGGCATCTTATGGTTCTGCCTGCATTTTTCGCTTCCTGAAATGCTGCCGCCAGGCATACCAAAAAGCAGCCCGCTGTGAGCAGTCCGTTCACTCTTTTCTCCATTTTTTTCCTGCGTCCTTTTGCCGCTTTTCGGCGTATTCTTTCTTTCACTTTAACTGTTTTTTGCTTTTCCCTGATTATTTTTGCCAATGGCTTCACTATCTTTTTTGGCAGCTTTACCCGCTTCTTTTTCTTCCTATTTTGCATTTTCCTTCCATACCTTTCCTTGTGCGCCAGTCATATATTGTTTCTATCCTAATGAAAGTTTCGTTATTTCTATTCACTTTAATGCTTATAATGATAGTTTTTCACAGTATAAAAGTCAATATGCAAAAAGCCATCTGTGGGCAGGGCTTTTAACACCCGAATCTTAATTGATGAAAAGCAGTATCACACCGGTTCCGCAATCCTGCTGACGCCTACATAAATATTCGATATCTGATACCACGTCGGGTAATCTACCACGCCGGACTGGGGAAGGTTAAAAATCCTCTGGAACGCCCTTACTGCCTCCGCTGTCCTGCTCCCATAAATCCCATCCGCTGCAATTACCGGAATTGCCGGATAGTTTTGGGCAATCCGGTTCAACTGCTGCTGCATCTGGCGCACCTTTTCCCCGCTGGAACCAATATTCAGGTTATACCCTGGCCAGGAGGAAGGTACTCCCGCAATGCTCTCCGCAGAATTGATATACATGTCATTCCCGAAATAATAACGGACAATCTCTATTGCCGAGTACCCTTCATCCCCCAAATACTTTGAACCCCATTGGCTCAAACCGCTGCATGTAACCCGGTTACCGTCGCAATAGGATGTAAAAATAGGCTGCCGCACCCCAGGGCGGGATAAATAGTTGGCAAAAATAGTATCCACCAGATAGTCGATATTTTCAAAGATATTCCTTCCCCGCATCCATTTCTGGTCATATGCTGTGGAGGAAGTGATAGTAAAGTTATAGCCCTGGTTTCGATACCCCGGAATCACCGCCCATTTGTCCTTATGCCGTTTTCCCTGGCTTTTTATCCTGGTTTCCTATACAGACATCCCTATCCCCTTCTTCATCCAGCTTCTTGTCAATCGCTATCCATTGTACCAGACTGTCCACCTTGTTTTCCAAATACGAAATTTGAATAGACAGCAAAAACAATTTCACAATTAAAACAAATATAATGACGATATAAATCATATTAATCGGAGCCTGAAAACCCAGCAATTCGGACAGGAAATAAAACAGTTTCGGAAAAACCCCCATGCACACTAAAATGCTTGAAAAAGCAATCCAGAAAATAGAGTACTGAATTTTCAACCTTGACTGCCGTATCCTCCTTATCATAAAAACAAGCAGCAATACTGCACTAATAATCATAATAACCCTTAAGTAAACTGACATCTTTAACCTCGATTTCTAAAATTATGAAGAAGCAAAATCGACACCAGCATCCGAATCATATATTTCACCGATGCCATCCTGCTTAAATAACTTGTTCCTACTTGCCTTTCATCCATTATTACCGGCACTTCCACAACTTTAGCCCCATTTTTCATCAGATATGAAATGGTGTCCGGCTCAGGGTCTAAATTAATATTTTTCGTAAATTCCTCTATCATCCTTTTTGAGAACATTCTCATTCCTGATGTAGGGTCAGCAATTTTGACCTTTGTGGCTATTCTGATGGAAGCGGTTATTATCCGGCTTCCAATCATGCGCAAAGAAAAATCTTTTTTCTTTTGCACAAATCTGGAGCCTATGGCGATATCATAGCCTTCCTCCATTTTTTCCAGCATGTCGGCCAGAAATTCCGCCCGATGCTGGCCATCCCCGTCGAACTGGACCGCATACTGATACCCTCTCTGATAGGCATATTTAATCCCTGTCTGGAAAGCCCCCGACAATCCTAAATGAACCGGAAGGTCCAATATCTGAAACCGATTCTTATAGCAAATCTCCGCCGTTTTGTCCTCCGAGCCATCATTCACCACCACATAATCATATTGTGCATACTTATGGATGATATGTTCTACTACTTTCTCTATGCTTTTTTCCTCATTATAAGCCGGAATTATTATTAATAGTTTCTTCATAAATTCACCTACCGTTTCCTCCACTTCATGCGGATATGTCCCAACCGGCAAATCCACCTCACGATGTAAAAACCCTTTTGCCGGAAGAAAAACAACAGAATCCGCCTTGACATCTCCCCCGTTTTGCCATTGTATTGCCCTACTGCCCTTTGAAATAGCGGAATATCATACATATGCTGGCATAAAAGCAAGTTTTCCTTGTATGTCCTTGAACTGGCCGGATGAAAAATACCCAGAACCAGTATCCCTTTCATATTTGCAAGAACCGAATCATAATACGCTTCTTCCAGGGCTGGAAGGCATCCCTCTTTGTCTAAAATATCCTTTAAACAATTCCCAAACAAAAGGTTTTCCTCCATAATGCCTTCACGAAAACTCCTTGTTGTGGAATCCGGGCGTGTCTCCACATAATAAACCGGCTTCATAATATAGGCGCAGCGCTTCGTCCTCATCTGATAGCTGATGTGGAATATCTGGTCCTCGCCCACTGTAAGCTCTGTCAAAAACCGCAGTCCGTATTCCTCTATGACCCGTCTCCTGTATGCCTTTGCACAAGGCGAACGCAAATCCGTGTGCCCGCCTTTTATGAGCTGCCGAAACCGCAAAAGCCTTTCCACTATAGCCAGATTATCCCCTTCCCCATACCTTACGGTAGGAGGATATGAAGGAAGCATGGTTGGGGCTCTGCATTTTTCAGATGCCGAAGCAAAATCGAATATCAGAAGTTCCTCATCCTCATATTCCTTCTTCTCCACCATGCCCAGAAAATCATGGGAAATAAAATCATCCGAATCGATAAATATAATCCAGTCCCCCCTGCTTTCCCTGATTCCCCGGTTTCTCGCCTCCGATACCCCCCGATGCCCCTGTTCTATCACCCGCACCCGCGGCTCCCTTCTGGCATAGCCTTTGCAGATTTCGAGACTGCCGTCCTTCGAGCCGTCATCCACAAGAATGACTTCATATTCTCCATAATCCGAACCAAGGACGGAATCTATACAGCGCTTTAAATATCTCTCCGTATTATAAATTGGTATAATGACTGAAATCATGCCGCTTATTCACATCCCTATGTATTGTCCTTTTGTATTTTAGCCTGCTTGTTCTCTCCTCCGTTCCGAGCCCCTGCAATATGGCAATTCCAAACGTCAAAATCCGGTATGCCCCCAGGCAAAACAGCACGGCAGCCATACGGACAAATGTGCTCCAGAAAATTGACTCCACTTCATTGACATATTTCCCTTTTGCAAGGTCCGATACCCCTTTCCTTACCAACGGATGTTTCCCATATAATTTTAGCAGCCTGGCTGTTTTCCTCCCCCTTTGCCTGCCGCACCGTAAGGACTGCTTTCCTACAGAAAATATTCCGCAGAACAAATGGAAGGCTAAAAGGTCATTATAAGTTTCCTGCACCTCTCTCTTTTCCAAAAACCGGTAAAAGTATTCCCCAATGTAGAGCCATGACTTTGCCATATCCTCCGCATTGTTTTTATATTTATGGGTGATGGAGTCCCTCCTGATACGGTATAAATACACACTCTCATGGACGAAACCGTACACTGGCCCATAGGTACAGCAAATCATGTTATGCAGCTTATCCTCCATAAAGTAATAAGTGCTGCACTTTATATCAAACCGTTGTAAAAATGACATCCGATAGAGTTTCCCCCAATCCGCAATCAGATGATTATCTGTCAAAAATCCCTTGAACCGGAAATCCACTGTCCTTGTGTAACTGCCACTCCGCATATGATGCCTGTTAATTTTACTGATTCCCCTGCCATCAAATCTCCGGAAATTCCCCACCACAATATCCGCCTGTTCTTCCTCCGCCTGTTCCACCAGCCTTCTTACTGCCCTGCTGCCATCCAAACAGTCATCGGAATCCAGAAACAGCAGATAGATTCCCTGGGCAGATTCCATCCCCCGATTCCTGGCCATCCCCAACCCTTGGTTTTTTTGGTGGATAGTCTGTATATTTTCATATTTTCCTGCATAATACTCACAGATAGCGGGGCAACGGTCCGGGGAGCCATCATCTACCAGAATCAATTCTATCTTTGGATAATCCTGCCCAAGCACGCTTGCGATACATTCCTCCAGATATTTCTCCGTCTTATATACTGGGATAACCACGCTGACCAAGGGAACCGATTTGTCACTTCGCACTGTCCTCTCCCCCCTTCCGTTTTTTACTCCATTTCTGCGCAGCTTTTTGCCTTGCAATCAGCTTCCCCACAAAAATATATGCCACTTTATTCATAAATTCCCCAAACGTTACTCCGCCGTTTCTCCATATATCTATCCCAGCCAGAAGCATTTTGCATTTCTTTCCCCGTTTCCAGAAAAACCAGTACCGTATTTCCGCTTTCCTGCATTCCACACGCCGTATTTCCCTTCTGTCCGTAATACCGCATATCCCCACAAGCACGTCAATCAACTTTTGATGTTCCTTACATTTCTCCCTCTCCTCTTCCTCTGTCAGCCGCCTTCTGGAAGAACTTCCCGGCCTTACGTATACCCGGTACAGTTCCTCCTTTATCGTAGGGCAGGGGTAGCGGTAAAGAAAGGGCAGCAGCATCTGCAGATTCTGCCCTACGATGCTGTCAGGTATTTTCCGTTCCGGGTAAATTTCAAAAAAAGTTTCCGTCCGAAACATATAACATCCGCAGCACACAAAAGTTTCCGCATTAAGGACTGGAAAAAATAGACTTTCATTTTCCAGCTCACCCCTTTTCTCCTCTGCCTGGACTCTCTTTCCCGTTTCCTCATGAACATAGTACCCGAGGGAACGGACACATTGATATTCCGGATGAGCCCGTAAAAATTCCACCCTTCTTTTCACCGATTCCCTCTCCAGGACATCATCACCGTCCGGCCAAATCAGGAATTCCCCGGTCACAAAAGGAAATCCACGGTTAAGCCCTGCCGCAGCGCTCCCCCCGCCGGTCAGGATGCGGTATGCGATTCCATTCCCCTTAAACCTTTCCCTGTATGTCTCTGCTAACGCAATCGTTCCGTCTGTGGAACCCCCATCCACAAGAATCATTTCCAGTCCCTTATAAGACTGCCCCAAAACAGAATCCAGCATCCTGGAAAGATAGCTCTCCCCATTATAAACAGGCGTTACGATTGACACTCTGTTTTTCACAAACTCCGCGCACATTTCTGCCATTCCCTCTCTTTGCATCCTTTTACCGAATCCTTATCAGCTTCTTGCCTTCTATCTTATATATAAATTCGCATCCGGCAGCCAGATTTAAGTGATGGGTGACAGCAAGCAGCGTTTTATTCCCTCCCATATGGTAAATAGATTCACCCACTGCATTTTCCGTCTCCGCGTCCAGCGATGACGTTGCCTCATCCATAATCAAAAGTTCAAATTCCTTATACAATGCCCTTGCCAGGGCAATGCGCTGACGCTGCCCGCCGGATAAAGCCGTTCCGTTTTCGCCAATCAGCGTATCTATCCCTTCCGGCATTTTTCTTATATCTTCCCATACCTGAGCGCGCTTTAAGCAGGAAATAATCCGTTCCTCATCCTCCTCTTCCACCATGAAAGCCACATTATTCCGGATAGTATCTCCATTTAAATATGTAACCTGAGGAATATAGCTCACTATACTGCCAAGGTCTATTTTACATATTCCCTGGGAATCCTTTCCCTCCACCAAGTCATAATCGTCATACCAGATATGACCGGACTCCGGAGTCAGCAATCCCAGAATAAGGTCCAACAGGGTTGTTTTCCCGATTCCGGAATTCCCGATAATCGCCGTGGAATGCCCTGCCGGAATTTCCATAGAGGCATCCCTTAGGATTTCCTCCCCATTCGGATACCGAAAGGTCAGATTTTCAATTTTTAGCCCTTTTGTAAATGTGACCTTTTTCCGTCGGATGCCCATTTCCTGTTTTTCTTTCCTCTTTAGCCCGCGATACCGTTCCATGTTTTCATAAAACATTTCATAGCTTTTCTTCCCGAATTGAATCCGGTTCGATTCCGCTATCATGGAAGCCATATCCGGAAGCAACTGAAGCAGAATCATCATACAGATTATGATTTCCGTCCAAAATTGGCTCACATCTATCCCGGCCGCCAATAAAAATGCCAGTAGGAAGAAAATGCCTGACTGCATTAAACACTGGAACAGGATTCCCATACGTTCCGATGTAGAAACAAAATCCTTTTGCACCTGGGCATGCTCCCTGCTTGCCCGCTCATACTTTTTCAGGAGATTCTCTGCCCGAAAGTCCACTTTCATTTCTTTATATGCACCATATGCCGTAGTTATAAGCGTGGCAGTTTTAATATCCCCTTTCCGCTTCTTTTCCCCATACTGAATAATACGGCTTCGGTAATGGGCAAACAGCAGCATAATAAACGTTACCACCAAGGCACATATCCCTATGCCAATCCAGTGTGCAGTATACCCCGCAAACACAAAATATCCGATAAGGGCAAACAGGCGGATGAACCTGTTTATCGATGTAATCATAATGTCTGCGCAAAGCTCCGTATCCGTCCGTATTCCCGCAATTTGCTGTACGGCGCTTCTTTGATTGTGTTCCAGCAGTTCCTCTTTGCAATACAGCTCGTAAATTTTTATTGACCAGCCCTGTGCGCAATCCTTTAAAAAAGAATTTAACGCCTTTACCCTCAGTAAAGTAAATACCCCTTTCACCAAATATGCCATACCGACAAAAATTATCTGCCTGAGCCGCTCTTCTGAAACCCCTTCCCTAAACACTCCGCTTATAACCGGGAAAATCATATAGACGCTCAATAAATCCACCACGAGTCCCAAAATACATAATGCAATGCATAAATACAGGCTTTTTTTCTCCTTTTCCTCTAACAGCCCAATCAAATATTTCATCATTATTCTGTTGCTATGCTGCTCTTCCCAAAAACTTTGTCCTCTCATAGTCACTCCATGTTTGTCATAATAAATTTTTTGGAAACCGTTCTTTCTTTTTCCAGATATTCCTTTGTTTTCTCCCAATGGATTTCTCCAAACATACGCCGGATACCGGCCTCTTCCCCTTTCATAATAAGACGCTCTTCCATGTCCAGCTTTTTTAGCAGGCTTTCCATACGTTCGTTTCTGCTGCTATGGGAAAAAACAAGAAATTGTTTTTCCATCAGTATGGAAAATACCGTTCCATGGAAAGAATTTGTAACCACACACCATGCGTTTTTTACATACCCCACAAATTCCGCCGGTCCCCCCTCCACAGCCAGTTCCATTTCAGGCTCTTGTTTCCGCAAAAGCGGCATCGACACTTGGAACACCTTTTTGCGGAATGTTTTCGCCAGCTTGCGGGCATATTGTATCATTTGCCTGTTTTCTTCCGTACTGTAGAACAGAATATAATCCTTCGCCCCTGGTTTCCTTCCAATTTTCTCCCACTCTTCCTTCGTAAGCAAAAGCGTTGGGTCCAAAACATCCACTACTTTTCTGTGTAAAATGCGCCCTACAAAATCTGCCCCACTTTTTTCCCTCATGGATATATCCGCAAAATTTTCCCGCACCGCTTCCGCAAATTCAGCACAATCCTGTTCTTTCAGCCCCTTGCTGCCAAGGCTGGCTCCATAGGCCACTATGCGGCAGTTTCCCTTATCCTGGATTCTGCCAAGATAGGCATCATCAAACCCCACTGTAATCTCCGGATTCCACACCTGGTCGCTTCCCACAAACACACAGGAATATTCCTTCAGGGAAAGTTTCCCGGCATGTTGGATGGGAGTTTTTTTTGTCAGGTATTCCGCCCGGAACTTCCCCATATTCTTCCATCTTTTAAAATATGCCCTGCCCACAGATAAATTCCGGCAAATCATCCACTTGCCTATACAGTATTTCCTTTGCTTTCCCCGCAAAACTGCAATGATAGGCACGATATAGTACCTTCCTGCCAGATGAAGCGGCGCATATGGAAGGATTTCCGCTTTTTCACCCATTTCTTCCAAATATCTTTTTAAAGCATAAGCCTGCAGCATTGCCCCATAATCGTCCGCCCAGTAAAATGTCAATATTCCAATCATATCATCCACCCCTACGGCCTTTTTACAGATGTTTTTTCCATTCCCGTATCCTACTTCTATGTTCTGATACCATTTCCCAGAAATAGCAGAAAGCTTTATAAAGCACAGCACTATGGAATGCCAGGTAAAATTCAGCCCTTGCCCCCAGGCTTAACTGTCCCCAAATCTCCAGGGAAGGCTCAGCCTCCGCCTGGTTTCTTAAACAGTCAATGAACCCTTGGTCCTGTTTTTGCCTGCTTTCCATATACCTGTTTATCATTTGCCTGATAATGCAGTATTCCCTTACTTTTGCATTTGATTTTCTTCCATTTCGCCATTCCTCATCACAGATATACCGTTCTGCCCGATACGTGCTTTCATACATCTTGGGCGTTCGCCTATGGCTGGCGCTTTCTTCCCGTTGTCTGCAAAAGTACCATGGCTTATGCAGGATACCCACATCGACTCCGCCAAGCAGCAGTTGATAGATATATTTTGTGTCTTCCCCATTTTGCAGGCTCTCATCAAACCTCACTGGCCCGGCCATATCCTTACGAAGGAGCTTGCCCCCTATGGAAAACAGGATTCCTTCTTCCCTTCCATGGATAAAGCAGTCCAATGCCTCATGGGCATCCATGTAGGTACGGTCCTTCATCCGCCCCTGATATACCGTAGCCTCCAAAGGCTTTTGAAAGCTGGCGGATTGTACATAGCTGTAGCTGCACCCGGCCATTGCCGCCCTGCATTCCTTTGCCCATCCCCGCAAAGCTTCCAACAGCTCTGGATGGATGGCGTCATCGCTGTCCAGGAAAAAAAGATATTCCCCTTTTGCTTCCCTTATTCCTGCGTTCCTGGCAGCAGAGACCCCTTTATGCCCCTGAGCCAAAAATCGGATACGGGAATCGGATGCCTGCCACCTTTGGCAGATTTCCGCTGTATTATCTTCTGAGCCATCATCCACCAGGATGAGTTCAAAGTCCTGCAAAGTCTGCTCCAGTACTGATTGTACACATGCGTCGATATAAGGGGCTGACTGGTAAACCGGAACAATAACCGAAACCATTCTTCCTTCTCCATTCATAATATTTTCATCCTGCGGAATGCCTGACGGAGAATGTGGCATATCTCATAGGCCGGATAGAAATAAAAGGCAAGGGCATATTCCAGTTTTATACGGATTCCCAACCGTTTCCATAATTCAGATGCCCGTTCAGCCTGCATCAGCTCCGCACTATATTTTTCCAATTCCCTATGGCAGGGCATGTGCCCCTCCTCCATATGCCCTGCCACGTGCCAGCCGGAAAGCTTTCCGATAATCGTCCGTTCCCGCCGCACTGCATGAGCCTCCCTGCCATGCCCCATTTCGTTGTCCCGTATGTAGCAGTCGCATTTATAAATACTTTTGTATGCCTCCATATTTTGCAGTTGGCTGGCGCTGCCATCCCGTTTTCGGTAATAATAACCGCTGTACTTTACCATGGCCGCATCCATCCCCTTTTCCAGTAGCTGATACATGAATTTCGTATCTTCCCCATTCGTCAGATTTTCATCAAACCATATGTTTTCCACCTCACATCTTCGAATCAGCTTGCCCGATACTACCGACCAGACTCCTGACTCTTTTTCAAATATCAAAGAGCTTAATGCCTCCCGGCCCTTCAGGCAGGCAATCCTTCTTCTGCTGCTTCCATACCTCTTTTCATCCAGCCGTTTCCTTGTTTTCTCAAAATCTTTGGATATCACACTGCAAGCCCTGCAGGCGCATACTCCCGCCCCGCTTTCCTCTGCCAGCTTGCATAGCCGCTCCAAAAGGTTTGGATGAATCGCATCATCGCTATCCAGGAAAAAAAGATACTTCCCTTTTGCTGCCCGGATTCCTGCATTCCTGGCGGCCGACACGCCTTTGTGCTCCTGTGTCAGCAAACGAATCCGTTCCTCCCCTACACATAGTCTCCTGGCGATTTCCACGCTGCCATCCTCCGAGCCATCATCTACCAGGATTAGTTCAAAGCTGGAATAGGTCTGTTTTAACACGGACTGCACACAGGTTTCCAGATAAGAAGCCATCTCATAAACCGGAACAATAACACTAATCATCGGTTTTTCCCATCCATTCAGAAAATATACATAATCAAAGTCATCTATATATCTTCTTTTCCAAAAGCTGTCCTTCCTGAATTCCAAAACATTCCTCAGCTCCTTTTGTTCCTCGAATCCCCGAATATGAAAGGCCGAGGAAATTTCCGGATAGTCCTTATGTGTAAAGATGACCTTATGCTTATAAGGCAGCTTGTCAAATTGCTTTATTGTTTCATAGGTACATCTATCCCTCTCGCATCCAAAAATAAAGAGATTTTCCGGGGTTACCCTAGTTTTCCGCCTTTCCCATGCTTTTACCGCCTCAGCAAAAGTATTGTAATGCATAAAATAAATTTTAATATCCGCCAGCATTCCTATGGGATATGGAATACCGTCCTCATATACCTCCACCACCGGCTGTTCCAGATACCACTCCAGCCTCCCCAGGAAACGGACGAAATCATCCATACAAATAAACAGATTGATGGTGGGCGAATAAAATGGCAGCTTCAAATCATGATAAATCAATGTTCCGACACAGTTGGAAGCGATAATCACAGGCTTTTCATTGCTCAGCCGATATCTCCTCCTGCGCTTATACCATTCCCATTCGTGCCATTTCACACGTTCCATTATCGTTTCTATCATAAAACCTTTTTTGCCCTCCTCCCCTGCTTCCAGCCGCCCACCAGGTTTATAAACAGGGAAAAGGGCAGCCTTTCATATGCCTTCATAAATAGCCCGCGCCTTTTCGCAGCCATTGTAGGCGTCTGAAGCCTTGGCTGCAGGACATCTTCTTTTTGGCACGCAAACCATCGGGTTTCCTTTTTCAGTTCCTTCCAAAGTTCCTCTGCCTTTTTTGTATGGACAATAACCAGCGAGTTTCCCATGCCATCATCGAAGCCCGGCCTTACCTTTTCTATTCCCCAGAAATCCCCTATGGTAAAATCGCTGCTCCGCTCCGTCTTACAAAATCTGCAACAATGGCAAGACGGCCTTATACTGTAATTCCCTGCATACATCCTGCTGAAAACATCCTGGTACAAAGGGAGGGCTTCCTCCCTGTCATCTATCATAAAAGAGCAGGTATGCCCATTATCCCTGTTTCTTTTATCGCGGAAAGAAAAATTCTTCATTTTCCCCTTATATCTGCGCTCTAGATATTTTACATAATCGCCCCATATTCCCGGGGATGCAACGCCATAGCATATCAGGTCCACCAGAATGAGCCCCTCATCCTTTCCTCCAAGGAAAAGCCTGAGCGCCTGGGCCTGGCAGGGTGTTCCACAAAAAAGCACCTGATGCCCCTGCTCCAGTTCCCTTTGGATTTCCCGGTAAATTCCATCCAGGCTGCTCTGCACATATTTCGTCCTCTTTATCCCTTCCAGTTGCCCGCTATTTCGGGCACTTTTATGCAGCACCTCCATGCGGCTGCCATATCCTGCCCCGTAAACCACCCCCTGCTTCTTAAGGACTTCACTGGCAAGAAGCGGGAACATCCCTCCGGAAGAGCTGGAATACCTCGTCCTGTCATCCTTTGCCTGCATTCCAAAATACAGCTCCTGCCCACTTCCCCGGCTGTTATTCTTTAGCGGGCAGACGCTTTCGCAAAGCCCACATCCCGTACATTTTCCCTCATCGGTTTCCGGGTACAAGAACCCTTCCCCATCCATATACATATGAATCGCACCGGCAGGGCAAATGTCTTTGCATGCCTGGCAGCCACAGCAATTTTCTTTTTCCCATCCCTTTCCTTTTCCCATTCTAATCACTATGCCCTTTCCATTTTCCTGCGCAAAATACCATATCCCCTGCGGTATATTTCCTTGAATTCCCTTGTTCTCCCATAGCAAAGCAGCCACAACAGATTGATTCCCACAAGGCAGAAAATGCACTTTCCTAAAAATCCCCATTCCAGGCACAACCTGTGCACCGCCAAAGCTGTCATACCCGTAATCCCTGCATAAATCAAATATCTGCCGAAATATTTCCTAAGCGGAACTTCCAGATATCTGTATAATATAAATGGCTCTATCCAGACAGAGGTAAACAGCATACTGACTAAAGTTCCGATAAAAACCCCCGATGTTCCCAGCCGGAGCGCCAGAACCACGGAAACCCCCAGGTTCAGTATCGTTTCGAGCACTACTTTATAGCGGTCCGGGCGAAACAGCCCCAGGGCATCCCGAAAAACCATCACAGCCTGCCTCATCCCTGTGATATAAAATTTAAGGCAAAGCACAAATACCACAGACATGGGGAACACATACTGCTTACCGAAGCTTGCCTCCATAAAGGGATTGATGAATTCGTAAATACATATAGCCGAAAACCCAAAAATCCACTGTCCTATAAAAAAGGCATCCTGGAAGATTTTCCTGATTTCTTTCCGGTCCGCGCCCACCCCCAGATTCCCCACACTGGCTGTAATCCCCTGAAGAATCTGGTTCAATACCTGCCGCATAGAGCCTATGACCAGGTAATAGTTATAATAGCTGCCTACGCTGGTGAGCCCTGTTAAAACGGAAAGCAGCAAAGTATCCGTATTATTTACCAGGACATTCCCCGTTTTATGCAGCATCAAGGCTCGGATATTGCTGGAAATCCCCCTTCTCTCTTCTTTGGGCAGCGGCTCGATATCCCTCTCCTTTAAATAGGGGTACATCCTGTCGGCCTTATAGGAAATCGCAATATTTCTTGCCAGTGTACATACCAGGCTGATGGATAAAAACAGCAGGAAATTCCGTGTGAAATATAACACAACTATCTGCACCACATCCTGAATCACTAAAAAGATAGTTTGATACCATACGCCCACGGAAATCATCTGATGGGCATCTATCAAAGTACGCTTATAAATCCAAAGGTAGGATATGGCCGAATTCATCAGGAACATCATATAAATCAGAGTTAAATGCTCAATCTCCGGATTTCCGCATATGAATTCCAGAAAAGGGATTAACAGCAAGCCAAGAATCAGAATAGCACCGGATACCACATGGTAAAACCTCCGGTATAGCATCATCAAGGATTTCTGTTTCTTGATATCCCCCCGTGCCACAGGCTCATACAATGCATAGGGAACTGCTGCCACAATCTCTAATTCCGGCAAAGCCATTACCGTTATAATATTGGAAAATAAGCCGCAAACCCCCACATAAGCCGCACTCAGCATGTGGGTAAAAATAACCCTGACAGCAAATCCCATAAGGATGGCTGTCATTCTGGAAATCACTGCCGCCAACGTATTTCTGGCGGAATGCTCTGTCCGTGTCTTTTCCATCCTAATCATTCCTTCTCTTTTCATTCCCTCCTGCCAGGAAAGCAGACCTTTCCCAGCAAATATCCTTCCTCTTCTTCTTCCTGTTCATTGGCCAAGAGAATATGTTTTCCCGTATCCGTATCCACTATGGATAGATATAAGGAATATTCCTTTTCTGACAACCCACTCAAAGGAATCTCTTCCTCAAGCGTCAAAAGTTCCTCGCTTTGTGTTCCCCCTGCCAGTTCTTTCAAAGACTGATGGAGCAGATAAGTATACCTTTCTTCCCCGCCGCAAATTGTCAGCCGGATTTCCGGCTCCCGGTATATAGGGGCGAATCCTATATTTTTCATCTTCACCTCTACGGATAGGCTGCCTTTCCAAAAGTTTTGGGAAATATCCGTATCCGCTATCAAAAGCCGATACCCTAAATGCCTTTGGATATAGGTAAGCCCATCCATTTTATCAAAACAGCCTTCTTCCCTCACCAATTCCCCTGCCCATTTATTAAGTACCTCCTGGTCATAATCCCTGTTCAGATAGGTAACATGGGTAAGGGCCAGATACTTCCTCGCATTTTCCAGGTCATTATATGCATTCTCCACAATCACTTCTCCGCCATTTGGTACAAAACGGCACAGCTTTTCCTGAAAAGCCAGCTCTTCCTCCCGCTTCCAGGGGGAATAAGCCCCCGCCTCTTCTGCGCTTGCCACTCCATACGTGCCATAGTCGCTTTCGTTTCCAAGCATACCGTCATTGAACAGCCCAAGCCTCCCTGACAACATGTCTGTAGGTAAAGTTTTCTCCGGCACTCCTTTCATCTGCGTAATCATGCGCCACTGCGCCGGCATCCGCACGGACAGATAAACAGCCGAGTCCGTTGCCTGGCCCAATGCTATAGCCAGTTCCCTCATATCCTCACTATTGGCATATGGCGTACCGTTTATCTCTCCCCAGTTCCCGATAAAAAGCCCCTGCATTACAAAAATTTGTTTCCGGTGTCGGTACAGAATCTCTTCCAACTGCCGTATATGCAAAAGAATAATATCCAGCCTTTCCGGTTCCTGCCCGGATGCTATACCATCCCAGTCATACAGGAAACGGACAATCAAACGCTTATCAATGTTTTCCATTGCACAGAACAGACTTTCTATATTGGCAAGCCCTCTTTGGGAAATCTCCCCATTCCGGTAATTCTGCAAATTAATCTGCAAAAGCGTAATTGTTGTCTCCGTATCGTTTTGGTAACTTTCCTTCACAAGCTTTTCATAATCCGTTTCCTCATCCTGAATCATGAATCTGTATATATAATAAAATCCGCAATTAGGATTTCTCAGTTCCCGGTTTGATTCCGTAAATACGTTTTTTTCTATCATCACACTTTTTCCATACAAAAAGAGCAGAAAAAGCAAAAAGATGCAAAGCAGCCCTGCTGCCATTAGTATTTCTGTTCGCAAACCAGACTCTCCTTTACCTTCCTCCATTTTCCTGTCCAAATGCCAGGTTATACGGGCAGTTGGGCTCTTGTTTAAAATAGTAGCAGACAAAATTTTCATCTTCATAAGCAATGTTCCATTCATACGGATAAAGCTTGGAAAAGCGCTGACACCACTCATATGCCTTAGACTCCACTATCGTGCGGTTTGCCAGGATTTTGTAAGTATCCCATTCATTTTCTTCTTTCTTCAGCGCCCTCCCTGACATCTCTTCCGAAATCTGTGAAGCTGTAATCTCCGGGCAGCAGCTTTTTTCCATGTCAATATAGGCAAAAATCTCAATATGGTTCTGTGACATCAGCCAGGCCGGCCCGTTAAAAAGATGTATCTGAGCATAAGCAAGCGGCCTTTTTTCCACAAATAGAAATACATATTCTGTAGGCAGCTTATAATCCTCTTTTTTGCTGTTATCGAGGAAGGTCAGCCATTCCTCGTGATAGCCGTCCGTTGTTATCTGGTATAGCTCATCCGTGGTAGACACTATGGTATAGCTGTTTTTGGGAATTTCTTTTATAATAGCCTGGGTTGCCATCACGCTGGAATTATAACGGGTCAGCTCAATGTATAAAGAGCCATGCAGCACACCTGCCACCAATACAGCCGTATAAATACCAGCTACACCAAGAAAGGCCAAGCACTGCATGACCACAGTTTGGCAAAACAGGCCCAACCCGGAAAAAAGCATATCCACCGGCATAACCATCACCGTTAAAATAAGCATCTGTTCCACCGCACAAAGCCTGGAGCCCGCAATAAGCTGTGGAAGCTCAATTGCCCGGGAAGCATAAACTACCATAAAGAGGATAGATGCAATGATAATGGCCAAATGCGAATCAAAACAGTTTCTATCTATCCGTTTGGAAAAAATCACTTTTAAAATCCAGGCTCCAATACGATAGAGAAGCCATAATAAAGCAGCACCCCCTGTAAAAAGCACGATATGGCCTGCCCTTTCCGAATGGTAAACTTCACAATAGCCCATCTGAAAAACTTTTTCAAAAACACTGCTCTCCTCTATTTCATGATAAAGTTCTATATTAAAAGTCTCCTCCTCCTCAGGGGCTGTATGGTTCATCACCCCCATTGCCCAGTTGATGGAACGTTCAAACGGAATCCCTGATGCACGTGCTGCCGCTATGGGCGCAGCAGCAATAAACAGGCCGCACAAAGCCGAAACCACCAAAGGCAGGAACTTCTTCCTCGAAAACACTTTCCTAAAGAAAACAACCGCAAAGGAAGCGCATAGGAGGAAAGCCATAATCGTTACATAATAATGTGTTACAATAGAGGCTGCCAATGCTATCATGAACAGAAACAGGTTTTCGTCCATAATACACTGCCTAAGCTTTCCCTTGAAGCCAGACCCTTTGCCATCATGCCCGTCCTTTAAATAGCGCACCAGATATCTTGCGCAAACAAACTGGGAAAATAAGCCAAACTCCTGCGGAATCGTGAACTGCAAACGGGACATGGCATATACCGCATTGACACTCTTTAAATCCAGGAGCAAAAACAGCGCCAACGCAAACAGCGGGGTATAACGGGAGCGGAATACCTCCCTTAACAGGCCATAAGCCGAAATCAAAAAGGCAGATATATGGATTCCGTTAAGGAATAGCAAAATACTGTAAACCCTGATTCCAAATAGTGTATGCAGACAGTAGACAAAGCAATGCATCCCCTCCGGATAAATACCGCCAGAAAAGATTTTTCCGTTCATCAGCCCCTGAATCCAGGCATGGTGGACATATATATCCCCAAAACCATAGGAATAATCCCGAAATGAGGCATAGGAAAAATAAGCCATTCCATAAATTACAGCCACCGATAAGATGAAATATTCAATTAAATGCGGCTCCAAAATTCCCCATAACCTTTTGCACCGCTTTCTCAGCCCTCTTGCCAGAGCCTTTCTGGCCTCACCGAAAAAAGTACGGATTCCGCAAGCCCCTATGGATAAACGGTAGATGTAATCAAACGGCCGCAAAATATCCTCCCGGGAAATCCCCTTTAGCAATGACAGAATAGGTATTCCGTACATTATTAAAAGAACTGTCCACCTATTCAGCACTCCAAGAAGTCCCATGCCTAATATTGCCGTATTAATTAAAACTATCTGAACTGTAATACAAAAGCTGAAATGGTACAGCTTCCCCTTTCCGCACAAATATCTGCGGAATACTACAGAAGGCCACAGAAACATCAGCAGATAATAGCCCAGAAAAACCGCTGCATACTGCCCTGCCCAGTATAATGTAACCATACTAATAAACATTCCTTTCTCTCAGCCTGTGCTTTCCATAAATTCTGCCAGCAGCTCAAATTCTTTCCCTTGGGGCATTTCTTTTGCCCCTGCCGCCCTTTGAAACATTTCCCTCTTTTTCCTATCTTCCAAAAGCCCTATAATGCTATCTGCAATAGCTTCCGGTTCCAGCTTGCAGAGGATTCCGTCCTGGCCATTTACAATCTGTTCCCGGTTTCCCGGGCAATCAGAAGCAATCACTGCGCAGCCTAAAACCTGCGCTTCCTGAATAGCTATACTTTTCCCTTCATATCTGGTGACATGGACATATAAATCCGCCTGCCTGTAATAAGGGTATGGGTTTTCTACCGCTCCAAGCAACAGAAAGTCCTCCTCCAGCCCCAAATCTGCAATTTCCTTTTCCAGCCTCTTCCTTTCTTCCCCGTCTCCCAGAATATACCATCTTCCCCTATATCCCCGTTCCTTTAAAATCCCCATAGCCCGGACAGCAATATTGTAGCCCTTCTGATAAACCAGCCTTCCCACCGTAAGCAGGCGAAAGCCGTCATAATCATCGGCAAATCCCCCCGTTTCCTGCGCCCTGCGTATAATTTCCCTCCTGTTTATAATATTGGGAAATATCAAAATCTTTTCTTTATAATGCGGATAGGCTCTCGCAAATGCCTCCTTTACCTCTTCCGAAACGGTAAAAATATATTGAAACTTCTCCCAGCAGCCCCGGTCCATTTGGGGGGTATATCCTGCCTCCCCATAAACAATATGTACAAATGCCGCCTTTCTTTTCGCCTTCACATGCTCCGCCACATAATATGCGGAGCCTCCTTCCATCCATGCCACCGCCAAATCAAAGGTCTCTTCAAAACGATGCGCGCCGTCTGCTACGAGATGCCAGAGTAATTTATCTATCTGTAATCTTCCCTTTCCAAACATTTCTATAAAATTTGGGGCAAGCCCACGCAATTTCCTAAAATATCCCCCATTGCGGAAAAATGCGGCCAGGACCGTTGCGGCCATCCGCATCACTCCCCTTCTACTCCAAACAGGCAAACTGCTTAACCTGTGGTTCAAAACCTGGACATCCGGAGGCACTTTGCTAATCAATTCCCCTTGCCCCATCATGACATAAAGGGAAACCTGATATGCTGTTCTGTCCACTTTCTTTAAAAACTCCAGCATGGCTATCTCCGCTCCGGCGTGCCCTAGCGTATTAATTACTAACAGTAGTCTTTTCATATCTGCAATACACCATGCTAACAGGCGCTTTCCCTTTCCGTATTTTTATTAATGTCCCCTGTCCGAATATAAAAGCAGTCAGATGCTTTTCCATCCACCGTATTCTCATATATGCGATTGTCCACCCGGCAAAAGAGCCGATGACAAGGCCAATGCCATACCACAGCTCCGACAGGTATGTCGCCACTATACTGCCCAGAAAAGTTACCAGACAAAAGCCTGCGGTTGTCAAAACAGCGCCTTTCATATCCTTAAAGTAGTAAAGGAAGAGAATTTCCGCATACATTAAAAATAAGATAAAATATCCGACAGCCAGGCAGGGATAAATGCGCATGACTAAACCCGCAAATCCTATCTGCGGCAAAATCACAATACATAGCAGATAAACAGTCACTGAAATAATAAACTGTATTCGCACCAGAGACATCAATTCGCTGGCCAACTGACGGAACATCCGCTGTTTCGTATTTTCAATGTCCGCTGCTTTCCCCCCTATGATAGCCTCCGAATACACTTTATACTTATCATGAAAGTGCATTTCTATCCGGGAAGTAAAGATAATGGTTGCGGAAATATTCGTAAACATTGCTATGCATGTAGCCATATCATAGGGCTGGTTACATACAAAGCTTTTCACAACCACAATCCGCATATCCGTTGTCCAGAAGACGAAATTATGAATATACAGCCCCAGAGTATATAAAAAATTGGTAGCTATCAGCGGCCATGTTTTTTTAAAATAAATCAGCACAGGTTTATATCTGTTGCTATTTTTCCTGAAATATCTTTTCGTTGTTCCAAACTCCATCACCGCAATCAGGAAAAAACCTGATGTCATTGCAAAAAGCATACTGAATGAAACGTCCCAATGAAACCAGAATCTCAGAATCAGGGCTTCCAGGAAAGCCACCGTAAGGCCAAGCAGAAAAAAAATGGAAATCAGTTGGTAATCTTTACACACTAAAAGGTAAATCATAGAATAAAAGGCTAAAACAAGCGCTATATATCCACAAAAACCAGTGAATACATAAAAAATCCACACGCCACCTATAAAATATTCCCACAGGCAAAACGGCACTGCAAAAAGACAGCCAAAACAAAGAGTCAGAAACATCCCCATATAATAGCAGGGCAAAATATCTTCAAATCTCTCTTCATAAATCACATCCTGCATATACTTTGATATAGAGGCATTCAGAGGCGATGTTGTCAACAAGGCAAAAATAAAAATATATAATATCGTACAGGAGAACAGCTCCCTGTCCAGATATGCAACACTGCCAAAATCCAGCACAATTCCCATGAGGAAAATATCCAGTATTACAAGAACCATCGGTGTCACTGTAATGGCCGTACTGTATATAAAACCGATAAAATCAGCCAGCAAAGAACGTTTTTCGAATATTTTATTAAGTCTGACCCCTACTCCTGCCATAACCTTTTTCCTTTCTGCCCAATCCAAGGCTTATTTCAAAGTTCTTATATATTTTTTTATACATATCCTGCATTTTCTCAATCCGGTACTCGGCCGCAACCCGCCTATAGCCGTTCTCCCCCATCTCCAGCCGCAGCTTTTCATCATTCGCTAATCTTAGGATAGCCTGGGCGATTTCTTCCACATTCATAATATGCGTTATAATACCTGCCGGGCCAAATGTATCTCTTTCCCCCAAAATCAACCCTTCGCAGTTTCCCACATTCGTAGCGATTACCGGCTTATGAGCTGCAAAACTCTCCAGGATAGCTAACGGCTGCCCCTCACTTATGCTGGTCAGTATTGTCATATCCATCCTGCCCAGATATTCCCTGATATCTACCCTTCCCGTAAATACAATATCCGGCGTACCTGCCATCTCTGCCAGTTCAAAGCATTCCTCCGCATATGTATCATCCTCCTCCCATGGCCCCATAATCCAAAGCTTAAGTGCGGGCTCCTTCTCTTTTGCAAAACTAAAAGCCTGCAGCATGGTTTTAATATCCTTAATCGGCGATACGCGGACAACCGCGCCCACATGAATCTTTCCTTCATCCCCGGCCTGTTTCCCCGCAATGCCCTCCATTCTTTCTATGGAAACCCCATTCGGCGTTACCATTGTCTTTTCTACGGGGCATCCCAGTTCCACCTGCAGTTCCCTGGCAGGCTCATATAAGCTGGTGACAACATCCGCATTCTCATATGCTAGCTTTGACATTTTTTTAAACTGGTCAATCCAGATATTTTTGAAAATCCCTTTTACCCATTTGGCCTTTATCAGCTCCTCTTCCCGTTCCCTGGTATAAATTCCATGTTCCGAGATTAGCAGCTCGCTGCCATGGATATATTTCGCCATACTGCCAATGACTCCTGCATACCCGGTACATACACAATGATATAAATCTGCTTTGGGCAGTTTCATTTTCAATGCCAAAAACAGTGGCAGGTAAATAGAACGCATCATCCACAAGAAGTCGGAAAACACAATCTGGCTGTAATTGAGCCGGTAATAGTCAAGCACTGCATTAAAAAAGTCTTCTCCCATCAGTAAGCTGTTCAAAGACACATTCGTTTTCTGAAACCAGTAAAACAAAATCCCCCATTTTGTCTCCTGGTTCAGAATCAGACTCCGTAAAGCGCGAAACTCTTTCCGTTTCATCCGTTTATGCCTTTTCTTCTTGCCCCACTCGTCATCATTCAGATAAAGTTCATGTACTTCCGTCACATTTTTGGGCAGTTCATATACAAATTTCCCCCGTATGGAACGGTTTGCCACAATCGCTAAAATGACAAATTCATGTTCCGGAAACATCTGTATCAAATTATGCACCCAACTGGATACACCGCCCACGCTATATGGATAACAGCCTTCAGCCACAATGCAAATTCTCATAATATCCTCTCTTTATCCTTTAAAGCTATCTCCAAATCCTCATCTTTCGTCTCGATTAGATATACGCCGTCTTCCAGCTCTTTCATGCTGCCGCCCTTTATGCTTACCTCATAATCCCTGTTTATCCTCAAAATAAACCAGGCCGTTTTTCCTAAATTCCCCACCTCCACATGAACCTTATCCCCCACCCGCTTTGCTTTATAATCCAATGAAAGGAAATTACGGATGCGGTTATCGCATTCGGATACCGTTGTACCGGTAAACCCGCGGAAATTTTTCCAGTTTACAAACAAATCGGCAGAAAAATCCTTTTCCATATCCTGCCATGTTTCCAATCCATTATCCTCCGGATAGATAACTTCTGCCGCGTCAACCCATACGCTACAGTATCCCAATGCCGTTTCCACGCATTTATTCCGGAAATCCTCCCTGTAGGTATATCTTAAACCGTCGCTCAACACAGTCTGTTTTGTCACCTTGTCCGATACATAGCCTATGATTTGGGCATCCCCGCTATAATCCTCCACCACGGTTCTCACATCCGTTAAAATGCTATTATCCAAAGCGGAAAGTATTTCCTCCTCCGGCAAGCCTGCGGTATAAAAGGAGGTAAATCTATAATCCGGGAGGCTTTCCTGCATAAATGCATCATCTTCCCTAAGCTTTTGGCCAAGCCCGGTATCTGACCTGGAAAAGCCCGACAGCCCTGCCTCCCCATTTAGTTCATTTAAAAGCTTCATATAATAAATAAGCATTTCCTGTTCCGGCAGATTGCTGTCTTCATAGTCCAGTTGCAATGACAGCATGGCGGAAATCCCCAAACCGTTTTTCCTGTAGACAGCAGCAATATCCGGCCACATAATATCCCGGAATACGTTTACTGAGGACCGGCTGTATCTCCTCATCATTTCATCCCCGTTTTCCGCCGCCAGCCCCGGAAAATTAAGCATCACCAGATTCTGGGCATTTACCACCGGGTAAATCTCATACTCCTTTGCCTGTGCAGACATGGCAGACAGCAGCCCCAGCCCTGCCACATCTTCCATGTAATCTCCGTTTATGGCAAATACATAAGCCGATTCCAGGCTGTTTCGCCAGATTATGGGAGGATAATCCATATAGTCTACCTCCTCCTTCATAATGCCTGACATGTATGTCTTAGTTCCCGATGCCAGCCGATACCAGGGAAATACAAGCTGCATATCCTGTTTCTTTTCACCAATCCCCTCATCTTCCGTAAAATAAACCGCTTCCCCTCCCAGCAAAAACCCTTTATATAAATGGATTCCTTCCGCCTTTGTTTCCTTCTCTTCGATACTGCTGATTCCCAAAAGCTTTTGGAGTTCCCTGTTTTTTTCTATTATGGATTCCTCCGGCAAACCGGCAAATACCAGATTGGTTCCGGCTGCCGCCAGCTCTTCCAGGGCATCAAGTACCCCTTCCGTTTCCCAGTCGATACTGCCTGAATCTATGACTGCCATATCCAAAGGCTGCCCGCTGCCCATCCCTTCCAGTTCTTTATATTCTTCCGGGGAAGCACAGCGCTGGATATCGCATTTTTTATAAAATGCCCAGTTTTGTGTTACCCCGCTCACAGAGCTATGCCCTGAACCGATATAGAGGATTCTTTCCCTGCCCTGTTCCATTCCATCCTCTGCCCTTTCACAGACATCCTCCCTGCCGGGCAGCTCCTCCAGTTTCCCTGCATATGGGTTGCTCTCATAATCATTCAACAGTTCACTTGCCACTCCCGCAGACTGAAACAAGACAAAAATAATAAACATAACAATGGTAATTGTAAAATAATTCCGTAATGACACCATACAATCACCCCTAACTGAATAATCTGATTAGCTCAAGAGTTTCATAATCAATTACTACATCCGACTCTTTCAGGGATTCCAGAGCCTCGAAAAAGGCATCCCTGTTTTTCATCGTAAAATACAATTTTAATTTACAAGTATACGCCGCCAATTCATCTGCATGCAGCTCCGATAACCTCTGGCACCATTTCTTTGCCCCTTCAAATTCCCTTTCTTCAAGGAAACGCATACAAATACCTTCACATCGTTTTGCTGTAAGGCTGCCTTCACTATAGTCATAAAGCAATTCTGCCGCTTCATCCAACATCTGTATGTAATGTCTCTGTTCTATCTCCGTAAAAACCCTTTGTTCCAGTATTTGGTTCATATAATCAATCATCGCTTCCGCAACTTCTATGCAAACCGGCTCTTTTTGCATTTCTACATACATTTTCTGCACATTGGAGCGAAACTCATTGAGCACATCGCTTAAAACGGATGCTGCATAATGTGAGGTTTCCGTGTCATTGATTTTTAAAGCCAGCGAAACAGTGGACAGGGAAGACTGGATATCTCCTTTCAGCACATTCATCATCACCATCCGCAGGTTTGTTTTCTCGTTAACTGTTATGGCCTCCTCTAATGGAACCACATTTCTTTCCCGTTCCTCATCCGCCTTTAGTTGAATCCTTACCCGTTCTTTACTAAAGATAACATCCCATAAATTCAATTCGGTCCAGACCGGCAAATGGTAAATCAAATAAGAAAAAAGGAAAAAAAGCGGAGCCACTACCGGACAAAGAAGCATCACAATAAACCGCAGAAAATATGACCTTCTGTTTTCACCTACATCCTCTGTTCCTTTCCCCTCCTGAAAAGTCACCCAAAATACTGCGTTCCAAAGAAGATATATCACTGCTGCCAAAAAGTTTATGAAAATCAGCAGCAGAAAGCCTCTTTCATCTCTCATTTAAAGCATACTCTCCTGTTATGATTTCCTACTGTAAACACCTTTTTTTAACATGCCCCCTAAACATAGGACGCCTTTTTGTACGCCTGCCAGGGCTTTCCATTGCCCTGCCAAATTTTTCTGTATCCCTTTCTTGGCTTTCTACAGCCATTCCGGCACTTTCCCTGTTCCTTTCCGGGCTTTCGATTGCCCTCTCAAGTTTTTCCGCAGCCCTTTCCGGGTTTTCTATTGCCCAAAGCCGCTTTTGTACAACCTCCGCACCTTCCCTGCCTGTATTTGTCAACAGAATTTGCAATTCCCCGTTTTCCCGTACTCCAAGATAGTCTGTCTGGCGCACAACATTCTTCAGTTGAACGGATATTTCCCTCAAATCCGCATACTTCATCGAGACCTTCAGCAGTTTGCATTCTGTCAGCCCCTGCGCCTCGGCCTCCAGAAAAGCATTAACCAGTTCCTCAAATGCCTTTTCGTTCAATATGTTTGTTCCTTCTATATAACGTTCATGTTTAAGTCCATCCAAATAACGCTCCGCACGTATGGAAGCATCCTTAATCAAAGCGCAAATGACCGTAAGGCGGTTCGCCTCGGCCAATGTCATCCGCTGCCACGGAATGTCCCAAAGCATTAAAATGAATTTCATCTGTTTCTCTTCATACACTGCTGATGCCATTAAAGGGAGTTCTGTGTTCATTTTTCTGTTTATGTAAACACGGCGTTCCTTCAATTCGCAAAACATCTCTTCCATTGCGCTGTACTTAATAGAGTTCCCCAAGCTCCTGGCTTCCGGTGAAGTAGCCGAAAACAGTCTGGCATAATCATTATTCGCCACCACATATATTGCTGCAGATTTACTGTCCATCAATTGGGAAAGCACCTTAGCTGCATAAAACAGCACTTCTTCCCTTGCATAATGGTCCAGGCTGGAAGTAAGTTCATAAATCTTGCCCAGGCTATCCCTTTGATTTACAACCTGTGATTCAAAATTCTGCTTCATTCGCACATTGCTGTCATTGATATCGGCAATATCATCCATTTTTCTTTTTAAGTATCTAATCTCTTCCTCATCTTCGTCTTTGATATCTCTTAGCTGGTCTTTCATATAGCCTACTGCCATCCCCAATATGAAAAGCTGTGCAATCCATACATAAGTAGTATAATCCAGAAGAATATCAAACCCTGTCCTCATATACAACTGCCCGGAAAAGAATCCCATCACTGCCAGTATAGCGGAGAAAATAGCCTGCTGCTGCCCATGGACAATGGCAAATAAAAGGACATAAAGCAGATAAAAGTCCAGCCTGCTAAAATATTGGCTGGCCATTGCCCTGTTATTCAATATAAAAAATGGGAAAAAGACAAGCACATTTTCCACAAAAGGGAATAGCTTCCTTATCACCCTCCGGAGCTGGTAGGCCACACCATGCCTTCCGTCTGCATCCCCCTCCCCGAGAAAAGAACTGCTGTGGCGTTTCATATACTTTACAACCTTTTCCACGCCTTTTTCACAATTTGTAAAAATTTTCTGCCCATATTCTTCCCGATATCTATCACCATCCAATATAACCCTGTAGTTATCCCCTATGGTGTTATCTATAATTTCTATCCCGCCCCCCATTTTATGGCTTATCATTTGGGCAAGTTCAAGTTCATTTACCGCCTCCATAGAAGAGATATGATAACAGCTTTCCTTTGGTGCCTCTTCCATTATGGCCTTGTATGCCAGTTCTATTCCGTCATTCAAGTACAGCATAGAAAAAACATGCCTTTCGTTGACAGAAATTTTTTTCGTCATTAATGCCTCCAGGCACATCCTGAAACATGGATTATCCTCCTCCAGATTTTTATCCGGTATGCCATAGATGTGGTCAAAGCGGACCACCATCGCATCCAGCCCCTGCACGTTCCTGTAATTTAAACAAATTTCCTCTCCCTGTGCTAATGCCATAGCTTTAAACCCCTTGGGAGACAAAGGGGTTTGTTCCGGAATATTTTTACTGTAGGGATTTCCATAAACTTCTTGAGAAGAAAAATACACAAAGCGTCCATTTCCTGTGAGCGAGCAGGCAGACAGAATGTTCATTAGCCCTGTCATATAGTGAACAATTTCTTCGCTCGCATTGCTCCAGTCAAAATTTGTGTCAAACGCTCCTGTAAAGATAGTAATATTAGGATTTATACTTCTGAAAATATCCTTTATAATTCCACTTTCATATGTAAAATTATATTTTTCAAACACACGCTTATAAGACGTGTGTTTCCCCGTTCCTCCTGTCAACAAGAAAACACGATTGCCGCTTTTAGTGTATTTATCAATCATAGCATTCATCATATTGCTGCAGCCACCAATTAATA
>QXWV01000102.1 GCA_009911195.1 Lachnospiraceae bacterium | reverse complement strand
CCCCCCCCATTCCTTTTTGTCAATAACTATTCTTATTTTTTTATAACCATTTTTTATAAGCTTATTGACTTTATTGCATCTTCATTCAAACCGACTTGTTTGTCAAAGTTGTTCGCTTTTATGCTAAAAAATTCATTTATATCCACTTTAATCCGAATTACAATCTGTTCTTTTGCCACATCAATCCTGCTAATAAGTTTATTCGCAACTACCCTTTTCATTTCCATATCAGCCTTTTGGAAAACATGCTGCCAGGTAGGGATTTCTTCTTTTATCCACATCCGTTTTTGCACCGTTATCCCTACTTCCCGTATTGTGCTTTTCTTTTCTTCAAGAAGATTTCTTTGTGCCTCTTCCTTTTCCTTTTGCCTGCGGATGGCGGAGGCAAGCTCTTCCACAGACATCGGGCAGGTACCTGCAATAGCCCCTGGAATACACTCCTCCATAGCCCCAATCCCTTCCGCTATTTTTTTCAGTTCCTTTTCCATCCTCCCGATTCCGGCTTCCAGCGCTTTCCTTTCTTTTTCCCGGTTTTTCTCTATTGCCTCAAAGATATCTTCTTTTTCCTGAATATTTTGAATATATTCCGAGATAATGACGGCTACAATTTTTTCCACCTTATCCGCATGGAACTGGGATGCCTTATTATGTGGTATTCCCATTTGGGCATCCTGACATCGGTAAATGGGGATTTTTCTTGTCCTCTTTTCGCCGCTGCCTTTGATTGTCCAATAACTATACTTCGTTCCATTCGTCAATTTCTTTCCACAGTAACCACAGTAAATTACATCAATCAAAAACAGCATGCCTTCATTCCTTCGGGTAACCTTGCTTCCTTTGTCATCCGATGCCTTCATGTATTTATCTGCCCGCCTTTCCCGTTTCTCCTGTGTCCTATTCCATATATCTCCATCTATAATCTGTAAGCTGATATCCGGCTCGCTGGATTTAATCCACTCTCCCCTGCCCAGCCTGCAATACTTCCCATTCCGCCTTTCCCTCCGTTTATATGCCATAAAGCCGGCATAAACAGGGTTTGTCAATATGCTGGTAATCGTACTGCTTTTCCATACGTCATTGGGTGCCATTGTCTTATAATAATCATCTTCATTGAGCAGCTTCGCTATTTTTGCCGAACCAAATTCCATATTCAGCGACAGCGCATAAATATGTCTGACTACCCCTGCCTGCTCAGGAACAACTTTCAACTGATGAAGCGCCCTCCCATGCCTGCTTAATTTCCCAGACAGGGCAAGTTCATATCCATATGGGGCATTCCCACCCATAAATTTCCCCTGCTGTATTAATTTCTGTGCGGTATCCTTTACGCGCATCCCTGTATCCGAACTGCTTTTCTGTGCGTTTCCAAAGCGCAGGGCCAGCATCATCTGGCCCATAATATCATCGCCTTCCGGTGAAATGCAGCCGTCTTTCACTGTGTAAATATCCACCCCATAATTTTTTAGTGCCATTACATAAGCGCCAATCTCCCACATGCGCCTGCCTATTCGGTCATCCTTATAGGCTACCAGAATATCATATTCTTTTTTTCTGGCATCTTCCATCGCTTCCTGTAGCGTATCCCTATCGCTGACCGCCGTTTTATATCCACTCTTGCTTCCCTCAAAATATTCTTTTTCATCCAAAAGCCAGTCTGGATGTCTGGAGATATAATCTGCCACAAGCCGTCGCTGTACCGACAAGTCGCCATCTGCTTCCAACTGCTGGTTAGAACTCACCCTTAGAAGCATCCGTACAATCCGCATTTCCTGCATCATCCTGCCCCTTCTTCCATGCAATCATTTTGATTTGTTTTTCCAGTTCCATCATAAGAATCGCCCTCACTGCCTCCCTAACCTTCATGGCATCCTCTGGTTCATCAGGAAACTGTAAAATTACCCTAACCGTTCCATCCCCATAGCTTACATCCCTCTGTATCTCTTTCATACACTGCCTTCCAACACCCTTTACTTCTATAGTACTTGCGTGAAGCTTGTCATATTCAAATATTCCCCTTTCACTTTTCCATTGACCCTAAACGGATGCCGGTTTCGATACCACTCCGTATACACTCTGTTTAAAGTCACCGACATGATAGCAAGAATATTGGCATAAATGGCATTTTCCGGCCATGTGGCATAAATTTCCGAGGAAGCCACGTTTTTAATATAATCTTTGTATTTCACATAATAATTAGGGGCTGTAGAATCCGAAGGCACACCGTCATGCACCACTACATATTCCGGGATTACAACCCTGCTAAGTACGATTTCCCCGGTTTCGTCCATGGGCTTAATTTCATCCTCAGGTATTTTGGGCGGATATTCCCCATACAATGTATGGTCCGGGATTACGATAGTTTCCTCTTCCTCCCTCTCTACCTCTATAGGGTTCATTTCAATGGGCTGCAGCGCCAGGGAGTCAGGCAGGATTTCCGTTCCGGATACCATCACCGGCTCATATCCAGGTGCGTTCACTTCGATATTATATTCCGAATAAGGCTGGTCCGCCCCCGGCTCCATACTATATTCCAACGGAGGGGAAGGCAATGTAATTTCCTCAGTTTGTCCGGATATATCAGTATTTAATGTTTCGATAATGGAATCGGGCATTCCCTTATAGGAAATTTTGACTGTGGCATCCGTAACCGGTATCAATCCGATGGAAGAAGTCACGCTGATTTTCAGCCTGCCGGTATCAGGGCCGGCGTTTTGTACGGCATGTATCATATTTACAGGCATAACAAAACCTCTGCATATTTGTTTAAAACATTATATGCAGAGGTCTATTAAGCTGTGAATCTTTGCGGCCATGCAGGCGCAATCCTTTATTCCCGCAGACCACGGGCCAGTAGCCCCACTTGTGTGGATATTTGGCGGCTGCCGCGAAGGTCAATACTTCGCTTGGCCAACATTATTTGGTTAACGTCATCATGATTTCGTTGCTCCTGGCAATGAATTTCGTCATCGCTTCCGGCGATAGAGGCGCATTCTGCAAAAGAGCCAGGTCATAAAGCTGCTCGCAAATCATGGTCACATTATCCCCTTCCTTATGCTCCAATACATATTTCACCAAAGGATGGCCCGCATTGAGCACCAGCGTCTCCCCTTCTTTGCCAAATCCCATATCCATCCCGTTCATGGCATACATTCTCATCATATCCTGCATGCGCCTGCTTTCTTCTGAAACCGTAATCATGGAGGATATTTTCTCGTCCTTCAGCTTTTCCACCTTTACAGTCAGGTTTTCTTTCTTCAGGGCATCTTTCATAATCTTTCCTATTTCTTCCGACTGCTTCTCCAGTTCCTTTGCCGCCTCTTCGGACGTTTCCTCTTTAAAGGAATCTGTCAGGTCCGCATCGATGCGCTGGAACTTAATCCCTTCATTCTTTGCTTCCAACTGGGAAATAAAAGGCTGGTCGATATTATGGGTCAGGATAACCGCATCCATTTTTGCCGCTTTAAACATATTGATATACTGGCTTTGCTGCTGTTCATCCGTTACATAATAAATAATCTTTTCTTTCTTTTCCTCTTCGGAAGCCTCTTCTTCCCCAGGGGCATTGCCCTCTTCCTGGTTTACCACTTCCGCTTCCACTTTATTCCCGTTTTCGTCCACTACATCCGCTTCTTCGCCATCAATCTTATTCACTTCCAGGCATTCCGGCAGCGTCAGGAATTTCCCGTCCAGATTCTTAAAGAGGATATAATCCGTCATTTTTTCACAGAATTTATCATCTTTCAGACAGCCGAATTTAATAAACGGGCTGATATCATCCCAGTATTTATCATATTCTTCCTTTTCCGTCTTGCACATGCCGGAAAGTTTATCGGCCACCTTTTTGGAAATATAGTCGGAAATCTTTTTCACAAAGCCATCATTTTGCAGTGCGCTTCTGGAAACATTCAGCGGCAAATCCGGGCAGTCGATAACGCCCTTTAACAAAAGCAGGAATTCCGGAATCACTTCTTTAATGTTATCCGCAATAAATACCTGGTTGTTATACAGCTTTATAGTCCCTTCGATGGATTCGTATTCCATATTAATCTTAGGGAAATAGAGGATTCCTTTCAGATTAAACGGATAGTCCATATTCAGGTGAATCCAGAAAAGGGGTTCTTTATAGTCCATAAATACCTTGCGGTAGAATTCCAGATATTCTTCCTTTGTACATTCATTCGGATGCTTTGTCCAAAGAGGGCTTGTCTCATTCAAAAGCTCCGGCCTCTTTACGATTTTCAGCTTCTGCTCATCTTCCTCTTTTTCTTTTGCAATCTCCTCTACTACGGTATCCGTATCCAGCTTCTCCTCCGCCTTAATGACCTGGGTATCCGTTGTATTCGCTTTGGAAAGGTAAATCTCTGTAGGCATAAAGGAACAATACTTCTTAATTACTTCCCTGGCCTTATACTCATTGCAAAACTCCAGGCAGTCCTCGTTGATAAAAAGGGTAATCTCCGTACCTATTTCCGTCCGTCCACCCTCCGTCATATCAAATTCCGTGCCGCCGTCACACTCCCAATGCACAGGCTGTGCCCCTTCCATATAGGAAAGCGTATCGATGTGCACCTGGTCCGCCACCATAAATGCGGAATAAAACCCTAAACCGAAATGCCCGATAATCTGGTCCTCGTTTGTTTTATCCTTATATTTTTCAAAGAAATCCGTAGCCCCGGAAAAAGCTATCTGATTAATATATTCTTCCACTTCCTCCGCCGTCATACCGATACCGTTATCAATAAATTTCAGCGTTTTCTCTTCCGGGTTTACCACTACCTGGATTTTCGCCTTATAATCATTCGGCAGAGTACACTCCCCCATCATTTCCAGCTTCTTCAGCTTTGTAATCGCATCACATCCATTGGAAATCAGTTCCCTCATAAAAATATCATGGTCAGAATACAGCCATTTTTTAATAATAGGAAAAATATTATCGCTGTTTATTGATAAATTACCATGTTTTGCTGCCATAATGCGCCACTTCCTTTTCTTAATTTTGTGCAATATACCAAACCCTTTCGATGGGCAAGGCTTTTGACACCTGATTTTTTATTAACTGCTTCTTAGTTTAATTCCAATATAAATAAAAGTCAAGACAAAATTAGCACTCATTTTAACAGAGTGCTAATAATTCCGGTTTTTCCCAGTATTTACGCAGATATTTGCATTTCTAAAATTTTTGTAAACATTTATTATCTTTTTTATTCCGTAAAATATTTTCCGTAAATATCAAAAAAATCCGATGTCATTACCCTTTCGTCATCCAGAAAAGTAACGCTGTCCCATAATTCTTCATTTAAATTCCTCATCAGCGACTTCACGAAAGTATCGTATTCCTGCCCGAATACCTCTTTCTTCCGTTCTTCCACAATCTTAACCTTATTGGCGTCGGTTTCCGCCCTGTCAAAGGTGGTAATACATTTGATAATGTGATATCCGTATTTCGTTTCCACAATATCGCTGATTTCTCCTGTGCCCAGGTTAAATGCCGCCTCTTCAAAGCTTTCTTCCATATCCCCTTTGCCAAAAGAGTAAGTACCTTTATTATCTTCGCTGTACCGCGCAATCAATTCCTCAAAATCCGTCTCTTCCTCCCTGGCCAGCCGCAGTACCTCCTGGGCCATTTCATAGGCTTTGGCCTTTGCTCCTTCCGTGTACTCTATCCTCTTTCCCGTACCATCCAGCGCATAAGTTTTAATGAGCACATGCTGAACCGTAATAGTCCGTGCCTCATCATCGCTGATTTCCGGATTGATATCCCTGATTATAAACTGGTACACTTTATTTGCTAATGCATACTCCGCGTACAGCCTGGTTACTGTTTCCTCCGTCACCCCCATCAATTCCTTCTCCATATCATTTAAGGAAGAGTAATAATCTTTAGCTGCTGCCCTGGCCCAATCCATTTCCTGCTCCGATAATTCCACCTCATACTCTTTTGCCAGCAGGTTCATGGTCTTTATCTGTGCAATCCGGGCCAATGCCGTGTCTTTAATATTCTGCTCCAGCGTAACCCCTTCTGCACTCGCTTTCCATATTTCCGAACCATAGACGCTCTCATACTGATTCTGGGCATTGGTCAGATATACCATAATTTCCGGTAAATGGCAGGAAATCCCTTCAATCCGGAAAATTTCATCCTTATCAAAACCGGTAGTCAGCACTACCTTCGTGTTATTGTCCGCTTTGATTCCACAGCCTGTAAAAATGCATGCTGACAGAAAAATAGCCGCTATTCGTGCAAAATATCGTTTCCTGCATCCTAACACTGTTTTTTCATCCATTCCTTTCTAAGATAGTATGCTCCTTGCTACACTTAATCCGTTGGCGGAGGCTTGCTGCAGGCCTCTTGTTACTCCGGCGCCATCGCCGATAGCGCGAAGTCCTTTGATGCTCGTTTCAAAGTCCTTGTCCACCACTACCCTGTTGGAGTAAAATTTCACTTCTACACCATAAAGAAGGGTTTCGTCCGAAGCAATGCCCGGCGTTACCTTGTCAAGGGCTTCCAGCATTTCCTGGATGTCCACCATAATCCTATGGGGGAATACTAAGGATAAGTCCCCTGGTATCGCGTCCTTTAGCGTGGGAATGATATTATTCCTGCAAAGCCTTTCTTCCGTAGTCCTTCTCCCCCGCTTGAAATCACCGAAGGTTTGCACCATTATTTTTCCGCCGCAAAGCATATTGGATAGCTGGGCGATTTGCTTGCCATACTCAATGGGCGTTTTGAAAGGCTTGGTAAAGTTTTTCGATACCAAAATAGCAAAGTTGGTATTGTTGGTCTTATATTCCTTTGATTTATAGGCATGCCCGTTTACTACCGCCAGGCCGCCTTCATAATATTCCGTTGCCACTTCCCCTGACGGATTCGTACAAAATGTCCTCACTTTATCGTCAAAGGTAGGGGTGTACAGCACCAGCTTCGCCTCATACAGATTTTCATTTAAAAACTGCATAATCTCATCCCGCACTTCTACCCGGACACCGATGTCCACCGTGCCCGGCTTTGTCTCGATACCGATTTCCGCGCATTTATCCTTAAACCAGTCGGCCCCTTCCCGTCCGACAGCGGATACGATTTCCCCGGCATAAAAAGTTTCCCCTTTTTCCGTCACAATACCTACGGCTTTCCCATCTTCTACCAAAATCTTGTCCACCATCGTGCCAAACAGCAGCGTTACCCCTTCTTCCTCCAGATGGCGTTGCAGCTTGGAATAAATCTTATATCCCTCTTCGGTACCTAAATGGCGAATCGGGCACTCAATCAGCTTCAGATTGGCATTGATTGCTTTCCTGCGTATTTCCCGGATTTCCTTCTCCCTGTCAATGCCATATACTGCCGTATCCGCCCCGAATTTCAGGTAGATGCTGTCCGATTCCTGAATCAGCTTTAATGTTTCCTCATATCCAAGGATTGCGGGCAGATTGCCGCCCACATCCGGAGAAAGGGACAATTTCCCGTCCGAAAAAGCCCCTGCCCCCGCAAATCCTGTAGTGATGGAGCACGGCTTGCATCCCACACACTGTTTCGTTATTCGCTTCGGGCAATTCCGCTTCTCAATCGAGCGCCCCTTTTCCACAACCAGCACCTTCAAATCCTTCTTCAGCCGCATCAGTTCATAAGCACAAAAAATCCCTCCCGGCCCTGCGCCAATAATAATCACATCAAATTTATTTTCCATATCCATCCTGCTCCTTCCTCTCTCATGCATTAAAAATTTCCAACCTCACAAGCCCCTCCGGCTAACCCCTTCCTGCTTCACCTGCCCGCCCTTCACAATTCTTCTTTTACCACTATACCACAACTTCTACTTCGCTGCCTACATTTGTTTTCTTTATCACAATCTGCTTTTCTATTTTTTCCGACAATTCCGGCACATGGGAAATAATCCCTATCAGCCTGTCCTTTTCCGTCAAGGACATCAATGTCTGGCAAGCCTGCTCCAAAGATTCGCCATCCAGGGCGCCAAATCCTTCGTCAATAAAAAGCGTATCCACCCGGATTCCTCCGCTGTAGCCTTGTATCACATCGCTCATTCCCAAAGCCAGGGCCAGGGAAGCCTTAAAACATTCCCCCCCTGAAAGGGTTTTCACCGTGCGCATCTTTCCGGTATAATAATCCAATACCTGCATTTCCAGATTATCCTTTACACGGCCATCGCCTACTTCCGTTATCCGGAATAATTCATAGCGGGCGCCTGTCATCTTTGTAAGCCTTAAATTAGCCGCCCTTAAAATTTCCTCGAAATAGCCGGCCATTACATATTGTTCAAAAACGAGCCTTCTGGCATTGTTCCCCGATGCCATATTGTCCAAATCTTTTACAATACCATATTCCATTTCCAATTTTTCCAGACGCTTTGCTTTTTCCTTCAATGACTTTTTAATTTTCACTGTCTCCTGCAAATGATGGTTTTGCATATTCAGCACTTCCAGTTGCTTCTGTCTGCATGTACGTTTCTCTTCATATTCCGCCTTCAGCCCTGCGGTATCCTCCTTTTCCCTCCCTTTGGTTTCCTCTTCCAGAGACGCAATCCTGCCATCAACAGCCTGCAGCCTGGCATAATATTCCTTTACTGCCCGTTCCGCCTTTTCCATTTCCCCTGCCGGGCGCAACGCCATCTCATATTCTTCCCTGGAAGCAAACCCCTCCTTTTCATAGCAGGAGAGGAAAATCTCTTCCAGCCGCTGCAATTTTTCTTTCTGGCTATTATGTTCTTCCCTGTCTTTGGCAATCTGCTTTTCCTTTTCACCGATTTGTATCTGATAAGTGCGGTATCTGTCCAGCAATCCCTTATATTCCTCGCCGGATATTGTCTCTGTCATCCTCCTGATTTCCTCCGGCAGGCGTTTTCGCTCCTCTTCCAGTTTTTTTATCCCTTCCTCCCATTCCGCTTCCTGCATCCTGCGGCTTTCCATTTCCCCTTTGTGGGCCGCCGCTTTCCCGTGCAGCTCCATCAGCCGCTCCCTCTCCTTCTCATATGACTTTTGCAGCCGCTGCAACCCCTCTTCATCCGGCACTTCCTCCTCAATCTCCGCAATATGGGGATGGTTAAGGGAACCGCATACCGGACATGGCATCCCTTCTTTTATCTGGCGGGCCACAATTCCTACTACCGCCCTTTTATAAGCCAAATCTGCCGTCTCAAAAGCCCTCTTCTTCTTTCCAGCCTCTTCCTCCTGAGCCAGATACTGCTGTTGGAGCTTTGCCAGTTCCCCCTTCTTTTTTCTCATCCAGCGCCCCGATTCTTCCAGATGTTTCTTTTTTTCCTTATAAGATGCTGAAAGTTCATAAGCAGCCTTAATGGTTCCCCTGTTTTCATAATAATCTTTCAGCTTTTCCTGCTCCTTGCCATAAGCCTCCAGCTCCTTCCGGTGCTGTTCTACCTTTCGCCCCATAGTCTGAAGCAAATCGCCCGCATTCTTGCAGTTTACATATTCTTCCCGAAGAGAGGAGGCTTTCCGGGCCATTTTCAGTTCCATCTCTGTTTTATCCATTTCTTCTCTCCCATTGAGAAGATTCTTCTTTTGCCCCTTCATTTCTTCCAGCTTCTTTAAATTTTCATTATTCCGCTCCGCCTGGCTGATTCTTTCCGCCAAAGCTGCCAGTTCTTTTTCATAGACAGAATATTCCATTTCCGCCTGCGCCAGCATAGCCTTATATTCTTTTTCTTCCTTTTCCAGGGCTTCGATAATTAGGGCATATTCATATCCCCCTGCATATGAGTTCTCCCTTTCCCCCATTTGCAGCATATGAATATCTTCATCCATTTTATTTCTGCATTCCATAATATGCTTATAGAGTTCCCCTGACCGCCTTTTTAACACCCCCGCAAAGCTTTCATATATGGAAGTGGCAAATATTTCCCTGAAAATCCTCGTTTTTTCCGCCGGGGAAGCCACAAGAAGCTTGGCGAATTCCCCTTGGGCAATCATGGAAATCTGTTTGAACTGCCGGTAATCCAATACCAGGATTTCCTGCATTTTCCGATTTACCTCGCTGATGCCTTCCACCGTTTTCCCTTCGGGCAGATAAAGCACCGCGTTTTCTTTCTCCTTCGTATAGGCGCTTTTGCCCCCTTTTTTCTTCTTCGGCCGCATATACTCTGGATTTCTCACCACACGGTATTCCTGTCCCCCATGCTGCATCACCAGCTCCACAAAGGTTGCCGTATCCCCATCTGCAAAATCGCTGCGCACGCTGTTCTTTTCCCGCATGTCCCCGCTCATATTCCCATAGAGGGCATAGGTAATGGCATCGAAAATTGTTGTTTTTCCCGCCCCCGTAGGCCCGGTAATCAGGAAAAGCCCTCTGTCCTCCAGCTTTGTAAAGTCCACTTCTACCTGCCCTTTATAGGGTCCCCAGCCGGAAAGCTTCAAATTCTTAGGCTTCATATATGCTCCTCCGCTTCTTTTGCCGCTTCCTCCACTACCTTCATCCGTTCTTCGTCCAGCTCTTCGCCCCTTATCATGGCGTAGAAGTCATTGAAGAGCTCCGGTATACTTTTTTCCCGCTCCTCTAATTTCCCTGTATAATCTATATTCTCCTTCTTATCATTTTTTAAAAGTGCTATCTGCATAATATTGGGATATACGCTTCGGAGCGTGCCGATAGGGTCAATCAGCTCCCTTTCATCTGTCAGCTCCGCCCGGATATAATCCTCTGCGTTTGCCCCTTCCACAATTTCCGGCCGCATCAGCGCTTCCATCTTTCCCCTTATCCTCCGCATCCCATGCAGAGGCATCAAAGGAATCCTGCGTACTGAAGATAGTCCACTTTTTCCCAGTTCTACCAAATTGACCGACTTTTCCTGCCCTGCTTCCGAAAAGGAGTAGGCTAGAGGCGCCCCTGCATAATAAATCTCCTTTTGCCCTATTTTCTGGGGCTTATGGATATGTCCCAATGCTACATAGTCAAACCCGGACAACAAAGCAGCTTCTACGTTATCCAAACCGCCCACATGAATCGTTGTTTCCCCTTCCGACTGCTCCGGCTCCTTCCCATTATCCGTTACAAAATAATGGGAAACCAGAACCTTTCGCCCCATTTCATCCTCCATTTCTCCGGACAATATTTTCTGCACTGCTTCCCCGTTGTTTTTCGCCCCTACGGCTGCGGGCTTCACAAAGGGTAACAAAACAAAGGTGACTGTTCCATCATCATCCCACAGCTCCACCTTTTTCACCGATTCCCGGTATACACCGGCAATATGAATCCCTTTATCCTCCAATATTGCATCCGCAAAGCCAATCCGCTCCGGCGAATCGTGATTCCCGCTTATCATTAAAACAGGAATCCCCGCCCTGGCCATATCCGTCAGAAAATCGTCCAGAACCACAACGGCATCTGTCGGAGGAATCGCCCTGTCATAAATATCCCCGGCTAAAATCAAGGCATCCGTCTTTTCCCTGCAGCAGATTTCATAAATCTGCCCCAGTATATGCTTCTGGTCTTCTATCATAGAAAAACCATTCACAATTTTCCCTATATGCAAATCCCCTGTATGCACAAATTTCACATCTACCTCCTCAGATTTCCGGCGAAATTTCCACCCCTTCCTTCGTAAACCATTTCTCACCATTGGTGAGCAGATAATCCTCGCCCCCTAAAACAGCTCTGATAAAATCATCAATGGAAGATAATTTCCGTCCAAACGCCATGCCGCCGCCAAACAAATCCGTCCGGTGGATATCCGAACCGGCAGTCAACGGAAGCTTATATTGTCTTGCATAGTCAATCGCGCGCTCATCAAATACTTTATCATTATGGGATTTGCTCCTGCTATTGGAATGGGTCGCATTTACCCCTTCCACCCCATCCACATATTCTGGGAACAGCCGGATTTTTGGAATATAGTATTCTTCCCGGAAAGGATGGGCATGAATCACCATTCCTCCAGCCCCGTGAATCAAAGAATACTGCTTTTCTACCGATGCCGTCCTCAACTCTTCATGGGCTAACATAAAACCCTTGTCCACACCATAAATCAAAAACTCGGTTCCCTGATATCCTGCCTCATATCCGAAAAATACATCCAGCCCTATATCATCCCCTGCCCTTTTAGCGTCTTCATAGCCCTTTACAAAAGCATTCACCCATTCCTTCCAGGGCATCCCCTTGTCTATCGCCGTATTCCCTCCCCAGTTATGGTCGGTTACAATAATTCCCGTATATCCTGCCGCTTTACACGCCTTTGCCATTTCCCTTCCTACATCTATCCCACAGGCACTTCCCTGGGATGTATGCAAATGTGTTTCATAAAGATATGGATAATCCTTTGGTAATTTCATTTTCATTTGAATAACCATTCCCTTTCTGATATCCCTCTAACCTAAAACAAAAGGGTTGCCCAATCAAGCCAAACCATAATAGTTTTGGCTTATCATACAGCAGCCCCTTAACCATTCTATAAAACTTTACTTTATCTTTATTGAATCTCCACAATCCATCCTTTTGGTGCATCTATCCTTCCCATCTGGATTCCAGTAAGAGTATCATATAGCTTCTGCGTAACCGGCCCCATACCATCCATACCGCTGGGCAGGCAGATTTCTTCGCCATGGTCTACGATTTTACCAACCGGGGATATGACAGCAGCCGTTCCGCAAAGGCCGCATTCTGCAAAGTCTTTCACTTCTTCCAGGAATACTTCCCTTTCTTCCACTTCCAGCCCCAGATACTCCTTCGCCACATATATCAAAGAGCGCCTTGTAATGGAAGGAAGGATACTACCTGACTTAGGCGTAACTACCTTGTTATCCTTTGTCACAAATAAGAAATTAGCACCCCCTGTTTCTTCCACCTTTGTCCTAGTTCCCGCATCCAAATACATATTTTCATCAAATCCAGCCTTATGTGCCTCCTGAATTGCATGCAGGCTCATGGCATAATTCAGGCCCGCCTTTATATGCCCTGTCCCGCGCGGAGCTGCACGGTCAAAATCGCTGACACAAATCGTAAGGGGTTTTACCCCTCCTTTAAAATATGGGCCTACAGGCGTTACAAATACCCGGAACTGGTATTCATCTGCAGGCTTTACGCCGATAACCGGGTTCGAGCCAAACATATAGGGCCTTACATAGAGCGTTGCCCCAGAACCGAACGGCGGAACATATTCTTTATTCGCCGCCACTGTCCTAGTTACTGCATCCATAAAGCGTTCTTCCGGGAATACCGGCATTTCCAGCCTTTTGGCTGAATCTGCCATACGCGCTGCATTTAAATCCGGACGGAATGTTACTATACGCCCATCTTCTGTAGTGTATGCCTTCATCCCTTCAAAAATAGTCTGTGCATATTGCAGTACCCCTGCACATTCGCTGATGGCCACCGTTGAATCCTCCGTCATCACACCTTCATCCCAGGCGCCATCTTTATAATTTGAAACATAACGCGCTTTCGTTTCTATGTAATTAAAGCCAATATTCGCCCAATCCAAGTTTTTCTTTTCCATATTTTACTCCATTTCTTCGCGTTTTTCTGCGCATATCAAGTTTATAAATGCCACCCTTTCCAAACGCTCCATACTTTTCAAATTTTTTCTTCCTTATTATCGTACTTTTTTTCCGAAAAGTCAATAGTGGCACTATTCCCCCTTTTTCACCCTTTCATACTTAAGAAACTGATACGGAATGTCAAAATAGGTCTGCTCATCGCTATCAGCCGTCACCTTCCATTCTTCCATTTCATCCAGATTGGGGAAGTAAGCATCCGCCTCGTATTTATGGTCTATTTTCGTCACATGGGCTACATTGCAGTAAGGCAGCATCTGCCGGTATACGCTATCTCCGCCAATAATATAGATATCCCTGCTGTTATATTTCTTCAGCTCTTCCATCAGTTCTTCCGTACTGTGCACCACAATAGCATCCTTCACCTTATAATCCGGGTTAGAGGATAAGATAATATTCGTCCTGTTTTTCAAAGGCATTCCCTGGGGAAAAGTCTCCAGGGTTTTCCGCCCCAATACTACTACCTTCCCGGTTGTCTCCTCTCTGAAAAACTTATGGTCATTAGGAATCCTGATAAGCAAATCCCCCTTATTCCCTATCGCCCAACATTTATCCACTGCAACAATTAGATTCATTTTTGACTCCATTTCTGCGCAGCTTTTTGCGCCTGTCAAGTTTGTGAATGCTGCGCAGACACAAACTTAAGATTGAAAATGTTTAATTTTCAATCTTATCTTCATTTCTATACAGCATAATATTTTCCCGCTAACAGAATCCCTATTCCTTCAGATTGCAATAGGAATATTTTCTATCTGAGGCCCGGTGATATAGTTCTCCAGCTTTACATCATTGCGGGTAAATTGGTAAAAATCCTGGATTTCAGGATTTAGCCAAAACGCCGGGGCTTCCAATGGCTCCCTGGCAATCAGCTCCTTTATAATCGGGATATGCCTGTCATAAATATGGGCATCCGCAATTACATGCACCAGTTCCCCTACTTTCATACCACATACCTGGGCTATCATATGAAGCAGCACCGCATACTGCACCACATTCCAGTTATTCGCCGCCAGCACATCCTGGGAACGCTGATTTAACACCGCATTCAGCGTCAGCTTCTCCTCCCCCCTATGCTGGGTCACATTAAAGGTCATACTATAGGCACAGGGATATAGATTCATTTCATGCAAATCCTGGTGCACATAAAGATTGGTCATAATCCGACGGCTGAAAGGGTTATTCTTTAAATCATAAATCACCCTGTCCACCTGGTCCATCATCCCTTCCTTATACTGATGCTTTATCCCCATCTGATAGCCGTATGCCTTCCCGATGCTCCCATCCTCATCCGCCCATTCATCCCAGATATGGCTATGTAAATCATGAATATTATTAGATTTCTTCTGCCATATCCAAAGCATTTCATCCGTAGCGCTTTTTAGTGCTGTCTTACGCAGCGTTAGTATGGGAAACTCCTTGGACAAATCATAACGGTTCACTACCCCAAACTTTTTTACCGTATATGCCGGAGTGCCGTCCTCCCAATGAGGCCGCACCTTCTCCCCCTCCGTGCTCGTTCCGTTTTCCAGAATATCACTGCACATATCTATAAAAACCTTATCCGCCAGACTCATCCCAGCCCTCCTTAGTAAGCCTCCAAAAAATAACTATATCCAACAATCGGCAATCCCCTACTTCCTATCCCACTTATCGCAAAGTGAATTCACCTGGTCAGCAAATTTTGCCAAATCCTTGTTGGCCACACCCTCATTTCTCCGGATAACAGCCAACAGCCTCTGGCCTGCTGCCAACAGACGGGTAAATACATCCGATACTGCATGACCTTTCTTCTTAGCAAGCTTTGGAGTTGCCGCATATTCGACTTCCCCGGTCAACAGATTAAAACGTGTTCCGCTGTATGGGGCATAAGCGCTAATTTTATGTTCGTGTTCCAGGCAGGCGGCAAACGTCTCGCATACGCTGCCTTCCCCATGCACAACAAAAATTTTATCCGGTTTCTTTTTAAACCCTTCTACCCAGCGGATGAGCCCGTCCTTATCCGCATGTCCGCTGATGCCCGGCAATGCCCTGATAGCCGCACGCACTTCGATAATTTCCCCAAATAGTTTAACTTCCTTTGCCCCTTCTATCAAAGCCCTTCCTAACGTGCCATTCGCCTGATATCCCACAAACAAAACTGTACATTCCGGCCTCCAAAGGTTATGTTTCAGGTGATGCCGGATTCTTCCCGCCTCACACATACCGGAAGCGGAAATAATTACCTTCGGCTCTAAATCAAAATTTATCGCTTTCGACTCCTCGCCAGTAATCGCCAGATGCAATCCAGGAAAACGGATGGGGTTAATCCCTTTATGAATCAGTTCCATCGCTTCCTCATCGAAGCATTCCGTCACGTTCCTCTGAAAGATATCCGTAGCCTCCACTGCCAGCGGACTATCCACATAAACCGGAAAGTCGGGGAATCCCTCCACCCTTCTTTCCGCTTTAATCTGGCGCAGGAAATAAAGCATTTCCTGTGTCCTGCCCACTGCAAAAGAAGGGATTACCACATTCCCCCCTGCTTCAAAGGTTTCCTGCAGTATCCTGGCCAAATCCGAAACATAATCCGGCTTTACCTCGGAATGTATCCTATCTCCATAGGTGGACTCTATTACAACATAATCCGCCTCTTCTGTCATAATAGGGTCTTTTATCAAGGGCTGGTCTATATTTCCCAAATCGCCGGAAAATACTATTTTCCTCTTCTGCCCATCCTCATTAATCCATACCTCAATGCTGGCAGAACCCAGCAAATGCCCCACATCCGTAAAACGTATTTCTATTCCATCGCAAAGTTCCACCATGTGGTTATACTTACATGGAACAAGCCTTTTGATTACACCATCCGCATCCTCCATAGTGTAAAGGGGGTCATGGGGCTGTATATCCGAATGTCGCTTTGCCTTCCTGTTCTTCCACTCCGCTTCCTGCATCTGGATATGTGCACAGTCCCGTAACATAATGCTGCACAAATCCGCTGTGGCAATCGTTGTCAGTATCTGCCCCCGAAATCCTTTGGCATATAAAGCCGGCAGCATACCTGAATGGTCCACATGGGCATGGGTTAAAAGCACATAATCAATCATAGCGTCTTCTATGGGCAGTTCCGCCATTTCGTACTTCCTAACCCCCTGCTCTATCCCACAATCTACCAGTATATGTTTGCCAGCAGCTTCCAAATAATGACAGCTTCCCGTCACTTCATGGGCCGCCCCAATAAAAGTTAATTTCATATGAACGCCTTTCCGCCTGTCCTACAGGCATAATCCCTTACAGTTTTGCCGGTACACAGTTTTCAAAACAACAAGACCCATTTATCCTATGTCAACTGCCACCATTGTTCCATTACTTATCCCATTTCAACACAAACCGTTTCTCCCAGCATTCTCCGTGGAAAGGCGAACTACAACATAAAATCAGTAAATTGTTTCTATTTTACCGTTGTTTTTCACATGGTGCTTTAACAGTTCTTCGATTTCCTTTGCCCTACCTGCAATATCCGTCCGATAATATAGGCAATCCACTTTCCGGTACTGGCCAATTACTGCTCCTGCAAACAGTTCCAAATCCTCCTCGCTGTCCGCATCCCCATGAAAGAAAAAAACTTTTCTTCCATATCTCTTTTCCATTTTCTCTTTCAGTAATTTGCCGCGCTCCTTGTCCATGTCCATAAAGGCAACATAATAGCTGCGTCCTGCATATTCTTCTACAAGACTGCTCCCTTTGCCCTTCGCACCTCCGACAATAACGCAAATTTTTTTCTTCCACATGTTTTTTTCTCCTTGCATCGTCACTATTTTTGTATTTAATTAAACGCGCCTTGTCTAATCATTATACAAAAATCGACATCCATTAGCAAGAAAGAAAGGCCATTACGCGATGCCTTACACTTTGAATGACGGTAAAACAATTAAGTTTTGTTATTTCAGTTCGTTTGCCATTGTGTAGAACTGGTAATAAATCCCTTGTGTTTGCAATAATTCCTCATGTTTTCCCTCCTCTTCAATACCTTTTTCCGTCAGGACAAGAATTCTATCGGAATTACGTATACTGGATAGCCTATGGGCTATTGTAAGGGTGGTTCTCCCTTCCGACAGCCTGGCCAGTGACTTTGCCACTGCAAATTCGCTTTCATTATCCAGCGCCGAAGTCGCTTCATCCAAAATAATCACAGGAGGATTTTTTAAAAATACACGGGCAATGCTAATCCTCTGCTTCTGCCCGCCGGACAGTTTGACCCCCCTTTCCCCTACATAGGTATCATAGCCATCCTTCAAATTCATAATGAACTCATGTGCTCCTGCCCTTTTCGCCGCTTCCATCACCTCTTCCTTTGACGCATCCTGTCTCCCATAAATAATGTTCTCATAAATCGTACCGGAAAAAAGATATACGTCCTGCTGGACAATCCCCACATTCATCCGTAAGCTTTTTAATGTAAAATTCCTGATATCCTCCCCGTCTATCAGTATTCGCCCTTCTGTCACATCATAGAATCTTGGAATCAGATTGCAAAGTGTAGTCTTCCCCCCACCGGAAGGCCCTACAATCGCCACCTTCTCACCATGGCGGATATTTAAGTTCAGGCCGGTGAATACAATATTGTGGTCATCCGGATATTCAAAGCTCACATTGTCAAAAACAATATTCCCCTTTGTCCCTTCCATCTCCTTTGCACCCGGCTCATCAAAAATCTCAATATCTGCATCCATAATCTGCAAAAAGCGTTCAATCCCAGTCATCCCCCGCTGGAACTGTTCCGCAAACTCTATAATCCGTCGGATTGTAGCAATCATTGTTGTCACATAAAGCATATATGCCACCAGGTCTCCAGGCACAATCATCCCTTTTACCATAAAAACGCCCCCGGCGACAAGCACCGCCAGGTACATGATGCCGTCAAATATTTTTGTAGTGCTCTGAAAAGCCGCCATATAGCGGTAAGTTTCCTTCTTTATATCCAGGAAATGTCCGTTATCCCTTTCAAATTTCCGGTTTTCTTCCTCCTCGTTGGTAAAAGCTTTTACCACCTTCTGCCCTAAAAGGCTGTCCTCTATTCTGGCATTCAATTCCCCAATCTGGTTTCTCTGCCTTCCAAAAGCTCCCCGCATCTTAAAATTCAGCGACATACACACACAAATCATCACTGGAACTACCAGGAAAATAATAAGCGTCAGGGGAAGGTGAATCCCCGCCAATATAATGAAAGACGTAAGAATCTTTATCCCCGCAATAAAAAACTCTTCCGGGCAATGATGGGCAAATTCCGTCACATCAAACAAATCGTTGGTAATCCGGCCCATAATCTGGCCTACCTTCGTATTATTATAATATGTGTTGGATAGCTTCTGCAAATGGGAATAGGCATCCCGGCGCATATCCGTCTCAATCTTTGCCCCCATGACATGCCCCATATCGGCCATATAATAGCTGGCCAAAGTATCTACAATACGCAGCCCCAGATAAAGCAGCCCTAAGCCGCCTATGGTGCGCACCGAAAGAGATGCCAGGTTGTAGAGCCCTTCATTGGTAATATATCTCATTATAAGCGGCAGCACCAACTCGCATACAGTAGTCAGCGCCGCACAAAATAAATCGAAAAACAATGTTTTTCTGTATGGTTTAAAATAAGGGGCGAATCTTTTAAGCAATTCTTTTGTCTTATATTGTCTGTTGTCCATAAAGCTTCTCATATTTCCTGCCAGGCTTTTACAAAAGCATAGCAGTAGCCTCCTTGTATTTTTTGTTGCTGTTTGCGCCAGAGGGCACGGCAACTATTTTTCCATTATTAAAGTCAATTATATCATATTCACATACAATAAATCAAACATGAATGGCAGGTGAACACACTTGTTTTTTTCAATTTCCAAACTCATACTGCTTATCATAGCCCTTTCTGCCGATGCCTTTACCGCCGGCTTTGCATATGGTGCAGATAAAGTAAAAATCCCCCCTGTATCCGCTGTTATTGTGGCTGCGCTTTCCGATTTGCTCCTGATTTCTTCCCTAATCATCGGAGCTCTTTTCAAGGCATACATCCCTCCTGCGGTTACTTCTTTCCTCTCCTTTGCCATATTATTTGCACTTGCCCTGGTAAAGATTTTTGACAGTTCCCTCAAGAAAACAATCAAAGAAGCCAACTGTGATGATGTGGAGGTCCTCTCCCCCGTTGAGGCACTTTCCCTGGGCTTCGCCCTCTCTGCCGACAGTGCCGCTGCAGGCATCGGAGCCGCATCTTCCGAATTCCCACTCCCGCTCACAGCCTTGCTCACATTCCTCATTAGTCTGCTCGCCATATATGGAGGCTGCCGTCTGGGAAGGCTGTTATCTTCCAAATCAGACCTGAACTTCTCCATTATCGGCGGCCTTCTCCTCCTCATCCTGGCTATTACGAAAGTATTTTAAAACTCACTTGCCAGCATATGCATTCAGCCAGCCTCTCATCCGTGCGGAAATCCTGCCCAAACAATTTCCACACAGATGAAGGCATGGCTAATTTCCTACATTCCCCTCATATCTGCCATAGCCTGCCGTCCAAACCCATATCCCCTCGTTCCCCTTCTTTATCCTTCTTTATTGCCCTTCTCTTTCCGCCGCATAAACTTCCATCCGTTCCCCTCCATCCATTTCCTTCCTCTTCTTCCTATCCCCCTGCTCCGCAATCCCCCCTGCTACCAGCAGTTCATGCACTACAAGGGGCATTGCGGACAATGCCGCTAACAGCCCCCATTCCCTAAATGAAAGCTGTACCGTTCCAAACAACCCGATAAAATATGGGATTTCCGTCACCAACGCCTGCAAAATGACTCCTGCCGTACAGGCAAATATCATATAATGATTGGAAAGATGGTTCATCCTGAATACCGATTTATTCACATCCCGCATCCCCACCGCATGTACTAACTGGCTCATACCCAGCACGGTAAACGCATGGGTCTGCGCCTTATTCAGCAATTCCGGCATACTGAGCATCGCCTTTAGGTTATACAAATTCACCGGCAGCCCCTGCCCTCTCAATGCCCCATAGGGCACCTGTAAAAAAGCAGTAATACTGATGGCCGCAATCACTGCACCATAACAAAGCGTACAGGCCAGCCCTCCATGGGCAAAAAGATTCTCATCGCTCTTCCTTGGCTTTTGCCGCATCAGTTCCTTTCCGTCATTTTCGTCTACCCCTAAAGCCAGCGCCGGGAAAGAATCCGTAATTAGATTAATCCACAAAATATGGCTGGCTTTTAGCGGCGAAGGGAATCCCGCGAGAATTGCCGCCAGCATTGTAATAATTTCCCCAAAGTTGGAGGAAAGCAGAAACAGGATAGCCTTCCTTATATTTTCGTAAATACCTCTCCCCTCTTCAATTGCCTTTTTTATCGTGGCGAAATTATCGTCGGTCAGTATCATATCCGATGCATTTTTTGCCACATCCGTACCGTTCATCCCCATGGCAATGCCGATATCCGCCGCCTTTAAGGAAGGTGCATCGTTTACTCCGTCCCCCGTCATGGCCACTATTTTCCCCTTCTTTTTCAAGGCTTTCACTATTTTTACTTTATGTTCCGGCGAAACCCTGGCATAGATGCGAATGCGCTCCGCCTTTTGGTCAAACTCCCCTTCCCCCATCTTATCCAGTTCACTGCCGCTGATACATTCCTCCCTACTGCCTGCAATGCCCAGTTCCTTCCCAATGGCATAGGCCGTATCCACATGGTCTCCTGTAATCATCACAGTATCCACACCGGCCTCCCGAAATACGCGCACCGCATCTGCCGCTTCCGGCCGCGCCGGGTCCATCATTCCCACCAGCCCTACAAAGGTCAGCTCCCTCTCCTCCGCTTCCGGCGCATCCTCACGCATCGCCACCGCCAGAACCCGAAGGGCCTCTGCCGACATTTGCCCTGCCGCATGCCCTATCTCCCTCTTCGCAGACTCGTTCAAAGGTATCTTTTTCCCCCGGGATAACAAATATCTGGAATTCCTTAGCACCTCCTCCGTACTCCCCTTTGTATAAGATACTCTTCCCCCCTTGCCTTTATGCAAAGTTGTCATCATCTTTCTGTCGGAATCAAAAGCTTTTTCCCCTATCCGGGGATATTCCTTCTCCATATTTTCCCTGTACAGACCATATTTTTCCGCCAAATCCAGCAAGGCCAGTTCTGTAGGGTCTCCAATACGGCTTCCCCCTCCAATCACGCCATCATTGCAAAGCACACATCCTGACAAAAGTTCCCTGTGCCTCCCCATATCCAGCTTATCCGAAGGAAGCATCCTGCCCTCCGCATAGCACTTTTTTACCGTCATACGGTTCTGGGTCAACGTACCCGTTTTGTCCGAACAGACCACGTTTACCGCACCCAGCGTTTCCACAGACGGAAGTTTACGGATAATAGTATTTACTTTTACCATTCTGGATACGCTTAAAGCGAGCACAATCGTTACTATCGCCGGAAGCCCCTCCGGCACTGCCGCCACTGCCAGGGAAATCGCCGTCAGCAGCATATCCCCTACATCCCTCTTTTGCATTACCGCCACAAAAAACAAAAATACGCAAATAAAAACGGCCAGGCCGCTAAGCACTTTCCCCAAATCCGCCAACCTCTTTTGGAGCGGCGTCATTTCCTCTTTTGCCTCGCTAATCATGCCCGCAATATGCCCAATCTGGGTATCCATTCCAGTGGCAACCACAATCCCTTCCCCCCTGCCATAAGTGACATTGGTGGACATATAAGCCATATTTTTGCAATCCCCAATCTCTTCCTTTTCCTTTGCCACATATCCGGCATCCTTATCCACCGGAATCGATTCCCCTGTCAATGCCGATTCCTCGATTTTCAGGCCCATTGTTTTGGAAAGGCGCAAATCCGCCGGTACCTGACGGCCGGCTTCCAGGCAGACAATATCCCCCGGCACCAGTTCCCCTGCCGGAATCTCCGCCTGTTTCCCTTCACGCTTCACGATAGCATGAGGGCTTGTCAGCTTCTTTAGCGCTTCAATGGCCTTTCTTGCCTTTCCTTCCTGCACCACTCCCACGCAGGCATTCACTCCAATGACTGCCACAATAATTATGGCATCCTCCGTCTCCCCCAGAAACAGGGATATGGCAGTGGCCACAAAAAGAATGAAAATTAGGGGGTCATTAAGCTGCTCCATAAACAGAGCCAGCTTTGTCTTTTGTTTCTGCTCCTTCAGCACATTTCTCCCGTACTGCTTCAGCCTTCCCGCCGCTTCCCCGTGGCTTAGCCCCTTCTCCGCATCGCATTTAAAAAGTTGTCCGACTTCACGGACCTGCCTATTCTCATACATAAACATTCCTCCGCTTGTACTTTGTCCTATGCTTTTATATGCTTGTACGAAGCAGAATATGTATGATTATCATTGAAAGAATTGCATGGCAGGATTTTTTCAAAAGCCCGGCTCTAGCTTATGAAAATAAATTATCCCTCGTAATATTGTTCAGCCATTTACCGCTTTTATAATGTTTCAGCACCCATGGCCATTTTACAAACTCATCGGTGCACAGCAGGAAATAAACCCACATAACAGGCAGCCTCAGGGCGAAGGCTGCAATGAAGCCCAGGGGCACTGCATAGCACCACATATCGATTGTATCGCAGATAAATCCAAACCTGCTGTCGCCCCCTGCCCGGAAAACTCCAGCGATTAACGTTGTATTCACAGCCGCCCCCATGACATAATATGTATTGATAAGCAGCATATATTTCAGATAATGCATAGCCTGTTCCGACAAAGAGGCATAACTGAGCACCAGAGGCATGGAAGCTAAGATAATCAAACCACCGATAGCCCCTGTAACCACAGTCAGCTTCATTAGTTTCTTCGCTCCTTCCCTGGCTTCTTCCAGTTTATTCTCCCCGATAATGTTCCCTAACAGTATGCCGCCTGCGCTGGCCATTCCAAAGCATAGTATAGTGCCGAAATTCCTCACTACGATTACAAAAGAATTGGCAGCCACCGCATCCGTTCCCAGATGCCCGATAATTACAGAATACATGGAAAATGCCACACTCCAGGCAATGTCATTCCCCAGAGCCGGCAAAGAGAGTCTGACAAAATCACTAAAAAGCATTTTATTCTTCACTAACAGATACCGGAAATCCAGTTTAATATCCTTGCTTAAGCAAGATACAACGAAGCAAGACAATAGCTCAATAAATCTGGATGTAGATGTGGCAAGAGCCACCCCCATGGCCCCCAGCTTCGGGGCGCCAAACAGGCCAAAAATAAACACGGCATTCAAAAGTATATTCAGGGAAAAGGCCAACACATTCATCGCCGTGCTGATTACTACCCGCCCCACGCTTCTTAAAACAGCCAAGTAAACCTCCGTAATTCCCCAGCACAGATAACTCACGCTCATAAACCGCAAATAGCTTGTTCCAATGGCAATTAATTCCCTATCGGTAGTGAAAATATGCATCATCCCTTCAGGAACGAACATGGCCGCCCCTGCAAACACAAGGGAAATGGCCAGCGAAAAGCGCATCGCAATTCCTTCAATCGCCTGAATTGCCTGCATATCCCCTTTCCCGTAATACTGCGCACATAGCATAGTAGCTCCAGTGCCCAAGCCATAAAATACCATAAAAAGAACATTGGCATACTGGGAGGCCAGCGAAACCGCAGAAATGGATGACTGCCCCACATAGTTGAGCATAATCACATCCGCCGAGCTTACTGCTGCACTCAGTAAATTCTGAATTACAATTGGCAGTACCAGCCTGAATATTTTACTATAAAACGAATTATCTTTTGCCATCTCCAAAATACCATACCTTTCTTCCGACCATATTACGTTATGAGAGAGTATAGCATATATTTGTATAATTTCCAGTCCTATATTTTATTTTCTTAAAATCTTTTGATTTCCCCAGGGCTTTTCCCACAGAAATCAATTTTTATGGGCAGCGCAGCGGGTAGGGTGTTTGGCCCATGCAGTG
>QXWV01000101.1 GCA_009911195.1 Lachnospiraceae bacterium | reverse complement strand
GATAAAAAGCAGCAATTTCACTTATGAAATGGTTCATATCCAGGGAAAAACCGCCATGGATGGCGGTTTTAGGAAGCATGGGCATGGATGCCCGTTGCTTCTGACCCGACAGCATCCAGCCCCTTTCCCCATTTCATTAGTGAAATCTGCTTTTTATCTTAGCCGCAAAACCGAACACTGCATGGGCCAAACACCCTACCCGCTGCGCTGCCCATAAAAATTGATTTCCGTAAGCTTTTCCTGGAAGCTCTTGCATTCGTTTTCAACCTCATGTAAAATATAACAAGAAATTTGTTTTGGCAAGATTCCAAAGGGTCTATAAAAAAGAAAAAGGAGGTTAACGCCGCTAAAAAGCGGCGGCAAAAGAAATGAAAAAGATTCAGACTAAAATTATGATACTGGTTATTTTGGCCACAATGGGCGTCTCATTTATTAATGTAGCATTGAGTACTGCCATTTCCCGGAATTCCACGTTGGCAGCTATTGAACAGACTCTTATTGAAACAACGGATTTGGCCGCCCTGGCCGCCCAGAACATGATATCAACTTACACCTTAACTATTTCGGAAATTGCTTCTTCCCCCATCCTTACTTCCCCGGAAATAACACTTTCTGAGAAGCAGGCTTTTGTACAGTCCAAAGTAGATGCATATTACATGCGGTTTGGAGGCATCGCTGACCCCCAGGGGAAGGATACAACACATGGTACAGATGTATCCGGCGAACCGTTTTTCCAGGCTGCTCTCCAGGGAAAAAGCTATATGTCGTCCCCTTATATGCAGGGAAACGATGCCTATCTAGTAGTATCCGCCCCTATCATAGCAGATGATACCATCCAGGGTGTGGTATATTTCCAGTGTGATACTAATATTCTGCAATCCATTATCAGCGAGATACAAATCGGCGTAGAGGGGGATGCCTATATTCTTAATAAAGAAGGAACCACCATCGCTGCCCTGGAAACAGAGGAAGTAGCAAGCCAGGAGAACCTTATCCAGGAAATGGCCAATAATCCCGATGACAAATACATACAGGAACTGGGTTCTATTGAACAGAAAATGGTAGCCGGGGAACACGGCATTAGTACATATACTTATCCTGAAGACAATACGGAGTACATCCAGGGCTATGCCCCTATCCCGGGAACGGATGGCTGGAGCGTGGGCGTCACTATCAGCGAAGATGAATTTTTGCATTATGCCTATGTAGGAAACAACGTCCAGTTAGCGGTAGGTATAGCCCTTTGCATCTTAGTCATTCTGATTTCCGCCTTTATATGCCGTTCCATCACGGGTCCTATTGTTAAGTGTGCCAAACGTTTGCATGCCCTTTCGGAAGGCGACCTCAACAGCCCGCTTCCACAGGTAACAACCCGGGATGAGACCCGTATACTCTCCGATTCCACCGCACATTTGGTGGAAAACTTCAGGGTTATGTTACAGGAAATCGGCGTCATACTCAGCAGCATTGCCAACGGTGACCTGACCACAGACAGCGTCCAGGCGCATTATCCCGGCGATTTCCGGTCTCTTCAGGAAGATTTGCAAACTATAAGCAACAAGCTGAACCAGACTTTAGGCGGCATCGCCGAGGCAAGCAACCATGTTTCCAATAATTCTGCCCAGGTAGCTTCCTCCAGCACCGCCCTCTCCCAAGGCTCTACCGAGCAGGCAAGCGCCATAGTGCAGCTTTCTGCCACCCTTTCGGATATGGACATGGATGCGAAAAAAACTGCCGAATTGTCTGAGCAGACTAAAACCGCAATGGACGGTGCACAGATGCAGTTGGCAGAAAGCAAGAAAAATATCGAAAACCTGAACCAGGCTATGGAGCTGATTACTGCCACATCCAATGAAATAAAGCATATTATAGATACTATCGAAGGCATTGCCTTCCAGACCAATATTCTGGCGTTAAACGCTTCTGTAGAAGCTGCAAGGGCTGGCGAAGCCGGAAAAGGCTTTGCCGTGGTAGCAACGGAAGTAAGGGAATTGGCTTCCAAATCCAATGCGGCAGCAAAAGCTACTATGGAATTGGTTCACCGTTCCATCGAAGCCGTAAGCAATGGTGCCGATGCCGTTACCAATGTTACCTCCTCCGTATCCCAGGTAGTTGAACTGGCCGGGCAGGCGGCTGAACAGATGGCAATGATGGATGCTGCCGTAGAAAGGCAAACCAGTTCTATCGACCAGGTTAACCAGGCCGTCAGCCAGATTTCCGATGTGGTACAGTCCAACTCCGCCACTGCCCAGGAAAGCGCTGCCACCAGTGAAGAACTCTCCAACCAGGCCGACATATTGAACCAGTTGGTGGGCAGCTTTACTTTGCGCAGACAATGATTTAGATTAGCGGGAATATTTCACAGACTTGAGGTTGTTAGACAGTGTTTTCTAACAACCTCCCTCATGGGAATCCGCTATGTGTATTCATTAAACCAATCATTCCTCCATTGTAGCTGTATGCATATGCAATTTAATTTCCAATTGTTGCATATCTTAAGTTAGATACTTTAATTCCATAATTTCTCTCCATTACATTAATCCATGCATCCCTTTTTATTTTCCTGGTTATACTAATTCTATTAAAAAATCAGGAGGTCACAATGAAAGCATCTAATAAGAATAAAAATATTCGAACTATCCCGGAAGGAACATGGGAAAGCGGTGTCATCATGGATAAAAAAAATTATTCTAAAAAGCAACATCTGAACGATATTGCAACTGATATTCAAGGAAACGGCTATCCAATAATTAATGATGATAATCAGGATAAATAGCATATCCTGATTACATATTTTTTATGTCATTTTATCACCCTAATCCCCATGCCCTTTCCACAGCCTGCAAACTATGAGCCGCAGGCACTCTATATTGAACACTTTACCGTCATTGCTTTATATCTCACTGTTCAATAGCCTCCTTCTTAAAATATATAATTCTTCCAAATTCAGAAGAACTACCTACTATTTCTCTGCGTTTTCCCTTCCTGCCTTTTGACTTAACATACTCTTGAAAATTAATAATAGTTGCCATCTCCTCATCCTCCTTAAGCACCTTTTTTTAGATATTGTTCAAAATCATGTTTCATATGTAAGAAATTCTTTTTTTGGTCTACGAAATAGGTATTATTATTTTTGGCATATTCGGCCATCCAACTATCCAAATCCTTATCTTCCTTGTAGGAGTAGGCCATCATTGCCAATAGCGAAAATCTATTTTCCTCATTCAACAATTTAGAACCAACTTTCACTGTATTGTCCAACAGTCGCTCCAACGTTTCGTTAAAATCTTTCATATCATCACAAACCCCTTCGACGTCCATGCCAAGAACATCCGCAATAAATTCTTCCACAGCAATATGCGCAATATTTGTATTATCCATATGCAAAAATTCAAGCATCAACTTTTCAAGCATATCTAATTTATCAATAATCACTTGCTTATCTTTCGTACTGCTATTCTGTTTCATTTCATCAAACAAGAGCCCATTTTTATTTCTGCTTGTTTCTCTGAGTTCATACTTGAATTTTCTTAAAAACTCTGTAAACTTGATATCATCGAATCCAAGTTTTACAAATCTATCAAACAAAGTTAGAAAGATAAATGAATCCTTTTTGTTGAAAATATCTTTTACATCTTCGGTGACGGTATTACCTAATCTGAATATATAATCCTCTAAAATATCAAATTCTTTTTTTGTTCCATAGGCATTAATATATTTAAAAAGTTTTTTTGCCTCCCTATTCCATCCGTCAAAGTGATTGATACACATAACTGTCTCAACAATAATTCTTTCAATAACACCTTTTTCTTTATCATTATCAGAGTAAACATTACAATTTAAGAAAAAGTCATTGTCCATTATTTTACGGATTTTGTTTGCGAACTTATCTATATAAGTAAACGCTTTTTGATTTGTATTCATTGAGGAATGTTCATTGTAACGCTTAATGTATGTTGCTATTCTATTTTTATCGCACTTCTCATGGATAACTGTTTCAATCTGGTATCCATTAAATTTTTTCTTCAGTTCCTCTGGAAGCTGTTCGTAAATTTTTCCTTTAATATCAAAGTTCGCATCTTCCCAAGTAATGCTTCCGTTTTTATCTTTAACCTTTTTTCTATATGAAATAATTGAATTCTCTACAGAAGATGAAATTTTTATAATTACCATATCTATACATCATGAAAGCAGCAGTCCTACTACCTCCATCAACTATATTCAATTGACTATTCTCTTCTTCCGCTAGAATAATAGGAGGGATATAGTCATCTGTAAGAATTGTTACAATGAGCCCATTGATTATTGCTTTCCATGCCGGTTTCCTCTGTGTATCAGCATTATTGGATATATCACCTTCTTTATTACTGATTAAATATGTTTCTAACGGATACGTTTGTTTTCTTGGTCTTGACATTTGAAAATCCCTCCTAAAATTCGCGGCAATGTATATAAATTATTTAAAACAATATTGAAACATTTCTATATGAATGAATCGCAGCATAGCAATCGGTATATTCTTTTTCACTTATATGTAATTCTTCTTTAATTTCATTTGGAAGATAACCTGCTATGGTCAATTTTAAAATCTCTTTCTGAAGATTTGATAATCTGCTAAGATATAGCAGCATCCTTTTACTATATCCCTCTTCATTTTTATCAAATATTTCTTTTTCAATATTAAAGTCATCAGCAATCATATCCCCTATCGTAGAATTTTCATCATCACCAATAAGTGTATCAATTGAAATCGACATTCTGTCAACTTTTCGTTTTTCCCGATTTCTTCTTGTGATTTCTGTTTTAATTTTATTTGACAGGCAAAAATATAAGAAACCATCAAATGGCTGGGAGCCATCATATCGTCTCAAGACATCTACAAACACTTCATTGGCAAGCGAATAGAAATCATCTAAATCTTTATTCGATAGCCCTCCAAACTTCGATAATATTTTATTAACTGTATCATGAAGTTTTTTTGCATTGTTTGCATAGTATGTAGTTAAAAACTGTTCCATATCAATTCACCTCTTTGATAATTTTATGTACTACTGATTTCTACATTATTCTGATGCTATATTTATACTCTCTTGAAAGTTGGATTCTTTTCATAAAAATGGGTATAAAAAATACAGTGTAATTAACACACCAATTTAAATGGACAATAATCAAAATTATCGTTTTGTCATAGCCCTATATTTTCATATTTAGTTTTTTTCACTCATTGTGAAAAACATTCGCAGAATCGCTAGAAATTACCACTTGACCAATTTGTTTTAAATATGTAATAATACAAGTGAGCGTTTCTGCTCAGTCAAATTCATATTTATGAATTTGTGTGTATGTGAAAGACCTGTCCGATGGTGTAGGCGCACCGTTTGAGGATAGGTCTTCTTGCATTTAAGTTTCTCTGACAATTATAAGTATAGAACATATGTTCGTATTTGTCAAGGGTGTTTATCGAACGTGTGTTTTTCGATATTTGGTAAGCATTTTAAACTTTGTTCTAAATTGTTCAATCATGACCCCCACTACCTCAATGGACACTGCATGGACACTGCATGGTCAGCCTCCTGCCCTCTTTTCCGGATATCAATGATACATTACACTGGTGAATTTTATATAAATGCATCAAAAAATGCTTCCGCATAATTATTTGCTGAAAATTCAACAATATTTTTTTTAACAAATACAAACCATAATATAAAAAACAATGCACTAATTAGAACTGATACTATTGTGGATATCTCATCAATAACATCATTATAATATAATAAAACTTCTACAAAAACCATAATAAAAGACATACATCTTCCAAATAATCTAACCGCATATAGATTTCTACAAAATCCATATTGAATATTTTCCCCATATACTAATTTGTTATCTCTTACATCTTTTTTTATTATTGCCAGAACAATATCTAATGCTTCGTCATATTTATCACTATTTCTATCTTCTAAAATCCTAGCCAAATCACAATTGATAGATTCTATTTTTTTTAGAATTATATTTAAAGCTTCTTTACTTAAATGCTGATTAAAATAAATTTTTATGTATTCATGCTTTATATCATATTTATCTTTAGCAATTTCCCTTATTTTAACTATAAAAAGGTTTGATAGGGCGATTAATGTAATAAGAATCAACGCAGTCGCAGATAAACTCCTTACTGAATTACTAATAATATATAATGGAATAATTACTGGGGCTATTAATATTATCCATACACTGATTCTTGCCCTTAAATCATATTCATCAAATAATGTCAAATTCATACTTTCGTCCTCATATAATATTAAAAACCGGATTTTTTCATCATTTTCTCAAAATAATTTTTACATTAAAATAACCATAATAGTTTTTCATTTAGTTCTTACTCTATTTGTGGTTCAAAATCATATCTTTTCCAAATATTTAACATCTACTCTTTCCGTCAACCATACATCATTTTCCGAAAGAAAGAACTTGATTCCCTCTTGATACATCTGTCCACTGTGTACTTTCAGGAGTACTGGTTTTCCATGCCGTTTTCCGACTTTATACCATTAATAAAAATATTTCCATCCTTATCTTTAGATGTTAAATTTCTATTTTCACTTACATTTCTTTTCCCATATTATACCATACATTTCTCGGCTTCAGCTATCTTTTTCCTAAAACAAAAAGGAGTTATTGAAATTTACAGATTTTTAAAACCGCCATTAGCTAATCAGTTCTTGGACTGAGTATCGGACATAGTTGAAAAAATATTTGGAGAAGATAAACGTATAAGGCAATCACAAAAAAGCAAACACAAAACGAAAACTAGCTCAGATGTATTTACAACTTATAAAAAGGGAAAGGAGAAACAAAACATGATAACTATAACAACAATAAAACTAACAAAC
>QXWV01000100.1 GCA_009911195.1 Lachnospiraceae bacterium | reverse complement strand
ATCAAACTAAAAAAACATCAAACTAAAAAAACATCAAACTAAAAAAACATCAAACTAAAAAAACATCAAACTAAAAAGGAGGATATATAGCAACTAATGGCAGAAATAAATAACAGATATGGAATTTATGAAGTAGATTATACTACTTTCGGTGGAGAAATCACCATTGAAGATTTCAACACTACTTTACCAAACAGAAAGAGAATTACCAAACAGATAGATATTATCAACCAGTCAACCCAGCGAAAGGAACGACAAAAATATAAGCATATAACTTTAGAGGAACTTAGAGAAATGAAAATTGTCTCGAACACAAATGGAAGGCCATCTTCCAATCTTACAGATGAAAAATGGCAAAAGGAATTTAATATAAGGAAATTGTTCATTACACCTCATAATAAAAATATCACTAAACTCACAGGAAAAAATTCAAAAGAATCTGGAAAATGGAATGGAGAAACACAAGGTACATATTATGGCCAAACAAATTGGCAAGGATATTGCGCTTACATAAATGATGTATTGCGGAATATTCGTAGCGGTCAAATAGACTACTGCTACTATATCTATCAAATTATGGAGCTTGCCAGATTCCATTTTGATACTTTAAAAACAAGGTATCGTGATGGCTACTGGGAAGTCTGGTTGGATGGCTAATTATTTATGAAAAGCCAATAAAGTATCTCATAAAAAATAACTTGCAAATTCTAATGTACCAATTAAATGATGGAGGATGTTAAATAATGTTAAGAGAAATGATGAAACCAAAATTCACGGGAAACACACTTACCATTGAGTTATCTGACTTTGGATACAAAAATTATTTTGTAGAATGTGCATATCATTTTGATAAGCATAAAGGCATGTATTCTTTATCCATGTGGCTAAATCGTAATGACTTAGAAGACAGGATGAAATTATCTTCTAAAAAAGTCGATACACAGTATATACCTGGAACCAGAGAAACTATTGTAGAAAATATATGTAGGATTGTTCACCAGGCTGCCACTGCTGCTAATGATTGTGGCGAAAAATATATTGATAAGTATGTATCTAGGTATGAGTATGAACTTTCATGTTTTGAAAGGGGAAATGAGATTTTTGAATTTGTGACGAGGAAGAATATGTTGAGGGCTTAGACGGAGAATACCGGCACTACGATTGTTTCCATCACATGAGGAATTTATTAAAATGGCTTGGCTATGATTCTGAAGAAAAATTTTGGAACAATGTATAGAACTGGGGGTGAATGATATAGTTAACAGACCTTTATATATTAGAAAGTATCATTCTGGACGGCTTAAAGAATTTGGGTATGAAATAAATGACACATTTGATAAATCAAAGAACCTGAACGAAATAATTGGATTATCAGATAGCCAAATGCTAAAAACCATACGGAATGTCCAAAATAGGGTTCTTGATAAAAATAAATTAGAAATCCTTATAAAAACTAGAGACATGTATAGAATAGCGCTTACATATCAACAATCAAAAAAAGGGATAAAATCTGCTACTGCTATCGCACAAAAGCTAAAAACTATTAAAATTAAAAATAATCTTATAGAAAGGTTGTATAAAAAATATATTAATATCTCTATAAACTCTGATGAAGCAAAAAGGATTCAAGATAAAATAAACCGTATGCTCTTTCATCCTGATTATGTCACAGTGGTTATGGATAATTTAAAGCAATACGATTATTTATATCATAATGGCTTTTACATAAACAATCAAAAGTTCAAAAGACTTAGTTGCGGTGCTGGACAAGCCAGAGTTTCTACTGTTGTTTTTGGAAATGAAAAAATCATTCCTAAAGTGAAGGAAATCCTTGATAATGGCAGAGATATGAATAAAAAGTTCTCCCCCAGCAAATTTAACGCATATTTTGGATTATATGGGTCTGCTACCAAAGTAGTAAGCGAACCTAAATTCATTGTGGTAAAGGATTATGAAAATACCACCTCTTTTATGGCAAATTACGTTATCGAAAATGGCTGGGGAGTAGATGATACAATTATACAGAAAATGATAAAAGATACCCCCATGAACAGAACTGACGGTATGGGATTAATTTCATATAATCAGGCATTAAAATGGTCAAAAGAAATGGGGTTAGATTATGTACCGTCACAGTTTTGTATAAGACAAAGTTACTTGAAAGGAATGCTGTGTGTATTTCCTATTCATGAGTTTTGCCAGGAAATTAATGGCGGAAATTACTTGGTAGATACTATTTATAAAGATGAAAATGGGAATTATATTAAGGCTGACCTTAGAGAATATGATGTTATCATTAGCGAGTCACAGTTTAAGCTTTGGGATAGCTTTGATTCAATGAATACATATATAGATAATTGCCATAAAAACAAACTGGATTGGCGCGTTGCATTAGTAAGTCCCAAAGAAGCAAAACGGATGTTAAAATTGAATTATCAATTCATACAAACTTTGAATTTAGGCAAAGAGGATGTTGAAAAGCTTGCAGAACAGTTTGTTGAGTGGATTGTTAAGGTTTCTTATGATGATGCTTACTACATGCTACTTTTTTTACTTGGCGTAAATAATGATGCAGAAAAAATCAATAGTTTTTTATCATGTAGTGAAGCTTATTGGATTAAAGCACTGATTGCAAATAATAATGTAAAGAATGATAAATATATCCGTACAAAAATAAGGGAGTTAATTAAGACCAAAATCGAAAATGCCTGTAAAGGGGATATTTATGTTGATGGAAATTTTCAAGTAATTGTTTCCGACCCTTATGGATTTATGCAGCATGTATGTGGGTTACCTGTAACAGGATTACTTAAAGAAGGTAAATCATATTCCAATTATTGGAATGCCCGGGGTGTTGTACAAGTAGACGCTATGCGCGCTCCTCTTACTTATATGTCCGAGCATGTAATATTAGATTTGCAAAAAGATGAAGAAACCGAGAAGTGGTATCGCCATTGTAAACTTGGAATTATCTTAAATTATCATGGACATGAAACATTTCATTTTGCAGGAAGTGATTTTGATGTGGATATTCTAGCGACTACCCCTAACAGAACTATGATTAAGGGAGTATACCGGGATGAACTGCCTGTTGTATACGATGCCCCAAAGCCTAAAAAAATTTTGTTTACAGAAGATGACTTATACGAATCAGACACTTTTTCATTTGGCTCCATTATTGGTTCCATTACCAATAAGTCAAGTAATGGGTATGCTAAACTCCCGTTAATTGAGAAAGAATTTGGTAAGGATAGCCAGGAATATAAACTTGTAAAATCTCGTTTACAACAATGCTGCAAGGCGCAGTCAGCACAAATTGATAAAGCAAAAATAGGGCAGGAAGTAAAGGGGATTCCAAAAGTTTGGATTAACAGAAATAAAATTAAGAAAAATAAAAAGGGAGAAGTTATTGATAAACATGTAGACAGAAAAACACTATACAACAATACTCTTCTTGACAAATACCCATATTTTTTTAGATATGTCTACAAAGACACCAATCGAAAATATAAGAAATATCTTGATGAATACAATGTTATCTGTAAACAGAAATACAAAATGAATTTTCGCGATTTAGAAAAGCTTGAGCAGAAAACGAGGGAGCAGAAAGAATTTATTGCCAACTTCTATGAATTTTGTCCAGTATTGATTAGTGGCAGTCCAATGAATTTGCTTTGCGAGTATATTGAAAGTATCAACTTTGCTATATTTCAGAAAACTAAAGCTGACGCAGAATTATTTGATTATGATATTTATAAGAGAAACGAATTTGAATATATGGATTATTATGAAGAAGTAAAATCTGCCATCCAAAAATTTATTTCGGAACAGAGGAATATTATTATAGCCAATAGTATTGATGATGAACATGAAAATGCAGACGATAATCATGAAATATATCTGGATAATCAATCTGACGGTTTGTACAGCAGACTTAACAAGATAAATTGTAATCCCTATATCATTGTTAATTGTCTTGTCGATTACTTCTATAAAGAAAAGCCTAAAAGCAATAAGGAATTATTATGGTCAATCTATGGCAAGTATATCTACAAAAACATAGTAATAAATACTGGTAATACCACCACTCTATTTCCAATGCCTTGTAGAGATGATGAAAAAGGGGATTTACAGTATCTCGGTTATAATTACAAATTACAGGAGGTCAAATTATAAGTTTGGATTATAAATATAATGAATTAGATTACGCAAAAAGCATTTATGAAAATGGTTTTCAGTCGGAACAGCATAAACCGACTGAACTCCGATTAGTCGCAACATATATGAGACGCATTTTAGATTATAAACCAAAGAGACTTCGTGAAGAAATGTATAAATGGTGTGAGTCACATATTCTTGGCTATGAAAGAGAATTGTATTATAAGAGAATTAATTCAGCAATCAACAAAGCATGTCGGAAAGGTTCTATGCTAGTTAATGTTAAAAGTATTGATTTTTATAAATATGAAATGGATTATATAAACAATTTGTATATTATGAATGATATTGAGGGACAGGAAGAATCTAAATATTCATATGAATGTAAAAAATTATTATTTACTCTTCTATTTAAAATGAAAATCAATAAGTTTATTACTGAAACCAAAAGCACAGAACCAGATTTTGAATATAAAGGAAAATATTTTAAAGGTGGACAGAAAAAATATACTGAGTTGAAGAAACTCGCAAAGCTTCCCGCAAAGATAAGAATCAATGAAGACATCATTAACACTCTATGGATAAATGGTCTTATATCTCCTATATATAATGGTCTTGTAAAGCTTAATTTTATGGAGGAAATTTATGGGATTGAAGAAAATGGTGATTTAGATGGCACTATTGTTTTACAGATAAAGGAATATGACCGCATCGGTTGGTATTATGACTACTATCATCAAGACAAGAGAATTACGTTTTGCAAAGAATGCGGAAAGATTTTCAGGAAAAAATCTAATAGGCAAGAGTGCTGCTCTGATGAATGTTCAAAAAAAATTGATAGAGAAAAAGCAAAAGAACGTATGAAAACATTGCGAAATTCTTAATGTTCGATTTAAAAATATGTCAAAAGCCTAGTAAAATCAATGGTTTAAGGCACTTTTATGATTTTCTATCTTATGAAACTAATCTCTCATTTCTTATGCAGGTGGCGGTACCGCTATTCCAGCGGTATTGTCATTTGTTCTTGTATCTATAGGTAGAAATATCATTGATTGGTCTGATATAACAGTAAATATTGTAAAATAACGGAGGTAATAAATTGTCCAATTTGTACACAGCTTCAAATTATAAAAGCACAATTATAAATTTATTATTGGATAATGATGATTTTGTTCTGTTAATGGCACCATCGGCTTCTCCACACAAGCAAATATCAACTAAAGATGTTTTACTCGGGGGAACATGGTTAATTGATGGAAAAAAGTATGAAGAACAAGGTCAGGTTTTTGATTATGACTTTGTTGATGACACTATAATAGACGAAAAGACCTTTGTATTCGTTGATTCAAAAATTGATGACATAGACCGTAATTCATTTATTGATTTCAATTTATATGTTTGTGTATTCACTGCAAAATCTTTGGTAAAGGTTGCAGGGGATTCAAATCCTTCCATATATGATGTAGAAGAAATGGGTTACAATGTAGGAAGTTATGGTTATGGAAACCGGATAGATATATTATGCGATATTATAGATAGAATAATAAATAAAAATGATAATATTAAAGGAATTGGCAATATAAAACCAGCGCCAAAAGGATTTTGCAAAAATTATTCACCCAATAATAAATATTACGGGAAATGTCTAACATATAGCATTTCTAACTATAATGATGGGGCAGATAACTGTGAATATTACTAAAGATACTCTCCTACAATTTCTTATCTATAACCTTCCAGTCAAATATAATGAAAATATAACTTTATATCCCATAACCATGAATGATATCATACTATTCCAGTCATTGAGCAGGTCCATCACTGTCAGGAAAAATAGTATATTTCATGAAAAAAATATTATTAAAATGACTTACCTTGATTTTTTAATTTACTGTATAGATAATATTGAATTAGAAATCCAATACCATATTGAGGGGCTGTCAAATTATTTAATTTCTGCATATCAGTTAATATGTCTATGTTGCAAAAATTCTGAAGTCAGCATAGATAATTGCCTACGTTTGTGTATCAATGGCCAAATTATTACACCTCAAATCTTTGATGATTTAAGACGTATTATTATCATCCAAAATGGCATCGATTTTGATATTGATGAATTTTTAAATTCCGATACAGAACAGCGTTTATTAAAGGCAAAAAAAGCTCAAAATAAAAATGATGACAAAGTGGATATTGAGGATTATATTGATTCACTTGTTATTGCGATGGGCACTACAGAAGAAAGAATTATGAATATGACCATCCGTAAATTTTGGAGATATATCAAACGTTATCAGTTCCGCGAAGGCTATACTATTGCAAAAACCGGAGAATGCAGCGGAATGGTCTCTTTCAAAGAACCTATTAAATATTGGATGGCTTCACTTGATGAAGACGACAAGTATAAAGATATGAAAGTAGATGAAGAAACTTTAAAGGGCAAAATCGGATAACGGTTTAGCCCTTTTTTGTTATAAAAAAAATGAAAGAGAGGCACTCAAATGTCAAACAACTCAAAAAGTATTAAAAACGCTAAAGATTTTTTAGTAAGTACCGCTGATTTCGCCGCATATTATAACGGCGTTTTAGCATGTACTGGCACCACTAACCTTAATACTTCTATCGAAGTATCTATGCAGGAACAGAATGTAAACGCTGGCAAAGGCAATCAATTAATCTATTCTTACAAATATGGGAGGGAATTATCCGTAAGTTTGGAAGCTGCAAATTGGGATATTCGCTTTATTGCAATGCAGACAGGTTCCCAGATTACTGAAGGGCTTGACGATGTATACAAATTAGCTGAATGCGTTCAGATTACCAATGGCATTGGTGTGTTAAAATCCACTCCTATTGGCGATGTTGCAGTTGAATTATCCAATGGGCTAATCATTGCGGTTACACCTGAATCAACTACTATCGACCTTACAAAATATGGAGTAGAAAGCGAAGCCGTAAAAGCTACATATATGTATAACAGAGTTGCTAAGTCTATTACCATTGACTCTGAAACATCTCCTTTTGTATATGAACTTGTTTTAAGTGCTGATAAGCATAACAACAGGCTTGGAAAAGTTGGCACTGTCCAAATTGTTATACCTTCTTACCAGCCTAGCGGCAATTTTTCAATGAATTTTACACCTGATGGTGTGGCAAGCACATCTATCGAAGGCAAAGCACTTTCTGTGGAAGGGGATTCTTGTTCCGATGGCTCTGCCGTATATGCTTATGTAAAGGAATTTGATGAAACTGCCAAAGCAATGGTTGTAACAGAAATTGCAGCTACCCCTGGCACTATTAGCCTTAATACTGCCGATGCCGATAAGACAATAACGCTTTCAGTTATTGGTTTAAAAGGCGCTTTATTTGCCCCTATACAGTTGGATAATACGGAATGCACATTTGTAAGCGATAAGCCGGATGTTGCTACTGTAGATGAAGATGGTGTTGTAACTGCTGTTGCGGCAGGAACCGCAAAAATAACAATATCATATGGCAGCGTATCCGATGAAGTTGATGTTACTGTAGTATAAAGCTAATATATGCGGATGGTTGAAATATACCATCCGCCTTACGTACTATGATGTGGCATTAGAATTAAAAATGTAGAGCTTTACCTGCATGAGAATTCAATCGTGAAAATTAAATATAAAGGCGAGGTAGGAAAGCTTAATTTTGTAATAAAGGTATGAATATATGATGTGTATATATGCAGAAGAACGAATATCAGACCGTACAAAAAAAATAATGATATTTTGCAAACGTAAAGGTAAAGATAGAACTTTGGACCAACTGTGTATAAGCCAAAGATTTTGTCCACAAAAAGACCGTTATATAGAAGCTAATCAAAGTAAAAATTGCAAATTTTGTAAAAATAAGTGAATTAACTGCGCAAAAAAGGAGTAAAATATGGAATTTTCAGAAATGATTAACAATGTTTTATATACGGTATTAACTGCCATTGTACCCGTTGTTGCAGTATTCTTAGTTAATTTTATTAAAGCCAAAATTAAGGAAAGCAATATCATTGAAGAAGCAACCAAGAACGAAACTTTGAGCAACCTTGTCAAGGATGCTCTTTCCGATGTAATGGATGCTGTTCTTTATGTAAATCAAATATACACAGATGCTTTGAAATCAGCGGGCAAATTTGATAAGACAGCTCAGGAAGAAGCATTTAACCGTGCTTATGCAGAGGCTATTAACATGATTTCTGAGGAGTCAAAAAAAGCGATTGAGCAGTTATATGGTTCATTTGATAAGTGGTTAAAACTTAAAATTGAATCTTCCGTAAATATAGCGATGAAACAATAAGGATGTGATAATTTATGTCCAAAAACGTAAAAGAAGTAGTTTCTTATTTTGAGAAACTTTATGCTAATAAGGCAATCTATTTATGGGGGGCAAATGGCGAAATAATTACGAAGGATTTATGTGACAGGCTTTTCAAAACATATAGCTCCTCTACATATAGCAGGCAATATTATGATAATAAATTCAAAGAGGGGGCAGGACGCATAGGCGCCGATTGTTCAGGCGCTATGTGCCCTATGTCTGGTTTTGATACTACAGCGCAAGGATATTACAATAAATGTGGCGCAAAAGGGAGCATATCTTCTATCCCCAAGGATAAAGCCTGTTTAGTATTTAAAGGAAAATCCACATCGTCCATTAATCACATTGGGTTTTATCTTGGCAATGGATATGTTGTTGAAATGAAATCCAGCAAAGATAATTGTGTCAGAAGTAAATTAGAAACTGGTAGTTGGAAATGGTATGGCATCCCAAACTGGATTAACTACTCTTCTACCCCTACTCTTAATGCATCATCGATTATTAAATGTGTTGATGTAAGTTCTTATCAGGGCAATATAAATTGGTCTTTGGTTAAATCCGCCGGAATAAACCATGCTATTTTAAAAGTAATTCGTAAAGATTTAAATCCAGACACTAAATTTGAGCAGAATTGGAATGGATGTAATTCTGTTGGCATTGCAATAGATGGCGTTTACAATTATTCCTACGCCACCACAGTTGCAAAAGCAAAGACTGATGCCCAAAAAGTTCTATCTATTTTAAATGGCCGGAAATGTACAGTTTGGCTTGATTTAGAAGATAAGTGCCAGCAAGGGCTTGGCTCTTTATTAAAAGATATCATTCATGCATATAGGGATGTTATCGTATCTGCTGGTTATGATTTTGGAATATATACGGGGCCATCTTTTTATAACCCATATATAAAGCCATATATTCCACAAATTAAATGTGATAAATGGTGGCTGGCAAGATATTATAATGGATACAATAAGATGGCAATATCTATCAACCCTAATGAACAGTATAACCCTAAATTAATGACGGAAATAAGTGATATTTATGCATGGCAGTACACTTCGTCCGGACAAGTTTCAGGTATTAATGGCGGTGTTGATTTAAATGTTATTTATGGTGATACAAAGTCATCTGCAACACAAAATTCTTCACCTGCAATTCAAGAAACCGTTATTGCTATTTTGGGAAAAATAAACACTAAATCCGGAAACCTTAATATCCGCTCTGCCCCTAATTCATCTTCATCAATCATTGGTTCATATAAAAAAGGTGAATTAGTACAGTTAATTGCTAAAGCTCCTGGCAATTGGTATAGAACAGACAAAGGATATATTTCCGGAGCATATGTCATTGCAGCCAAAGGCACAGTATTTAATTGCACAAAATTGAATATGCGAAGAGAGCCAAAAGTGGAAACAAAAAATATTGTTTCAGTATTGAACGCAAATGATGAAGTACATCTGATGAAGCAAGCTGATAATAGTTGGTACAAAGTAAAAACAAAAGATAATCTTGTTGGATATGTATCTAATAAGTACATTACGATTATATAGGAAAGGCATAATTATGATATAATGAGTGAGATTACAGAATTAACAAAAATTGATTTTACATACGTTTTTATTGCTGTCTTTGCAATTCTTTTCGGAATCAAAGTTTTTGTTTCATTATTTGAATGGTTCATCGATAAACTTGGCCTTGAAACTAAGTGGATGAGAAAAAACCGGGAAGAACATGAATTGATTATACAAACTTCTCAAAATCTTGCTGATTTAAAAAAGCAGCATAACCATGATGTTGAAGAATCTAATATTCATGACAGTAATATCAAGGAAGAGTTATCTGCATTTATGTCAGAAATTAAATCTTCTGTTTCAGAAACTCAATCTGAAATAAAACAGTTTGCAGAGAATCGGCTCAGTGACAGACAACAATCTCTAGAAATTCAAAAAGAATTAACAGATTCAATAAAAAGCATTATTGAATATAATTCCAGTAAGGATAAACAAATTGATAATTTGATGGCGGCCCAGAGAGAAATTTTAGCCGATAAAATTAACGAAAAATATAAATATTATATTTCTATTAAAGGAATTCCAGAGGATGAAGTTGATGAATTCACAAATTTACATACTGCATATAAAGGCGTTGGTGGCAATCATAGTGGTGATGTCAAGTATGAATATTGTATGAATCATCTTAAAGTAATACCTGTGGCAACCAAATTATTAATGGATGCTGATAAATAACTATCACATAATTATTGTAGAATATATTAAAAATTGGGAGGAAAATTATGATTAATTATTTTAAAATGAAAAAAGCAGAATGGAAAATTAAATCAACGGTTTATGGAACTATTGCAGCTCTTATTGATAATCAGAAAGATATATTAAATCTATTGCAGAAAATGTATATTGCATTAAAAGATGTTCCAGTGGAAGATTTGCAGAAAGGGTTGGTTACAAAACTCGCAGAAATTATTCACACTCAGAGCAAAGACATGGCAGAGTAAATTGTCTCTTTCAAAGGGATAGAACATTAAACTAAATAAATATGACAATTACTACCGCCCTTCCTCGGCGGTAGTTTTATGCCCACAAATAAAAAGGAGATAATTAATGTATGGATGAATTTTTGATTAAACTTCAATGCAAATTAGACGAAGCAAAATCAAAAGCGAATATTAATGCAGACGTTTCTAAGTTGCAAAATGAACTTGATAAGTTGAAAATGCAAGTTGAGATTAACCCAAAATCATTATCAAATATTGTAAAACAATTAGAATCCGCACTTGGTCAAAAGATTAATATACCGAACCTTACTGTTGATTCAAAAATTGGGCAGCAAATTGGTACTAATATCGAACAAAATGTAGTGGATAGTATTAACAAGTCAAGCGGAAAGGCTAATACAGAGATACAAAAACTTGGAAAATTAGGCAAAAAACTTAAAGACCAGTTTGCCGAAGCAGGAAAGGGGTTAGCACAATTGTTTTCTGTAAGCTCTGCCGCTATGTTTGGCGTATCTAAAACAAAAGAAGCTGTATCAGAGCTAATTGAACTTGATAGCATTCTAACTGGAATTAGTAAAACATCCGATTTAACAGACCAACAGCTAAAAGAGCTAGGAAATACTGCTTTTGATTCAGCATCAAAGTATGGTAAATCTGCGGCGGATTATTTAACTGGCGTCCAAGAAATGTATCGCGTTGGCTTCAAAAATGCCGAAGAAATGGCTGAGTTATCTCTATTAGCACAAGCCGCCGGTGATATGGAATCTAATTCTGCAAATGACTATCTCATGGCAACAAATGCTGCCTATAATTATAAAGGCAGTGTTGAAGAATTAAATAAAGTGTTAGATTCTCAGAACTATATAACAAACAATACCGCTGTCAGCATGCAGGATATGGCAGATGCTACATCCGTGTCCGCTTCTATTGCTTCCCAATACGGAGTTAAAATCAATGAATTGTCAGCACTAATTGCTGTTGCAACATCAAAGACAAAAGAATCTGGGGCGGAAGTTGGTACTGCACTAAAAAGTATTTTTGTTTCCTTACAGGATACAACAAGTAAGCCTGTTGTTGACGCTTTTGAATCCATTGGAATCTCAATGACAAAAATTGTAGATGGTTCAGAACGGTTAAAATCACCTATTGAGCTACTAAAAGAACTATCTGCTGCTTTTAATGCACTCCCAGAAGGTGATACAAAACGCTCAAACATTCTTACAGATATTGGAACAGAATATAATGCCAATACGCTATCTGCTATTTTATCTGATTGGGAATCTTATGAATCTATGCTGGATTTATATTCTCAGGGAATAGGCAGTGCTGCAGAAGAGGCAGGAAAATGTGCTAATAATATTGAAGGAAGTTTAAACAGGTTAAGCAATACATGGACTGATACAGTTAAAAATTTTATTAATTCTGATGCAATACTTGCTGCTGTAAATGTATTAAATAAATTACTTTCTGTTGTCAACAGTGTTACGAACACGCTTGGTTCTTTAGGGACTATTGGTGTTGGAACAGGATTATTTGCAGGAATCAAGAACACTGGTAAATGCCGTATAAGTGTACGGATTTCATAACTGTTTTTTGTTTTGAATATGCCCTTCATGCCTAAGTCATTTATGTAATAAACATGAATTTCAAAGGCAGGAATGTGTGAACTTAGTCAACTCATAGTGTTCAATAAAGTAAATCGTAATTGAGGATTGCTATTCCTCAGTGCTGGGAAGCTTTATTATAGTGAATATATAGTATTGCATAGCTACAACGTGGCTGGAAACGGCGAGCGTGATATGCACTCCGAAAGGATACCAGTAATGGTAAGAAAATATGCAATAGGTCATATGCGGAAATGCTAAGTGACATGCCTTGTGGAAGGGGCTAAACCACCAATCAGCAGCGGAAACCCTAAGTCTGGCAACCCAGATATGGAAGTGTTCACAGAGTGTAAACGATTTTGAGTCAAAAGGCTTGTAAGAGGCACTCGATACCAAGAAGGAAAACTTGCTCGTGACTGAGTATAAACCAAAAGAGTGATACTGCTCTTCTATTTCTTTATAGCAACTGTTTGTACAGGAAGAAATAGGATAATGTAAGGATTTCTCCTAGCCGTAGGTGGAAGAAACGGAGAAAAATAAAAGGTACTACCCATATTACAGAACGGTTGCCCTGAAATTTAATTAAGTTCTAGTATGAACCAAAAAATAAGTAAATGTAGAATTTGGAGCGGGGAATCCCTCCCTTTTACCTTACTTACTAGATTACAAGTCCGTTTTATCGTACACATAATATGATATACTTCCAAATATGGAGGTGAGATAGATATGTATAATAAAATGGGATATGTGATGAGGGAATATGTTTTAACTGAGTGGGTAAAGTATATTGTTTTAAGGGTTGGATTATTTGAATCTGAAATTATTGACGAAGAAAATTTTGCTGCCACTGACGAACTTGGAATTATGATGTTCAAACAGAAATATATCCGAAATGATGACTATGTTATTGTGAAGGTGGAAATGTAAAAATGTTTGAATATATATTCTGATATCATCCTCTGTTATGATATTGTATAATATGTAAAACAATATTACATGGAGGATACAATTATGGAGTTTGTTCATAAACTTATTGATTAAATCATTTTATTCTACATTACATATTATTATATTACCAAACATTAAGACTCCTGACGCAATAAAAATTATAGTTTATTCTTTTACAGGATTTTTATATGCGGTATTACTAACTTATTTAAAAAGATTAAAAGTATTTCGTCAAATTATTTATCACGTAAATAATAAATCAATCAATGATGATATATTTGATGAAATATATACCCCTTTGCAGCCTGAAAATATCTTATATAAGATACGGAGATGGATTAAGTTAAATATTCTAAAACGATAAAAGAGCAAAAAGTTGGCCACTCTTTTGCTCTTTTAAATTCATTAATAAAATTATTTTTAAATTCCTCTGCCTTAATTTCAAGAAGTAACATCGGCCATGGGTATATTGGTACTATATTAAAAGCTTTAATTCTTATCTTTATAAAAATCAGTTCCTTGTTTGTATGAACTTCTTTTTATTTAGACTTATTTAATTAAATCAAATGTCAGACAATCACTCATCATATTCACTCTATTATCAACTGCACTAATATTTGATATAGTTAATGTATTATGCTCAATACTGATTTCTCCTAAAAATCCTAAATCCATGTTCATCTATGGAACATTTAATTGTATTTTATTTTTGCTAGGAAATGTATATGTACCATCAATATATATATCGCCATCTTGCATTACAAACATATTATTATTTTCAAATGTTATAAATATGTCTGATTCTTCTCTACATTGCCATGTTGCTAAAACAATATTTTCTATACTATTTTGTTGATTATTGTTAGAATATAAAAAAATATCGCTACAATTACAATAACAAAACCTATTGAATTTATTACTTTTTTACTTATTTTATCTCCTGTTACTTTGTTATTGTTGCCTTGTACATTTATTTCACTCATATCTTAAACCTATGTTCTACTTTATTTTTTAATGAAGTTGTATTTCCCTTCCAAGCCATGCTCCTAATCCATAACTGTCATCAACATTCATAAAACTCCATGTATTTCCTTTAATAGGAACATCGGCTGTAATAACATATTCAAAAATAAATGCTTAGTATTTATCTTTATAGAATTATCATTCCAATTATAACTATTAATCCTATTGATATTGTTATCCGAGTATTTTTTGTATCACCTCTTACATTATTTTTGTTTCCATTTACACTAATGTTACTCATACATGCCCCCTCTGTATATCTGTATATCTGTATATCTGTATAATTGTTGTCTGTTTATATTATACAATAGTTTAAATTAGAAATATAGTCAGAACAGATGTTTTGCATGGCATTTTACTACGAACTACTGTATAATTAGCATAAATCAATTATATTTTTAGAAGAAGGGGAATATAAATGGCAAATGAGATAAAAGTTGCATTAATAGGTGGTATTTTCTTAATAATATCTGCAATTATTGGTATTTTTTCTATAAATATAAACATCGAAAAAAATAAACTTGATGAAAATGTCATGACATTAAAATTAGAAAATGACACATTAAAAGCTAATATTAAGGATTTAAAAAATCAATTATCTCAGTATACTTCTTTAAAAGAAGAAAATGAATCATTAAAGGATAAAATCTCAAATTTAGAATTAAAAAACCAAGAACTGGCTGAGAAATATAATAATCTAATGAAAAATCCGTTGTCATCGCAAAAACAAGATTTAATCTCAGGAGCAGAAATCAAAAATACATCCATTAGAGAAATAACAGAATTTTATTCTGATGGTATTAATCATAGGAACAATCGCATTATGGATAATATCGGAAATTCATATGATGGATATACTTTTATGTCGGCTGGTGATATGTTCGTCGAATTAAAAGGTAGTGTTGTGTATAGAAATAATAATCAATACACTCGTCTTTTTGGAAGAGTAATTATTGAAAACTCTGAAAAAGATATTGAGGAATGCGGATATGTAAAAATATATGGAAATGATATGCTTTTATTTGATTCTGGTATTATGGGCAGAGGAATTGAACCGGTAGATTTTGATCTGAATATTACAGATTATAATGAAATAAAGATTGAATTTAACAATGGAAATTGGTCTTCTAAGGAACTTAAAAATCCAAAATGTTATTTAGTTGATACTTATTTTAATTAAAATAATAATGTTATATTTATCTAAGATATTTGAATATCCCAAAATACTTACAACATCCTTCCCAACAAGATAAGGAATGTCATCAATTATGCATCCTCTTACTTGTCCGAAAGACTTACTGATAAAATTTTGTAACTCATTCATGCAAATTTGCCTCTTTTCTTTCTTGAATGGCTACAATTTTTGAGATATAATATATTTACCTCGCTACTTGTAGCTTGGCTATGTATGAGTCATTTTGTTTGATTGGTAGTCGGCAAATGGCTCTTCGCAGTTACATACCAAGAAATTGAATGATAGCCTTACGAATAACTTCTGCTTTTGTTGTTTTATTTTCTTCACAATATTCGAGAAGTTTTTGATGTGTTGTGTCATCAAGTCTAACTTTTACATCATTTGTTTTTGGATCTCCTACTACTGGTCTTCCTGTTTTTGGACTCATGATAATCACCTCACTTTTGAGTTCCGTAATTCGATTATATACTTATGAGTTCCAAAAGTCGAGATTTTTTTCTTTTAGCTGTTTACAAATCCGCATAATTGTGTATAATAGAATCAAAGATATATCTCTCGTATCTTCACAAGAAGATTTCTCGTAGAGCCACGAGAAGTAAATTAAAGAAAGCTCACTGAGAATATTTGGTTGTAGGGCGCAACCAAGTAAAAATAAAGAAAAGACCCACTGAGAATATATCTTCCTCTGGTTCAAAAGACCAGAGGTTTTTTACTATACAAAGGAGTTTTGTATGAAATACACATTTCTGACTGAAAAGTTTTATAATGATTATCCGCACGAACAATATCCACAAATGGAAATAAAAGAAGATAGACCTTATGCTCATGTTCAAGTTGAAGCATATAATCAGTTATTTTGCATACCATTACGTTCTCATATTGACCATCCACATGCTTTATTTACAAATAAGAAAGAGCGATGTAGTGTTGATTATTCTAAAGCAGTTGTTATAAATAGTGATGAATATATTGACAAAAACAGGAAAGCATTTTTAAGACCTGACGAATACAAGAAATTGAAAGGCAAAGACTTTATAATTAAAAAACAATTTTTAGCTTATATTGAATTATATAAACAAGCAAAAATTGATGAAAGCATTGACCATAGAGAGGAAATATTGAAGTTTTCTACTTTACAATATTTTGAAAAATACATATATAAACAAGAAATTTAACCATCTGAATAATTGTCATTTTCGCAATAATTATAAATTTTTTATGCAGACAAAATGACTCTACGAAATATAAATGTAGAGTCATTTTTTGTGTGTAAAAATTTTACATACAATAACTATCAGCTTATTTTTATAAAAAAAAGTTTATTAAATTGATTGTTTAAAATTTACTCTCACAGTTATCATACTCCCACGTTTCCCCAACATCATCAACATCAGCAACAATTCCAAAAACTGCTGTCTTTACTGCCCTACTTCCAATTATAATTTTATTTATATTTGTTGATTCGCAGATAGAGCATTTGGGTATATTACTCTTCTACTGTTGCTGACTTTACTTCTTCATTATGCTTATTATTAATGTTCATATTACCTGGTATACATATCCTTGTAAAGGATTGTCCCAATGGAGTCAGTGAAACAATTCCTTTATCTATAGTAATATTTTTATCTGGAAATTTGTTTTTTAATAAAATAAACCAAGGATGCACATCAAATCCATTATATGCTTCCTTATTTAATAAAACATCACTATATGAAACTTTAAGCAATCCTAATCTTGTTAATGAAGAAATAGAGATGGAACAAGCATCCAAATTAGGGATAAAATAATCAATGAACACATTTTCTAATAATGTTTTATATCCCCCATTTTCATTTAATTAATATCTTCCAATGGGCAATCCAACTAAGGGTGAATTTTTAAATACTTTAATAACCTCAGCATCCAACGGAGACATTTGCTTTAGTATTTCAGCAAATGCAGGATGGGCATCCTTTTGATAATCAACATTCATTGAGTTACTAATTAAAGCTGTGAACATTTCACGAAGATTATCCTCGTCGATGCAGTATTTTGAATTTTCCAATGCTTGTGCAGTTGTTTGAACCGATGGTTCTATTTTCTTATCAGTAGGAATCTGATCTATGGATTCTTCAAGCTGCTTACGGAAAATTTCTAATTTGTGAGCATACTTAATTTTCTTCTTTTCAGATAAATAAGATATTCCACCAAAAACTAAATCCCACAGGTCAGCAAAAGTTGTACCTATAGCAAGAGATGGTTTATCAGTTGCGTTTTTAATTGCGTTATCAAAACTTGGTGGTAGGTCAGAAATATTAACTAGT
>QXWV01000099.1 GCA_009911195.1 Lachnospiraceae bacterium | reverse complement strand
GCGCGGCCATTGAACCCCATCTATCCCTTTGTATTCATGGACTGTATCCATTATAAAGTCAGGGAAGACGGACGCATTCTGAGCCGTGCCGCCTACATTGTGCTGGGAATCACCGCAGACGGCTATAAAGATATCCTTAGTATCACCGTAGGCGCCAATGAGACCAGCAAGTTCTGGCTGGGGATGTTAAATGACCTGAAAAACCGTGGCGTACAGGATGTGCTGCTCTTCTGTGTGGATGGACTTGCAGGATTTAAGGGAGCAATAAGTGCAGTCTATCCGGATGCGCAGATTCAAAGGTGCGTTATCCACATGCTGCGGAATTCTTTCAAATATGTCAATTACAGTGACCTGAAAAAATTCTCTTCTGACTTCAAAGCAGTCTATAATGCCCCAAACGAAACGTCTGCGCTGCCAGAATTGGAAAAGAACAAAGAAAAATGGGGGCGCAAATATCCCTACGCAGTCAGTAACTGGGAAAACAACTGGGAGGATGTCAGCTCCTTCTTCCAGTTCTCTGATGATATCCGGCGCATCATGTATACCACGAATATCATAGAGGGTCTTAACCGCCAGTACAGGAAAGTGACCAAGACAAAAAGTGTATTCCCAAGCGACAGTTCCTTAGAAAAAATGCTCTATCTTGCCAGTGGGAACGTAATCAAAAAGTGGACACAGTGGTACAGGAACTGGGATCAGGTGCTCAACCAGATGGTTGTCCTTTATGGAGACAGGCTTACCCAGTATTTGTAAAAAGGAAAAACCGGAACACCACATCTTATCAGAAAATGTCCCGGCCTTATTCCGGAGGCATTAGCAGTATTGCCAGAAATACCTAGCCTTATTCCGGAGGCCGGGTGTGGGCAGCGCCCACATAATATTTCTCTGCTGCTAATGCCCGATTAGCGTGTAAAAAATTTGAAATATGTGTATAGAAACAAATAGACTGGCTATACTATTACTAGAAAAGAAATTTGACAGCACACAATTAATACTGTTCGACAGCAGATTTCTACATATCTGATTCCTATCAACAAAGATTTTTACCTATAGACACAGAATTTTTTACAGCCTCGATTGTATAAATTTTCAATGTTGCTCTTCTAATTCATAATTTGCTTCTCTTAACCCATCATAATAAAGAAATTTACAACAAACGTTATTATTGCTAACACAGCAAATAAAACTAAAATATTTTTTATAGTATGGATGTCCTTATACATCCTATCTTCCTTTGAAATATATTTGCTATTTTCTTGTTTTTTATTGTTTAAATAGTATTTATATTTTTCTTCGCTATATTGAATCAACTCGCCTTTACATTTGGAACATTTTATTAATGTATCATCATTACAAAGCTGTTTACATTTTAAGCAAATTTTCATGATATAGTTTTCTCCTATAAATAAAATTGTACTCTCCACAAGTACAAAAGCACAACTCTACATTGTGCCAGCGTAACTCCACATTACACATTATAACATAGTATGATATTCAAAACAACAGAAGATGGAGAAAGAATCATATCATTTTTCAATAAGGCTAAAATTGAAAGTGAAAATTTCACAAAGCAGCTTGAAAAAGATAAGATATTTTTAACAGAGTATTTTAATACTACAAGTGGTGTTGCAAAACAACAAGCGATTTTAAATAAATCTACTAATGACGCAAGTAAAAGTGCAATAGGATATGCAGTCAGTACAAAAGGTGCTGCTGGGTCTGTTTCTAATTTTGAACAACAGCAAATAAAGGCAAATGCTTCCATACAAAAATCCAAGAAATATTTTGATTTGTCTACTGTTAGTGCAACTGCATATAAATTAGCAATTAAAGGAATTACCATAGTTGCTAATATGGCTACTTCTACTCTACTTAGCGGTGTTGTGTATGCGTTTAGTAAATTATTTACTGCACAGAACGAGGCGATAGAAAAGGCAAAAGAATGGACTTCTACTTATAAGTCAAATAATACATCTCTTGAAGATTATAAAGAGCAAATTAATACGTTGGTTACAGAATTAAATACAAGCAATATATCGTATGAGGATTCAAAAACAAAACATGAAGAATTAGATAAATTAATTCAAGAGAAATTTGGTCTTTATAAAAATGCTTTTGATGAATTTGTAATTAAAGATATGATTCCAGAAGATGCATATGAATTATTAGGTCAAATTCGTACAACTTATAGAGACAATGCAAGTGAATATTTAGGAACTGAAACAGACAATATTTTAACAACTGTAAATGATAGTATTCAATCTGCAATGACCACAATTGATGCTGAGTTAAGTAAACATCAGGAAACTTATCATACTTATCTTGAAGGTATGATAAAATATGATTCGGAATATTCTGATGAGTATGCAGATTTGTTATCTAAACGGGCGTTGCTAGAAGAAGCAGAATTAAGTACAAATGATGAAGGGAAACAGCAACGAGTTTTAGAAGCCAAGAAAGCATTTTATGATAGTTTAAATAATGCTATCACTTCTGCAGAAAACAATGATAATGCAAAAAGATACTTTGAGAATTTATATCCTGATTTATATTCCAAAATTTCTTCATGGAATTTTGAATATAGTATTTCTGCAAATGTAGATGGTATTGCAGATACAGCCAAAGAAATCGGTGAAAAGTATACTGCTACTGACCTACTTAATATGGTAAATACAGGAGGCGTTCAAGAAGGAGAAGAATCTTTTAGTTCTCTGATTGATAAGGCTATTGAGTATGGTGTATGTACGGATAAATCAGCAGAGGAAGTACAGAAACTTATTGACCTTTTGGTTGAATTAGGTATTGTGCAAGATAATGTTAAAGGTGACACCTTTAAGGATAAATACTCCATATCATTCTCTAATGCGTTAGAAAAATCCGAAGACATCCAGTCCTCCATCTCCACTCTCCATTCTGCCCTGGATTCTTTCAATCAAGGCACACTAGACGAGTCGGCAATATTAGACCTTATACAGCAGTTCCCAGAACTCATTCCCTACATAGATTTAGCCGCTGAAGGATTTGGGAACCTGTCAGAAGGACTAAGCACCCTCATAGCACAACAACCAGAAACACTGATACAAGATTTACAGACATTAAAAGAATCCTTAAACACGGATGAGGAACGCGCCCAGGTAGATGCACTCATTAATTCCTTACAATCCCTTAGTTCTTATGGCAACACTGGGATGGAAGCATATGCCACTACTGTCGGCTCTACATGGGGAGATATGACAAATAAGACTACTGTATAAATCATATCAATGATGGGTGTGATTTATACAGTAGTCTTTACTCTAAAATAAATTATAGAAAGATGTGATTAAATTGACTTAAATTATTTATTGCTTTGTATTTGTAGTTTGAGCATAAGTATGCAAAACCCTAAAATAGTAATTATTGCATATTTAATGCCATACATATCAAACCAACAAAACAAAGACATATCTCTTACTTTGTACCAAAACTTATAGACATCAATATATTTCACAATAAGCAAAACAATTCCTATGATGTAGAATACAAATACAGATTTTTTCTTAATCACAGATACAATTATAGAGATTAAGGTAATCAAAATTACTATTGCTATATATGCATAATAACTAATTGTTTCACTTATAATTTTATAATTATCAGTTGCTTCAAGTAGTAATGTTAAAAAGGTCTGAGAAATTATTATTATTTCAATAACTCTGTTTTTGACAAATATTGAATTGATAGATGATATCAAAACTACCAAAGGACATAATGTAAATATTACATTTACTATAATGTTGTAATACCATCCTTGTACTATTATATCAGGAGAGTCCATAGGATATAAATCAAAACCACCCATATTTTTAATAGCGTTTATAGAAGAATTAATAGCACTAATCTTCTCCTTAATTAGTATGATTGATAATATTGAAATTAAAATTAGTAATGTTTTTATTGTAATTTCTTTTCTATTTACAACTTGCATAGTTTAACATCTCCTTTTATTTGATTAGATGAATATTATTTTCAAAAATACGCTACTCCACATAGCGTTTATAGCACATCTCCACAATGTGCCAATGTAGATCTCCACAATCTGCACATTGTATAATCTCTACAATTATACATCTTTATAGTATGATATTCAAGACAATTACAGATGAAACAACTTTATCTGGCCAAAAAATTGTAGGTGCTTTACAGGCAAGAAAAATAGCACAAGAACAAGCAATTAAGCAAACTAATTTAGATATTCAATGTTTGAGAAATTACGAAAATGCCTGCAAAAATGGTACAATAAGTTCTACTGATTTTACTAGAATTATGGGTAAAGCAAGCACACAAGCCCAAGAGTATTCTAAGAACATTAAAGAAGGAACTGGTTCTGCTCAAATTTATGCTGATAAGCAAAAAGCATTACAACATTCTATTCAAAATACAGGTGTTGCTTCAAAGGTGGCTGCTGTAGGAGTTAAGGCTTTGGCTGTCGCTGGAAATATGTTGGCAGGTATGGCTGTAGCATTTGTTTTTTCCAAATTAATTGAAGGGATTAATTATTTAGCAACTACATCTAAACGCGCAATAGAAAAAACTAAAGAACTGCAGCAAGAGATTTCTAAAATATCTTCTGATTATCAAAGCGAACGTCAATCATTAGAAGGATTAAGAAAAGAATACGATGCTCTAACTTCTAAGATTGGTGAAAATGATGCCGAGGCATCTTTATCTGCTGATGAATATGAAAGATATAGGGATATTACCTCTAAAATTCTTGGCATAACTCCAAAGTTAATTACAGGTTGGGATGAAGAAGGTTGTGCGATTTCAAACAAAAATGGATTATTACAACAATCTATTGATTTGCTTGATGAGGAATATCAAAAGAGTCTGAGAAATAGTACAACCAAATCCAAGAACGAAGAAATTGCTGCTGGTATTATTGGACAAAAGAAAGACTTTGATAATTCTGGTGACACAAAAACCGTTTCTGGAACAAAATATGATTTAGTATGGAAAGACTTTGATAATTATATCAATGAAGCGGTTGCTAACAAAAAGATAAGTTATACTTATGAAAGCACTGGTATTGTGGGTACAGATGATTCTGACGCTGCGTATGCTATCAATAAGTTTGTTTATGGTGATAGTTTGTATGAAGCAACCAAGTTAAATACTGCTTATGGTTGGCTTGGTTCGTTACAAGAGCGTATTACATCCTCTCAGGAAAACTTTGAAAAATTTGCAAACAGTTTGCCTAACGAAGACAATCCTATTTATCAGTGGTTTACCGATGAACAGATTGATGAATTGATTTGTGGTGCTAATGAATACTTCCAAGAATTATCACGTATTGAAGGTGAAGAGCAACAATACTTCCAACAGTATAAAGACCAATTAAATCTTAATGCACAAGCAGTTGGAGATGCTTACTCAGATTTAGATGAGCAAACAAAAGCGGGAATTACTCAGATGATTGATTCTTTTAATTATAATAATATGACAAAAGAAAAATTCTCTGATATGGCAACAGATTTAAAAGACTTTGTTGGAAAGTTATCTACTGACGATATACTACTCTCCTACTTCAATAATCTGTTTAAACCACTGGGTGAGAACGAAACTATTGATGATTATGAATTAAGAGTAAAGACGGGAATTGATGAAATTACATCATATTGTGAAAGTAATTATCCTGCCATTAACTTAAGTTTTGGTGACGTTGAAAAAGATGTCGAAGATTTAAAACTCAAATACAGCACTGCAATATCAAAATTCACTGGTGATGCAAATGATGTTGATTTAGGTCAGTTCTTTAGGGATAACTCAATTAATGATGAGTATGAAATTGATTATTGGAACAAAGTAACCGTGGGTGCGAAAACTGCTAGTGAAGCAGTTGAGATGTATAATGATAATAAAGGTGACACCTTTAACGATAAATACTCCATCTCATTCTCTGATGCGTTAAAACAATCCGAAGACATCCAGTCCTCCATCTCCACTCTCCATTCCGCCCTGGATTCTTTCAATCAAGGCACACTAGACGAGTCGGCAGTATTAGACCTTATGCAGCAGTTCCCAGAACTCATCCCCTACATAGATTTAGCCGCTGAAGGATTCGGACACCTGTCAGAAGGACTAAGCACCCTCATAGAACAACAGCCAGAAACACTGATACAAGATTTACAGACATTAAAAGAATCCTTAAACACAGATGAGGAACGCGCCCAGGTAGATGCGCTCATTAATTCCTTACAATCCCTTAGTTCCTATGGCGACACTGGGATGGAAGCATATGCCACTACTGTCGGTTCTACATGGGGAGATACGGCAAATGTTATTGAAAGTGTAACAAACCAGTTTGAAAACCTTGCAAAGGTACAGGAAGCTGTTGCCGATGGATTAACCATGTCTGCCACAGCCGCCGCAGAACTGGCAAAAATGTATCCGGAAATCCTAACAAATGCTGTAGATGCAGGGAATGGGCAGATTACGCTTAATGAGGAAGTTGTAAAGGGCATCCTTGCTGGCGATGAATCTATCATCAATGCACAAATCACAAAACTGGAAGCTGATAAAGCAGAATTAGAGGCGCGTAAGGAAACTGCCATTGCGGAACTGGAAATTGCTAACCAAGTGGGCACTGCAAAGGGGCAGATTACCGAAGAAGAATTTCGACTCCGTGTGGAAGCAATGAACCAAGAACTTGAAAATGAAATCTCTAAGAATAATCAAGTAGGTCAGTCATATGCACAGACTGCCGAAAGCATGGCTTCTAACATGGAACAGCTTGGCAATTACAATGCAGAGGTCTCCGACAACATGGCCACAAATGCGAATGCAGCATCCGCTTCCGCGGCTGACGGTATGGCAATCAATGCCGAAGCATCGCAACACTCTTTAAGTGGGATTGCCCAGAAAGCAACCGATGTGGCTAATGCTGTATTAGGAATTGCTACAGGAAAAACAATCCAAAACCAGACTGCCATATATAAAGGGAGGGGTGGCACAAACAAAGGCGGAATTAAACCTGTAAAGAGCCCAGGCAAATTCACCTCAACAGTAAGCGATTACCTAAAAGGCGATTTAAGCTTAGACGGCCTGAAAAGCGGATTGGAAATTGACATATCGTCTTATGAAAAAGCTATCTCCAACATTGACGCACAAATAGATGTCCTGAAGAACCTACAGATGACATATGACAATAACGGAGGTATTGGTGGCCATGGATATACAGATAAGATAAAAGACCTTGAAAAAGAGAAGGATAAGTTGAACAGTGCCCTTGATGATGCAAAAGGGTCTTCTACGGAAGCAAAAGACGAATATGAAGAGTTATTTAATTTCTTTGAACGCCGTGTTAAAGTCCTAGACAATGCCCTCTCCCTCCTGAAGACCAACCTTGACAATGTAACCGGCTCATTTGCAAAGAACAAACTTGTGGATGCACAATTAGGCATTACGGAGGAAAAGTTCAAGAACTACTCCGATGCGCTGAACATGTACACCCAGAAGGCGAATGAAGCGCTGTCCAAACTCCCCTCCGACATAGCCGCTAAAATCAAAGACGGCGCGGTTGACCTCACCACGTTCATCGGCGATGGGAACAAGGATGTTGTGGAAGCAATCAAAGACTACGAACAGTGGGCAGACAAAGTTGCTGACTGCAAGCAGGAACTGGCCGAATTAAGGACTGCCATCCGGCAGCTTGAATTAGATAAGTTCAACAACATTATAAAGGACTTCAAGAACCAGTTCGACCTCCATGAAGACGGGAAGGGATTAATCTCCAAGCAGGTTGACTTGTTAAAGGAAGCCGGACAGTTGATTGGCGAGTCCTTCTTTACCTCACAGATTAACCAATCGAAGAAGCAATTGGAACTACTGGAAAATGAAAAGGCACAGTTAGCCGGGCAGATGAATTCTGCCATTGGCTCTGGAAGGGTACAGAAAGGAACCGAAGAATGGCTCTCCATGGTCAATGCCCTCTCCGATGTGGAGGGGAATATCCTTGACTGCAAGAAGGCCATCGAAGAATTTGACAACGAACTTCTCCAACTCCACTGGGATGTATTTGACCGCATCCAAGGGCAGTTCAAAGACCTTGACAGTGAACTCTCTAATTTAAAGGGTCTGTTTGAGGATTCCAAGGTGACAGATGAAAACTTTAACTGGTCTAAGGAAGCTCTTGCACAGCTTGGGCTTCTGGCACAGCAGTATGAACTGGCACAACACCAGGTGCAGCAGTATAATAACGAAATAAACCAGTTAAATAAGGACTACCTCAATGGAAGGTATTCCGCTACGGAATATGCAGACAAGCTGTCGGATTTATCCTCCGGGCAGTGGGAGGCCGTAAATGCAACCGAATCCATCCGGGATGCCATCATGGATTTGAACGAGGCACGGGTTGACGAGGAAATCACTTCCATTGAGGAAGAAATTAATGCATATAAGGAACTGATAGATTCACAAATTGATGCCTTAAAATCTGCAAAGGATTTGCATGACTACCAGGAATCCATTGCTGAAAAGACGAAATCAGTCACAGATTTGGAACGCCAGATAGCTGCAATGGCCAATGATGACAGTGCCGCTGCCATTGCCAAAAAAAAGCAATTGGAGGAACAGCTTGCACAAGCGAGGAAAGAACTTGAAGAAGCCCAGTATGCCCATAGCATTGAGGAGCAGGAAAGTGCCCTGAACAAGCAGTATGAGCAGTATGAAACGGAGCGCAATGCCGAAATCGAAGCGCTGAAGGCATCCCTTGAACAGAAGGAACAGATGATTGCGGCATCCTTTGAGGCGGTAAAGCAAAACGCTATTATTATCGGGCAGGAAATCGCTGCCATTGCAACGTGGCATGGGATAACCGTATCTAACGCTATCACCACTTCATGGCAAAACGGTGAAATGGCAATCGCAAGCTACGGCACAGTCCTTTCTGCACAGGCAAGCGCATTCACCGGAAACCTCATAGGCATGGAGTATGAAATGTATAATTTGCAGGCACAGGCAAACGAAACGGCAAATACCCTTGCATGGATGTTCTCCACACGGGCAGACACTCTGGTTGGGGAACTGATGGCCTCCTACCAGAGCGAACAGAACTTAATCTACATGACACAAGCGCTCCATGACAGTTTAGCAAAGACGCTGGAGGGCGGGTACAACATAAGCAGCATCAGCAGCGCATTGGAGGGGATAGCAGGTGGCCTGAACGGGGTTGCCTCTGCCGCAAGGGATGCTGCGAACGCCATATCGTCCGTAGGAGCAGCGCAGTCCAATGCCAATTCAGCAACAAACTCAGGTGTTAAATATTATAACACTAATACAACCAAACTCCCTTCAACAGTCAAAGAAGAAAATGTTAAACATTATACCCCCAAATATGTCCACTATGCATCTGGTACGCGCAATGCCAAAGGAGGCATCCGAGTCCAGAATGAGGAAGGGACAGAGCTTACCCTCCCCAAACTCAAATCCGGAAACTACGCCATAGGAAACGAAGGCGACCAAATACTCACCAAGGAGCAGACGGACAATATATATGAGTGGTCGAAGGTTTCGCCCGATGAGCTTATAGGTAATGGGGGCAAGCCTAAAAAGATGACCATTGATGAGTTTGCCGCGAAGTACGGGGCAAAGCCCCTTGACCTGAACAAGCTTTCGTTAGGCACCGTATATGACATGCCGGACATGGTAAGGCAGCCAGAGGTCAATACCGGAACTGTGAACAGGAACAATAATGTCACTGTGCATTATGACAGTCTAGTTACTGTAAATGGGGATGTGAATGACACAAAGCATTTCTTAAATGATATGAAAAATGTTGCCAATGATGCAATTAAAAAAAGCTGGCATGACATTGACCTGACAAGGAAGTATAAAATGTATTAAATATAGAATTAGAATCGCACTCTGAAATATGGGTGCGGTTTCCACTAAACGGCAATTTAAGTATTGTATTAGAACCCAACTTTTGCGGGCAGGGCAGCGGTTGTATCACATGCGACCCCGCTGCAAAAGCAATAAATATAACCTGCGGGATGCACAGTGACGTGCCTTT
>QXWV01000098.1 GCA_009911195.1 Lachnospiraceae bacterium | reverse complement strand
CTGTAATCATTCATGTGCATATCCTCCTGCGTCAATATAGGTGTTGCTTACAGTTAAGATTATGCACTCCACCTTGCAGAGCCATATTCAACGCCCTTGCGGTACTTCTTGGCGTTCTTGCCTTTCATGTAGACGGCAATCCGCATAATAACCGCCCCGGCAACGCCGATAAGAAAATCCTGCCCGTTAAGGCTCGGCATGGGGCTTTCAAAGGCGGCGGTCACGCCCTCCATGATGTGTAGGAGCTTCCCGGAGAAGTCAGCCCCCGGAGAGAGCCGGAACGCTTCGCCAATCTTCATAAAGAGCCATACAAAGAGCAGGTACGGCGTATTGAGGATAAGCAGCTTTTTGATGTTCGGTTTCATCTGTCACGCCCCCTGTCCTTGTTTTTTACTTTCTCCCGGTTCGCATTTCTCTGCTTTGCTTTTTCCTTAAAGGCGGCTAACGCCTTTCGGATTGACGGCTTTTTCTCCCGGCTTAATTTCTTGGCGGCAAACTCCTTAAAGGCTTCCGTCATAACGTCCACGTCCCGCCCTTTGAAAAAGACAAGATACCGGGGCGGTTCTTCGCCCTTGACTTTCTTTAGGCTGTAATCTATCCCGTATTTCTTGGCAACGGGTTCAAATGCTTTTATGTTAGCATCCGTGATTTCCATACTGGAAACGCCCGTGTTCTGCTTCATTAGGTGCTTTAGGGTCTGTTTTCCCTTGTATTCCTTTGGTGCTTTGTGCTTCCTTGCGTCAAGCAGCTTTTTCATGGCTTTCTGTAAGACTTCGGCGGTCAGCCTTGCCGTCTTGATTGAGATAGCAACGGTCTTTTCGTTGATTTGTTCCTGCATGGGCGGTCAATCCCTCCTTTCTTGGGTCAGTGCGGGGCAGCCGCCTTTATCTGCGGATTTTGCTCCTTACCTGCAATCCGTCCAGTACGTCCGTATTGATACCGACTAAATACCATTTTTGGTGCAGGTTCATTTCAATGCGGGTCGGCTGCCACTGTTCGCCGTCAAAGACTTCAAAGGTCTGCCCGCAATGCAACCCCCCGTAATATTCATCAAGCCCGGAACGAACATCATAGCGTCCGCTTACTTTGTCATAAATAAGTGCGCCTTGTTTGATAATCATAAAATATCGTCCTCCCTTTCCTGTGATAAAAATACGCCGCTTGCCATATCGTGAGCGACAAGGGCGGTGTAATAGCTGTCAATGGTGTTTGGTGCGTTGAAAAGAACCGCAAGCAGGTATTTCTTGATGTTGCGTATCTTGGTGGTGTTCTGGTGCATACAGTCAATCACAAACTGGATATGGCTGTTGTTAAGTTTCATAAACTTAGACTTCACAAGCTCGGCGGGGTAGTCGTCCCCGGCAATGCGTATTACCTTGCGGCGGGTGCAGACGGTTTCAAGCATGAGGGAAACAATCTCGTCAAGCATACCCCGGTCAATGTTGCTGTCCTGTACCAGATAGGCGTATTCGATATTGTCCTTTATGACTTCCTCATAAGCCCGTACTGCGTCCATGTTGATGTACCCGTTTCCTTTCCGTTCCTGCGGCTGTGCCGCTTTCTGTCTGGAAAGGATAGGAATGGAATGGTTATTTAATAAATCTGTATTTGATAATTCTTTACTTGATAGTTCTTTATTTAATTGCGTTGGATTTTCCGATACCGGGTTTTCCGTTGTCGGGTTATCCGACATTGGATTTTCCAACACCGGGTTATCCGTGGTTGGATTTTCCAACTGCGGCGGCTGTGGCTGCTCGTAAATGGTGTACTCTATGGCTGCCATTTTGCCTTTTCCGTCCCGTCCCTGCCTGCGTGTGATGTACCCGGCTTTTTCCAGTTCCCATACGGCGGTACGGATTGCGTCAATGCTTTCTTTGTTGATACTGGATAAGCCCTTTAGGGTGTAGTCCCAATTTTCCGGCAGGGACAACATTTGGGAAAGCAGCCCTTTAGCCTTTAGGGTCAAGTCGGGGTTGCGTAGGTGGTGGTTTGACATAACCGTGTAGCCCCTGTTTTTCTCCACCCGGAATACTGCCACGTTATCAGCTCCCTTCGTCTGCCCGGACAATGAAAAACGCCCGTTCCGTGTGGAAAAGGCGTTTACCATGTGATTATAGGGCTTTAAGTTTAGTTTTCATGTTTCAAGAAAGCCTTGATTTATGCGGGGTTGCGGTGGTTGTCTATAAATACTTGCCCCGAACGGTGCAGGAAAAAGCACAACAATCAATGCGGCTTTAGGGCTGATTCAAAAGGAGGGCGGCGTCGTTTCCATTTTAGACAGGGAGGAACTGGATGGGGATATCAAAGAACAGATTGGTGTTGTGTTCGATGGCAGCAATTATCCGGAAATCCTTTCTCCCCGGAAACTGAACCGGGTTATGAAAAACATTTACAGGACGTGGGACGAACAGGTTTATTTGCGCCTGCTGAAACAGTTTTCCCTGCCGTCCGATAAGCAGATTAGACAGTTTTCAAAAGGAATGAAGATGAAGCTGGCAATCTCAGTTGCATTTTCCCATTATTCCAGGCTGTTAATCCTGGACAAAGCCACCAGCGGCTTAGACCCGGTTGCCAGGGATGATATTCTGGATATGCTGCTGGATTTCGTGCAGGACGAAGAACATTCCATACTGATATCCTCCCACATTACCAGTGACCTGGAGAAGATTGCCGATTATATCGTATTTATCCATGAAGGGAAAGTTGTTTTTGAGAAAACCAAAGATGAACTGACCGAGCGGTACGGCATCATCAAGTGCGGTGCGGCGCAGTTTGATGCATTGGATAAATCCGATGTCATCGCGTACCGTAAAATGGACTATGAATGGCAGATACTGGTTTCAGACCGGGAGAGGATGCAGAGAAAGTATCCGAAGGCACTGGTTGTTCCAGCGACAATTGATGAGATTATGCTGCTCTATGTAAAGGGGGAAAAGGGATGAAAGGTGTTTTGGTGAAAGATATCTATATTGCCAGGAGCAATATCCTTGTAACCATTGTCAGTCTGGTTATTTTGGGCTTTGGCTTATCCTTTTTGCTGGAAACCAGCGCACTTCTGGTTTTAGCTCCGGTTTCCTCAACAACATCAGTCTTTATCAGTATTACCAGTGATGCGGCTTCCAAATGGAATAAGAATGTCATTACCATGCCGGTATCAAGGAATCAGATTATTGGTGAGAAGTTTTTGTTTTATATTCTGCTTGCCGTATTGGGATTGTTTACTGCGCTGATTCCCTGTGTTGTCTTTGCGTGCTTCAGTACGGATATAACGCTTCACTCGCTATTACTGTATGGCTCTATCGGGATAAGCGCTACCCTGCTGGCGGGCGGCATCAGCCTGCCGTGCGCATATCTGTTTGACCCGGAGAAATCACAGATTGTCTTTATGATGTCATTTATGGCGTCAACAGGGATTATTACGGGGCTTGTACTTCTTATCAATTTGGTTTTTCCTGTAAAGGAGAATATCCTTCTGGCTTTCAATATAGTACTTATCATTTCTGTTATCTGGTTTTTTGCCTCATACCGGATTGCGGTAAAGGTATATCGGAAACGGGATATTAATTGACGGATATAGGATGAAAACAACGGGGTGCTGGCAATGGTGCATCCCGTTATTTATTTGTGGCAATGTGAGACCCGCGAATCGTAGGTTCTATGTTTTGCATGATAAATGCGATATATTTATCTCTTAGCTATTGACAAAAGACAAAAGAAGAGATATATTTATCACATAAAGAGATAAATATATCTCAATAAAGGGAGGAATAATATGAAAACAAACAAGATGAAAATTGGGATTGGCTGTGGGGTAGTTTGTGTGTTGAGTGTTCTTTTTTCGTTGTGGTATACGATTACTTTTAATGATTCCCGCCTGGCAGTCCCGATGGATTTCAAGAATTATATATTTAAGATAAGGGATTTGCCGATGATTGTTTCGGTTTCTTTCACTTGCATTTATCTTGTTGCATTGTTTGTCATGCTTTTTATCCATGCAGGAAAAAAGCAGAGGCAAGCGGAAGAAACAGGCATCACCCGTAAAATAAATCCAAAGCTGGGGTGTTTGGGTGTATTGGGATTTTTGGGGTTTGCCGGTTTTTGGACATACTCTGTGGACGGTACAATTTTCCCGTTTGCGTTTTTCCTGTTTTTCGGTTTTTTTGGTTTTTACTATGAGGGAAAGATGTCAGGGACATTTATGGATGAGCGCTTTCGTGAGAATATTGCCCGCGCTAAGCTGAAAGCGTATAAAATTACTTTTGGAGTCATGCTTATTACACTGATAATTCTTTGTCAGGGAAAACTTTTTGGAAATCTTGAGTACACCCTGATTGCTGCAATTATTACCCTTTCCCTTGCATTGGCTTTGGGAATTTTCCTCTCTGAATATTTGCTGTACCGATATGACCATGATGACCAGGCAGAGGAAGGCGAGGAATAGGATATGGCAGAATTTGAATGCAGATTAAAAAAGTACCGGCAAATGAAAGATTTGACACAGGAGCAGTTGGCAGAAAAAGTAGGTGTGCGCCGGGAAACGATTATGCGTCTGGAAAAGGCGCAATATAATCCGTCACTGAAGCTGGCGATTGATATATCCAGGGTTGTAGAAGTACCGATTGAAGAAATTTTTGTTTTTAAATAAAATTGGCAGTTGTAACGTTTTGCGGACATTTGCCTGCTAAACTACAGTAAATGACAAAAAACCGGCCATTCACAACAAACGCTGTCACGCTCCGCGGGCCAGCTTATTGTAATAAAATATAAAGGAGTGTGGATATGAAAAAGATTTTGCTGGTAGAGGACGATGCCCTTTTAAATAAAACGCTGACTTATAACCTGATTTCTGAGGGTTACGATACCGTATCGGCCCTGAATGCAGGCACAGCTACCCGGTTACTGACGCAGACGGAATATGACCTGGTACTTTTGGATATCAACCTGCCGGACGGCAGCGGCTATGACCTGTGCAGACTCATAAAGCAGGAGAACCCCGACACGCTGGTGATTTTCCTGACTGCCAATGACCAGGAGAGCGACCAGATTCGGGGGTATGAAGCTGGGGCGGTGGATTATATCGCCAAGCCCTTTTCTATTGGGGCATTGCTGCGGAAAATACGGGCAATGTTCGCTATGCTGGAACACCGCGGACTGGCAAAAGATTTCTATGATGACGGCAGATTGTTTCTGGACTTTTCGGAACAGTCCGCCTCGCTGAATGGTAAATCCCTTACCCTTTCCCCTATGGAGTATAAGATGCTGTACCTGTTCTGCAAAAATCCCAAACAGGTTCTGACCAGGCAGCGGCTTTTGGAGCGGCTGTGGGATACAGATGAAAAATATGTGGACGCACACACCCTGACTACCTCCATCAGCCGGATTCGGGGCAAGATTGAGGCAGAGGGTGACATTTACATCAAAACGATTTACGGGATTGGATACCAATGGATGGGAGGCGAGAGAAAATGAATTTGGGGCGGAACTCTGTAAAAAAGATATTCCTGCTTACCTGGGTTGGTATGGCGATTTCTATGCTGTCCATCTGTGCCATCCTCCTATGGATGACAGGCGAAAGTTGGGTGCTGATTTGCGGCGGATTGCTGATGCTCTGTGCTCTTGCCTGGATGTTCTTTCTGACAGTTGTTTTCAGTAAACGGCTTTCCGTATTTACCAGGGAGCTGTGCCAGGCAATGGACCAGATGATAAGCGGAAGAGGAGAGCCTGTGCGTGCTGTGGACAGTGAAACACTCTTTGCCCGTATCGGCTACCGTCTGTCACGGCTGTACGGTATCATGCAGGAGAACCGGCGTAAGGTAGATGAGGAACGGCAGGAGCTGCAGATGCTGGTATCGGATGTCTCCCATCAAGTGAAAACACCGGTAAGCAACCTGAAAATGGTGACGGACACGCTGCTTTCAAAGTCTGTCACAGAAGAAGAGCGGAGGGAGTTCCTGCAGGGCATCCGGAATCAGACGGACAAGCTGGAATTTCTTTTTCAGGCTCTTGTGAAGACCTCCCGACTGGAGACAGGGGCAATAAGGCTGGAGAAGAAAGTCTCTCCTGTAATTGATACGTTGGCGATGGCCTTAAGCGGTATTGTATATGCGGCGGAGAAAAAGAATATTTCCGTTACAGTGGACTGTCCGGAGGATTTTTGCCTTTCCCATGACAGTAAATGGACGTCGGAAGCTGTGTTTAATCTGCTAGACAATGCGGTAAAATATACTCCGGCTGGCGGGAACATCTCTGTATCGGTGGTACAGTGGGAAATGTTTGCGGAAATCAAAGTGACTGACACTGGCAAGGGCATTTCTGAAACCAATCAGGCTGCCATCTTCCGGCGTTTCTACCGGGAGGAAGAAGTACACGATGAGCAGGGCGTGGGCATTGGCCTGTATCTGACCCGCGAGATTGTAACAGGGCAGGGCGGCTATATCAAGGTGGCTTCAGAGTCGGGGCAGGGTTCAGAATTTTCTATTATGCTTCCTGCAAGATAACACATGGCGGACGGATATTTCTGGTTGCCCGACATTATTTTTTTCGTAATAGCTTGTTTTCTTATACAACCGGAAATATGAAAAACCAATCTCTTGTTGAGCAAATCAGAGCAACGGAATAACCGCGAAATTTTTGAAATGTCCGAAAGTTGTGACAATTCACCCTGATTTTCAATGAAATTTTTTGGCCGCTGTAACATTTCGCGGACATTTGAGTTTTACAATGACCTTATCAACAAAAGCGAGGAGAAGAAAAGAAAGGGTTGAATTTTATGAGTATTTTACAGACAATTGATTTGAAAAAGTATTACGGCACAGAGCCGAACATTACCCGCGCCCTGGACGGTGTCAGCCTGTCAGTGGAGCAGGGTGAGTTTGTGGCGGTGGTAGGAACCTCCGGCAGCGGTAAGTCTACTTTGCTTAACATGATGGGCGGGCTGGATACGCCCACTTCCGGCAATGTCATTGTCCGTGGGGATGAATTGGCAAAAAAAAACGATGAAGAGCTGACCATTTTCCGTCGCCGCAACATAGGATTTATCTTCCAGAACTATAACCTTGTTCCAATCCTGAATGTCTATGAAAATATTGTCCTGCCTGTGGAGCTGGACGGCGACACGGCGGATGAGAAGTTCATGGACGAGATTGTGAAGATGCTGGCATTGGAAGATAAGCTTAACAATATGCCAAACAACCTTTCCGGCGGACAGCAGCAGCGTGTTGCTATCGCCCGCGCATTGATTACCAAGCCGGCTATCATCCTGGCTGACGAACCAACGGGCAACCTGGATTCCAGAACCAGCGCCGATGTACTGGGGCTTTTAAAGCGTACCAGCATGGAGTTTAACCAAACCATTGTAATGATTACCCACAATAACGAGATTGCCCAGCTTGCCGACCGGATTGTAAGGATTGAGGACGGCAGGATTGCCGGAGGAGGAAGGCAAGTGCGAAAAGGAGGCGGAAGATTATGATATGGCCCTTTGAAAATGACACCAGCAGGGTGGAAAAGAAACTGGCAGGCCGCAGCATGAAAGCCGACAGGCGCCGGAGCATTTTTATCATTCTTACGATTGCCCTTGCCGTCTGTCTGATGGGAACCCTCTGTTTTATCTACTCGGCACAGCAGAAGAAGACACTGGACAATATCCTGGGACAGTATCAGGCCGGCTGCGACGGGCTGACCAGGGAAGAGGTCACCCGGCTTGTAGATACGGGCAGGTTTGAAAAATGGGGATATACAGCCGATGCCGGCTCTGTCCGCCATGAGGACAGCGTTTTGAACGTCAGCTTTGTAAGCCCTGAGATGATTGACCTGATGGGATACGGCAAAATTACCGGGGCATATCCCCAGGCAGAAAATGAGCTCTGTATAGAGCGCTCTTTTTTCGGCTATTATAACCTTCCGGCAGAAATCGGCCAGACGGTTACCCTGAACCTTGGCAGCGGCGAGAATCTCTATACCGTCACAGGCATTCTGGAATCGGAGAGCAGCAGTCGGATTTTCACGGTCTGGATTCCGGAAATTGCTGTGGACACAGGCATTTACAAGACTCCTTATGAACTGCGATTCCGTTTTGAAGGAAGCCAGGTAATGGAGCCGGAAAGTCTTCGTGCAGACATCGAAAGGTTTTTCGCAGAAATGGGAATACCGGCGGATAGGACCTTTTACAGCTCCAGCTATTTTGGAATGGTGGATATTTATTTGGGAAACGGGATAGAGATTTATGTCCTGTCGGTACTGATTGCTGTCATCTGCGCGATTGTAATCTATGATATTTTCTACATTTCCGTGATGGGAAAAATGCGGGAATACGGGCGCTTAAAAGTGCTTGGAACAACGCCGCAGCAGTTAAAGCGGGTGGTAAAGCGGGAGAGGCGGTTTCTGACTGCCCTGGCAGTTCCCCTTGGACTGATTCTTGCCGCAGTGATTGCACTGATTGCTGTACCCGGTTACTGGTCCTGGCGTGACAATATCCGGTCTGCAATGGTTATTCTTTTTCTGACTTATGGAATGGTTCTGGCTGCCACCAGAAAGCCCTTATCTATGGCAGGAAAAGTATCTGCTATTGAAGCCATCCGGACCACTGCCTATTCCGGGTATCAGGGACGCAGTATTTCCGGACAGCGGCATCGCCGCCTGACGATAACCAGGCTGGCCCTGATGAACTTCTCCCGGAATCGCAAAAAGGCTTTTGTAACGGCTCTGTCCTTAAGCTTGACAGGGGTTCTGCTTCTGTGCATTTCTGCCTACGCAAATTCGGTGGATGTAGAAGAAATGGCTAGGTCTCAGTTTGGAGATAGAAGCCAGTACCTTTTACAATATGAAGACTACGCAGGTAGGGAATTTTATGAGATGCAGAAAGATAATCCTTTGGGACAGGCTCAGCAAAAAGAACTCGCTTCTATTCTGAACGTGGATTACGTCACGGCATACAGCATGGCCTGCGTGGAAATCCCTGCCATCAGCGAAATCCCGGACAACCGTGCGCATGAGGCTTTTATTGTCAGGGGAATTGACCGGGAGGATATGGCGAAGATGTATGCCGGCGGGGCAGTTCTTGAGGGAACCGCAGATTACCGGCAGCTTGTGGATGGAAGCGGCATTCTGGTCTGCCCGTCAGGTAGCGCGCTGAAAGAGATTTACAGGACAGACTATCAGGTAGGGGATACCATCACCGTTTCCTGTTACAACGGACAGAGAAAGACTTATACTGTGATGGGTATTGTCGAGAATGTTCCAATCTGCAATACGGCTCATTTCTTTATTTTGCCGGAGGAAGAACTGTCCGTCCTTTATCCGGAAATATCGGATTTTACAGGCTGTGTAAATCTCCACACGGAACAGGACAGTGAACGGCTGCGGCGGGCAGTATTTGGCGCTGTGTCCGATGAACGGGTGGGAGTTTCCAGTCTTTATGATTTGACGGCTGAGCTTAAGACCGGCATGCGTGGGGAACTGACCCGGCTCTATAGTATTCTGGTCTTTATCTTTGTGTTTGCCCTGATTAATCTTGCCAACACGTTGATTACCAATCTTCTTACCCGCCAGCAGGAATTCGGCGTGTTCCAGTCCGTTGGCATGAGCGGCCGTCAGTTGTCCCGGATGCTGTCCTTTGAGTGTCTGTACTATGTGGGGGTCACGCTGCTTGTGACCCTGACACTGGGAACCGTGTGCAGCCTGGCCGTGTGCAGAATATTTGATGAGATTGGTATATTCGGAAAGCTCACATATCATTTTCCGGTGCTCCAGGTACTGGTGTTTGCGGCTGCGTTGCTTTTGGTGCAGGCGATATTCTCGGTTTGTGCGGTTCGTTATATCGGAAGGCTTTCCCTTGTGGAGCGGATTAGGGCGCAAGGGTGAAAAACCACCCTGGGTGAAAAACCATCTTGGGTGATTATAGATTTTAATTCAGCATTTCACGGCAACAGATAAGCATTTTACAACAATAAAATTGTTTTGATATTTTTGGCGGACTACAATAAGGTGTCTGTTTATAGTAGCGGCAAAAGTTTATATTTTACCGCTGACGGTATAATGATGAGGAGGTGGCGCATTGATTCATATTGCAATCTGTGATGATGAAAAACATATGTCTGAACATATAAGGTCTTTTGTTTCGGATTTCTTTCGTAAAAAGAACCGAGAGATTAGCCTCCGTATGTTTTCCAGCGGCGAAGAACTGTTAAGCTACAATGGGCAGATTGACATCCTGTTTCTGGATATCCAGATGAAGGACATGGATGGTATGGAAACGGCAAGGAAACTGAGGGCGGGTCAGTTTCGGGGCTTTTTAGTCTTCATTACGGTATTGAAAGAGATGGTGTTCCAGTCTTTTGAGGTACAGGCATACGATTATCTGGTCAAGCCAGTGGATAATAAACAGTTTGAAAAGACGATGGAGCGCCTTTATGTTTCCATGCAGAACGCTTGCGAAGACAGCCTGCTGGTGCAAAAAGGATATGAGAGGCGCATCATCCCAAAGGATGAGATTGTCTTCTGTGAAATCATAGACAGGAAAATATATCTGAACCTGGCTTCCGGCGGGGTTGTTGATTTTTATGAACGGATTGAAAACCTGGAAACAAAGCTGGACAACCGTTTTTACCGGTGCCACAGGAGCTACCTTATCAATCTGAAACATTTAAAAGGCTATAAAAACGGGACTGCCTATATGGATAATGGCAAAGAGATACCCGTATCACGGCTGCGGAGCAAGGAGTTCTCCGGTGTTGTTCTGCAGTACATGAGGAATATTTGAGAACTGTAATTGTTTTAATCATAATTGCGCATTTACTGCGCAATTCGTGCGAAAGCGTACAGACTGCAGGAGTAATCCCCATTGCCGGAGGCAATTGTTATGGGATTGCGGAATATCTGTGAAGGAACTGAGCAGATATGCAGAGTATTTATTTGTGGGGGCTGGTAACATGGCTGAGTGTTTAGATTTTTTCAATATATATATTATAGGCCTCATTGAGGGGGTCTTTCAGTTTTATTTTCTGGCAAAAATCCTGAAAAAGAAACTATGGCCTCCGTTTTATTTCCTGTTTGGAGTATGTGTGGTGGTTGCCACTCGCTTTCTTTCCGTTGGCACGGTGACTGGCTTCGCAGTGCTTGTAATTCTTTTTACGATATGTGGAATCCTGGTCTGCCATGTGGATGCTAAGTCTTCCCTTTTGTATGCGGCTCTGACAACTGAAATCCTGATGCTCTGCTATGGGATTGTGAAATCTCTGATAGGTCTTTTATACGCATGGATGCCGGATTTTTACTATGATATGGCGGGCATCGCAGCCATGTTGATTAGCGAGGCCGCATCCTTTTTGTTGGCCGGGTTTTGTTATTATATGGTGTATCGCTATTTTTCCAGGGATGTTTTTTATCCAGAGGATACAGCGCATTCCTTTTATGCTGCAGCGGAAATGCAGCAAATATTTCTGGTTTTCATCCCGATTCTGATGATATTTATTATGATTGAGTACATCAATATGATTGCATTTGATTTCCAGTATTTGGTCTTGGAGAAGGACGGAGCTTTCGAGTATCTCTTCAGTCACTGGCAACTGCTTGCCATGCATTTTCTGGGACTTTTAAGTCTGTTCTGCATTCTGTTCTCTTATAAGAAACTGCAGCAAAATTTCCGCCTCAGCACGGAATTATCACTGCTGGAACAGGAAGAACATTCCATGAACCGGTATGTGGAGGAAGCGAAGGCCCGTTACGATGAAACAAAGTCGTTCCGCCATGACATCAGGAACCACATCGCAGTGGTGAAAAATCTTCTGCAGAGCGGTAAGCTGAAGGAAGCGGTAAGCTATATGGAAGATATGGATGATATGGCGGAAAAAATGTCATTCCCCTGCAGCACCAATAACCCGGTAGTGGATATTTTGGTGGGAAATAAGCTGGGGATTGCACAAAGCATGGGGATAGATGTGGACTGCTCCCTTCTTCTGCCATACCCTTGTGACCTTAAGGACATTGATATCTGCATTGTCCTGTCAAATGCACTGGACAATGCGATTCAGGCAGTAAAAAGTCTGGATGCCGGTATAGAAAAATATATCCATGTGTCCGGGCGTATCCAGGGAGATTTCCTTCTGATAGAAACCCGGAACAGCTTCCATGGGAAAAGCGCGTTCAAAAAAGGAACAGGTCTGTCAAATGTAAAAAAGGTGGCCGAAAAATATGGCGGTGTCATGAGTATAGAGACACAAGAGAATGTATTTGTCCTCCATGTGCTGCTAATCCTTTCACAGCACCCAGAAGGTATCCCACAGCAAATGGATTAACATGTTACTTTCTACAGCCGAAAAAAGAAAAAGGAAGCTGTTTGTAAAGGCGGCTTGAAGCGGCTATGGAGAAGTCGCAAGGCAGCTACAGAAAAGCTGCCTGACAATATCAAATGGAAGGAGGAACATGCTTATGGCAATGCAGGTGAATGGAAACTATAACGATACCAGAACCGACTACGCAGAAGGGGTGAAGGAAAAACAGGCCGTCTGGAGGGCAGAAAAAGCAAAGGAAGCAGAGAAGGCGGCAGAGGGAAAAAACTCTGGGAAGCTGTCCGAACCACAGGATGAATACATCAGCAGTGAAAAATCGGGAAAAAAGCCTACGGGACTGTACCGGGTAGGCCAGGACGAGAACGGCAACCGGAAAATCTTTTTTGATGACCCGAAAGCTGACCATGCAAATGAAGAGGAAAAGTTGAAGGCAGAGAAAGACCGTTCCGGGGAAGGCGGAGATAGAAAAGAGCCGAAGATAAGCGGGAACAGCCAGGGAAAGCCGGCGGAGAAATGTGTCGCAAATACGGATAAAGTTGACAGGGAAATCAAAAAGCTGAAAGAAAAAAAACAGCATCTGGAACAGCAGATTCGGTCAGCTTCCGGAGATGAAAAGAAAATCCGGGAACTGGAGAAAAAGCTGGCGCAGGTAGAAAACGAGTTAAGCCAGAAAGATAATGATACCTACAGGCGGCAGAATGCTTCTGTATCAAAATAAAGAGATTTGGATTTTTAGTGTAGTATCAACTACCAACTTTGAAAATAGCATCGTAGCTTTCCTGCCGCATAGAGGGGGATGAATCATACCCGTGGGCGATGAATTCGATGCCGTGTCTGGAACGAAGTGCCTGGTTTTTTAAAAATGACCACAAATCGGGCATAAGAAGACCCATCGCTTTGGATATCAATCTTTCCATGGTGCATCTGGACAATGGAAGCGGCGATGGAAAGCCCCAGCCCATAGCCGCCGGATTCACGGCTTCTGGAGGTATCGCTCCGGTAGAAACGCTGGAAAATATGCTGCTGTTCTTCTTTGGGGATTCCTTTGCCGCTGTTTTCTACCGTGAGGATTTTATCCTCGTCCTGTTGTGCCAGACAGAGGGATATGATGCCGTTGCTATTGGAGAACTTAAAGGCATTGTCCAGCAGCAGCGTCACCAGTTGGCGAATGCTCTCTTCATTTCCGTGGAAGGGGATATTGCCGGCAATGTCTATGTGGAAGGTTTTTTCCTGTTCATAGGCCAGGCTTTTGAAGGACAATGCGGCATTGTTCACTGTCTTTCCCATATCAAAGGAAGAAAATGCCAGACCGGGGAACTGGGCATGGGAATCCAGCCTGGCCAGGTCCAATAAGCTTTTGATTAGTTTGTCCATACGCCCGGACTGGGATATAATATTCTCCAGCCATTTATTGCCGCCTATGCTTCCAGCCAGCACCTCGGCATTGGCGGTAATGATGGTAAGGGGGGTTTTCAGTTCGTGGGAGGCATCGGCAATAAATTGCTTCTGACTGTCAAAAGCGGACTGTACGGGGCGGACAATCCAGCGGGAGAGGAAGATTACAAGGAGAAAAATAAAAAATATGCCTATAAAACCAATCCACAGGCATGTCCGGAAAAGCCGTTGGGAAATTTCTTTTTCCATGGAATAGTCTAAAAAGAAAATTTGTATGCCCCCTGGAACATTGCGTATAAGATAAAGGTATTTGGAAATATTGCCTTTGGTTTCCGCATTCTGCTTTGACATCACTTTATCTGCCAGAGCGGCGATGCTTTCTTCGTCCATTTCTGAGTGCTCATCATAAAAAATATCCAGAAGCTCTCCGTCATCGCCATAGAGGACGGAAAACGAACGAAAAATATCAAATTTATTTAAAGCGGCGGGCAGGGCCGGAGAAGTCGGAGGCTCTGCCTGCATTTCCATAACAGGGGGGGATTTTGGCGGCATAAAAGCCGGGGATGCGGCCTTTGCCTGCATTTGCATATCAGCCACCCGGTACAGGAGGGAATACCCTTGCCGGCGGCTGGACATGGTCATGGATATATTGATAACGGAGAGGATGAGTATAAAAATAAAGCTGATACTGGCCATAGTGACAAGTATGAACTGGTAACGCATTTTTTTAATCATGTTCGGCCTCCAAATAGTAACCCGCCCCCCGGCTGGTCTTAATCTGTACATTTGCATTAAGGGAATGGAACTTCTGGCGGAGGAATGAAATATAGACTTCCACGTTATTGTGTTCCACATCTTTGTCAATTCCCCATACTTTTTCAATGAGCATGTCTTTGGAAATAATCTGTCTGGGGCTGGAAAGAAGGATTTCCATGATGCGGAATTCCTTGACGCCCAGCTTAATGACCTGATTTTCACAGTTCAGTTCCATCGTTCCTTTGTTTAAAGAAATATTGCCATAGGAAATGATATCACCCATATAGCTTTTGCCCCGTCTTGATAAGGCGCGGATTCTGGCCAGCAATTCTGCGGAAGAAAAGGGTTTTGCCAGATAGTCATCGCTGCCGGCATCCAGCCCGTCGACTATATTTTGTAATTCGGATTTGGCAGTAAGGAGGATGACAGGGGTAGAAATCTGTTCCCTGCGCAAAGTTTTTAATAGGGTGATGCCGTCCATGCCGGGCAGCATGATATCCAGAAGTATCATGTCATAAATGCCGGACCTGGCATAATCCAGGCCATCTAAGCCGTTATACACGGTATCAGCCAGGTAAGAATTCTGTTTCAGTATTTCAGATAAAGCTTCGGCGAGGCTTACCTCGTCTTCTATAATAAGCAGACGCATGGCGTATCCTTTCTGTCAGGGTATTTAGAATTGATGGTATTTATTATAGCATAGGTTTGGAAATGTCAGGGATAGGAAAAATCCTGGCAAAATTTATTGCTCCTTATAAATATGCTGCATAAATTTTCTGTATTGGTGATATTATTGTATAATTTGTAGTTTTATTAGGGAAAATAATCGTATTTTCAGAAAAAGTATGGGCATGTATAATAAAAAAAAGCAAAAAGAGGTGAGGAAAAAGGGAAAATGACAAAAAGAAGGGGTAATGAAGAGGAAGGAGGGAGATAAGTGGATTTTATTACAGAATACCAGGGAAAACTGGCAGAGACACTTGAGCAGATTTGGACAGGGGAACGGGAAAGCATTGAGTGTGCGGGAAACCTATTGGCGGACAGCCTTGCTATGGGCGGCATGTTATATGTTTTTGGGTGCGGACATTCCCACATGGTAGCGGAAGAACTTTTTTACCGTGCCGGAGGACTTGGTGCGGTTTGCCCTATTTTCGAGACTAGCACTATGCTGCATGAAGGCGCTTCAAAAAGCAGTAAGATTGAACGTATGAGCGGGTATGCCAAATTGGTGATGGAGCGGTATCCTATGGACTCTAAGGACTGTTTCCTCGTAGTATCCAACAGCGGCATCAATTCATTTGCCATTGAAATGGCACAGATTGCGGCAGGCCGCCAGGCAAAAGTGTTGGGGATTTCTTCTTTTGCCTATAAAACAAAGCCTTCGCGCCATAAAGACGGGTCACATCTGCCGGATGTATGTGATGTATGCATTGATAACCATGTTCCGGAAGGGGATGCTGTCATTACGGTACGAACAGACGGAACGAAAGCCGGCCCTATATCGAGCATTGCTTCGCTGGCAATTGCGGATGCCATTATGCTGTCCGCATGCCAAAAGCTGCGTGAGAGGGGGATGGAACCGGACGTATTCCGAAGCGGAAATTGTGTAGGAGGGGATGTACATAACCAAGAGTTAATCCAACGTTTTGGTGCGCGTGTGCGCAGCCTTTAAGGGAGTACGGTGTGAACAGGAAAACAATCTTAATCCTTAAATACTTGATGGACGGGAATCCTCATAAAGTAACAGATTTGGCCGGATATTTAAAGCTTTCCCCAAGGCTGGTGCGTTATGAATTGGAAGAAGCCTATGCATTTTTGGAGAAAGAAGGATTTCCGCTTCCAAAGCATCAAGGCTCTGCAGGTGTATGCATGATGCTTAGCCTGGAAGAGCAGGAATTATTAAAAAGCAGGCTTGCCAGTTTGAGCACTTACGATTATGTTATGACTTCTTCCGAAAGACGATGCATTATGCTGCTTTTGATGTTGGCCAGTGGAGACCGCCCGTTGACTGGGCAGTACTTTGCAGACCAAATGAGCGTCAGTAAAAGCAGTATAGATAAGGATATGATTCTTCTGAAGGCAGATTTGGAAGGGAGCGGAGTAAGGCTGGAAAGCCGGGTAGGCAAGGGCAGTTCCCTTGAGGGGGATGAATGGTGCATACGTAATCTGGGCGTTCGGATGTTGGAACAGCACTTAAACTTTTCTGGCTTATATCAGAAGCAAAAGGGTCAGGAAAGTGCGGATATGGTAGAGCGCTATGCGTATAAAATTTTTTGCGATGAGACCTTGCCGGGCTTGTTTAAGATTATGCAGGAGAAGGAGAAAAGCAGTGATGGAAAGCAGCTTGCATATGATTCATTCCGTATGATTGTCCTGACTTTGGCTGTCATGTTAGTCCGGGTACGTAAAGGCAGGGGGCTGAGCAATATGCCCTCCAGCATGTTCCTGGTAAAAACAACAAACGAGTATATCTATGCGATGCAGATGGCCAAGGGGATTGAGGGGCAATTTGGAATTAGCCTGCCGGATAAAGAAATCTGTTCGCTGGCCCTCCTGCTTATCAGTGCCGAATATGTCACGCCAGAGCCTTATCTGAAAGACAATTGGGTAGAGGTTCAGGTATTGCTGGATTGCCTGGTACGCAATATGAGCAAGGAAATGGGGATTGATTTTACCAGGGATGCAGAGCTTTATCAGTCTTTACAGCAGCCGCTTGGTTCGACTGTATTTTGCCTTCGCCATGGTATTCCCCGGACGAATCCGAATTTATCCGAAATAAAAAGGGAATATAGGGAATGCTTCAATGCGCTTATGCGGGTAGGGGAAAAAATGCAAAACGAACTGCTCCGCGGTATTTCAGAAGATGACTTGGCCTGGCTAACGCTGCCTTTCTGCGCTTCGGCGGAACAACAAAAGAGGAGTATGGCAATATGTAAGGTGGCGATTGTGTGTATGCACGGTGTAGGAACGGCAAATTTGCTCCGGGAAGCGGTCAGCTCCAGATTTGCAAATATACGGGTGGTGGCTACTTTGACCTTTGCGGATATGGAAAAGCTGGAAGGGCTGGGTACGGATTTTATTATTAGCAGTATACTTCTTCCTTCATGCACATTGCCATGGGTCAAAATATCGGCTATCCCCACTGACCGGGACTGGGAAAACATCGGCAGGATGATACTGAAATATTCTGTCAGCAAAGCCGTTCCAAGTGCCCCTCCTGATATATTCAGGGATGTGATGGATGTGGTGCAGAGGCATTGCCAGATTGATGATATGGACAAATTTACTGCGGGGCTTGTATCCTGCCTGGAATCAAATGGCCTTTCGATACCTATGGAGCGGATACAGCCTTCCTTACCCTCCCTGCTGACGCCGGATAAGCTGCGGTGTCACCAGTACGCTGCTAACTGGGAAGACGCGGTGGGCCAGGCATGCAATATATTGATTGAATCAGGGGATGCCACGGAAGAATTCAAGGATTCTGCCATATATAGCGTGAAAAAGGCGGGTCCATATGTGGTTATCATGCCGGGGGTAGTACTGGTACATGGGGATATCGGAAAAGGGGTAAGAAGATTATCCATGAGCATGGTGACATTAAAAAAAGGAGTCTGTTTCCATCACCCATCCAATGACCCGGTGCAGCTTGTTTTTTGCCTGGCCCCTATTGACAATTGGTCTCATATCCATGCCCTGAGAGGGCTTTTAAACTTATTGGAACACATAACTGTACAGACACTTTGCAAGGCGGACACACCACAAAAGCTGTATGAATATCTGAGAGAAAGCGGTGAATCATTATGTTCATGAAAAATTATGTAAGCGCAGAAACTACCGCGCTAAAACAATGCGCAGGAAGCTGGGAAGAGGCTGTACGCTATGCCGGCAGGCTGTTGGAAGAGGCAGGAACTATTAAATCTGCGTATACAAACGCTATGGTCACACTGGTAAAAGAACTCGGGCCTTATATTGTTGTGATGCCAGGAGTTGCATTGGCCCATGCCAGGCCAGCCGGAAATGTGTGGAAAAACAGTATTGCTGTTATAACTTTAGAGGAAGGGGTAAACTTTGGCAACGAATCAAATGACCCGGTTTTCGTTGTGTTCGCCGTTGCGGCATGTAATGATGACGAGCATCTGGATTTATTTCAGACAGTAGCCGAATTTCTGGAAAAAGAAGAAAACGTGGAACGGCTCATGAATGCCAGGACATTCCAGGAAATTGGGTTTTAGAAAATGAAGGGAAAGGAGTATTCTTATGGAACAAATGCTGGAAAAATTAAAAGGCGGACTGATTGTTTCCTGCTATGCGGGGGAGGACTTTAACAAGGAAATGGGCATGCCCCAGACGATGGCCTGCATGGCGCAAAGCTGTGTGGTGGGCGGTGCAAAGGCGATTCGTACAAACTGGGAAAATGTTGCTGCCATAAAAGCGGCAGTGGATGTTCCTGTAATCGGCATAAAGAAAATATACCGGAGCGGCGATATGGTTACCGGTGATTTCCGTATCACGCCAACTTTAAAAGAGGTGGAAGAGCTGCTGGAAGCAGGGGCAGACGGGATTGCCATCGATGGAACAATACGGGAAAGGTATGATAACCGGACATTGGAGACATTTATCCAAACAATTAAAAAGGAATTTGGCGCTTTTATCATCGCGGATATTTCTACCGTGGAAGAAGGGGTTGCCGCATGGAATTATGGAGCGGATATGGTGGGCACTACTTTGTCGGGATATACCCCTTATTCTAAAAACCCATTGCCTTTTGGGCAGCTTCCAAGCCCGGAACCGGATTATGAAATTATCCGTGACCTGCGTGCGGCAGGGGTGGAACATATTGTAGCAGAGGGCCGGATTACAAATGGCGAAAAGATGCGGAAAGCATTGGATGCAGGCGCCCATAGCGTGGTAATTGGAACCTCGATTACAGAACCGCGTAAAATTGTTAAAACGATTCTTATGGATGCAGGACTATAAACGAAGATTCAGAAAAGGAGGAGCTTATGCAGGCATGGCAACAGTATTTTAAAGTAATGAATGAAGTAGTGGAAAAAGCGTACAAAACCCAGGGGGAGAACATTATGGAGGCTTCCCGTATCCTTGCCCAATGTACGAAAAATGACGGTTTAATCCATGTATTCGGCTGCGGGCATTCCGGGCTTGTTACGGAGGATGTATTCTGGCGCAGTGCGACGTTGGCCAATGTACATGCTATTTTTGAATCTGCGGTATCCGGCATTAATGAAATAACAAAAACAAGCCATTTGGAAAAAGTGGAAGGTATTGGCAGGGTGATTTTTGAATACAACCGCATTGTACCTCCGGATGTGCTGATATGTTTTTCCAATTCGGGCAATAATGCAGGAACGGTGGACATGGCTCTGGCTGCAAAGGAAAACGGAATCCCGGTAATTGCTTTTACAAACGTGGAATATGCTGACCGGCTGACCACCCAGCATTCCAGCGGGAAAAAGCTAAAGGACATTGCGGATGTGGTCATTGACAATTGCTCTTTGATTGGCGATGCCGCTGTGGAACTGCCTGGGCTTGATGTAAAAGTGGGGGCAACTTCCACCATTCCGGTAGTATACCTTTTGGCTGCGCTTTTAGTGCAGACCTGTGATAACCTGCTGAAGGAAGGCATTGTACCGGATGTTTATTTCAATGGCCATCTGGCTTATGAACGGGATGATGTGAAAGAACATAATGACGCGTTGGTGGATAAATATTACCGGCGAATGCGGAATCTGTAAGGCGGGAGAACGCAACATTTTTTCTAAAAGGAGGAAATAGGATGAAAGAACTTAAAGTACTGACCGTATGCGGTGCAGGCGTAGGCACCAGTACCCTGCTGCGGATGAATATTAACGATGCCTTCAAGTCTTTTCAGCTTCCGTTCCATGTAAAGGTGGAAAATACCAGCCTGTCACGTGCCAAAGGCACATCATGTGACTTGATTGTTACCTTTGAAAGCTTCGCAGCGGATGCACATAAATTCTGTCCGGATGTCATTGTAATTCAGAATCTTATGGATAAAAAAGAACTTGCAGCGAAAATCCATGATTATCTGACAAGCAAAAATATGATATAGCAAATGGAGTCGATGCGTAAAAAGGTCATCAATTTCCTGGCGGAAATTGATAACATATGATATAAGGAGGAAAAACTATGAGTGCTTTATCGGGAATTGTCCATTTTATCACAACTTATATATTTAACCAGCCTTTTATTTTATTGGGCCTCGTAGCTATGGCTGGGTTGATATTACAGAAAAAACCTTTGCAGGATGTAATTACCGGGTCATTAAAGACAGGTGTCGGCTACTTAATCCTATCCCAGGGAACTTCTTTGCTTGCCGGTATTGTAATGCCCATTGCGGATATCCTTAATAAAATCTTCCATGTGGAGGCATCGGTATCCGGTATGGGGCAGGTTGCTTTTGAAGCGGAATGGGCATCTTCCATCGCTTTAATCATGGTGGTAGGGTTTGTTATCAATTTGCTTCTGGCGCGCTTTACCAAGTTTAAATATGTATATCTGACAGCACATCAGACATATTTTATAGCCCTGGTTTATCTAGCGCTTGCTGTTGAAGTGATTGTAAGCCCCAATAAAACTATGTTGATTGCGGTTGGCGGAATCCTTCTGGGGATTTACTGTACCTTAAGCCCGGCCCTTGTACAGCCGTTTATGCGCAAGGTTACCGGTACCAATGATTTGGCCTATGGGCACACAACTTCTTTTGGTGTTATTGTAGGGGCGCTGGTGGGAAAGGCTTTCCGTAAGTATGAAAAGGAATCTTCCGAAGACCTGAAGATACCGGAAAAACTTTCTTTCTTAAAGGATATTACTGTTTCTACAGCTATTATCATGACGATACTCTATCTGGTCGGGGTGACATTAGCCGGTCCGGCATGGGTGGAGGAAAATGTCAGCGGCGGTACTGCAGCTTACATGTATGCCATATCCCAGGGGGTTATGTTCGGCGTAGGCATTACTATCGTTTTAACCGGTGTTAGTATGATGATTGCTGAAATCACGGAGGCATTTAAAGGCATTTCCGAAAAAGTAGTGCCGGATGCTGTTCCGGCATTGGATTGCCCGGTTATCTTCAATTTTGCCCCCACTGCGGTAATGCTTGGATTCTTAAGCTGCCTGACAACCGTTATCCTCTGCGTGGTGTTATTTGGAGCGATGGGCTTATATGCGCTAACCCCTCCGGTAATTACCTGCTTCTTCGGCGGAGGGCCGGCAGGTGTATTCGGGAATTCTACAGGGGGATGGAGAGGGGCCGTTTTGGCCGGTATTACTGCCGGACTGATGCTGAGCATTGGCCAGGCGATGACGGTAGGCTGCCTGTCCACTACTATCGCAGACTTTGCCAGATGGTCCAATGACTTTGACTATTCTGCCTTTACATGGCTGTTCCAGCAGATTTTAAAGCTGATATTCTAGTGTTTGGTATTGTAGGGGCGGTAAGTACATACCGCCCTTATTTTTTTATATAATAGGAAATTACGCCATAGCGTTGTAAGTCACCAAGAATTGGCCGCCGGGCCAATTCTTTTTTATCCCAGTATAATATCCACCTTTTTTGAAGGGGCATCCCCATTGGATGCGGTTATTGTTAAAGTGTCGCTGGCTGCATCATAAAAATCTTTCGCAGGGAACTGGCCGTTTGGCGTGGCCACAGTGGCTTTCCCTATATCCAGATGCTTGGAATTCCATCGGATTTCCAGAGTGATTTCTTCTTTTTCCACATCATAAGCCCAAATATGAATCTGATTTCTATCCTCTTCATAGGATAAGTTGCGTACCATCCCGGTACAGGAGAGAACATAAGGCATATCATCTCCAAGACAGGGCTGGAAGGGCAGATAATAGTCGAGCCCGATACCGAAGTCCGGCCCGCCTACATATTGATAGGCGAAGGGGCTGCGCACGGCTTTGAGGAAGAGGGCTGCGAAGCGGATGATATAGACGCTGTTCCGTTCCCCCAGCTTATCAATGGGCTCTCTCCCTTCATAACTGCATTCCAGGCCAATATGAATACCGCGGTAGGGATTCGATTTTTCCTGATAATCCATTTCAGTCTGAAGAATTATTTTAAAAAATTGCATAAATGTGGGGTCGCCAGTGACCTTGCTTAAATAAGGCAGGCAATCCACATAGTCATTAATCCGCATGGGGAGGTCAAAGGCGGAATAGAAGTCCTGTTCCCGCACAAGACCTTTGGTCGCATGGGTAAAGCCGGGGAGCTGGACGGGGATTACAACAGTCCATTGATAAGCGAAGGCATCCTTTGCCATCTCCAGATAGCGCTCTTGCCCGGTGTGCATATGCATTTGTGCACAATAGCACATAAATCCCATAATCCCAATAGCATCGTTGTTTTTCGGAGGTGTACCGCCGCCGACCCAGGCGCCGCCGTCCATACATCCGTCCGCATAGTTGTTTGTCCTGATAAAAGTGCGGTAGAGCCAGTTTTCAATTTTCAACTGGCATTCCCGGATGGATTCGTCTTTGGTGTCTTCATACATATAATCCATGGCCATAAGCGCTTCGGAAATGGAAGGGGCATATTTGTCGCACTGGCCGCTGGCATTGTAATTTCGGCCCAGGGAGCCGTCTTTGCCAGTCATCCTGATGGCAAAACGAATGCATTTCTGGGCAGCTTCTTTCCAGGAGGAATGTTCGATGCCTTCTTCCCGCAACACTTCATGGTACAACATATAGAGGTGGTAAGCGCCCAGGCACATATCGCCAGTATTATAAAAATAGCCAAACAACGCCTCCGACTGCATTTCTTCCGGCGAAGCCTTCGTCTTTTCGCCGGTATCCGTGTTATACATTCCGTATTGTCCATCAGGAAGCTGCTGTTCCACAAGGAAATCGGCCATTTCAAAGGCGCGTTCCCTTGCCCAGGTTTCTTCTTTATGCAGCAGCCAATAACGGTACAGTTCATAGCCCAACTGCACTTGAGGCCCGGGGCAGATATCTTTGGAGTACCATCCGTGGGGGACGGTAGTGTCATAGCGGCCGGTGTCCGTGCGGATAAGTTGGGTATACCCCTTTCCCTTAATATATCCGGGCGCGTGCTTATACATATCCATTAGCTGTTCCACTGCGCGCTGTATGCTGTAACGGATGGAGGCTTCTTTGTTGTAGCCGCATTTATCCATATAGCCTTTGAGGCATTGATATTGGCTGTATCCTGCGGATACAATAAAGCGCAGCGTCTTTAAGGACTCTTTTCTTTCCTTGGTCAAATCCACGCGTAAAAGCTCCAGCTCTGTGATGCATTGCAAGTCCAAAGCCCGTGCCATCCCCTTAAATTGGGAAAAAAGCTTAAAAGGTGCATCGGGATAATTCTGGCAGTCGATTTCAAAGCAGCCTTGATAAAAAGCATCATCCAGATGGTATCCCGCACTGAGATAGTATTCCTGCCCGCCCAGCTCTTCGCATCCGAACACTACGGGAACGCGGGAAAAATCGGTATTTATGGTCCAGCGCCCCTGATAATTGGCGGTAAGCGTGTCTTCATATGGATATTTGAGGAAGACGGCTTGTCTGGAATAAAAAGGGATTGTTACAAAAACAGGGTGATAGAGGGGGTGGATAGGGTCCAAAGTATAAGTAAAAGTAATAGAGGGCGAGTCATGGGTGATTTCTGCCAAAATGGATATGCCCAGCTTCTCGTCAGTGCCATAAAGCCGGAGGACTCCCCGGCTGGGAGAATTTTCTATTATCTCATAATTAGTAACGGTAAATTGTTTGCCGACGGATTCTTCTTCCAAAAAAGATGTTACACTGACGCCCAGAGGAGTGCCGTTTAAGCAGAATGTTCCCAAACCATATCTTCCATCCATATAAGACGGCTGCCAGCGGATTCCCAAGGAGTTTTCCAAAACAGGAATGCCTTCGGGGGTAATTGAAATTAAAGCTTTATTTGATGTCATAGTTTTACCTCATTTCTACAATTAATTTGACTTTTAGTGAAAAAAAATGCTTCGCATTCTCTGCAAGTTCGCTGAGCGAACTTGTGAATTCATGCGTCTTGCAACGCAGTTTCCTATAAGGTAAAAAGTTCGTATTTAAAAATAGATTTGTAAATAAGGAAAACTATGTTTTGAAAATACCATATTGAGATGTAAACTGTCAATATATTATTCCCTTTTCGGAATAATTAACATAAATAGAAAACGATATTTGTAAAGAATTACCTAATAATATTAATTTAAGAAAAAATAATTGACATATTTGCCTAGAACAGTTATATTAATTTTAAAAGTTCGTATTAAAGTAATAGTTCGTAAATAAGAACAAAACTGGGAGGAAAAGGCGGCACAGAAATGGGGAAACATGGAAGTGGCCAAGAGGTTACAGAAAGGACAAAGGTATTCAAATGAAAAGAAAATTATTATCGGTATTGCTTGCGGTATCAATGCTGGCTGGTGGAATTTTAACAGGATGCGGCGGCTCCGGTGGGAGCGGGGCAGCAGGAGAAGGGGCGCAGGAGGAAAGCCAAGGGGAAGCCCAGGGAGGAACTGGGGAAGCGGCTTCGTCTGGCGGTAAGGAAACAATCCGCTATATGATTTGGGGGGATGCCGGCTTATATGAGCAGATTTCTGCATCGCTTCAAGAGGCTTATCCGGATTTTTTTGAAAAGTATGAGATTGAAGTGATTGTAGGGGGAACTGGCGACAATGAGGTGGCGGAAAAAATCCGTCTTGCTTTAGCCAGTGGTGAACCCTGCGCGGATGTGATTCAGTTAAATTACACACAGGTGCCTGAATTTGCGGAAGCGGGTGCGCTGGAGGACTTGAGCGATATTTATGAGGGAACGGAAGATAACCTGACTTTTGCAGCGAAAGCCTTATCCCAGTATAAAGGGCAGACAGTAGCGGTAGCAAACCAGGTGAACAGCAAGCTGTTTTATTACCGGAAGGATATTTTCGATGAGTGTGGCGTGGACCCAACCCAATGGAAAACGGTGGACGATATGATAGAGGCATCGGCCACTATCCAGGAAAAGTACCCGGATGCCTATATACATAATTGCAGCAAAGAAGAGGGGTTCAGCGGATATGATGCCTATATGATGATGTGTGTATATGATGCCCGTTTCAGCGACGAAAATGGGGAATATATCTGCGATACGGACCCGGGGCTGCGCAAGGCACTGGAAACTCTGAAGAAAATATTTGATTCAGGGATTTGCTTTGGCTCGGGGGATTTTACGCCGGACTGGGAAGCAGGATTGGCCAATGGAAGCCTGATTGGGGAATTTACAGGGAGCTGGTTTAAATTGTTTATTCCCGGATATGCGCCGGATGATGCAGGAAAATGGGCAGCATGCCCCTGGCCTGATGAAATCCGGAAAGGTTCGGAAGCCGGAGGCTCTGTTTTGGTAGTTCCCGTTTTCTCGGAGCAGAAGGAAGCGGCGAAGGAATATGTGAAGATGTACCGCCTGGATAGTGAAGGCACTTTGGCAGCTTTCCAAAATGCGGATAGGACACCGATTACCCAGAAAGAATTCGATATGATAGCGGAAGAGCCAAACAGTTATCTTTGTAATGATTACTGGACAGTGGAGAGCGCAAGCTACGATGAGAATACATTTTCCATTTTCAACTATTCGCCCAACGCAGTAGCGGAAATGACGATACTCAACGGATGGCTGGCGAAATATTTTTCCGGGCAGGCTGATTTGGATGAGACGTTAAAGGGCATGAACGATGATATGAAGAACCAGATTGGAAATGCGCTGGAGTAGGAATCGTTGGGAAAAGATATGTAGCCGGAGAAGGGATAATGGAGTAAAAAATCAAAAGAGAAAAGGCAAAAATACAAAATGGGAATCAAGGTGATAGTTTGAGAGGAAAAACAAAAAAAGACAAATTAGTACCATATTTATTTATAGCACCATTTTTAATCTCATTCCTGTTGTTTTTTATCGTGCCGTCGGTATATTCGTTTTATTTGAGTTTTACGAAATATCCGGGCTATGGTGAGGCGAAATGGATAGGGATAAGCAACTACAAAAATATATTGACCTATGGGCGCTTTCACAGCGCCCTTGGAAGAACTTTTTTTTACTGGCTGGTAAAATTCATACCGGTTACTGTAATCAGCTTCCTGATGGCGTATTGCCTGCGGACAAAGGTTATGCTGGGAAATTCCTCATCAAAGGTGATAAAACCTATCCTTTTCCTGCCCCAAGTCTGTGCCACAACGGCCTGTGCCCTTGTGTTTATGATTATTTTCGCAACGCAGACAGGGGTGGTGAACCAGATGTTTGGAATGGATGTGGCATGGATTGAAAATGCGGCTACGTCGAAATGGGTGGTACTTCTTCTGCTGATTTGGCGTGGGGCCGGGTGGTTCATGGTTGTATACCTATCCGGTATGACAGCCATTTCCCAGGATGTGATAGAGGCTTCCAAAATAGACGGGGCAAACGGGTTTGCGTCCATGCGCCTGGTGATTCTCCCGCTGATGAAGCAGACTTTTAAATTTGCGTTTATTATGGATGCGATTTCCAGCCTGAGGATGTATACCGAAGCGGCAGTGCTGACAGCCAGGGATGCGGGAAGCGTGGCCAGGGAAGTGGCAGAAGGGGTGATTAATCTCCTGATGTTTAACCTGAATTCAGGGAACTTTGGGATGGCCTGTGCCTATGGATGGATTATTTTTGTTATCATTTTTATCGTTTCCCTGTTTATTCTGGGGGCATTCCAGGAGAAAAAGGAGGGGGGAGGGAAGAACGGATGAAGAAAAAAAAGATAAAAGCAGTGCCTGTTTATTTATTTTTGCTGGTGATGTGCGTTTTTTCCCTCTTTCCGGTTTATATCATGCTGGTGGGTTCTTTTAAATTTGCCCCTGACCTGGCAATGAATTCATATGGCCTGCCGGCAGAATGGACACTGGACAATTACCGCAGGCTGCTGGCTTTTAACAGCGGGATTATCGTGAGGACTTATTTTAACTCCATATTTATTACCGCAGCCCATACGCTGTTGGTGATTCTGTTTGGCACAATGGCGGCATTTGCTTTTGCCAAATATGAATTTAAAGGGAAGGGAATCTTATTTACGCTGCTTTTGGCGACGATGATGGTGCCTTTTGAACTGAGCGTTACGCCTTTGTATATTATGTTCAGCAAGATTGGGTGGTTGAATACATATAAAATCCAGATTATTCCGTTTACGGCAAATGTGTTCGCCATGTTTATGATACGGCAGTATATGGAAGGGATTCCCGATTCCCTGGTGGAGGCGGCCCGGATTGACGGGGCGGGGCATCTGAAGATTTATTACCGGATTATGATACCCATCTGCAAGCCGGTAGTGGGTGCAACCACTGTATTGGTGGCATTAGCTAAGTTCAATGATTATTTGTGGCCAAAGGTTGCGGTGCAAAAACAGATTTACCAGCCGATTATGACGGTGCTTCCCACTTTGAATGAAAAAGATGTGGTGTGGAACATCCCCAGGGAACTGATATTGACAGGATGTACGATTGTAATTGTACCGCTGATTATTTTATTTGTCCTGCTGCAGGATTTGTTTATGGATTCTGTAGCAGTAGGGGCGGTAAAGGAATAGACGAAGAGAGAGGCAGGAGCAGATATATGAAGAGTTTTAGAGGAATTTTTGGAATTCTAACCGCATCCTATAAGGAGAATCTGGATTTGGATGAGGCGGGTATCAGGAGACAGACAGATTTCTGTGTGCGGGGAGGCAGCCACGGGATTGTAGTTCCGGTGAATGCCAGCGAGTTTATCGTACTTAGCGATGAAGAGCGAAAAAATATGATTCGCTGGGCAGTGGAAGAGAGCGGGGGAAGGATTCCTGTAATTGCTGGGATTACCGCCCAGTCCGCCCATCAGGCAGTGGAATTTGCAGCTTTTGCCAGGGAGGTGGGGGCGGATGGGATAATCTCCATGCCACCTTACAGCGCCAGGGCAACCGACGATGAGATTGTAGATTTTTACCGAAGAATCGGGGATATTGCCAGGCTGCCCGTTTTTATCCAGAATTATATCCCGCCAGTGGGTACCCCTATGTCTCCGGAACTATGCATAAGGATTATTAAAGAAGCGGAATATGTCCGTTATGTAAAGGAAGAAACCCAATATTCCAGCCATGTGCTTACGAAGATAGCCGAGCTGGCGGAAGGGCTGCCGGAGGGAAGGTATCTGGGCGCAATGGGAGGGAAAGCGGGGCGCTACCTGATTGATGAATATAAAAGAGGGGCATGTGGAAATATGCCGGCCTGCGACATTGTGGACATTGATGCGAAAATATGGAATCTTCTGGATGAGGGGAACTGGGAGGAAGCGATTGCCCTCTATGAAAAAGCAGTTCCACTGATGAATATGGAATATATGTACGGATACCGTTTTTACAAAGCGGTATTAAAACACAGGGGCATTATTGAAAATGATTATATCAGAGTACCCGGAGGACACCGTCTGGATGATATGGACAAGGCTGAGATGGAACGCATTTTAAAATATCTGGAGCCTTATTATGAAGTTTGATTTTGCCAATGGAAAAAGAAAAGGCATTGGAAGGGTGTCTGCGGAACTGGAATAGGAGAAAACATTGAAGATATCGGATATTAAGGTAATCGTGGTGGGCAATCCATGGAAGAACTGGATTTTTGTAAAAGTGATGACGGACGAGGGGATTGAGGGACTGGGAGAGTGCACCGGGGGGCTGATGACCGCCCCCAACCGAAGTGCGGTGGAGGAACTCCGAAGCCGGCTAATCGGCAAAAATCCGGCGGATATCCAGGGTATCCTGGAGTTTACGAGGAAAACTTTATTTCTGGCAAGAGGGGGGAATGCGCTTTCGGGAATCGAAATGGCTTGTTGGGATATTGTTGGGAAATTGTGCGGCAAGCCTTTGTATCAATTATTGGGGGGCAAAGTGCGGGAATCCATACGGGTTTATGCCAACGGCTGGTATCAGGGGCCGAGAGTGCCGCAGATGTTTGCCCAAAAGGCAAAAGAAATGGTGGAAAAAGGTTATACCGCCTTAAAATTCGACCCTTTTGGAAAAGCCTATAAATTCATGGGCAGGGAAGAGGAAAAGAAGTCGGAGGCAATCGTGAAGGCGGTGAGGGAAGCGGTGGGGGATGAAGTGGATTTGATGATAGAAGCCCATGACCGTTTCAGCTTATCCCAGGCCATACGGATTGGGAAAATGTTAGAGGAGTATCATCCTTTCTGGTTTGAGACGCCGGTGCTTTCCGATAATCTGGAAAAAATATCGGAGGTGGCCAGGAGAATCCCGGTGCCTGTGATTGCGGGGGAAAGAAGCGGAAATCCGAGGGAGCTTGCCAGGCTGCTTTCCATGGATGCGGTGGATTTGGTCAATCCGGAGATATTGGAAATAGGCGGAGTCCTGGGGCTGCTGGATTGCTTTGCTATCGCCAGGGGATTCGACGCCTATGTGGCGCCTCATAATGCCCAGAGTCCTTATTGTACGGCAGCTAATGTACATGTAGGAATTACCCAGCCCAATCTTCTGATTCAGGAATGCTTTGATGATTCTTCTGTATCCTGGACAGAACAGGTGCTTTCCGGTTTCCCCAAAGTGGAGAAAGGCTATATAAAGCCAACGGATTCGCCGGGCATGGGCGTAACTTTATGCGAGGAAGAAGCGGCAAAGCACCCCTATGGGGATAAGAATTTCTTATGGATGTTCGAGGAAGGCTGGGAGCAGAGGAGGGGAAATGCATCTGCAAGCCTGGGATACGCAAAACGCAGAAATGAGGTAACCAAGTTTGTGTCTGCGCAGCATCCACAAACTTGACATGCGCAAAAAGCTGCGCAGAAATGGGGTCAAAAATGAGGTTAGAGAAAAAAGTAATTGCTATAACCGGTGCAACAAGCGGGATTGGGAAAGGGATTGCGCGTATGCTGGCAAAGGAAGGGGCCAGCGTGGTGATTGCAGGGCGAAACAGGGAAAAGGGCGTTTCTCTGGAAGAAGAGCTGAGGAAAAAAGGGGCGGACTGCTGTTTCATTGCAACGGATGTAGAGAAGGTGGAGGACTGCCGGGCATTGATTGACAAGACAGTGGAAAGATACGGGAAAATTGACGGATTAGTAAACGATGCGGGGATTTTTCCTTGTATCCCCTTTGAAGATGTAACGGAAGAAATCTATGACCGGGTGATGGATACAAATATCAAAGGCGCTTATTTCTGTACCCAACAGGCAGTATCGCATATGAAGGGACAGGGATTTGGCTCCATCGTAAATATTGGCTCCACCCATTGGCAGACCGGGGGCAGCGGCCTGAGCGCCTATGGCATATCGAAAGGAGGGCTGCACACCCTGACCGAACATATTGCCCATCATTATGCCCCTTATGGAATACGCTGCAATTGGGTGTCGGTGGGATGGGTGATGTCGGAAGGGGAGCTGGCCAGATGTTTGGATTTGGGAATGACAGAGGAAGAAATTGCCGCCCAGGCCAAGAAAGAAATCCCCACAGGCAGTTTCCAGACAGCAGAGGACATCGCATATGCATGTGTCTATCTTTTATCGGATGAATCCAAACAGGTGTTGGGAACGGATATTAATGTGACAGGAGGATTTAGGGCAGTGGGAAGAATCGGGTAAAGAAGGGGAAAACCAAGTTTGTGTCTGCGCAGCATCCACAAACTTGACAGGCGCAAAAAGCTGTGCAGAAATGGAGAAAAATATGGAAAAACAGTTGAAAATAGCGATTATTGGGGCAGGGAGCTCGCAGTTTTCCGGGGGGATTATCAGGGATATTTGTGTGACGCCCAGGCTTCACGGAGTTAAGATTGCATTGATGGATGTGGATGAAAAAAGGTTGCAGTTTATTTTTGCTATGGGGAAAAAACTGGCAGGGGAACTGGATGCAAAAATTGATTTTGAGATGACTTTGAGCAGGGAAGAGGCTTTGCAAGGGGCAGATTTTGTAATCAATACGGCGCAGGACGGAGGGCATAGCTGGGCTACGGAGATGCAGATGATGGCCAGGAGGCATGGATATCAGGATGGCGCAATGCTTTCCCTTGTATATAATGGAGCTTTTTTGCTGGATGTGGCCAAGGATGTGGAACGTATTTGCCCGGAGGCTTATTTGATTCAGTCCGCTAATCCGGTGTTTGAAGGATGTACGGCAATTACCAGGAGTACGAAAGTAAAGACAATAGGCTTATGCCATGGACATTACGGATATAGGGATATTGCTAAAGTGCTGGGGCTGGATTTAAAAGATGTGACAGCAAAAACGTGTGGTTTTAACCATTGGATATTCATGACGGATTTCCGGTATAAAGGGGAGGATGCCTATCCTCTGATTGACCGTTGGATAAAGGAAGAGTCGGAAGAATATTGGAAGAAGCCGAGGAAATATTCCGACCAGCAGATGAGCAGGGCGGCCATTCATCAGTATAAGATGTTCGGCTTGATGCCCATTGGGGATACGCCCAGGATGATGGATTTCCCTACAATGTATGGCTGGATGTACAATGAGAGCCTGGATGCAAAAAAATATTTTTACAGCCAGCAGGGGGGTTTTGACAGCGATGAGGGCTGGGGGCAGTATTTGGAAGATTTAAACGAGAATTTGCGGAAGATACAGGAAGCAGCCTTGAACCCGGAAAAAAAGGTGACGGAGGTGTTTGAACCAAAGCAGTCGGACGAACAGATTGTTCCGATTATCGAATCTCTGGTATATAACATTCCAAGGGTTTACCAGGTCAATATCCCCAATAAAGGGCAGCTAGTGGAAGGGTTTCCGGAGGATATTGTGGTGGAATGCGAAGCGCTGATTTCCGGGGCAGGGATACAGGGGATAAGAAACCGCAGGCTGCCTTCCAGAGTGATGGCAGGGGCTATGAATCCCCGTTTTGCCCAGTGCGAGCTTGTTTGCGAAGCATTGCTTTCAGGGGAAAAGGAAGCGTACAAGCTGGCGGTGCTTTATGACCACTATACAAAGAACGAGGCCCAGGCAGAGAGGATGCTGGAGGAATGGTTTTCCCATCCTAAAAATGTAGCGGTGAATAAGTTGATAAAAAATAGAGCCTAAGACGTAGATAGAACATTGGGAGGAATTGGGATGAGTAAAGCGGCAGAATTGATGAAAAAAGAGAACAGGGAATTGTTGTATGTGGATGGGCAGCCGTTTTTAATTTTGAGTTTCCAGTTGGATTGCGATTCTTGTTATGACAGCAAGACGATTCATACATTGATGAAAAACGCGAAAAAGATGGGATGTACGGGGATATCGCTGCTTCTTTACTGGAGGCTGGTGGAGCCGGAAGAAGGTAAATACCGGATGGATATACTGAGAAGCATGATTGACAGTGCGGAAGAATTGGATTTGCGGATTGTACTCGTGTGGTTTGGCTCATATAAAAACGGTTGTATGCATTATGCCCCGGATTGGGTGATTCGGGATAGGGAACGTTTTGCCAGGGCCAGGAGGGCCGATGGCAGCGGACTTCCTTTTGTGGCCTGCCCCAATGGGAGGAATCTGCTGGAAAAGGACAAAAATGCCGTATGCAATGTATTTGCTTTTTTAAAGGGCTACGATTCTTCCCATAGGGTGATTCTGTTTCAGGTGAACAATGAAACAGGGCTGATTGGAAATATAGACCGCTGCCATTGCCCTGTCTGTGAAGAATTATATAAGAAAGGCGGATATGACGAAAAATATCCTTTGAATCCGGAAGAAGCGTTCACGGCGGAAAGCATTTTGCGGTATCAGGAAGAGATTGCCAGGGCGGCAAAAGAAATCTATGAGATTCCCTGCTATATGAACTGTTGGCTGGCTTTCCCATCCCCGGATTCCATTCCGGGAGTGACCTATCCATGCGGAGGGCCGGTTTACCGGGTGCTTGATATTTACAGAACAGGGAAAAAATATATAGACTTTGTTTCCCCGGATATTTATACTACTGGATATAGGGATTTCCATAGAATATGCCGCGATTACACTTTTGAAGGGAATCCGTTGTATGTGGCGGAGCATGGCCTGGGGAAATGGAGCAGGGCATATAAAAATGTATATTATGGCATCGGGGAATATGGGGCGATAGGGTTCGACCCATGGGCGATTGACTGTGCGTATCCCGATGTTATGGAAGCGCCATTGTGTGATTTCGTGCATGAAAGGTGGAATGGGGAAGCTTATGATATGTTGGAATCCTTCGTGCCCATCAGGGATGCCATGATTCCCGTGGCGGAGGCTATGGGAACGGAACGCCTGAAATACTGGGTGCAGGAAGAAGCGGAAGAAAGTGTTTCGCTGGATTTCGGCGATGTGTTCTTAAAAGTGATTTATTGCAATCCGCTTCATGGACAGAGCCGTGGAATGGCCATCCGTTTAGGGGAAAAAGAATTTATTGTGCTGGGGTGTAAGGCAACCTTTATTTTTTATGACAGGAAAGGAAACCGGATGAGGCTGAAGGACTCCTGGAGGGGATATTTCCAGGGGCGGGAATTTGTGAAGGAACGGAGAAACACTATCGCCTGGTCCGAAGAAGCGCATACGGTGTGGGTGAAAGAATGCGGGGTAACGAAAAACATACTGGAATAAAAGAATATCAGGCCAGTCGGGTACTGGATGAAAAATTTATATTGGGGGAAGGCCCGTTTTATGACTACAGGAGCGGAATATTGACCTGGGTGGATATAAAGACCGGAACGCTTCATGGCCTGGAGCCGGATGGGGAACGGTTTTGGATTCAAACAGGGCAATATCTGGGGGCGGCCATCCCCTATAAGGAAGGTAGTGCTTACATGGGGGTTATGGCTACCGGGCTGTACCGTTTGGAAAAAACAAGCATTCACAGAGTATTTTCCCTGGAAAACTATTTTCATGACTTCCAGAGGGCGAACGATGCCAAATGCGACGGGCAGGGGCGTTTGTGGTTTGGCTCTATGCCACTGTTTCAGGAAGACAGGGAACGGGGCGGCAATCTTTATTGCTTTACCCCGAATACGGGCTGTGAGAAAAAAATATCACATACCATAGTGGCTAACGGGATGGCATGGACGGAAGACGAAAAAACATTTTATTTCGTGGATTCCGGGCATCGGAGCGTTTATGCTTATGAATACCGGAAGGAAAAGGGGGAAATAAGTAATGGAAGAGTAGTCCTGACCTTGGAACATGGTACGCCTGACGGGATGACGATAGACAGTGAGGGTATGCTTTGGATTGCAGTCTGGGGCGGCGGGATGGTAGGGAGATATGAGCCGGAGACCGGAAAACTGCTGGAGCGGGTGAATGTTCCGGCAGCACAGGTATCTTCCTGCTGTTTCGGAGGCCCCCAAAGGGATATTCTGTACATCACTTCTTCGGGGGAAGGGATGAACGGGGCGGAAGATGGCTGCCTGTTTGCATGTAAAGTGGATGCGTCAGGAATGGATAATGTATGCTATGGGTAAGCCCGGCCCATGTGCACGTAAACGAAATTCCATGGACAGAAACGGAAATATATTTTCATGTCTGGAAGAATTTGGTATAATTGGAAATACACTTGCAGCCTGGCCGGAGGCATGGCTTTCCGGCCGGGGGCGTGGCTATCATTACAGAAAGGCAGAACCCATATATGAAAGAACAAAATCATCGTTCCACCTCAAGAGTGCTGGATATATTCGAGCTGCTGGCCCATTCGGAGCGTGGGCTGACATTGACGGAACTGGCAAAGGAGATGGATGCGCCTAAAAGCAGTATATTTCCCATTATCCATACAATGGAGGAACGGCAGTTTGTGCAGTGCGATGCGGCCAGTTCCCGCTATAGGATAGGGTATCAGTCTTACCTCGTAGGGGGGATGTTCCGGGGGGATAACCCGTTTTATGCCTTTATTAGCAGCAGGATGAAGGAAATTACGGATGCGTGTATGGAAACAACCAATCTGGGAATGCTGGTGGGGCCTTTAGCTACCTACATTGCGGTATGTGAGTCGCCAAACCCGGTTGGATACAGGGCATATGTGGGAATCAAATTTCCGGCCTATTGTTCCGGCATTGGCAAAGCGTTGCTCATCAATAAAAGCAAAGAAGAGCTGAGGGATTTATATCCGGAAGGGCTGGAGAGCAAGACGCCCAATACGATTACAGATTTTGACCAGTTGTATAATCAGTTACAGTTGGCAAAACTGGAGGGCTTCGCTTATGAGGATGCGGAAGCAAGGGAAGAGATATATTGCGTAGGAGTGCCCCTTATTAACAAAAACGAAGTAGTAGCCGCCCTGAGCGTATCGGTACCCAAATACAGGCTTACGGATGAGAAAATCGGGATTATCAGGCAGCAGCTACAGAAGGCGAGGGAGCAGATTCAGCAGTATTTGGAGAAATTTAACATTACGGATGGCTGGTCGCTTGTTTCGTGAAAAACCGGGAAGGATATGCTATGTACAGGATTTTGATTGTGGAAGATGACAGCGTGATATCGGGCGAAATCGCCAGATATCTGATGAAATGGGGATATGAGGTAGCGGCGGTAACGGATTTCCGCGATGTGATGGCTGATTTTGGGAAATTCTCCCCTCAGCTTGTGCTGATGGATATCGGGCTGCCTTTTTATAACGGCTATTATTGGTGTGGGGAGATACGCAAGGTATCCCAGGTGCCGATTATCTTTATATCTTCCGCCTCGGATAATATGAATGTGGTAATGGCGGTCAATATGGGCGGGGATGATTTTGTGACAAAGCCCTTTGATTTAGAAGTGCTGGCAGCGAAAGTGCAGGCTATCCTTCGCCGGGCTTATGCTTTTACCGCACAGACAACGGTGCTGGAATTCCATGGCCTTTTGCTCGATATCGGGGATATGTCGCTGAATTTTCAGGGGAGGAAAATTGAGTTGTCCAAAAACGAGTTTAAAATTTTGCAGACGTTGTTTGAAAATGCCGGGAAGCCTGTGTCGCGGGAAAATATCATGAAAAAATTATGGGATGACGAGTGCTTTGTGGATGATAATACATTGACGGTGAATATTAACCGGTTGAGGAAAAAGCTGGAAAATGAGGGCATCCGGGAACTCATCGGAACGAAAAAGGGTGTGGGCTATTATTTGGGCATTAATAGTTCCAATGATTATGATATGTAAGGGGAGGAAGATATGGAGGGAGAACCGGGGGAAATGAGGAAGAAGCCTGTGGAGAATGGGAAAAACTATAAGAAAATGTGTATATGGAAAAATTATTTAAAAGACCGGTATCCGCTGCTGCTGGGCTTTGTTTTTTTGTCCTTTATTTTTTTCGCTGTAGCGGGGCTATATGGATATGATGGTAGTGTTATAAAGATGTTCTATGCGGTAATCCTTTCCTTTTTTGCGGGCAGCGTCATTTGCTTTTTTGACTATCTTAGATATCGGGGGAAGTGCTTGAAATTGCAGGAGGCGCTGATGAAAGACGAAGAGAGCGACTATTGCCTTCCGAGCCCTAAAGGTCTGATAGAAGGGCTTTATTATGATATTGTGTGCCAGATGGGCAGGGAGAAAAGGGAACTGATTACCGAACTGGATGAAAAAAGGGCAGATATGATGGACTATTATACGATGTGGATTCACCAGATAAAGATACCAATAGCAGCTCTTAAGCTACTTCAGCAGCGGATGGAGGAAGAGGGGAGGGTAGAAAATCAGGTTGGAGAAGCTGGTTTAGAAGAAGAAGCGTGGGAAAAGGCCAGAAAAAGAAATGCCAGGCAGTCCCAGGAAGAGCTGTTTAAAATAGAGCAATATGCAGAGATGGCGCTTCATTATGCCAGATTGGACAGCATGTCATCGGATATGCTGTTTAAAAAATATGACATTGATGTCATTATAAAGCGGGCATTGAAAAAGTATGCAGTCCTCTTTATCGGCAGCGGGCTCTCCTTTTCCATGGAGGAATTCTCCTGTAAGGCGGTGACGGATGAAAAATGGCTGGGCTTTGTGGCGGAGCAGATATTGGCGAATGCATTGAAGTATACCAATGAGGGGGGAATCCGTATCTATGGCAGCGATAAAAACGGGCAATCATGTACAGGGGAAGTGCGCTATGTGGTAATCGAAGATACAGGAATCGGTATCCGGGAAAGCGATTTGCCGCGTATTTTTGAAAGGGGATTTACCGGATACAATGGCAGGATGGAGAAAAAGTCCACAGGAATCGGCCTTTATCTTTGCTGCCAGATTATGGATAAGCTTTCCCATAGCATACGGGTGGAATCGATGGAAGGGGAAGGGACGAAGGTGATTCTTGGGTTTATGGAGACAGAGGAAATACAGAAAGATTAATGCAAGTGTGTTGACATATGAACGTGTCAGCACACTATTTTTTCCCTTATAGGATGACAATTTTTAGTCTCCTCTTCATTGTGTGGACGATTAGCATTATCAAACCTTACAAAAGTGTAAGCTTATTTTTCCAAATGTAAGGAAAATAAATGGAAAGTTTTGTACGCTTTGATTACAATAAGAGCATAAAATCAACTGTTGGGTTTGCGTCCGTGCGGCATCCGCAGATTGACAGGAGGATAGTTCCAATAGAAGGGGAACGGCGTGAAATAAGAGCATAGTTGTAAAGTTAAAGTAATCTAAGCCGTGCAGAAAGAGGAGAAAAAATGGCACTTTTGGAAGTAAAAAATGTGAAGAAAATATATACAACCCGGTTTGGGGGGATGAAGGTGAGGGCTTTAAATAATGTGAACTTTTCGGTGGAAGAAGGGGAATATGTGGCGATTATGGGGGAGTCCGGTTCCGGCAAGACAACGCTCCTTAATATCCTGGCTTCCCTGGATAAAGCTACCAGCGGCCAGGTGCTGTTGGATGGTAAAGATATATCAGCAATAAAGCCCAGAGAGCTTTGCGCATTCAGGAGAAATCACCTGGGGTTTGTTTTTCAGGATTTTAACCTGTTGGATACGTTGTCTCTGCGGGATAATATTTTCCTGCCCCTTGTGCTGGCGGGAGAGGATTACGGAGAGATGGAGAAAAGGCTGCAGCCTCTGGCGCTGAAGCTATCCATTTGGGATTTGTTGGAGAAGTACCCCTATGAGGTATCTGGCGGGCAAAAACAGCGGGCGGCAGTATGCCGGGCTTTGATTACCAGGCCGGAATTGATTTTGGCAGATGAGCCTACCGGGGCGCTGGACTCCAAGGCTTCCAGCCGCCTGTTACGCCTTTTTGCGGATGTCAATAAGGAAGGGCAGACAATTTTAATGGTGACCCACAGCATTCAGGCAGCCAGCCACGCAGGAAGAATCCTTTTTATCAAAGATGGCTCCGTATTTCATCAGATTTACCGGGGAAACCAGTCGGATGAAGAAATGTATAAAATGATTTCCGATACCCTGACAGTAATACAAATGAACAGGGATGAAGGGAAGGAGGCATAAAAACTATGGAAAAACGGAAAAAAGCAAAATCAATAAAAACATGGCATATTTTACCACATTTGGCGGTGAAAGGGATGGCGAACAACGGAACGGCCTACTATCCATATCTGGCTGCGGGTATTTTTTCCGCGTTTACCTTCTTTGTATTTTCCTCCATCCTTCGCAACGATATCATAAGCATATTGCCGAAAAGCGCTTATGCGTGGATGTTTTTGTCTATAGGGCGGGTACTCCTTGGGATTATTTTGCTGCCGTTTCTTTTTTATACGAACTGCTTTTTGATGAAAAGAAGGAAAAAAGAAATCGGCTTGTATAATATTTTGGGCTTGGAGAAAAAACATATAGGAATTATGCTGCTTGCGGAATCAGTTTTGACCTATGCTGTGGCGGTGGGGATAGGGATAATCAGCGGGCTGGTTCTGGCTAAGCTTTTGTTCCTGTTGCTGTTGCGGATGACAGGGCTGCCGGTGGATGTGAAATTTACCTTCAGTTTGCCGGCCTTTGGGGAAACGGCTGCCTTCTTTTTCTGGGTGTATGCCATGAATTTTGTGTCTAATCTGGTTCAGGTAGGGATGGCCAGGCCAACAGAACTGCTTTCCGGCGGGAAAAAGGGGGAGAAGGAACCCAGATTCCTTTGGCTGTGGGCATTGCTCGGGATGGCAGCTTTAGGGGTTGGGTATAAACTGGCTATTTTCAGCGAGGCGGATTCCATGATTTTTATTAATTTCTTTTTCGCTATTTTCTGGGTGGTGGCGGGAACTTATCTTTTGCTTACATCGGGAAGTGTGGCATTTTTGAAAGTTTTAAAGAGGAAAAAGAAATTCTATTACAAGCCTACCAATTTTATTACTGTTTCAGGGATGTTGTACCGGATGAAAAAAAATGCGGCCAGCCTGGTAAATATTTGCATCTTTTCCACAATGGTTATGATTACTCTGGTATGTACTTTATCGCTATATTTGGGGCTGGACGGTATGATGGATTTTAGCTTCCCCTTTGATGTCGATGTGTATTTGCAGGATAGTCTCCATCAGGAGGGGGATGTGGAAAGAAAAACTAGGGAACTGGCGGGGAATTACGGCGTGGAAATAGAAAATTATCTGACTTACGAAAGGATGACGCTGCTTTATGGAAAAGGCGGGGAGGGCTTTGGGCTGGTTGATGAGGAAAAAGACGAGGGGAGTTCGCATTTGACGGGGAACTACCAAGTTAACATTTTACTTCTGGATGACTATAACAAGATGGAAGGGCGGAATCTGATGCTCGGGGATGGGGAAGCGGTAATATTCTCCAGCGGAAGGGACTATGGATATGACAGGGCTGTCTTTTTCGGAAAGGAAATGAAAGTGAAAGAAGAGCCGGAGACGTTGCGAATTGCTCCGAAATCGGAAAACAATGTGCATAATGGGCAATTTTACCTGGTGGTAAAGGATAAGGCGGCCAGGGAGGAACTGGTGACGGACTGGGCAAAGAAAAACGGCGTGGAGGATGTAAAGGGCCTGATGGAAGGCTGCTACCGGATGGTGCGGCTGGATGTGGTTGGAGAAGAAAAGGCCAGGGAAGCTTTTGGGCAGGAATTCAGGGATTGGTGTGCGAATGAATTGGGCTGTTTGAGGATAGATAACAATATAAACACCCGCTTGGAGTGGAAGTCCATGTATGGCGGCCTGTTGTTTATCGGTGTATTGTTCAGCATCGTTTTCCTGATGTGCCTGTTGCTGATAATGTATTATAAGCAGATTGCGGAAGGCTATGAGGACCAGGGGGCTTTTGAAATCATGCAAAAAGTAGGCATGAGCGACAGGGAGATTAGGGGAACGATTAGACGGCAGATTCTTCTTGTGTTTTTCGTGCCGGTATTGGGAGCCGTGATGCATACTTGCGCAGGCTTGGCCATGGTAGGAAAATTGTTTGAGGTGCTGGGATTTTTCGATGCAGTACTGCTAAAAATGTGTACGGCTGGCATTATACTTGTGTTTGCGGGGATTTATGGAGGCAGCTATGTGGCGACGGCTAAGACTTATTATGGGATTGTAAGCAGGGGATGAAAGAAACAAGGATGAAAGAAACTATTGATTTTTGTCTTCTGAATTGCTATACTGTGTTCAATAGTAAAAATGACTGGAGAGAGAATATCCTGTCGCAAATTAGGTGAATATTTGAGGGAAGACCAATATAAGTCTGATGGGCTTATATGTTCTTTCCTTTTGTCTTTTTTAGGATAAGGTAAAATGAGACTTTTATTAAATCGGATGAAAACTGCATTATATACCATAACGGCGGCACTGGCTCTTTTGGGCGCATTGGCTATTCTTGACAAGAACAATGATTTTTCCCTTACACAGAGGGAAAATGCGCACAAATTCGGGGCAACATATATGACTATGAACAATCCTTTCTTTGAGGTGATTAACGAAACAATACGTGCTACCGTGGAATCAAACGGGGATATTCTGATTACAAGAGACCCGTCTCTTGATGCGGTCAGACAGACGCAGCAGATATATGACTTGATTGACGAGGGCGTGGAAGCTATATTTATTGCACCTGTTGATTTTGAGAAAATTATTCCCGCTGTCGAGTATGGGAGGGAGAAGGGAGTAAAAATAATATTTGTGGACACGGAGATTTATGACGAAAGTCTGGCAGACTGTATTGTTGTCTCGGATAACTATCATGCGGGGGTTCTTTGCGCCGAGTATCTTTTGAATAAAAAAGCAGAGGGGAAGATTTTGATTTTTGAACATCCCACAACCAAATCCTCGAATGACCGCGTGGAGGGGTTTGTAGATACGATAGAAGGAAATGAGAACTTTGAGGTTGTGGGCAGGCTGGATTATGCAGGGCAGCTTGAGATTGCCATGCCTCTGATGATTGACGAACTGAAAAAGGGTGCGGAATTTGATGTTGTTTTCTCTATCAACGATGTAGGCGCTCTTGGAGTGATGGCAGCACTGAAGGATTACGGGAGATTGGACGGCATATCTGTTCTTGGCGTGGATGGCGCGCCGGAGGCTAAGTCCATGATAAAAGAAAAAATCATGCTCGCAACATCGGCCCAGTATCCGTCTGAAATCGGACAGAATGCCGTGGTTCAGCTTTACAATATGATAGAAGGCAGGCCGGTGGAAAAGAAAATAAAAGTTTCGGTCAATTTAATCAGTGAGGAAAATATAAACGAATTCAGCACAAAAGGGTGGCAGTAGCAAATGGATACATCGGTATTAAAGAATTCCGTATTAAGCTTTATGAAAAGCTTTAATTTCATAACAGTGCTGTATATTTCCGTTGTTTCTGCGGTAACCATTATAAAAATAGGGAACTCCGGAGGGGCGGTCATGTTCCTGAAAAAAGTAAATACATTACCTCCGGTTCCGGAAAAAATGCTTTTGATTTCCCTCAGCTTTTTTTGTATTTTGATGGTGCTGATGTACATGCATGACAATTATGAGATAAAACATCAGTGGTATATTATTGTTATGGAATTTATATGTACTTTTTTTGTGATTGCCGCGCTGCAGGTGAATTATAACGGGATTGTCCTTCTTTTTGTGGCGCATATCATGAAATACTTTGAAGGAAGCAGCAAAAAACTGCTCCCCCTTATATTGGTCAGTACATTTTTCTTGATTTTTGATTTCAATGCCTGCTCCAATATTTTTAAAATTACTTCCTTTGAGACTTATACGGAGTATTACATCGGAACGGTGGCGACAATTTTAATCCTAATCAAAAATCTCTTTACCACTTTAAACATCATTCTTTTCATCGTGTATACAATCTTGCATCTGCGGGAACAGATGGATGAAAAGGACGAGATAAATTCCCTGAATGAGCAGCTTCAGGAGGCAAACAGAGAACTTGAAAATTATGCCGCTGAGTCGGAAAAACTGGCGCAGACAAGGGAGAGAAACAGGCTGGCCAGAGAAATACATGATACGTTGGGGCACACCCTGACTGGCATTATCGCAGGGATTGATGCGGCATCGGCCGTTGCCGATGTTTCACCTGAAATGTTAAAGCGATATCTTTCACTGGTCTCGGATGTGGCGAGGCAGGGAATGACGGATGTAAGGCGTTCCGTCAACGAACTTCGCCCCGATGCGCTGGAACAGAGGGATTTGCTGTCGGCAATCCATAAAATGATTTCGCAGATGAGCGCAGCCTCCAAGGCAAAAATCACATTGGATAACAGTGCGGGCAGACTGTCCTTTGGCGAGGATGAGGAGGAAGTAATCTACCGGATTATTCAGGAAAGCATCACCAATTCTATCAGGCACGGAAAGGCGGATACGGTAAAAATCAGGATGACGCGGGAATACAACATTGTGACAATCACAATAAAAGATAACGGTGTAGGTGCCAAAAATATTGAGCTGGGCTTCGGGCTTACGCACATGAAAGAGCGTTTGGACATGCTCGGCGGGAAAATACAGGTTGACGGAAGTAACGGGTTTTGCGTGGTGGCAGAAATTCCGATAAGGTGGGGGAAAGAAAATGATTAAAGTACTAATTGCAGATGACCAGGAATTGATAAGAGACAGCCTGCGCATTGTGTTGTCAGGTAATCCGGATTTTTCAGTAAATACTGCAGCAAACGGTATTGAGGTGGTCAGGGCTGTCCGGCGGGATAAGCCGGACGTTATTTTAATGGATATCAGAATGCCGGAAATGGATGGCGTGCAGTGTACCCAGATTATCAAAGAAAACTACCCTGAAATAAAGATTATCATTCTGACAACCTTTGATGATGACGAATATATTTTCAGCGCTTTAAAGCATGGAGCCAGCGGATATCTTTTGAAAGGTATTTCCGCAGATAAGCTAATTGAGGCAATCCATAAAGTTTATCATGGAAACGCCATGATTAATGAGGATATAGCCGGGAAAGTTGTGAAGATGTTTTCGCAGTTGGCAAGGGAAAATGCGGCAGTCATTACGGTGGATGAGGATTATATAAAGGAAATTACAGAGTCGGAGTGGAAGGTGATAGGGCTTGTGTCAAAAGGCCTGTCCAATAAGGAGATAGCGGCAGAACTTTTCCTCACGGAAGGCTCTGTAAGAAACTATTTAAGTTCTGTCTTAAAGAAGCTTGATTTGCGTGACAGGACACAGTTAGCCATCTGGGCTGTACAATGGAGGAAAAGTTGACTTTGATGAAAAAGAAGATTATGGGCAAAAGATTTGCCGCAGGTGTTTTCCTGATGGCAGTTCTGGCGGCCGCGGCAGTTTCACTGTATCATTTCCAGCATAAAAGGACAATATCGCTGGGCTTTTTTACCGGCAGCGCATGGGGTGTTCCGGATGCTTATACCTATCAGCTTATTGATGACGCAGTGGAGAAATTTGAAGCCGGCCATCCCGGAGTAAAGGTGAAGTTCGTAAGCGGAATCCAAAAAGATGACTATTCGGAATACATTGCGTCCGCCTTGATAAAGGGAAACGCGCCGGATGTTTTCTTTGTATTGCCAGAAGATTTTTCCACGTTTGCAGGTACGGATGCTTTGATGAGACTGGATGGGTATATTGACAAGGATGCGGATTATGACAAATCCAAGTATTATAATGCATCCTTTGAATTCGGGAATATTTCCGGCAGCCAGTACGGGATTCCTTTCGAGAGTGTGCCAAGCATGATGTTTGTAAATAAAACACTGCTGAAAAAAGAGGGGATAAATGAAATACCGGAAGATTGGACATGGGAGGACTTTTATGAGATTTGCGACAGGGTTACCAAAGACATTGACGGCAATGGAATAGAGGACCAGTTTGGCGTCTGTGGTTATACATGGCAGCACGCTTTTAGCACAAACGGTGTGGATGCCTTTGACGCAAATGGTACGAACTGCAATCTGCTCAGTGAAAATGCAGTGGAGGCTGTGGATTTTATTAAGAAAATAAATGAACTTACGAAAGGAAATATTGTTACGGCAGACGACTTCGATAAGGGGAATGTGGCGTTTATGCCCGCGCTTTTGTCGGATTACAGAACCTATAAGCCCTATCCGTGGAGTATTAAAAAGTATACGGATTTTGAGCTGGACTGCATCACGCTGCCGCGGGGGGAAAAAGGCGACAATAAATCAACCATGAGCACGCTTTTACTGGCCATGAATTCAAGAACAGACAATGAGGCGCTTGCCTGGGAACTGATAAAAACTTTTTGCTACGATATAGAAATTCAAAGTGAAATATATACCTATAAAGAAGGCGCGTCTGTTTTGAAGACGGTTACCGATTCCGTGACGACTATGTTAAGCATAAATCAGGTGTTGTCCGAGGAAGGGGGAATGGATATAAACCTTATCACATCCATTATGGACCATGCCGAACCGGACTATAATTTCAAGGATATTACATCGGCCAGGGAAATTATTGACGCCGGCATTGATGATATTGTAAAAAACGGAACGGATTCGAAGATAGGACTGCAGATGATAGAAAAACGAGTCAGAAGTTTCCTGGAAGAATAGATATTTTAAACGGTTTGCAAATGGCAAAAATGTCAATGACATTTGTCATATACAAACCGTTTTTTTTATGCCGAATGTCACTATAAACAATATGACATCCGACAATAGGCAAAACATGGCATATTTTTTATAATAAAAACAGTTAAGAATTGCGAAAGCAAAACAAACATAACAGGGAAGGGAGGTAAGGAGTTCAATGAGTGAAGGTTATATTTTGCAGATGAAGAACATCACCAAAACATTTCCGGGAGTTAAGGCACTTTCTGATGTGACGTTAGAAGTTGCAGAGGCTTCCATACATGCAATATGCGGTGAAAACGGCGCGGGAAAATCCACCTTGATGAAAGTTTTGTCAGGAGTTTATCCATATGGCAGCTATGATGGAGAAATCTTTTTTCAGGGTAAAAAAATGATATTCAAAAACATCAAGGATTCTGAACGTGCGGGAATCGTTATTATTCACCAGGAGCTTACGATGATTCCTGAACTGTCCGTTACGGAAAATATTTTCATGGGCAATGAAATTGTGGAAAAGGGGCTCATAAATTGGGGGGAAGAACGAAAAAGAACAAGAGAGCTGTTGGAAAAGGTGGGATTACATATTAATCCAAATACAATTATCAAAAATCTGGGCGTTGGGCAGCAGCAGCTTGTGGAAATCGCAAAGGCATTGTCAAAAAATGTGAAAGTGCTTATTCTGGATGAACCTACATCGTCATTAAATGAATCGGATTCTGAAAATTTGCTGCGTTTGATGCTTGGACTGAAAAAGCAGGGAATTACTTGCATTATGATTTCCCACAAGTTAAATGAGATAACAGCAGTTTCCGATTACGTGACAGTAATCAGGGATGGGCAAACTGTGGATGGTTATGCCGTGGAGGCAGGCAGGGTCGACGAGAACAAAATTATCAAGGCTATGGTGGGGCGCGAAATTGGAAACAGGTATCCTGAACATACGCCTAAAATAGGAGAAGTTATTCTTGAGGTTTCGGGTTGGAGTGTTGAGGATGCGAAAGTTCCCGGAAAAATGCTCTGCAAGGATTCTGCATTTTATGTGAGAGCAGGAGAAATTGTTGGGTTTGCCGGCCTTATGGGGGCTGGCAGAACGGAATTGATGCGTTCCCTGTTTGGAAAAAATATGGGGATTTTCAAAGGTGGAAAAATGAAAATAGGAGGCAGGGAAGTTCGGATAAACTCTGTCCAGGAAGCTATTAAAAATAAGATTGCTTATGTGCCGGAGGACAGAAAGGGACTGGGATTGAATCTTCTGGACACAATTAGAAAAACCATTGTCTCCGCAAATCTTGATATGATTAAAACGAAAGGTCTTCTGGACTTTGACAAGGAGAGGGCAGCTTCGGAAAAATATAAAGATTCCTTGAGAATCAAGTGCCGCGATGTGGATGTTGGTGTGAATACTTTATCAGGCGGAAACCAGCAGAAAGTTGTCCTTTCAAAGTGGATGTTTACGAAGCCGGATATTCTCATTCTGGATGAGCCGACAAGGGGGATTGATGTGGGCGCAAAATATGAGATTTATAAACTGATTCATGAACTTGCGGATAAGGGAAAAGCAATTATCTTGGTGTCTTCCGAACTCCCGGAACTTCTTGGAATGGCGGACCGCATTTATACGATTTTTGAAGGAAGGATTACAGGTGAGATTGCCGCAAAAGAGGCAAACCAGGAAATATTAATGAAGAAGATGACCATAACGGCTTAAGAGGAGACGATAATGAAATATGTTAAAAAGGTGTTAGGCGAGGACCTTCGTCAATATACGATGGTAGTTGCCCTGGCAGCGCTCATTATAATTTTCAATATTGCATCGGGAGGTAAGATGGTTACTTCCTCGAATTTTCAAAATTTAATATCAGGAAATGCTTATGTATTGGTTTTGGCTTTAGGAATGCTCATGGTAATTGTAATCGGACAGATTGATTTGTCGGTGGGTTCGGTTGCAGGATTTGCTTCTATGGTAATGGCGATAACCGCCCGCCAGTTTAACCTGCCGTGGTATGTTGCAATTCTGATTGCGCTGGTAATCGGTATGATAGCCGGGGCATGGCAGGGATTTTTCTTATCGAGGCTTGGCATTCCGGGATTCATCACAACGCTTGGCGGTATGATGATATTCAGAGGCGGTGTTATTTGGATATCAAACTCAATTTCAGTTCCTGTTCCCTCAGAGCTGAAATGGTTTGGTGCCGGTTATCTTCCTGAATGGGGACCTGCTTTTACCGGGATGAATAACTCAACTTTATTGCTTGGAATAATTGCAATAGTAGTGTATGTAATTGCCCAGATGCGGAAGTATACCCATTCGGGGGATGTTACCGGAAGGAAAGAGGCGTTCTGGCCGTTTGCAGTCCGCATCGGGATTGTGGCGGTTGTGATTGGATATGCGACATGGCTTTTCGGAAGCGGAAGGCCGGGTACAAGTTTTCCGATTCCCGGACTGATTCTTGTGATACTGATTATCCTGTATTATTTGATTACGGAAAGAACATCCTTCGGGCGTCATGTCTATGCGGTAGGAGGAAATAAGTCGGCGGCAGAGCTTTCCGGTGTAAATGTAAAAAGAACGTATTTTTTCACAATGCTCAACATGTCAGTTCTGGCAGCCGTGGCAGGCATATTGTTTGTAGGGCGCTCGACAGCGGCGGGGCCGGCGGCGGAACTTCATGGGAAATGGATGCCATCGCATCCGTATTCATCGGCGGTGCAGCCGTATCAGGCGGTGTTGGAACCGTCATTGCAACAATGGTCGGCGGCCTGGTGATGGCGGTTTTGAACAACGGGCTTATGCTCATGGGCGTCGGAGCAGACAAAACACAGGTTATAAAGGGCTTTGTGCTCTTAGCGGCTGTAGCCTTTGACGTATATAACAAGAAAAACAGAAGGTAAGATTCTGAAATTCAAAAAATCAAACATTCAAAAACAAAAAAGGAGGAAATGAATTATGAAAGTAAAAAAAGCATTATCATTTTTAATGATGACAGCCCTCGCTGTAACTATGCTGGCAGGCTGCGGCGGAGGCAGGGGAACGGAGGAGGCCGTGCAGACGGCTGACACATCTGAGGCACCTGCAGATGTGGAGGAGACTGCCGAAAACGAAAGTACAGAGGAAGCGGAACCCGAAGAGGCGGCCGAGGCGACCTCCGCAGGCGGCGGCATCGTTGGTGTAGCGTTGCCGTGGCTCGGAACACAGAACTGGGCAGAGGCAGAAGTTATGTTTAAAGAGCAACTGGAAGCTGCGGGTTATGAAGCAATCATTCAGGCTGCTGACCAGAAAGTTCCGCAGCAGCAGCAACAGATAGAGTCCATGATTGAGAACGGCGCGCAGGTTATCGTTGTCGGCCCCGTTGACGGCTCACAGCTTGGCTCGGTACTGGAGAAGGCAAAAGATGCGGGCGTATATGTAATCGGGTATGACAGACTGCTGGAAAATACCACAGGCGTTGACGGCGTAGTACAGTTCGGCAGCGTGAAAACAGGGGAACTACAGGCACAGGCGCTCCTGCAGGGCTTGGAGGAATTGAAAGGCGAGGCTCCTTACAACATTGAACTTTTCGGCGGCGGCCCGGCTGACCCGAATGCACCGAATTTCTTCACAGGCGCAATGTCAGTGCTTCAGCCCCTCATTGATGACGGAACGCTGGTTGTTGTATCGGGGCAGACAGATTTCACACAGTGTGCGACAGTTGACTGGGATAACTCCAAAGCGCAGTCACGTATGGATGCCATTCTTGCGGGCAACTATTCGGACATTGAGATTGACGGTGTCCTTTCACCGAACGATGGCATTGCCCGTGCGATTATTACATCTTGTGAGAATGCAGGACAGCCGATTCCCGTAGTATCGGGACTGGATGCGGAAAATGAATCCGTTGAGTGGGTATGGTCCGGCAGACAGTATTCCACAGTTGCAAAGCCGACCAATGCGCTTGTTGCGGAGACGGTTTCTATTATTGACAGTCTGTTAAGCGGTAACGGGATGCCGGCAACCGAAACAACGGCAAATAATGGCGTAATTGATGTTCCTATTTACGAACTGCCTCCTGTTGTTGTGACAAAGGATAATGCAAAAGAAGTGTTTGCAGATGACCCTGACAGACTGGCTCTGCTGACAGATTAATATTTTAATTCAATATATATTAAATCGTACCGGGCATGGTTTTTCAGGCCCGGTACGATTAGTATATAAAAAAGTGTCTTCGACACTTCGTCAATCTGTGTCCGTCTGGCGACGGAATTTCCTATAAGGTAAAAAGGGTTGGGGTCACAGAAGCCTCGAAGAAATGGAGTAAAAAATGAGAGATAGCATTCATTGCAAATTAATCTGTATTGACATTGACGGAACACTTTTAAATGATGCAAAAGAAGTATTGCCGGAGGTGAAAAAGGCCGTGAAAAGGCAGTATGAGAAGGGCAGAAAAATTGCACTTATCTCTGGGCGAATGCCCTGTGCAGTATTGCAGGTGGAAAAACAGCTTGAGCTAGACTGTATAAAAGTATGCAACGCCGGAACTTTTATAATTGTGGATGGTGTGTGTGTAAAGGAAGAGGTTATGCCAACTCATATTATGAGACAGTTGTATACAAATATTGCCCAAAAGCATCACGTTCCATTGTGGGTTTTTCAGGGATATAAATGGTATGTAACCCAAACAGACAGTTTTGTGGAAAAGGAAGCTGATATCATAATATATAAACCGGATGTTGTGAATCCGTATGAGTTGGTGGAAAACTGGAACAAAGCCGGGATAAAGCCTAACAAATTTTTGATAGCGGCGGAGGAGAAGAAAACAGACGAAATACAGACAGAGTTAGAGGGGTGGGAAAACAGAACATTTGATGTTGCAAAATCGAGCGGAAATTATCTCGAAATATTCCCAGGCAATGTGAATAAAGGAAAAGCCGTTGCATCTCTATGTGCTATTTTGAATATCAGCACAGAAAATGTAGTTGCAATAGGAGACCATGAATTGGATATTCCCATGATTGAAACGGCAGGTATTGGAATCGCAATGGGAAATGCAATACAGGCGCTGAAAGAAAAAGCGGATTTTGTCACTTTGGCGAATAATGAAGCCGGAGTGGCGCATGCGTTGAATGACTATTGTACCTTCTGAACAATAGCTGTAAAATGGAACAAATTATTGAATTTTCCGTGTTTTCTTCCTCTTTTGTGATAACAAAGTTTGATTTCATGAAAAGGAGCATTTATGAGCAGCGACAAAATCAAGCGTATGCTGAAAAATGAGATACAGCAGATGTGAAAAAGCGATAACAGAAACAGGCCGGGATTCAGAAATGCGTGACGCTATGCGTCTGACCCCGGCTTGTAAAATCAGGAGGTTAATGCATGACTTCTCCTGCACAGACGCAGCGGATATGTACTATGGGACACTGGCGGACATGGTGAGCTTGAAAAGGTTGCGGAATTTGTTGGCCTTTCAGTTGATGAAGTGAGAGAATTGAAAACAGGCCAGAATATGTAAATGGTACTAATGAGTCAGGAATCTAAAAAACAGAGTTCTGGCTCTATTTTTTTGCCATGAAATGTAAATTTTCTGTGAATTTGATTAAAAAGTCCTTTACAAAACGTCACTGGAGAGACGAAACTATAGTTATAATGCTATGGTTGGCAGAGATTTTGAAAAGCAAAAATTGCAGGAAGGGGAGAAGATGAAGCGCATGGGGAAGCTGGCGGTTGTGTTGGGGGTGTTGTTTATCTTGTATTTCCTGACCATCGGGATTGTGGCAGTCCATGGAACGAACTTTTATTTTATCTGGTTGATTATGGGGGTGGTATCGATTGGGTGGGCCATCTGCATGAAGAAGGGGATTCTGATTCCACATATCCCGGTGTGGATAAGGAGGGGATTCCTTATACTGTTTGTCATGGGGTGCGCATTGTTTGTGGTGGTGGAAGGGATGATTGTGAGCGGCTTTGGGGAGGCGGGAAGGGAAAACCTGGATTATATTATTGTGCTGGGGGCACAGATGAAGGCCCATGGCCCCAGCCGGGTGCTGAAAATGAGGCTGGATAAGGCGTGCGATTATTTAGCGGAAAATCCTGACACTATTGTCATAGTATCTGGGGCGCAGGGAAATGACGAACATGTCAGTGAAGCCCAGGGAATGTACGATTATCTGGTGGAACAGGGAATTTCGCCCAAGCGCATTATCAAAGAAGACCAGTCACGTAATACAAACCAGAATATTAATTACAGCAGTGCTTTTTTGAATAAGGAGCAGGATTCGGTAGGCATTGTGACAAATAATTTTCATATTTTCCGGGCAACCCATATTGCGAAAAAGAGCGGATATGCAGATGTGTGCGGGATTGCGGCGCCTTCGGAGTTTTTGATGCAGGCCAATAATATGCTGCGGGAATTTATGGGTGTGATGAAGGATTTCCTGGTGGGGAATATTTGAAGCGCTGCCAGGCCGCTATTGACTAGAGGAATACGATTGGGTATGATTAAAATCAGTTAGATGTTCAGTATGGAAGACGTATGTACGATATAGCAGGAAGGGAAGAACGGGAGGCGGGCAATGAATCAGATAGAACAGTTAAAAGAATGGATAGCAGGCAGCGATAATATTGTATTTTTCGGTGGAGCCGGGGTGTCCACGGAAAGCGGGATACCGGATTTCAGAAGCGTGGACGGCTTATATCACCAGAAATATGATTATCCGCCGGAAACAATATTGAGCCATACTTTTTATAGGAATAAACCGGAAGAATTTTACCGGTTTTACAGGGATAAACTGATTGGTTTTGAAGCTGCGCCCAATAAGGCGCATTATAAACTGGCGCAGTGGGAAAAGGAAGGGAAGCTGAAAGCGGTCATTACCCAGAATATCGACGGGCTGCACCAGGCGGCGGGGAGTAAAAAGGTGCTGGAGCTTCATGGCTCGACGCTGCGCAATTACTGCGAGAGGTGCAAGAAGTCCTTCGATGTGGATTATATCCGCAGGGAGGATGGTGTGCCGGTATGCGATGCCTGCGGCGGGCCGGTAAAACCGGATGTAGTGCTGTATGAGGAAGGGCTGGACCAGCAGGTCTTGGCGGAGTCCATCAGTTTTATTAAAAATGCTGATGTGCTTATTATTGGAGGAACATCTTTGGTAGTATATCCTGCGGCGGGGCTGATAGATTATTATAATGGAAGTAAGCTGGTTCTGGTAAATAAGACGCCTACGGCCAGGGATGGGGTGGCGGACCTGATTGTACAAGGGGCAATCGGGGAAATTTTCGGGCAGTTATAAATTTGAAGTAGGAGCAGAAAGAAGGGCGGAGAGCCGGGAAGCCATAAAAGGCCGATGGAATAATTTTGCGGATTACCTGTTAAAACGGGAGCAATGCGGAAAAGAGAGGGAATATGGACATTCATGTAGGTGAAATATTACGGTTGAAAAAGCAGCATCCCTGCGGCAGCAAGGAGTGGGAAGTGCTGCGGGTTGGGGCGGATTTCCGGTTGAAATGTATGGGGTGCGGCCATCAGATTATGATAGCACGGACATCCGTGGAAAAAAATGTGAGGGAAATCAAACAAAAACCTTGAAAATGCTGGTTTCATATGGTATGATATTAACTCGTGATATATTTAATTCCTTGTTCCCGGCAGGGCCGGGGGCCAGAGACCAAAAGGAGGTAACGCACATGAACAAATATGAATTAGCCGTTGTTGTCAGTGCAAAAATCGAAGATGAACAGAGAGCGGAAGTGATTGAAAAATGTAAAGCTCTCATCGAAAGATTCGGTGGACAAGTTACGGAAGTTGATGAATGGGGTAAGAAGAGACTTGCTTACGAAGTTCAGAAGATGAAAGAAGCTTTCTACTATTTTATTCGCTTCGATGCTGAAAGCACTGTTCCGGTTGAAATCGAACACAGAGTTCGTATTATGGACAATGTGATTAGGTATTTATGCATTAGACAAGACGAGGCATAAAGAACAGGAGAATGTATGAATAAAGCAATACTTATGGGACGTTTAACCAGGGACCCCGAAGTGAGATATTCACAAGGGGAAAGCCCGTTGGCAATTGCCAGATATACACTTGCCGTAGACCGCCGTTTCAACAGAAATGGAGATGATGCTACCGCCGATTTTATTAATTGCGTGGCATTCGGAAGAAGCGGCGAGTTCGCGGAGAGATATCTCCGCAAAGGAACGAAGATTGCGGTTACCGGGCGTATCCAGACCGGAAGCTATACGAACAAAGATGGCGTGAAGGTATATACGACGGAAGTTGTAGTAGAGGACCAGGAATTTGCGGAGAGCAAGAACAGCAGCGGCGGCGATGGGGGTTTTGCCGGCGGCAACAGCTATTCCGGAGGCGGCAGGCCTGCTCCTATGGCAGCCGGTGACGGTTTTATGAATATTCCGGATGGGATTGATGAGGAATTGCCATTTAACTAATAATTGATTTTAGATAGGAGGCACTATTATGGCTTACAATAAAGCAGAGAAGTCTGATTCTCCGGCAAGGAGAAAGGGCGGGATGCGCAGAAGAAAGAAAGTTTGCGTATTTTGCGGGAAAGACAATGTTATCGATTATAAAGATGTAGCAAAATTAAAAAGATATGTATCCGAGAGAGGAAAAATCCTCCCCAGAAGGATTACAGGAAACTGTGCAAAACATCAGAGGGCGCTTACAGTTGCAATTAAGAGGGCGCGTCATTTAGCTTTGATGCCGTATGTACAGGATTGATGCGATTGAAAAATGAAGTAAAGTGATAGTATGAAAAGACGGGCAAGGAGCATGGCTTCTGCCCGTTTTTCTCATCTTATAAGACTTTATGTGCTGTAATTTGCTAAGAACAATACCGCTGTGCCATTCACACTAACTATGGAACGATATCCAGTAATTGCGAAAAATACTGGATAGAAAAATCCGCTTTATCACAGGAGGAGGCTTCACCAATTCCGATTGCGGCCATTCCGCAGCATTTTGCTGCTTCGATTCCCGCATAAGCATCCTCTACAACAATACAGTCATGGGGATTTACATTCATAAATTGGGCAGCTTTTTGGAAGACTTCAGGGTCAGGTTTTGGCCTGCTGATATTCGTTCCATCGGATATGGCATCAAAGTAGTCCGTCATGGCTGTCCGGGAAAGGATAAACTTTGCATTTTTACTGGATGAGCCAATGGCAAGCTGATATCCCCTCCCCTTTAGCTCCCACAAGGTATCTCTAATTTCCCGGGAAATATCTGATGGGGACAGCATTTTTAAAAGCCCCTTGTAATATTCGTTTTTTTGCTCAATAAATTTTTCTTTTTCCGGCCGGGAATAATAACAGTTGGATTTTTCCAGTATAATATCAAAACTTTTTGCCCGGCTGATTCCCCTCAGCCGGTGGTTGACGGATTCATCAAAATCGATTCCCAGCCTGTCAGCCAGATGTTTCCATGCCTGGTAATGAAAACGGTCTGTAAAAATAATAACTCCATCCAAATCAAAAATAAATGCTTTCTTGTCTGTATATTTCATATTTTACTCCATTTCTGCGCAGCTTTTGGCTCTTTTCAAAGCTGATACCCCATTGCTTGCAGCGAGGTCTATGATTTCCGGCGATAGCCGGCGGGCGTAAGCCCTGTGCTGTTTTTAAATATTTTGTAAAAAAATCCTTTGTTATGGTATCCCACATATACCATGATGTCTTCCACGTTCATATCAGTTTCTGCCAGGAGTTTCTTGGCAATTTCCACTCGGATAAATATTAAGTACTCGGAATAAGACATCCCGGTGAAATCGCGAATCAACTTGTTGAAATAGTTATTCTGGTAATGGAATTTGTCAGTCAGGTCTTTAATTTGAATACTGGCAAAATGTTTTTCCATATATTCCTTGACCTCCTGGAAAAGAAAACTGGTATATTTTTTCTTGTTGTCTTCGCTGAAAGAAAACTGATAATGGGAAGACAAAAAATCAAACAGGCGGATGAGCAGCCCTTTTACAATAAAAAGATAGCCGGGCTTTTTGCCTTTATATTCCATAAAAATAGAAGAAATAGAATTGCTGATGGTTTTTTGGCCGGAATTGTCATTGGGGGAGAATCTAAGAAGCTTTTGGGCACTTCTTTCCTGTAAGAGGCAGTTGCGTAAAAAGCCTTGCAGGGAATTTTCATGTATATCCGATAAAAGCATTTCATCAAAATGGTTGGAACATATGCTGATATTGAAAACTACAGCTTTTGATTGCTCTTTTAATTCCTGATAAGAAACGTTTGGGCTGATGAGATAAAGTTCGTTTTCCAAAAAAATATGTTTTTCATTGTCTATCATTACGGTGAGGCTTCCTTGGAGGACGAAAGTAATCTCAATAAAATCGTTGTAGTGTACAGGGTTTTGTGTGTCTTTCAGTTGATAATTGACGGGGGTATCCGTTGCATAAATGCTTATTTTAAGGTTTTCGGCCATATTATACTGCAAAATGGATATCAGCATGTCCTGGTTCAGGCAATGGAAAAGCTTGCCTTTCCGGTATTCGGAAAATATGCCATAAGCAGCTTCGTTTCTCGGGATATTTTTCAGATACTGGTAGGTAAACTCTTTTTTGTGTATGCTTGCTGTTTCTTTAGATAATATTCTTTCAAAAGATTCCATAAATATTTCCTTTACTATTCATATTCAATTATCCGCAATGAATATGTGGAGGCCAGCCTGACGGAGCTGGAGCAACGATTCTTCTTCTGCATCCCGGTCAGTGACGAGATAATTGATATCCGAAAGGGGTGCACTGTAAAAATTATGGACAATGCCAATTTTGGAACTGTCAGCCAGCACATATACGGGGCCTTTGCAGTGTTCTATCATGGCCCGGTTAATGATGGTCTCGGGTAAAATAGAAGAGGTTATGCCACCTTTCATGCTTATGCCGGATACGCCGATGATACATTTGGTACAGGTGACTTTATCGATGATGTCCAAAGCATATGCCCCGGTAAGGGAACTTTTATTTGCAAATACTTCTCCGCCGGTCAAGATTAATGTGCTGTCAGGAGAACGCTTTTGTAAAATGCTTTTTGCATTATTGGTAATGTAAGTTACATTTTTGGCGGTAACATATGGATATATCATGTATGCCGTGGAACTGGAATTTATGAAAATAGTATCGTTATCACTTATAAGGGCGGCCATATATTTGGCAATTATATTTTTTTTCAGGGAAACCGGGTCCATATCCTGGGACTGAAGGATATCGGTTTCATTACGCAGCAGACGGGCACCGCCAAAATACCGGAGGATAATCCCCTTGCTTTCAAGGAAATTCAAATCCCTCCTTACGGTAATTTCCGAGACATGAAGTTCGGAAGTCATCTCGGACACACTTGCGTTTTCTTTTCTTGATAGAATACGGATTAAGTCATTTCTTCTTTCTGCAATGGCATTCTTAGATGACTTCATAGTATATCTTCACTTCCCTTCCTGTTTTTCGTAACAGTTTAGCCCTCGGCCTCACCGCTATTATTTTGCCCCTATTTTATACAAAAATTATTTTATGGTCAAAGGTTTTGCATACTTTGGGTGGAATAAGAAAAAATTATGAACATTTGTGCGTGAATTACGTAACATTAACTGCAATAAAGATTATAAAAAAACGAAAACAAAAACATAATAAAGGACATATAATCAAATAACGGCCAGAAAGAACGTAAAAATGTTCATAAAAGGAAAAATATGAACCTATATAACCGTAACGGGGATTTTATTGAATGAATAGGTAACATTTTGGGGAGGATTAGGATTGATTGCGTAATGGAAAGGGACAGAGGGATTGGCTAAAATAGATGCAAGAAGCCAAAGCAGGGAACGGCGTACAGGATAGAAAATAAAAATGAGGATAGAATATGAGCTGAAGCCAGGGCAAAACAGCATGGAAATGTCAGGAGGTTATGGAGTGAAAAGAAAAAAATTGTGGCGGGATATAAAAAAGTACAGGCATTTATACTTATTAATGATTCCGGGGGTCATATATCTGATAGTTAATAATTATCTGCCGATGGCAGGGCTTGTTATCGCATTTAAACGTGTGAACTTCCAGGTTGGAATATGGCAAAGCCCATGGTGTGGGCTGGAGAATTTTAAATATTTGTTTCGGACAAAGGATGCATGGACTATTACAAGGAATACCATCGCTTACAATGTGGTATTTATTGTGTTGGCTTTAATTGTATCGGTAGCATTGGCGGTTTTCCTGTCGGAAATTAAAAAGATGAAATTGCGCTCTTTTCACCAGGCTTGCATCTTGATTCCTTACATTATCTCCTATGTAGTAGTCAGTTATCTGGTGTATGCATTTTTGGGTACTAACGGATTGGTCAATAAAGGGATTTTGCTGCCGGCAGGCAAGGGGGCAGTGAACTGGTATATGGAATCAAAATATTGGCCGTTCATCCTTGTATTCGTGAATACCTGGAAAAATGCAGGTTATGCAAGCGTTATTTATTTGGCCACAATCCTGGGGTTTGACGAAAGCATCTACGAAGCGGCTATGCTGGACGGGGCATCCGGCTGGCAAAAAATCCGGTATTTAACTTTGCCGCTTTTGAAGCCGACAATGATTACCTTGACAATGCTGAATGTGGGAAGGATTTTTTATTCCGATTTCGGGCTGTTTTATCAGGTGCCACAGAATTCGGGTGCAATACTGGATGTAACAAATGTATTGGATACTTATGTATATAGAGGGCTGCTGGAATTGGGGGATATCAGTATGTCATCGGCTGCGGGGCTGTATCAGTCATTGGTTGGTTTTGCAATTATTTTGCTGGCAAATGTGCTGGTCAGGAAAATCAGCCCGGATGATGCTATGTTTTGAGGGAATGGCAGAGTTATAGGATAGATTGCTGAGGCTTTAAGGGAATGGCAGAAGCATAGGATAAATTGCTGAGGCTTTAAGGGCATGGTAGAACTTTAGGATAAATTGCTGCAGTTTTTAGTGTATGTATGGCAGAGGATATATGGGGGCTGCCGCGGATTTATGGAAAGGGCACGGTTGTGTGTATGAAACAAACAAATTTGAAGCATATGAATTTGAAACAAACAAAGTTGAAACAAAAAATTACGCTGTATGCTGTTTTGAAAAATATTTCCCTCTGGAGTTTTTCATTATGCTGCCTGATTCCTTTTTTGCTATTGATTATTTCCTCGTTTTCAGAGGACAGTGCCATTATGAGGTACGGATATTCTTTTTTCCCAAAAGAATGGAGTCTGGATGCCTACATATATTTGTTTAGCCAGGGCGGGAAAATTTTGCATGCATACGGTATTTCAGTATTTGTTACGGTATTGGGCACTTTAATGGGGCTGGCGATGACACTAATGCTGGCATACCCTTTGTCCAGGCCGGAGCTGCCGGGTCGAGGTATTTTTTCTTTTTTTGTACTGTTTACGCTGCTGTTTAATGGGGGGCTGGTTCCCAGTTACATTATGTGGACAACGGTGTTCCATTTGAAAAACACTATATGGGCATTGCTGTTTCCAAATTTAATGGTAAAAGCTTTCTTTGTCATAATGGCGAGAAGCTATTTCAGGACAGGGATTCCTGGTGAAATCCTGGAATCTGCCAGAATGGATGGGGCAAGCGAACTGAAAATTTTTGTCAGAATCGTATTGCCGCTTACGAAACCGCTGATTAGCACATTGGTGCTGTTTATAGGGCTGGCGTATTGGAATGACTGGAATAACGGGCTGATTTACTTAACGGATACCAATTTATTCAGCATTCAAAATGTTTTAAATGAAATGATAAAAAGTATCCAGGCCCTTTCAACCATGGGAGGGATTGCGAGTTCCAGGGTGCAGATGCCGAGCAATACTGTCAGGATGGCAATTGCAGTAGTAGGTACTTTGCCTTTGCTGATTGCTTATCCGTTTTTGCAGAAGGGCTTTGTAAAGGGGATTGTTATGGGCGGCGTTAAAGGGTGATTTGCCCTTTAAATGTAAAAAGCAGACATGTGCAAGGCATTATTTTCAGCATAGGCACAAAGGTTTGCAGATTATGGAAAGGGAAAGGTGATTAACATGAAAAAAAAGTTAGTAAGTCTACTAATGGCAGGATGTATGATGGCATCCATACTATCTGGCTGCGGAAAGGAAGCCGGACAGGAAAATGGTTCTGCTGTAGGAGAAGCTTCCGGAACGGAAGCGGCAGGGGAAAAGGAGGCAGAGGGAGGAAACGGAACGGAGCCTGACAATGCGAAAGGGGAAATGCCGAACTTGGTAGTCAGCTATGCATATGCGGCCGTGCCGGATGACTTGGATAAGGTAGAGGCAGCTATCAATGAAATTACAAAAGAAAAAATCGGATGTACGGTTACTTTGGAAGCATTTACCTATGGAAATATTGATGACCAGATTACATTGATTCTTTCTTCCCCAAGCGAACAATTGGATGTAATGTTTGGACGTTTTTTGAACGGCATGGCCAGTTTTGTGGAAAAAGGGCAGTTGACTCCCTTAAATAATCTTTTGGATGAACATGGTCAGGGGATTCAAGAGGTGCTGGGGGAAAAATATATAAAAGCGGCATCCTTAAACGGGGAATGCTATGGATTGACAACATGCAGGGATATGGCCAGCCAGATTTCATGTATGTTTCGGAAAGATATTATTGATGAGTTGGAAATTGATTTATCCCAGGTGAAAACATATGATGATTTGACGCCTGTTTTCGAGCAGATACACGAGGCGCATCCGGAATTGTATGTGACGGGAGGGTCGGCACCACAGACACGTTTCCTCGTAAAGAATTATGGGAAAATAGATTTTCTTGGAAATCTGCTTGGGGTCCTGGAGGATTATGATAAGCCTGTAGTGACCAATTTATTTGAATCGGAAGCATGGAAAGGGCTGGTACGCAGAAATACGGAATGGAATCAGGCAGGATATATTTATCCGGATATATGTACGGATTCTTCTTCCTCTGTGCAAATGTTATTATCCAATGGGGTGGCTGCTTCCTATTTCCAGGTTTTTAAACCGGGTGCGGTAGTAGAAAATGAAAATACGGTGCAGAATTACGAACTGGTGGCAGCGCCGGTAGAATCCCCGGTTTCCTTTACAAGCAATGTACAGAACTGGATGTGGGCAATCCCGACAAACAGCAAAAACCCCGGGAAGGCGATGGAGTTTTTAAATCTGCTCTATACGGATGCGGACTTGATAAACCTTTTCAGCTTTGGGATTGAAGGGGAACACTATGTCTTGAATGAAGAGGGATTTGCAACGGATGGGCCTAATACGGCGGCTTATGCGGATAAGGCTTCCTGGAAGGCAGGAAATGCATATTTATCCCATATTTGGGAAGGCGATGACGCCGATTTATACGAACAGCTTCAGGCATTTAATGAAAGTGCTGCACAGTCTTGCGCTATGGGATTTGTGATGGATAATTCCACGGTTTCTTCGGAATATACGGCATTGCAGTCTGTGTTGGCAAAATATGAGGTGATGCTGGAATGGGGATTTGCAGGCGATGTGGATGCCACAATTGCAGAGTTTAACAAGGCGCTGTACGATGCGGGGCTTCAGGCTTATATGGATGAAAAGCAAAGGCAGTTGGATGAGTTTATAGCTTCAAAGGAGTAGTGGCTCGATACAAAACTGGAATTGGAGGATATTATGGTTGATTTGAAGGCGAACCCTTATTTTCTGGATGAATCCCAGGTAAAGTGGGTACGGGAAACGTTAGACGCGATGAATACGGAGGATAAGATTGGGCAGCTATTCTGCGAGACGCTGTGGAACTGTACGGATGAAGAGGAGGAAGTAATTTTTAGTGAAATTAAGCCAGGCGGTGTTATGTTCCGGCCTAATCCGGCAGAAAAAATCCGGGATTACACGGAGAGGCTTCAGGCGAAGTCGGATATACCGTTGTTGATTGCGGCTAACCTGGAACGTGGGGGGAATGGCGGCATTACGGACGGAACTTATTATGGAACACAGATGCAGGTCGCAGCTACGGATGATGATGAATGCGGGAAACGTCTGGGGCTGGTTGCCGGCGCAGAGGGGGCAGCCGTTGGATTTAACTGGTCTTTTGCCCCGATTGTAGATATTGACTATAACTTTTTGAGTACGGTTACGAATAACCGTACCTATGGCTCGGACCCGGATACGGTAATCCAAATGGCGAAGGGCTACATAGAAGGGGCGCATACCTATAACATGGCAACAACAATTAAGCATTTTCCCGGGGATGGGATGGATTTTAGAGACCAGCATAAGGTGGCGAGCATTAATACAAAAAGCGTAGAGGAATGGGATGAGACATATGGGAAGGTTTACCGGACGCTTATTGAAGCGGGAACCGATGCCGTTATGGCGGCACATATCAAACTGCCCTCTTACAGCAAATTCTATGATTCTTCATTGACGGACGAAAAAGTGCTGCCAGGTTCTTTGGATAGTAATCTGCTACAGAAGCTTTTGAGGGAAAAGCTGGGGTTTAACGGGCTGATTGTTTCGGATGATACCCATATGACAGGGTTTATGGTATCTATGGAAAGGGAGAAGGCAGTACCCTACTGCATTGCGGCAGGCGTAGATATGTTTCTGTTTACCATCAATCATCACGAGGATATCGGCTATATGCGCAAAGGCGTGGAGAAAGGGATTATTACGCCGGAAAGGCTGGATGAAGCGGTAACGAGGATATTGGCGCTGAAAGCAAAGCTGCGGCTGCATGAAATGTCCAATGACAGACGCTTTTTGGGCATGGATAAGGAAAGCATGAGGGAAAAACATAAGCTTTGGGCAAAGGAATGTGCAAATAAGGCGGTAACCTTGGTAAAGGATAGGGAAGGGCTGCTGCCCCTGTCGCCAGAAAAGTATAAAAATATCCTCTTGTGCGAATTGGATAATAATGCCGAGGGGAGATATGATAATGACCCGCAATACAATGCATTTAAAAAGGCATTGATGAAGGAAGGCTTCCACGTAAAAGAATTGGATTTGGATGAAATGCCTGGCCTTGGAATAACGGGGATGGGTATCGGCCCCTTAAAAGAAAAATATGACTTAATGATTTACTTTATCGGAGCAAAGGCCGGATACCGCATCTGTTGGAGGTCGATAGTATGTGGGGAGATAGCATGCTATACAAAGGAAATCCCTGCCGTGGCAGTTTCCTTTAACAGCCCGTATATGCTGATGGACTTGCCAATGGTGGGCACTTATATCAATGCATACAGCGAATCCGGATATGTGCGGGAGGCGGTGGTTGAAAAGCTGATGGGCCAAAGCCCCTTCTTAGGGAAAAGCCCGGTTGACCCGTTCTGCGGAATGTGGGATTTGCCGTTGTAGATGGATGAAAGGAGTATGCTTATGGAAGAGAAGGAATGGATAGGAAGGATAGAGAGGCTGGAAAGAGAAATTGGGAGATGGAAGGCTAAAGAGGAAATCTGTAATTTGATGGCGCATTATGAAGTTCTGCATAATCAGAAAAATATGAGCCTGCATCCGATGGATTTTGCCATGGATACACCGGATGTTTCCGTACAGGTGGCTGACAGCGAGATATATTACGGGCCGGAGGGGATAAAGAAGCTGTATTGCGGAAACTATCATATGGAAGAGTATGAGGGAATTATGCTGGTGCATTATTTGACCAGCCCTTGTATAGAAGTAGCGGCAGACGGTAAAACGGCGAGAGGCGTATGGTGGAGTCCGGGGATAGAAACTGTGAAGAGGTCACCGGAGTCCGAGCCGGAGGCGGTCTGGTGCTTTGGGGCTTATGCCAATGATTTTATTTTGGAAAACGGGAAATGGAAGATTTGGCATATGCGGTGGATTTCCCAGGTCAAATGCCCCTATTCTGAAGGATGGGCGGACCAGAGGACTTTTTATGTGAGGACGGCGGGGCGTGCAAAGATACCTCCGGCAACCCATAATCCATATTCAAAGAAATATATACAGGAATCTATTCCGATGGTGCCGCTGCCTTACGAAACCTGGAATGACGAACAGTGGTATCTGAGGAAGGAAATGAGGGAAAGATGAAACTATCAAAGCGGATTTATCAGTTGAGCGGCGTGCCTTATGGAACAAATTCTAATGCATATGCCATTGATGCAGGGGACAGGGTAATCTTGATTGACGCTGGTTTTTCGGAAAAGCAATGGGATATTATGATGAAAACGCTGGCATATTGGAAATTGGATGACAAACCGATTGCAAATACATTATTTACCCACTGCCATTTTGACCATGCAGGGAATGCATATCTGGCAAAAGCTGCAGGCAGCAGGATAGCAATGGGAATACAGGATGCGGAAGCGGTTAGCAGAGGGGATGAACGTACCATCGGCCATTTGTTTGGACGGGAATTTATGCCTGTTTCAGTAGATGATATTTTGCAGGGGGAAGTGGAACTAGCCATAGGGGATGTTCATATTTCCTGTATTCCTATGCCGGGGCATACAGAAGGCTCTTATATGTTTCAAATGAAAGAGGAAGAGGGCAATTTCTTGTTTATGGGAGATTTCATTGCCATTGACCCTCTGCCGCCGGAGGACGAAGTAACATTGCGTCTGGCCTGGACAGGTGCCCCTGATTATAACAGGGAGGATTATTTGAATTCGTTAAAAAGAGCATGTGCTTTGGACTCTTCTATTTTGCTCCCCGGGCATTATTACTGTTATTATGGCGATAGCAGTAAAATATTTGAAATGGCTTATGAGTTAGGAAAAAAAGAGTTGTGAGAAGATATAAAGATATGATGGGGAAGAGGAAACCGCTGGAATTAATTTTTCTGGCGGTTTCGTTGATTTTATAACAAAGAATGTATATAATAGAAAAGTATTTCAAGTATGGAGAACTTTAATGGAAGATGATAAAGGAGGGACATTTTATGCTGCCAACAAGAAAAAAGGCCGAAAATTCGATACAACCCTGGAAGAACTGAAAGTAATAGAGGATGCTTTGGAAACGGTAACTATGGGCAAGGGGCTGAATAATAACTGGCAAAGCAGCCAAATCAGCACAGTATAAAACAGGAGCAGCGGAAATGAAAGAACAGTTGGAAGAAAACTTTGATATAGGGAGAGATGTGCGCCGTGAACAAAGGATACGGGCGATGCGGCGGCGGAAGGAACAGCAGGACATGGTTCGGAGATGGCTTAAGATAGTCATTCCGGCAGCGGGGATTTTTATTGTAGCTATTATATTCATCGCAAAAGCGGTTGGGAAACCGGCATCCCCGGAAGGGGAGAAACAACAGCGAACCGAGATGGACGGAACGGAAACCGGCACTTTGGGAATGGCAAATATTGGAAATGGCGAAACAGGCGGCACGGGAATAGACAGCATGGCAGCGGGCAGTGGGGAAGCGGGCGGCACGGGAATAGACAGCACAGCAGCGGGCAATGGGGAAGTGGGCGGCGCGGAAATAGACACTCCGGGAGTAGGAAACGCGGACAAGGGCAGCATGGATGCGGATGGCACAACAACGGGCAATGCAGGAGAAACCGAAGGCGGGAATGAAGCATTCAGAGAGACTGGAAGTACCAGACGCCTGGGCGGAAATATCGTGAGCAATTATGCGATTTTAATTGATTTGGACAAAGGCAGCATAGTGGCGGAGAAGAATGGCAAGGTGAGGATGAACCCGGCCTCCATGACGAAAGTGTTGACTTTGCTTGTGGCGGTGGAACATATTGATAATCTGGAACAGCCTGTTACCATAACCCAGGAAATGACCGACTACAGCTTTGCCAACGGCTGCAGCAGTGCAGGGTTTGAACGGGATGAAACAGTCACCGTGCAGGATTTATTGTATGGAACAATACTCCCTTCCGGCGCGGAAGCGGCGGTAGGGCTGGCTGTTCATGTGGCGGGTTCCCAGGAGGCTTTCGTGGACATGATGAATGAGAAGCTGGAGGAGCTTGGGCTCTCAGAGAGCGCACATTTTACCAATTGTGTGGGCGTGTATGATAATGACCATTATTGTACGCCCTATGATATGGCGGTCATTATGGGGGCAGCCTTGGAAAATGACCTTTGCAGGCAGGTATTATCCGCCAAGACTTATACCACTTCAGAAACGGAGGAACACCCGGAGGGGATGATACTGAGTAATTGGTTCTTGCGCCGCATCGAAGATAAGGATGTTGGGGACAATGTGAAAAGCGGAAAAACAGGCTATGTGAAAGAATCTGGAAGCTGTGCCGCAAGCTACGGGGAAAGCAAAGATGGGAAGCGGTATATTTGCGTAACGGCGGATGCGCAGAACCAGTGGCGGTGTATTGATGACCATGCGGAGATATACAGACAGGTGATGTGACGAAAAAAATGCATAAATATGTAAGTTATAGCATGATTCGACAGAAGATGCATAAAAACTGTAAAATAATATTGTGGAACTTCATGGAAAAAAATGTTATACTATAGAAGATATATTTTTGGACACCGTAATGTGCAGTATAGGCAATCGTTCCGATAGGGCGCATTTACCGTGTGGCTATACAGAAGAATTACGGTAGAAAAGGAAATTATATGAAGAACAGTATTAAGCTAAAAGGAAGGTTAAAGAAATATTTACAGACATCTGTATATTTAGGCATTTTATTGGTTCTTGTAAATCTTGGCATTTATGTGATTGATTATAGGGCCGGGCTTATACTTACATGTTTTGATATATTTTATTTCGCAATTGTTTTATCTTTATTATTATATAATAAGCCTATTATCATGAATGAGCTTATTAGCTTTGCTACCCAATACGGGCAGATACAAAGACGGCTGCTCCGGGATTTGGATTTGCCTCATGCTTTGCTTGATGAGGATGGAAAGATTATCTGGACTAACATCGCATTTGAAAAGGCGATGCATAGGGAAAAGGGCTACCGTAAATCTATTACATCGCTTTTCCCGATGATAACAAAGGAAAAGCTGCCCGGCTCTGTGGATGAGGTGGAGCTTGCGGTAAGTTTTGGGGATAACGATTATATTGCCAAAATGAAAAAAATTTCCCTGAAAGAAATGGCACAAAACAGTGACATCATCGAAGACAGGGATTATGACGGATATTTGATTGCAATCTATCTCTTTGACGAGACGGCATTGAAAATCGCCCTTCAGGAAGTGGATGACCAAAGCCTGGCGGTGGGGCTGTTATATTTGGATAATTATGAAGAAGCGCTGGAAAGCGTGGAAGAGGTAAGGCGTTCCCTTCTCCTTGCATTGATTGACAGAAAGGTGAATAAGTATATTGCCGGGCTGGACGGTATCTGCAAAAAGATAGAGAAGGACAAGTTCCTGGTGATTATGAGGAAAAAAGCGGTTTCTTATTTGCAGGAGAACAGATTTGATTTGCTGGAAGACGTGAAAACAGTAAACATAGGGAACGAAATGGCGGTGACCATCAGTATCGGTGTAGGGTTGGACGGGCTTACCTATGCCCAGAATTATGAATTTGCCAGGAATGCCATCGATTTGGCGTTGGGCAGGGGCGGTGACCAGGCAGTGGTCAAGACTCCCCATAATACGGTATATTACGGCGGCAAGAGCCAGCAGATAGAGAAGAATACAAGGGTAAAGGCCAGGGTGAAAGCCCAGGCTTTGAAGGAAATTATTTTCAGCAAGGACAAGGTTATTGTCATGGGGCACAGGAATGCGGATATCGACAGCCTGGGGGCGGCGGTAGGTATTGCGCGGATTGCCGCAACCTTGGAAAAAAAGGTGCACATAGTGTTAAGCGATTCCGGAACCTCCTTACAGCCTTTTGTGGAAATGTTCCATAATAACCCGGACTATGATGATGACCTGATTATCAATGGGCAGCAAGCCATTGAGATGGTAGGGAATAACGCAGTCCTTGTAGTGGTAGACGTAAATAAACCCAGCATTACAGATTGCCCGGAACTGCTCCGGCTTTGTAAATCCATTGTGGTATTCGACCATCACAGGCAGGGAACAGAGGTGATTGAGAACGCCACGTTATCTTATGTGGAAGCCTATGCTTCCTCCACTTGCGAGATGGTTTCGGAGATTCTGCAATATATCGGGGAAAATATTAAAATAAAAAATATAGAAGCCGATTGTATGTATTCAGGCATAATGATAGACACCAATAACTTCATGACAAAGACAGGGGTGAGAACCTTTGAAGCGGCGGCGTTTTTGAGAAGGAACGGTGCGGATGTGATGCGTGTACGTAAGCTTTTCAGGGAAGATGCGGCAGAATATAAGGCGAAGGCGGATGCGGTCAGTCAGGCAGAGATTTATAAGAATGCCTATGCGATTTCCATATGCACCAGTGACGAGCTTCCTAATCCTACAATTATTGGCGCGCAGGCGGCCAATGAACTGCTGAATATTAAAGGGGTGAAAGCCAGTTTCATTTTGACCGATTACCAGAATCAGATTTATGTGAGCGCCCGTTCCATTGATGAAGTAAATGTGCAGATTATTATGGAAAGGCTTGGCGGAGGCGGTCATATCAATGCGGCGGGCTGCCAATTGGATAATATATCCATCGTGGAAGGAATCGGCATTGTGAAGCGTACACTGGACACAATGATAGAGGAAGGCGCCATATAAAGGAACGGTGTTTAGGCGGGATATTTGGTTTTGGCAGATAAAGATATAGCGGGCTTTTGATTAGCTGCTGATTATAAGAAAGGGTATGAGGACTGACATGAAGGTAATTTTAACAGAAGATGTGAAAAAACTTGGGAAAAAAGGGGATATAGTAGAGGTGAGCGACGGTTATGCCAGAAATTATGTGCTCCCTAAAAAGCTTGGTGTAGAAGCAAACAATACAAATATGAATGATTTAAAGCTGAAGAAGGCAAATGAAGAAAAGATTGCAAAGGAACAACTGGAAGCGGCGAAAGCTTTTGCGAAAGAGCTGGAAACGAAGGAAGTTCTTGTTTCGATTAAATCCGGGGAGGGCGGGAGGACTTTCGGTTCTGTATCCTCCAAAGAGATTGCAGAGGCGGCAAAGGCTCAGCATGGGATGGAAATTGACAAAAAGAAAATCCAGATGCCGGAAGCCATAAAGAGCCTTGGCGTATACCAGGTAAATGTAAAGCTGCATCCCAAGGTAACGGCCAGCTTAAAGGTGAAGGTGCAGGAAGCGAAATAACCGGCAGCAGGAAAACATGCAGCAAAGAAGTAAAAGGACAGAATGGCAGGCAGCTTGGAAATAAAAGCGCAGCAAGAAATACAGTGCGCAGATTAGAGTGCGAAAGGGTATAAAGTGGCAGCAATGGAAGAAGCGTTGCTAAAAAGAGTATTGCCGCATAGCATAGAGGCGGAGCAATCCGTCATCGGGGCTATGATTATGGATAAAGATGCCATCGTGGCAGCATCGGAAATCATAACGGAAGATGATTTCTACAGCAAACAGTGCGGGGCACTTTTTGAAGCGATGGTAGAGCTAAATGACGAAGGGAAACCGGTGGATTTAGTCACTCTACAGGACAGGCTGAGGGAAAAAGATGTGCCGCCGGAGGTGAGCAGCCTGGAATTTATCAGGGATATGCTCAATACGCTGCCGACTTCAGCGCATATTAAACATTATGCAGATATAGTGGCGGAAAAAGCGATGCTTCGGCGTCTGATAAAATTAAATGAAGAAATTGCCAACATTTGTTATGTAGGAAAAGATAGTCTGGAAAACATACTGGAAGATACGGAAAAACGGGTTTTTAATTTGGTTCAACGTAGGAATACGGACAATTTTGTCCCTATTCGGCAGATAGTAATGAATGCCATGGACCAGATAGAGAAGGCGTCCAAAAATAAAGGAAGCGTTACAGGAATTGCCACGGGATTTATTGACTTGGATTACCGGACGGCGGGAATGCAGCCTTCTGACCTGGTTCTGATAGCGGCAAGGCCATCTATGGGCAAGACAGCATTCGTATTGAACATTGCACAACATGTGGCATTTAAGCTGGAACAGACAGTTGCTATTTTTAGCCTGGAAATGTCCAAAGAGCAGTTGGTGAACAGGCTTTTTTCCCTGGAATCCAAGGTGGACGCCCAGAAATTGCGTACAGGCAATCTATCGGACAATGATTGGGAAAAATTAATCGAGACGGCAGGGGTTATCGGAAAATCGAACTTGATTATTGATGATACGCCAGGGATTACCATAGGGGATATGCGTTCCAAATGCAGGAAATATAAACTGGAATATAATCTGCAAATGATAATCATTGACTATCTCCAGCTAATGTCCGGGAGCGGCGGCAGAAACGATTCCAGGCAGCAGGAGATTTCGGATATATCCCGTTCCTTGAAAGCGTTGGCGAGGGAATTAAGCGTTCCTGTCCTGGCTCTTTCTCAGTTAAGCAGGGCCGTGGAGCAGCGGCCAGACCACCGTCCGATGCTGTCGGACTTAAGGGAATCCGGTGCCATTGAGCAGGATGCCGATGTAGTGATGTTTATATACCGGGATGATTATTATAATAAAGATACTGAAAAGAAGGGGATTGCGGAAATTATAGTGGCCAAGCAGAGGAATGGGCCTATTGGAACAACTGAACTGGTTTGGCTGCCAGAGTATACCAAGTTTGCAAATATGCAAAAATAATAGCATATAGGAACAGAGAATTACTATTTTACACGAAAGAGGATAAGCGGAAAGAAGCTGTCCTCTTTTTGTGCGTATGGAATCGAAAGGAGAGGAGAAGCAAGTATGGAACAGACAAGGTATTTAATTTCGGATGCTGCGAAGCAGGTAGAAGTGGAATCCCATGTACTGCGCTACTGGGAAGAAGAGCTGGGAATCCCAATTAAAAGAAACGAATTGGGGCACAGATATTATACATCTGAGGATGTAGAGCGCTTTCAGGAAATAAAAAGATTGAAGGAGCAGGGGCTGCAATTGAAGGCAATTCGTATGGTTTTAAAGAACGGCAAACTGGAAAGGCTTAAGGGGGATGATTTCCCGGAAAGCGTAATTCTTTACAGAGAAAATTTAAATGATGGAGGTGCAGAAAGAGTGGTAAGCGAACAGGAGAAACATATGATAGAAATCATTAGCAAAAGAGAAATTGCGGATAGGCAGCAGGAAAGCAAAGAAGAAAAAAGTATCAGGCTTCAAATGCTTTTGCAGCATATGATAGGGGAGGCCATAAGGGAAAGCAGCAAGGAGCTATGTGAGGATATAAAGCAGAGCGTGTTAAAGGAAATGGATTATCAGTTTAGGCAGCAGGAAGAGCGGGAGGAAGAAAGGGAAAACGAAAGAAGAAAAAGGGAAGAAGAGCATTATCAAAAGGTGGACGAGCTCCTCCGAAGCTATAGCAAGAAAGGGAAACGGAGGGAAAAGGAAAAAGTGCATCGTTTTGGGGCGAAAAAAAAGCCTTCCATCGTTTGATGGAAGGCTTTGCAGCAGATTGCCTGGGTTATGAGTCCGTTTGGAGCAAAATTGCCGCATAGGCTTTTAAAAGCCATATGTTTATTCTTGTGAAATAGCGCCAACCGGGCAGCCGCCTGCACAGGAACCGCAGTCGATGCATGTGTTGGGGTCGATTTCAAATTTGCCATCGCCTTCGCTGATAGCGCCAACCGGACACTGTCCCTGGCAAGCTCCACAGCTTACACAAGCGTCACCAATTACGTATGCCATAGTTATATCCTCCTTTATAGATTATACCATTTTTATTTGGTTATCAAACTCCATATCTATTTTAATATAAAATGGGTGCAAATACAATAGGGTCACAAAAAATTTACGGGCAAATGGCAACAGTTCAGCCTTGTGCACGTTGTTTTTTGATTCCATCCAGGATTACTTGCTTTTTGGCAATCACCTTATCTTTATCCATGGCCGGAACGCCGGCAAGCTTGTAAGTAAGGCCCAGCTTTTCGTACTTTGTCTCGCCCATGGTATGGTACGGCAATACATCGATAGCTTTCAGGTTGCTAAACTGGCCGATGAAATACCCCAAATCGAAGAGGTATTTATCATCATCGGTTATGCCGGGAACAACAACATGGCGTATCCACATATCCACATGTTTCTCGTTCAGGTATTTGGCAAAAGCCAAGATGCCATCGTTAGGCTGTTCCGTTAACTCTTTGTGCTTTTCCGGGTCAATATGCTTAATATCCAGCATTACTAAATCGGTCAAATCCATCAGTTGGTTCAGTTTTTTTATCCATTCTGTATTGCCCGGCTTAAAAGCGATGCCGGAACTGTCAATACAGGTATGAACACCTTCCTTTTTCGCTATAGAGAACAATTCAATGAGGAAATCCACTTGCATCAAAGGCTCTCCGCCGGTTACTGTGATTCCTCCGGTTTTGTAAAAAGGTTTATTCCGCCTGTATTGCTCCATAATTTCTTCAGGCTCCATGAGCGTGCCGCCCTCCATGGGCCATGTATCGGGATTGTGGCAGTAAGCGCACCGCATGGGGCATCCCTGTACAAAAACAACAAAACGCGTACCAGGGCCATCTACCGTTCCGAAACTCTCCAGTGAGTGTATTCTGCCTTGCATATATGAAAATCTCCTTCCTGTTATTCTCTTCTTATTTTTCATATATTTTATCACATTCTAATATGAATTTGGAAAAGAAATATCTTTTTTAAAAAAGCAGGCAAAATTGCCTGCTTTTTCGTCATACAATAGGACATATCCCACTTTTTGATTAATCCCTGGCTGCGCCAGAGCTAAAATATCAATTCGGGCTTTTCCCTAACCAAATTAGATAGCCTCATGGAAAGTACGGGAAATAACGTCTGCCTGCTGTTCCGGTGTCAGTTTAATAAAGTTAACTGCATATCCGGAAACACGGATTGTCAACTGAGGATAGTTCTCAGGATGTTTCTGGGCATCCAGAAGCATATCCCTGTTCAAAACGTTAACATTAAGGTGATGTCCGCCTTTTGTTGCATATCCATCCAATAAGTTTACAAGGTTATCAACCTGTGCTGAACTTGTAGCCATTTTAGTTTTCCTCCTTAAAATATGATATTCTATATTGTCAGCGATTTACCGCCGATTTGTTGCCAGTCTGCATTGCTGCTTAGCGAAAATCATCCAAGCCTTGTTCCAAGGTAGGAACGCTGCATGCTAGCGGTGTCCTGGAGCAGTCGGTGCAGCCCATAGTCTGAACACTTTTTGTCTCTTCCTGGGAGGCGTCCGTATCCACATTGACGTGGCCTACGCCCTGCATCATGCCTGCATCCAGCATTTTGACAAGATCATCAATCATTTTGTTGTCATCCATAATAAAACCTCGTCATAAATATCCTTGGCCTGGGAAGAACCTATCAGCAATGCAAATAGGCTTCCCCTGCCAATTATGATAGCTTATGCCATTATTATTTGTTTAAATCCAGTTCCAAATCGCCTGCAAATACCTGGTCTTCTTTACCAAGAGCGCCAGGAATGATGGTGAAGGTATTGGAAATACCATCCTGTGCATCCTTGAAAGGAAGTTTGGAAACGGAAGACAGGGAAGCTACTGCGCCGTGGGTATCGCGTCCGTGCATCGGGTTAGCGCCAGGTGCAAAAGGCTGGCCTTTCTTACGTCCGTCAGGTGTGTTGCCTGTAGCCTTACCATAAGTTACGTTGGAAGTAATGGTAAGGATAGAGGTGGTCGGAACACCGTTCCTGTAGGTGTGGTGTCTTCTGATAGCTGTCATGAATCTGTGTACAACTTCCTGTGCAATGGAGTCTACACGGTCATCGTCATTACCATATTTCGGGAATTCGCCGGTTGTCTTGAAGTCAACGATGATGCCGTCATCATCCCTTACAACTTCTACTTTCGCATATTTGATAGCGGACAAGGAGTCAGCTACGATGGAAAGGCCAGCAACACCTGTTGCAAAATAACGTTTTACATCTCTGTCATGAAGTGCCATTTCAGCTCTTTCATAGCAGTATTTGTCATGCATGTAGTGGATGATGTTCAGAGTATTTACATATACATCTGCCTGCCATTCTACCATATCCATGAATTTATCCCATACATCGTTGTAATCAAGGACATCGCCTGCAACAGGACGATATTTCGGTCCAACCTGTTTCTTTGTTACTTCATCTACGCCGCCGTTCAAAGCATAAAGCAGACATTTTGCAAGGTTAGCACGAGCGCCGAAGAACTGCATTTCCTTACCGATTACCATGGAAGATACGCAGCATGCGATACCGTAGTCATCACCGTGTGTTACCCTCATCAGGTCATCGTTTTCGTACTGGATGGAAGAAGTCTGTATGGACATCTTCGCACAGTATTTCTTCCAGTTTTCAGGAAGCCTTGTGGACCAGAGAACGGTTAAGTTCGGCTCCGGAGAAGGACCTAAATTGGTCAGTGTGTGCAGATAACGGAAAGAAGTCTTTGTAACCAAGTGACGTCCGTCTACGCCAACACCGCCCAGGGATTCGGTTACCCATACCGGGTCGCCTGCGAAAATCTGATTGTATTCCGGTGTACGTGCGAATTTTACGCAACGAAGTTTCATGATAAAGTGGTCAACGAATTCCTGAATCTGTTCTTCTGTGAAGGTTCCGTTAGCCAAGTCTCTTTCTGCATAGCAGTCGATAAAGGTGGAGGTACGTCCTAAGGACATAGCAGCACCGTTCTGCTCTTTTACAGAGCAAAGATATCCAAAATAAGTAGCCTGGATAGCTTCTTTTACGTTAGTAGACGGTTTGGAAATGTCACAGCCATAAGAAGCAGCCATTTCTTTCATTAATTTCAAAGCAACTATCTGCTCGGAAATTTCTTCGCGGAGACGGATTACTTCGTCGGTCATAACACGTCCGGTGGAATCTTTTTGAGCTTGTTTGTCCTGAATCAGGTAATCAATACCATACAGGGCAACACGTCTGTAGTCGCCGATGATACGTCCGCGGCCATAAGCGTCCGGAAGACCTGTAATGATATGAGCGGAACGGCAAGCCCTCATTTCAGCATTGTAAGCATCGAAGCAGCCTGCATTATGTGTTTTCCTATGTGTGGAGAAGAACTCGCTGATTTCAGGGTCTACTTCGTAGCCATTATCGGAGCAAGCTTTCTCTGCCATACGGATACCGCCGTAAGGCTGTAAGGAACGTTTGAAAGGTGCGTCTGTCTGGAAGCCGACAATCGTCTCTTTGCTCTTGTCCAGATAGCCCGGGCCATGGGATGTAATGGTGGAAACCACTTTGGTGTCCATATCAAGAACGCCGCCTGCCTCACGTTCTTTTTTCTGTAAATCAAGTACCATGTCCCATAAATCTTTTGTGTTCTGTGTAGGAGCAGCTAAGAAGGAATCATCCCCGTCATAAGGATGGTAGTTCCTCTGGATGAAATCGCGTACATTGACTTCATTTTCCCATTTGCCGCCTACAAAATCTTTCCATTCTGGTCTCATTTTGAATAAGCCTCCTGTTTAAATATTTTTAAGTGGTTAATTATAACACAAATCCTGTATCTTCATTATAGTATTAAGACGCTTATAACGTCAAGCAAGGAAGTGTACTTTTTTCTGTACATCCGGTATGTTTTCGGCATTTTTTATATTAAATTTTTGTGAAATTTATGAAGAATCTGGAATGACTTGAAACAAAAGGGAGAAAGTATTATACTGATAGCAGCTTTTCGGTTATTGTAAGATGGAAAGTTTTGCTGCAGATGGCCTTTGTCCTGGCAAAGGCAGTTGAATGAAAGTAAATGGAAAGCAAATTTTTTTACAAAAGGAGGGTTTTTGATATGGCAGAGATAACAAAGAATACAACGATTGGCGAAGCACTGAGGATAAACCCGGGTATCGCCCCGGTTCTTATGGAAATCGGAATGCACTGCCTGGGATGCCCGTCCGCACAGGGTGAGACGCTGGAAGAGGCAGCTATGGTGCATGGGCTGGATGCGGATGTGCTGATGGAGAAGATTGCAGCGGTTTAAAACAGGGAAAGTTAACAACCCCGTCGCAAGCAACGGGGCATTGACCCTCGCGGCAGACGCCAAATATCCACATAAGTGTGGCTGTTTGGCTTTTTGCCTGCGGGAATAAACTTCCAAAAGAATGTCCGGCGGTGGTATGAGGGATTGGGAATCATACCGCCGCCGGATGTTTTGCCTTATATGGTCCGGGCATAAAAAGCCCTGCAAAAAAAATTATTCCTCCGCCTTTTCTTCCATGCTCCGCATCATCTGCCGCACGGCCTCAAACAAATATGGTTTTAATTCCCCGATAGGCGTCGGCTCTTCATATAAAATACAACTGAAAGAAGTGGAGCTGACCAATTCTATAATCATAAAAACAAGAATTTCCGGGTTTTTATATTTTATCTCCGACTGTTCAAAAACCGAAGAATAAATATTGTAAAAATCTATTTCCGATGAATTGGAATAAAGCAATTCATTCTTAAAAACGCCCCAGCTTAAACTTTTGGATATGAAGCGAAGCAGAGATTTATCGGCGCTGAACTGGTCCAGAATATTGTCAATCATAAAAATAATCTGGTCTTCCAGGACGGTAATATCCGTTTGGTGCAACGCTTCGTCGGCTTCCCGGAAAATCTGGCTGGCCTTTTTGGCAATCAGTTTATTGTTGATATCATACTTGTCCTTAAAATACAGATAAAAAGTTCCTTTCGCCACTCCCGCCTGGTTGACGATGTCAGAGATAGAGGTTTTATGAATCCCCTGTTTGGTAAATAAGTCGAAGGCAGTGTTTAAGAGGGCATCTTCCTTTAATTTTTTATTGATGTCGATTTTTCCCATAATATTTCCTTTTCATACTGATTAGCATTTTCCAGATATATAGAACAACATTATAGGATTAAATTTGAAGAAAAGCAATGGCTGGCGTCAAAATATCAGGGAAATCAATTTTCACGGGCGGCGCTGCGGGCAGGGTGTTTGACCCATGCAGGATTCCGTTCTGCGGCTAAGATAAAAAGCAGATTTCACTAATGAAATGGATAAAGGGGTTGGATGCGGACGGGTCAGAAGCAGCGGGCATCCATGCCCATGCTTCTTAAAAACGCCATCCATGGCGTTTTTTCCCTGGATATAAACCATTTCATAAGTGAAATTACTGCTTTTTATCAATAGCTTCAAAACGAAATCCTGCATGAGCCAAACACCCTGCCCGCAGCGCCGCCCGTGAAAATTGATTTCCCTGTAAAAATAAACTCATGCAAAATAATGTAAATTTTCCATAAACAATATTGACTACTAGTCATTTTTGTGATATACAATAATTAACAAAAATGACCGATGGTCATATAAATACAAGTAAAGGAATATTTGAAAGGAGTAAGGAGTCCAAATGAAAAATTTCGGAAAATGTGTAGTGAAATTAAGAATTCCGATTCTTATTATCAGTTTCCTGCTTTTGGTACCGTCCTTTTTTGGCTACATAGGAACGAGGGTCAACTATGATATTCTCTCCTATCTGCCCAAGGATATTGAAACCATGGTAGGGCAGGACATTCTGGTGGATGAATTCGGTACGGGCGCTTTTTCCATGTTTATGGTGGAGGGGATGCAGCCGAAGGAAGTATCGGCATTAAGGGAAAAAATGGAAGCTGTGGAGTATGTGGAGAAGGTAATCTGGTATGATTCAGCGATGGATATATCCGTTCCGATGGAGCTTTTGCCGGGTGAGTTTTACGAAGCCTTTAACAATGGCGATTGTACGCTGATGATTATCATTTTCAACGAAACCACGTCAGCGGATTCCACGATGGGGGCAATAGAGGAAATCAGAAAAATAGCGGATAAGGACTGTTTTTTAAGCGGCATGTCAGCCGTGGTTACGGATACGAAAAACCTGTCGGAAAGGGAAGCTCCCATTTATGTATTTATTGCAGTGCTATTGACATGTATTGTCCTGTCGCTGGCCATGGATTCCTACCTGGTGTCCTTTGTTTTTCTGGCCAGTATCGGGATGGCCATTGTTTACAACCTGGGAAGCAACATTTTTTTCGGGGAGATTTCCTATATTACAAAGGCGCTAAGCGCGGTGCTGCAATTGGGGGTGACGATGGATTATTCTATTTTCCTTTGGCATAGTTACCAGGAGCAGCAGACGGCAAACGGAGATAAAAAGGATGCCATGGCTAAGGCCATAGAGGAAACCCTTTCTTCGGTGGTTGGAAGCTCTATTACTACGGTGGCCGGTTTTATTGCCCTATGCTTTATGAGTTTTACCCTGGGTATGGATTTGGGAACGGTAATGGCCAAGGGGGTTGTAATAGGGGTAATTGCCTGTGTTACGATTTTACCTTCGTTGATTCTTGTGCTGGATAAAGCGTTGGAGAAAACAAAGCATAAGGCATTGATTCCTGACATGAATCATATTGGCCGGTTTGTTACGAAGCATTTTATTGTATTTGCCGTACTCCTTCTGGTAATCCTTGTTCCGGCTTTATATGGCTACAAGAATGCGGCAGTTTATTATAATCTGGATGAGACGCTGCCGAAAGATTTGCCCAGCATCATAGCCAATGAAAAGCTGGAGGCAGAGTTCGATATGAATGCCACTCATATGCTGCTGTTAAGCGCAGATTTGTCCGCTAAGGATGTAAAGCATATGAGTGAAGAGATGAAAAAAGTACCTGGGGTTAGCTGGGTGTTGGGGTTGAACGCGGTGAAAGGGGCTGCGCTGCCGGATGAGATGGTGCCGGATGAACTGAAGGATGCTTTGAGCAACGAAAACTGGCAGCTCCTACTTATCGGTTCCCAATATAAAGTAGCTTCCGAAGAGGTGAATGCCCAATGTGATACATTAGATAAGATATGCAAATCTTATGATGAGAAGGGCATGTTAGTGGGGGAGGCTCCTTGTACCAAAGATTTGATACGGATTACGGATAAGGATTTTAAAACGGTAAGTGTAGTATCTATTGGAGTTATTTTCATCATTATTTTGTTTGTGTTTAAATCCATCTCCCTGCCGGTGATACTGGTGGCGGTGATTGAAGGGGCAATTTTCGTCAATATGGGAATTCCGTTTTACACGAAAACAGAGATACCCTTCATCGCTTCAGTGGTAATAGGGACGATACAGTTGGGGGCAACAGTGGATTATGCGATTTTGATGACAACGAGATACCGGAGGGAACGGAATGAAGGGGTGGAAAAAAGGAAAGCGGTGGATATCGCCTGCCAGACCAGCGCAAAATCTATTGCGGTAAGCGCCCTTACCTTTTTTGCAGCGACTTTTGGAGTAGGGCTATATTCCAACATTGATATGATTAGCTCGCTTTGTACTTTGATGGCGAGAGGGGCGATTATCAGTATGTTCAGCGTGATTTTTATTCTTCCTTCTATGTTTATGATATTCGATAAGCTGATTATGATAAGCTCTTTGGGGAAAGTCCACCATAAGGAAAGTGCTGAAAGGGGCGATATTTATGAGGAACAGGGAAATATGGAAAGAAAAGGTAATGGAACAAAAAAGGAATATAGAGATAAAAAGCAGAGAGGGTGGAGGAATGAATATGAAAAACAGTGAATGGAAAAAAATGCTCAGCCTTGCGCTTGCAGGGGCTATAGCTTTTTCCCTGATTGCCTGCGGAGGCAGCGGGGATGGAAACGATGCCGCAGAGGGTAGCGAGAATGTTATGGCCGGAGCATGGACGGCAGAAGGCAGAAACGGCGGAATGGGGGATGCTGGAAATGAGGAGACACAGGAAGTCCTGGAACAAGTATTGGGAAGCCAGGCGAAAGCATCCCACAGCAGCGAAACGGGCAAGGAAGAGACCGTGTATGTGCTGGCCGATGCGAAGGGCGGCGTGAATAAAGTAATTGTCAGCAATTGGGTGAAGAATGGGGAAGGCAGCAATTCCTTGTCGGATGTAAGCTTGTTGAAAGATATAGAAAATGTAAAGGGCTATGAAGGATATACGCCAGGGGATAACGGCAGCCTGGTATGGGATGCAGGAGGGGCAGATATTTATTATCAGGGAACAACGGATAAGGAATTGCCAGTGGATGTGAAGATATCGTATGCATTGGACGGAAAAGAAATAGCGCCGGAGGAGCTGGCAGGCAAAAGCGGAAAGGTGACAATCCGTTTTGATTATGAAAACAGACAGAAGGAAAAGGTGGATATTAACGGAAGCGAGGAAGAGATTTATGTGCCTTTTGCGATGATTTCGGGGATGGTACTTCCGTCGGATACGTTTTCCAATATTGAAGTGACGAATGGGAAGCTGGTTTCCGAGGGGGATAATCATTTGGTAGTAGGCGTAGCCTTTCCGGGGCTGAGGGATAGCCTGGACATCGATGGTTTGAAGGAAGAAATAGAGGATGAGGAAAAACGGAAAGAGATTGACGAACTGAATATACCGGATTATATGGAAGTATCTGCGGATGCGGTGGATTTTAAGTTGTCGATGACGATGACAATGGCTATGAGCGATGTCCTTTCAGATATCGACCTGACGGATTCTATTGATTTGGATGAAATTAATGAATCAATGGACGATTTGGAGTCGGCAACGGAAGAACTGAAAGATGGCACATCCGAATTGAAAGATGGCACTGGGGAACTGAGGAACGGGGCACAGGAATTAAAGGATGGAACTACAGAATTACGGGATGGCGTACAGGAACTGAAAGATGGAACTACGGAATTGAGGGATGGTGCTGCGGAGCTGAAAGATGGAACTGGGAAACTGCGGGATGGAGCAGGAAAACTGAAAGACGGAACCGGCACTTTAAAAGATGGAACCGGCACGCTGAAAGAAGGGGCGGATACATTGAAAGCCGGTATGCAGGAGTTAAATGAGAAATCAAAAGTATTGGATGCAGGCGCCGGACAACTGGATGGAGGTGTGGGGGAACTGACAGACGGAAGCTGGAAATTGGCGGAAGGAACAATGGCGCTGGCAGACGGAAGCCTGGCATTGGATGCGGGCGCTGCCCAGATACAGCAAGGGCTGGCATCGGTAGATGTGGCAATAAGCACAATGATAGGTGCATGCCAGGGTACAGATGGGAAAATAGGGCTGGTGGAAGCCAGCCAGTCGCTGTCGCAAGGGATGGCAGGGCTGGACACATTGCTGGAGCAATATTTTGCTACCTATGAAAATACACTCAATGAGACAATCAAACAGTTGCAGCAGACGGTATTGGCGGCAACGGAAGAGGAAGCGCAGGCAAGGGCTAAGCTGGCTTGGGCAATAGAACAGCAGCAGGCGGCGGAAGCGGCACTTGAAGCAGCATGCGTGCCGGAGACAAAAACGGTAAATGTGGAAGTGGAAGCGGAAGGGAAAATGGCTCAGACTACGGTGAGCGGATTGGTGTCCGGATATAGCATAGAGCCGGTAACAACTACTGCCCAAGCGACAGTGGAGAGCGTGTCGGCAGAGGAAGTGGGCAAAGCGGCGGCGGATTACAGGAATGCGGGAGAAGAGGTAGCCCAGGCCCAGGCTCAGGTAGCGGCAGCTCAGGCTAAGGCACAGACGGCACAGGAGGCAATTGCCCAGTTGGCACAGCAGTATGGGCTTCCGGACAATTTGCAGGGCCGGATGATGCAACACAGGCAGCTTATATTTCATATATAAAAACAGCATCTTCCAATTTGAATGCGGGGGCGCAGCAGTTGAATGCAGGAGTAAATGCTTTGTATCAAGGGCTGGTTCAACTAAATGATACACAGGCGGGCGTTCCGGCGCTGGCAGCAGGGGCAGCCCAGTTAAAGGCCGGAACGGAAGCAGCAGTAGTGGGAACGAAGGAGCTGGAAGAAGGGGCGGTAACTTTGAACCAGGGGGCGGATGTGCTGAAAGCGGGTACAGCGGAATTGAAGGATGGAACCGGGAAATTAATAGAAGGAACCGAAAAGCTGGACACTGGAGCAACTGCTTTGAAGGACGGTGCAGGAAAACTGGATGATGGTGCGAAAGAATTGAGGGATGGCGCAAACGAACTGGGAGACGGCGCGGAAGAACTGGATGACGGCGCAGGAAAACTACAGGATGGAACCGTTGAATTGGATGACGGGGTACAGGAGCTGAAGGACGGAGCAGAGGAACTGGATGATGGGGTTGCCGAACTGGTGGACGGAACGATAGAATTGGATGATGGCGCTTTGAAACTGAAGGACGGGATGATAGAGTTTGATGAAGAGGGAATCAGCAAGCTGACAGATTTGTTCGGGGATAAAGTGCAAAAGGTCATCGACAGGATGGATGCGCTGAAAAATATTGGAAGCGGATACAATACCTTCAGCGGATTGCAGGAAGGTATGAAAGGGAACGTAAGGTTCATTTATAAGACGGATGGAGTGAAGGTGGAATAAAGGATTTAATGACATGTAAAGCAGCCAAAAGTTAAGGCGCGCCACCTTGAAATTATGAAAAAGGAGCTGTGCACGAGGTATTCAGTGCAGCAGCTCCTTTATTATACTATATTATATCTGGCACAAAGACTGCAAAGCATTTTCCTTGATAATGGGGTTGAAATGCTCTTCCAGATAGGCTTCTCCTGCGGAGACATATTTCTCTACAGTACCGTATTCAGATAAAATATTGCATACCTTATTGAACTGTTCCGGCGTATGGCCTCCTTTGGAGACAACTAAAATATACCGGTGTGCGTTTTCGTTTTTGTATAAGGAGTTGTTTTCGTCATAACTTCCGGCGAGTACATGGGAAATCCTTGTTACCGTGCGGATGGAGTCAAAGGAAAAAATCCGCACAAGTTCCTGTTCACCAGCATCGCTTTCTTGCTTTTTCGTACTTTTCTTCGGCTGCTTTTCGCGGGGTTGCGAAGGGGAAGGTGTTTTTTCCAAGGCATCTGCAAATTTGCCCTCGTGAATTTTTTTAAATAAATCCAACACATCATCAGCGCCTTCCGTCAGGCTGTCCAGCATCTCATCCAAATCGCCGTCCGAATCGTGAACGGAGGGTGCAAACTTGGAGAAGCGCGTATCCAGTTCTTCCGGGTCCTCTACCTTGGTGATGATAAGCACAATGCATTCTGAATTAAGAGGAATGGCTTCTATCATTAACGGAATATCCTCGGCCTCAAAACCAAATTCATACGATGCCTGCTGCATCATATCACGGAAGAGGTTCTTTGCCTTTTCTGTTCCGTATGCAAGTTCACTGATTTTCAATTCACGGTCGGCCAAGTCTTCTCTTGTTAGTGTACAGCGAATCTGATGGTCATTTACTTTTTCAATTTTCATGTTATCACATCCTCACTATTATGATACTGCCACCTTATTTATATTGTGACTAACCTGAACTAAATTCTTTTTACATAATACTTTACAGTTAAAAGTATATTATACTGTCTTCAAATTTAAGTCAATAGAATTCCGCAGTGTTTAAAAACTTTTTATAAAAATTCGACATTTTTTTTAAAAATCCTTGCAATAAATGGAAACCTTTGATATAATTGGCTTCACGGAATGCTTCCGGATAGTCTGTGACGGAAGGAGGCATGTTAATTATAGGCAGTTTTATATTAATTTAATCTTCTCTCCCTAAGTTATTAATAATTGTATTATGGGAGAAGTCTTACAAGCTTATGTGTTTGTCAAAAAAATAAAATTTTCCAAATTTGTTCACGTTATTATAATTCACACTACGAATATTATTTTTAAAAAGGGGTAATTTTATTTTTAGCATTTTTATTTTTCGTATTTTTATTTACATGTCCGGACATTCCGTTTTTGGCTTTATAAACTTTTTTGCCGCACACTGTTTAGTATGGTCAGTTTACTGAAAAGTATCATAAAAAAATATATCACGTATCTCCTTTTGGAAGAAAAATTTAGATAACATATCTCTGCAAAAGTAAGGATTAATGACAGGACAGCCAGGCTGAACTGCCAAAAGGGATGGCGTGCCGTAACTGTAAACTGGAAGACCCCCTAGCGATTTATGGCATGCTGTCAAAAAAAGCAAGAAAAAGTCAAATTAAGTAATGACGGTACTTAAATAGTTTGCTATAATAAAGGACGGTTGGAAGGGAGCTGGGTATATGAAGAAATTAATTCCGGTAATAACTGCAATCGTCCTTATTATTGTAGTTATTGCAATTAGCGTTGGTGTAAAATTGATGGATAAATATTCCTATTCAAAGGAAAGGGCGGACTTGGAGGAATATTTTGGCATAGATAGCGAAGGGGAGGTGGCCATTGTCCTTGGCGACGAGAGGGTTGAGGAATCAGCCAGGCTGATGGACGGCGTGTATTATTTTGATTTGGCCACTGTCCATAAATATTTTAATGAGCGGTTTTATGAGGATAAGAATGAGCAGCTTTTGCTCTATACCTTGCCGGAGGATACGGTAAGGGTGGAAATCGGTTCTTCTTCCTATATAACGAAGGATGGGGCGGCGGATTTGGGGTATCCGGCGGCCAGGTATGCCCAGGCTTCTGATGGCAGCGGGGAAACGCTATATGTGGCGGCCGACTATGTGAAACTGTTTACGGATTATACTTACCGGTCATTTACAGCACCGAACCGTATGCAAGTATATGCGGAAGGATATGCCGGGGAAAGCATCAAAACGGCGGAAGTTGTGAAGGATACGGCGGTGCGTTATCAAGGCGGCGTAAAAAGCCCTATTCTAAAGGATGTAACGGTTGGAGAGCGGGTTGCAGTACTGGAGGAAATGGAGAACTGGAGCAAGGTTAAGACGGAAGATGCCATCATTGGATATATTGAGAATAAAAGGCTTGAGGAAGGTGGCATAGGAGGGGCAGATGTCCAGCCACAGCCCCAAACAGGGGGCATACCGGCTTTTGTAAACCCGGAATTTACCAGCATTTCCAAGCCATTTAAAATAAATCTGGCATGGCATGCGGTGGCGGGGACTGCCGGGAATGATACGTTAGAATCGGTTCTGAAAAATACAAAGGGAGTGAATGTGATTTCCCCTACCTGGTTTGCCCTTACCGATAATGATGGGAATTTTTCCAGCTTTGCATCCAAAAGCTATGTGGATAAAGCACACGGAATGGGGATGGAAGTGTGGGCATTGATTGATAATTTTACCAATCAGGGCGTGGAGACTTATGAGGTGCTGTCTTATACATCCAAAAGGGCTTATTTGATTCAAGGGCTGGTAGATGCGGCGTTGGAATATGATTTGGACGGCATTAATATAGACTTTGAAGGGCTTACCCAGGATACCGGAGAGCATTTTATCCAGTTTATCAGGGAACTTTCCGTGGAATGCAGGAAGAATGGGATTGTGCTTTCTGTGGATAATTACGTGCCCATGGGCTATACTGACCACTACGAAAGGGGAGAGCAGGGGGTGTTTGCCGATTATGTGATTATCATGGGATATGATGAGCATTATAGCGGTAGCCCGGAAGCGGGGAGCGTGGCATCCATTGGCTTTGTAGAAGACGGTATCCAGAAGACGGTGAATCAGGTTCCGCCGGAAAAAGTAATCAATGCCGTTCCGTTTTATACCCGTATATGGAAAAGCGAAGGGGCGAATTTGACCAGTGAAGCGGTGGGAATGGAATTGGCGGAGCAGTTTGTGGATAACCATAATATCGAAGTGCGCTGGGATGAGGTGTCCTGCCAGAATTACGGTGAAATCCAGGAAGGCGGTACGTTCTATCAGGTGTGGCTGGAGGACGAGCAGTCTATAGAGGCTAAACTGAATATTATGCAGAAATATAATATTGCAGGGGTGGCAGCCTGGAAACTGGGATTTGAGAAAGCGTCTATATGGGATGTGATTGGGGATTATTTGGGTGCGGATGGACAGTGATTAGGACACATTTTTTACTGCGTTGCTTCATAAGTTGTATTAAATGGATGAGAGCAGAGCGGTAGATGGATGATGGAGGAAAAACAGAGCAAGGTTTTAAGGATAATTATGGCGGCAATTCTTCTCGTTTCGATGTATTTCGTGGCAGGGGAAGGTGCCGCCTATGTTAGTTCGGATGATGTGGTGGAACAGGAGGATGGAAGGAGAGGATTCTGGGAAACGGTGACCGGACGGGATGCAGCCGGAAAAGGAGAAACGGGGGAAGGGTCGGATGGAAATGGGGGGAGAGGAAGCCGTGGAAAAGGGGAAGACGGGGAAGGGAATGCACAATTCTGTGTGGTCATTGATGCCGGACACGGAGGGGCAGACCCAGGTAAAGTGGGCATTAACGGGTCTTTGGAAAAGGACATTAACTTAGAAATAGCAGAAAAGCTGAAAAAATTTTTGGAAGCAGAAGATGTGGAAGTGATTATGACAAGGACGGATGGGAATGGGCTATATGATGAAAATGCTTCCAATAAAAAGGTGCAGGATATGAAACGCCGTATTGCTATTATTGAAGAAGCCCAGCCGGAAATTGTAGTGAGCATCCATCAGAATAGTTATCATGAAGAATATGTGCATGGGGCACAGGTGTTTTATTATACAGGAAGTGCTACAGGGAAGAAGCTGGCGGAACTGATTCAAGAGTGTTTCGTAGCTGGCGTAGACCCGGAAAACAAACGGGAAGTGAAGGCCAATGACAGCTATTATCTGTTGAAAAAGACGTCGCGGCCTATTGTGATTGTGGAGTGCGGCTTCCTCTCCAACAGGGAAGAGGAGGAAAAACTGAACTCGGAGATTTATCAGGAGAAGGCAGCCTGGGCGGTACATATGGGGATTATGAGGTATTTGAACCAGTAGTGGGGGAATGATGCAACGCATAAAAGGGGAGCTTCTTGCCGGTATGAAGGCAAGAAGCTTTTTGTTATTTTACATATTCTTTTACATATTGATGGTAAACAATATCCAAGAAGAAAAGTAGCCCATACTTTGTATATACGTCCCGGAGACCATTGGAATGGATGGAATTATCGCTTTGGACTAATTTACTCATATAAATGATTTTGTCATAATGCTTCTTAAATACTTCCGTGTGGTTTAAGGTAATCAAAATCTTTGCAGCGCTTACATTTTCCAGTGTGTTAGATACTGCGAAGGCATAATTGCCCGTAACGGAACAGGTAATCAAAAGGGCATTCTCATCCAGTTCGGTAAAGGAATTAACATCCACATGGGCGCTTGTTTTCACATAAATAAGCTTGCCGATGGTGAGCAGTTCTTCCTGAAAATGAGTGGCGGCACTGCCGGAAGTGCTGGCAATCAGCATATAAACTTTTTCATAGCTGTGGATTAATTCCACCAGTTTTTTTACGGCATCCGTATCGGAAAACTGCGAAATGTCATCCATCATGTCATTCATTTTGGATTTCACTTCATCAATAAATTTTTCCCGGTTTACATAGTCATAATAAGCTTGGTAATGCTGGTAGGAATCCTGGATATATTTTCCGAGATAACTAAACTGGTCAAATCCAATCTGCCGCAGAAAGCGGTGGATAGAACTTCTGGACACAAAACATTCCTCTGCCACATCGTAAATGGTAAGAATGTTCAAGCGGTGCAGATTTCGGAGCAGATAGTCGGCAATAACCCGGTTTGTATTGTTAGCGGTATTTTCGTCATTGACTACGGATAGCAAAATTGCAAACAAATCGAACCGCCTTATGTTATATTCTGGGGTGTTTTGTATATTTTTCATGGGTAAATTATATCATTTTTTGTTTGGTATCACAAGTTGAAACGCAAGAGCCTTTTAAAAAATTTATGATGGTAGTAACAGTTCAAACTATAAAGAAGGAGGCGTTTCAATATGAAACATAAAAACAATCCGGTTTTCCCGGAAGGATTTCTGTGGGGGGCCAGCAGCGCAGCCTGGCAGTGTGAAGGGGCAACCTTGGAAGGGGGCAGGACGCAGGCGATTATCGACTTGAATTCCCAGACGAAGAAACCTTATACGGATAATTCTGTTGCCTGTGACCATTATCATCATTATAAAGAAGATGTGGCTTTGATGAAAGAGTGCGGATTTACCAGCTATCGCTTTTCTTTATCATGGTCGAGGATTATACCGGCTGCGGACAGAAAGGTGAACCCGGAGGGTATTGCTTTTTACAATAACCTGACTAATGAACTAAAGGATGCTGGTATTGAGCCTATTATTACCTTATATCATTATGATATGCCCTGCTGGGTGGACGAAAAGTTTGGTGGGTGGCACAACCGCGCGATTATCGATGAATTTGAATATTATTGCAGAGTATGCTTTGAAAATTTTGGAGACCGGGTAAAATACTGGCTATCTATCAACGAGCAGAATATGCAGATTATCTATGGTGACTGGCTGGGCGTTTCCAAGGGCTGTACCAACTGGTTTGAGGAAAAATGGCAGGTGAACCACATTATGAACCTTTGCCATGCCAGGGCAGTTTTAGCTTGCCATGAACTGGTGGAAGGCGGTAAAATTGGCCCGGTTCCGGGGTATGTACCCATTTATCCAGCCAGTGGGAAACCGGAGGACCAAATTGGGGCTATGAATGCCGAGGAGTTGACGCAGAAAATATGGGATGACTTATATGTTTATCGGGAATACAGTACTTTTGTGAAAAATTACTGGAAAGAAAACAATATTGACCCTCAGATTCAGGATGGGGATATGGAGTTGATTGCTCAGGCAAAAATTGATTTTATTGCTGTAAACTGCTATCGGAGCGATATAGGAAAAGCTCCTGATAATAGCTATAGGCAAGAGATTGGGTTAAATAAGACCGGAATCAAGGGCGACTTTGTATATCCTAACTTACCTGGAGAATATGCCCTGGACCGCAACCCATATGTGGAAGTGACAGATTGGGACTGGCATATTGACCCGGTGAGCATGAGGTACTCGCTGAGATATCTTTGGAATCATTACCATTTACCGATGGTGATTACGGAAGCCGGATATGGTGCCCACGAGAAGCTGGGTGAGGATGGAAAAATACATGATGATTACCGCATTAAATATTTGAGGGAATATGCTTATAACATTGGCTTGGCTATCCAGGATGGCGTCGAGGTATTTGGCTTTAATTTCTGGAGCTTTACAGATTTGTTAAGTACTGGAAATGGCATGGCAAAGCGATATGGTATTGTTTTTGTAAATACTACCGATGAGGAGCAGGGGGATTTGAAACGGTATAAGAAGGATTCCTTCGAGTGGTATTCCAGGCTGATTAAGTCCAATGGACAGGATTGGGGATATGATATGGAGGACTGGAGAGATTTTTCAAAGAAGGACTGAAAAGGAAAAACGGAAAATGTAAAATATGAAAGATTTCCAAGCCTTTCATCCGCAAGTTTGTGTCAGCGCGGCATCCGCAAACTTGATAAGTGTAAAATCTTGGCGAAGTTGGGCAATCTAAATAAAGCAAAGATACAAAAGCCGCGCAGAAATGAGGGAAAAATGGCAAAGAAAAATTACGCAGCTATGGCCGACGGAGTAATTGCTGCCGTTGGAGGAGAAGGAAATATAGCAAATGTTACGCATTGTATGACGCGCCTGCGCCTTCAGCTTGTGGATTCTTCCAAACTGGATGAGGAAGGGGCTAAGAAGATTCCGGGGATTTTAAACTTGATTATACAGAATGGGGAGTATCAGTTTGTAGTAGGGCAGGATGTTCCCAGCCTATATGAAGCGATGACGAAGCACGATGGGATTAAAGCAGGGGGCTCTGTGGAGGACCCGGATGCTTTGAAAGAGGATAATAAATCTAAGGGGAAGGTATTGGATGCCATCTTTTCCTTTATCGGAGGAACATTTTCGCCAGTGATTCCAGTGTTGGTAGCAGGGGGGCTTACCGGTGCGGTATTGACTTTGCTCACTACTTTTTTCGGTATCAGTGCGGATTCCGGAACATATCAGGTGTTTTATGCAATTAATCAGGCAGCATTCTATTTCCTGCCTGTATTTGTGGGCTATAGTGCGGCAATCCGGTTGAAATCTAACGGATATCTGGGGGCATTCCTGGCGGTAATTCTATTATACAGCGGGATTAACGGAGTGGAAGGGCTGGATTTTCTGGGTATCAAAATTCAGGCCATAGGATATAATTCCAATATTTTTCCTATTATTTTGGGAGTACTCTTTATGGCAATGGTATATAAGCTCTTACAGAGGCATATGCCCGTATATCTGCGGACTATCTTTGTACCGTTGGTTACTATGCTGATAACAGTTCCTGTAACTTTAATCGTACTTGGGCCTATTGGAAATACAGTTGGCACCTGGCTGAGCAGTGGGCTGCTGGCACTATACCGGACAATCCCGGCATTCTCCGTAGCCATTGTGGGTGCTACCACTTGTTGGATGGTATTCTTTGGTATGAACAATGCCACTTATGTACCTTTGTTCCTGCTTCTGGAAGAACTGGGCAGTGACCCTTTGATTTGCACCGGAATGGCTCCGGCTAATGTAGCCGTAGGCGGTGCATGTCTGGCGGCGGCTTTGATTGCCAAGAGTGCGGAAGAAAAATCTGTATCCGCAGGTGCAGGTATTACAGCCCTTTGCGGCATTACAGAGCCAGGGGTATACGGTGTGCTTTTTGTAAAGAAATATCCTTTAATCGGTGCTATGATTGGCGGAGGTATCGGCGGGTTTCTGGCGGGTCTACTGGGAATGACCCAGTATGTAGTATCTACACCGGGTTTCATCTCCTTTGCGGCATATATCACTCCGCCGGAAATGGGAGGAGGATTCCGCAACCTGATAGTTTCTATGATTGTTATGGTGCTTGCAGTTGCAATTTCTTTCTCAGTAACGTATATTCTAGGAAAACGGGCAGAGAAAAAGTAAAGGAGAATTTATGGGTAAGGAATTTCCAAAAGGATTTTTATGGGGAGCCAGTACCAGTGCCTATCAGGTAGAAGGTGCAGCTTTAGAGGATGGCAAGAAAGCCAGCCAGCAGGATGTAATTAACCAGGACAGCTTTGAAAAATTCGGGTTTGCCACTGCGGAGGTGGCAAGCGACCAATACCATCATTTCCAGGAAGATATTGCTCTTATGAAAGAGATGGGGTTCAATACCTACCGCTTTTCCATAGCATGGAGCAGGGTGTTCCCGGATGGGGATGGGCCAGTGAACGAAAAGGGAATCCAGTATTACCGCAATCTTATTGACGAACTGATTGCCAATGGAATGGAGCCTATTGTAACTTTGTACCATTATGACCTTCCATGGGCTTTGGTGGAGCGGTATGGCGGCTGGCTTGACAGGCGGGTTGTTAAGGATTTTGAGCATTTTGCACGCTATATCATTAACGAATTTAAGGATAAGGTAAAATATTGGACTACAATTAATGAGCAGAGTATTATTGTCCAGTATTGGACTCAGAAATGCTTTATTCCGGAGGATGTGCTGAAAGATAACCAGAAACGGTATCAGATTAACCATCATATGAATCTGGCCCAGGCTATTGCCAATAAGCTGGTACACGAGCTGGTGCCCGGCGGGTTGGCGGGGGCGCCATTGGGGTATAGCCCGATTTACCCGCTGACCTCTGACCCCAAAGATGTGATGGCTATGCAGAATGCCCAGGCTTTGCGGAATGACTATTACACGGATATATATTTCAAAGGGCACTATAATAAGGCTGCTCAGATGTATCTGGAGGAGCATGGGCTGGCACCGGTGATGGAAGAAGGCGATTTGGAGCTGTTGGCAGACCCCGAGGCTATTTCGGATTTCCTGGCTCTTAACAATTATGCCAGTGAGTGCGCCAAATGGTGCGAAGAAGGGGAAAAGGAAATACAGTGGAGTGGGGTGAACCGTTCCGGGAAAAAAGGGGAGATTTCCGGTTTCGAGACTCATCCAGGATTTTATGAGATGTGCGCAAACCCCCGTTTGGATACTACGGATTGGGATTGGGCTATTGACCCACAGGGCATGGAATATATGCTCAGAGATTTGTATAACCGCTATAATAAGCCTTTGATGATTACGGAAAATGGATTGGGGGCCTATGATACGTTGACGGAAGACGGAAAGGTACACGATGATTACCGGATTGATTATCTGAGGGAAAATATCAAAGCTATCAAAAGGGCTATTGACAAAGGTGTGGAAGTGCTGGCCTATTGCCCCTGGAGTGCGGTAGACCTATTGTCCACATCCAACGGGGTAAAGAAGAGATATGGGCTGATTTATGTGGACCGGACTGATTCGGATGTGAAAGAGTGCAGGCGGATACGGAAGGATAGCTTTTATTGGTATCAAAAGGTAATTGGCTCCAATGGGGCGGATTTGGATTGATTGCATATAAAAAGGGAATGGATGAGGGATTTCACTGGCGGCCGGGATGGCCGCCAGTTTTGTTGTAATTGAAGCATAAAAAGGAATAATGTTACTGTAGAAAAGCATTGGGGTTTTTATAATTTATTAAGATATTTTAGAGGCTTCTTAAAGATAGTATTGGTAAAATCAGTAAGAAATCAGCAAAACCAAAAAATAATAGCAAATAAAAGCTGAGTAGAAAAGAGGTAAAGTTTGTGTCTGTGCAGCATCCACAAACTTGACAGGTACAAAAAGCTGCGCAGAAATGGAGCAAAATATGAAAAGAGCGAAACAAATGATGTTGCTGTCAGGATTGGTATGTGCTATGGGCATTGCGGTATGTGCCTGCGGGGGAGCAAAGGAAAACATGGGGGTGGAAGAATCCCAAGAGGTCATCAGTGAGCCGGTTTCGGGAGAAGAGGGACAGAACGATGCCGAAGAGCAGGACTTGGCTGCAAATGATAGTAAAAACGGTTCTGCGGAAGGTGCGGCAGAGGACAATACAGCTATGGAGGGGAATCATACAGAGGCGCAAACAGGAGGAAGCCAGGAAGGTGGAGCAGGTAATGGAAATGCGGCAGAGAGTGGAGAAAAGGCGCAATCAGCTGGAGAAAATGCAATGAATGCATGGCCGGATGGAGACCCTAATCTGAAAGGGGATATCAAAGAAGTGAAGGACGGGCAGCTTACGGTGATTGAAGCTATTACAGAAGAAGAGGAGGATGGCTCATCAGAAATTATGGTTTCTCCCGGTATCGGAGGCGATGATTCCGGTTTTAACAAAGTTGCGGTTACATACGATGAAAATACATTATTTGCAGTGGAAACTATTTATGATGGAGGGGCGAGATATGATTTGACGGAGGCGACGGCGGCCGATATGTCGGCGGGGCTGTTCATAAACGTGTGGGGAAGCTATTCGGGCAGCAGCCTGGCTGCAACCCACATTTGCATTGTCAAGGTGGATGGGATAAGCGGCTGAGGAGAGTAAGAAATAATCTTTGCAGCAGAGGATTTTTAAAGTTTTTCATGGAGAAAAAACTGACATATAAAATGCGGCCTGTCATTCAATATAAAATGACCCTGCCTATGGATATTTGGCTTTTCCAAAGGCAGGGTCAAATATTATAATAAATGTGCTTCCAAAAATATTCCCATCCGGCTTGTCCAAACCAATAATCAGTTTTTCTATCCTGCGGATATTTTTATACATCCATTTCAAAATTCAAATTTTATTCATCTCGAAGTTCCAATTTTATTCATCTCAAAATTTTAATTTCATTTTTTCAGCCATTTCTGCGCTGTGTTTAGCTTTCAATCGTTTCCCCGGCTTATAGAAGGTTGGCCGTTGTCATTTATATGTAAATAGCGCACATAAATAGAGACAAAAAAGTCGATATATGGTATACTATACGGGGTGAATGCAAATGAATACAAAAATCATTTCGATAGAGGAAGAAAAGGCCAGCCCGGAAGCCCTGAAAGAAGCGGGGGAAATCATAAAAAAGGGTGGTTTGGTAGCATTTCCGACAGAGACGGTTTATGGTCTCGGCGGCAACGCTTTGGATGAAACTGCTTCGGAAAAAATATACCGTGCCAAAGGGAGGCCTTCGGACAACCCTTTGATTGTCCATATATGCAGGATAGAGGATATTTTCCTTATTGTAGAAGAAATGCCGGAAACGGCGAAAAAGCTGGCGGATGCTTTCTGGCCAGGTCCTTTGACGATGATTTTGAAGAAATCAGGGAAAGTCCCCGATACTACTACCGGCGGACTGGATACTGTGGCGGTCCGAATGCCGGGGCATAAGACGGCTCTGGCTTTTATTCAGGCGGCCGGGGGATATGTGGCTGCACCCAGTGCCAATATTTCAGGGAAGCCCAGCCCCACGCTGGCAAAATACGTGGAGGAAGATATGGGCGGCCGGATAGAGATGATTATCGACGGGGGTGAGATTGCCATAGGCATTGAATCTACGATTGTGGACCTGACGGGGGGAATCCCTGTGATTCTCCGCCCTGGGTATATCACCAGGGAAATGCTGGAGGATGTGCTTGGAACTGTGGACGTGGATAAGGCTATACTGGAAGCTGGAAGCAAGCAGGCTCCAAAAGCACCGGGGATGAAGTATAAGCACTATGCGCCGCAAGGGGATTTGACAATTATCAGCGGCAGGCAGGAAAAAGTAGTCGCGGAAATCAATAGAAGATGTGAAGAAATGGAAAAGAGAGGGGAAAGGGTAGGCGTAATCGGTACGGACAGCACAGTTTCCCTATACCGGGCCGGAAGCATCAAAAGTGCCGGAAGCCGGGGGGAAGAGGCTACTATAGCGAGGGCTTTGTACCGTATCCTGAGGGAATTCGATGACGAAGGGGTCACCGTGATATATTCCGAAGCTTTTGAAGGCAAAACAGGAAGCAAGGGAATTGGACAGGCGATTATGAACCGGCTGCTGAAAGCGGCAGGACATCATTTGGAACAGATATAAGCGCGAGAAGAATGATAGATAGAATGGATAGGAGGATGGAGATTGCTATGAGTATTGCATTAGGATGTGACCATGGTGGGTATGAGCTGAAGCAGGAGGTTGTCAAGTATCTGGAAGGGAGAGGGATTCCCTATAAGGACTTTGGATGCAAGGATACGAAATCCTGCGATTACCCGGAGTTTGGGTCAGCGGCGGCCAAAGCGGTGGCAAAAGGTGAATGTGAAAAGGGGATTGTGATATGCACTACCGGAATCGGTATATCCATTACCGCCAATAAGATAAAGGGTATCCGGTGTGCGCTGTGTGCGGATACAGTATCCGCAAGGCTTACGAGGGAACACAATGATGCGAATATGTTAGCTTTAGGGGCGGGTATTGTAGGTACAAACCTGGCACTGGGGATTGTGGAAACTTTTTTGGATACTGATTTTTCCGGCGAAGAGAAGCATTGCAGGAGAGTAGCGAAGTTGGCCGCGCTGGAAGAAGAAAAATAATGCAGCCGATAAAAATAGGGCAAAACACTTTGAATTGGAGGGAACGAGTTTTGTGTCTGTGCGTTGCTTGCCGCAAACTTGTCATGAATAAAGTGTATTTGTACAAAGGAAGCAGCGCAGAAATGAGGTAAATATGGCGAAAGTAGTAATTATGGACCACCCGTTAATTCAGCACAAGATTGGTTATATAAGGAGAAAACAGACTGGAACAAAGGATTTCCGGCAGACTATCAGCGAAATTGCTATGCTCATCTGTTATGAAGCTACACGGGATTTGAAATTGACGGAGGTTCAGATAGAGACGCCTATTTGTGAAGCAACTGTGATGGCATTAAGGGGGAAAAAAATGGCGATTGTTCCCATCCTGCGCGCAGGTTTAGGGATGGTGGACGGTGTGCTGGAATTAATCCCGGCGGCAAAGATTGGGCATATCGGCCTATACAGAGACCCGGAAACCTTGGAGCCGGTAGAGTATTATTGCAAGCTTCCGGCAGACTGTGCGGAAAGGGAAGTGTTCGTGGTTGACCCTATGCTTGCAACGGGCGGTTCATCTGTGGCTGCTATCCAGATGCTGAAAGACAAAGGGTGCAAAAATATCCATTTTATGTGTATCATCGCAGCGCCTGAAGGGGTAGAGCGGATGAAAAAGATACACCCCGATGTGGATATGTACATTGGTGCTTTGGATGAAAAGCTGAATGACCATGGATATATTGTACCTGGGCTTGGGGATGCCGGTGACAGGATATTCGGAACAAAATAAAATATATTATGCATAAAAGGCGTATAGGGATGGGGGAAATTATGAAGAGGCAAAACTATATATCGTGGGATGAATATTTTATGGGGGTATCCATGCTGTCGGGACTGCGTTCCAAAGACCCGCACACGCAGGTGGGGGCCTGCATTGTAAGCGAGGATAACAAAATACTGTCCATGGGTTACAATGGCTTTCCGGCTGGGTGTTCGGACGATGAATTCCCTTGGGATAAGGAAGGGGAAGACTATGATACGAAGTATTCCTATGTAACCCATAGCGAGCTGAATGCCATCTTGAATTACCGGGGCGGAAGCTTAGAGGGTGCAAAAATATATGTGTCATTGTTTCCCTGTAACGAATGTGCGAAGGCTATTATCCAGGCCGGGATAAAGACAATCGTATATGACAGCGATAAATATGCGGACTCGTCCAGTACGAGGGCATCGAAAAGAATGCTGGATGCAGCAGGGGTGAGGTATTACCAGTACCAGAAAACGGGGCGGAAGGTAGAGCTTGATATGTAAGGGCAGAGGCAGCTTCTGGGTTTGAAGCTGACGGTGGACAAGCAGCAGCTTGGAGTCAGAGGTATTGGAATAGAGTTTTGAAAATAATTACTGAGTAATTATAAGGCGGGTAGGATGATGAATCGCACGGGAAAACGGAAGGTGGCGGTATTGCTGGTGGCATTGCTGCTAATAGGGGGCTTTTTTGAGATGGATGCGGAAAGGGTTCATGCAACAGCGTCCACTAGAAAGAAATTGCAGGAGGCAGAGGAAGAAAAGAAAAAGACGGAAGAAGAACTGGGCCAGACGAAAGAAGAACTGGAAGACTTGAACGAGGAAAAGAATGCATTGCAAGGGAAGCTAAATACGCTGAACAGCCAGCTTCAGGAAGTAAGCGATAAGCTGGAAGAATTAGAGGGCCTGATAGAGGATAAAAAAGCGGAGATAGAAGTAACGAAAGCGGAGCTGGCGGATGCAAAGGCCACGGAAGAGTGGCAGTATGAATGCATGAAGAAAAGGATTCAGTTCATGTATGAAACCCAGGACTATATTATGCTGGAGATGTTCTTTTCATCGGCCAGCTTTGCCGATTTGCTTAACCGTAGCGATTATATCGAACAGCTTTCTGCCTATGACCGCATGAAATTGGAAGAATATATAGAAATAAAAGAAAAAATAGAAGAGGCGGAGGCCAAACTGGAGGAAGAAAAGGAAGAACTGGATGACTACCGGGCGCAGACGGAGGTGGAAAAAAGCCGGGTGTCCGGCCTGGTAAGCCAGACTTCTACCAGCGTGGCAGGGAAAAAGAGCGAAATCTCACAGGCTGAATCGGAAGCCCTTGCCTATGAACAGCAGCTGGTTGAACAGGAAGAGAATATTAAAAAGCTACAGGAAAAGCTGGCAGAAGAAATCCGTCTGTCCCAGTTGGCTGCCCAGTCTGCCTGGAGGGATATTTCGGAAGTAAACTTTGCGGAGGGGGACAGGTACTTGCTGGCTAACCTGATTTACTGTGAAGCTGGTGGGGAAAGCTATGCCGGCCAGCTAGGGGTTGGCTCTGTAGTTATTAACAGGGTACTTAGTTCCGTATATCCGGATTCGGTAGTTGGTGTAATCTACCAGGGTGGCCAGTTTTCGCCGGTGGCCAGTGGGCGGCTGGCGGCTGCTTTGGCTGGCGGGTCTGCAACAGCCAGTTGTTACCAGGCGGCGGATGATGCTATGAGCGGTAATACAAATGTAGGGAACTGCGTTTATTTCCGCACGCCGATTGAAGGTTTGAACGGAATACGGATTGGGGGGCATATTTTCTATTAAAGCCCGGTTGTCTGCCGAATACCTGGAAGCCTAAAAACTGACAAAACTTCGCAAGAAAAAGCGGGAATATTTCTTTCCTTTCCTGTTATGATAGGAAATAAGCAATTGCAAAGCTGGAGCATCAAACCAGGATTGCCGCGCAGGCACGAACCTGATATGCGTCCGGAAGCAATGCAGAAAGGAGAGGAATATGAATTCCGAATTGAAAAAACATTATCTTGAAACTGGGCCTTATACTTATGCGGGGCCATATAAAGACTATTTTGCCAGCCTTCCCGATGACCCAGAAGAACTGGGGAATCTGATTTCGCATCAGATTGTGCACCGGGTTACTTTACGGGAAGGGAATACTAACGCCAATTGGGACCTTCGCTATGGCGATATGGCAAAGTATCCTTGGTATCGTGCCAGATGTGAGGATGACATTTTTCTCACAGCCCCGGCGATTACTGCGGAACTCTTTCGCCTTGATTCCCGGGGATTTGTGACGGAGAGGGAAATAGAAAATAAAATGATACTTACTTGCCGGTATGTGTCGGTATTGATTTCTGCCATTTATAAGGCAAAAGGAATCCCATGCAGAAGCCGCGCAGGATTCGCCCCTTACTTTAGGGAAGGGATTTCCATGGACCATTGGATTAATCAAGTGTGGAGCGATGAGAAGAACCGCTGGATTACCATAGATGGAGACGGTTTTTATGATGGGTTTCTGGCGGGCGACCTGATAAAGCAATATGATATGAAGGAAGAAGATTTTGACTGGGCAGCCAAAGCATGGCTGGATACACGCAGGGGAAAGACGAAAGGCACGGAGTTTATTTATGCCGACAGTTTGGGAACGTGCTCATTGAAGGCGATTATCCGTTATCTTTTTTACGATTTCCATGCGTTGATGAATGATGAAATATCCTATCTGTTCCAGCCCTGCTATGCGGATGGGAAATTTGAGGAACTTTCTGAAGATGATATGCGTGAGCTGGATAATCTGGCCGAACTGCTTCTTTCCCCGGACGAAAACTTTTCCTATTTGCGCCAGCTATGGGAAAACAACCGGAAATTCCGGGTTTTGAACAGCCCTTTGGTGGGCGAGAGGGATAACCTTCCGTTGCTTAAAAAGGCATAGACTTTTCTTCCGCATCGTCAATATATTTTTGATACGCAGGGAAGTGGCCGCTATAGATGTTTTCCAGCAGCTTATTGAGCCGGAAAAGGCATTTTTTGAGCAGTTCTTCTGACAAAGTGCCTTTTCCCAAGGCTTCGGCAAGTTCATCCAAATCCAGGACTTTCACAAAACCATCAGGATAAACAATGACATCTGCCAGCAAATCAAGGGTAGTCAAAGTATTGTTTCCCTCATGATAATCGTATTCTACAATATCAAAATACCAATACATAAGAGTATCGTCTTTGCGGTAAAATTTGCTCAGTTTTATCCCCTCTTTCAGAAAATAACAGGAATAGCCATGATGTAAATCCTTTTTAGGGCGTATGGCATTCCATTTAGTGAGGAGGATATCCTCGTTAAAGCTGATGATTATGTCATCTTTGAGAAGTACACATTCATCGGGCATAATTCGTTTTCTATAAAGAGTTGGATAGGTCATAAATGCACTCATTTCCGCGCCGCCTGAATAGATGGAATCAGGGGGGCGCTTTGAACTATAGGTATTATATGGAAAAATAATACTATTTTGGAAGAAAAAAGTCAATATTATAGGGAAAAATCACTCATCCTCTTCTAAATCCGAAACAGGCAAGGAGAAAACAAATTCAGAGCCTTCCCCTTCCGTGCTGATTACATTGATGTGCTCCCCATGGGCATGGATGATTTCCCTTGTGATGGAAAGGCCTAGGCCGGTGCCTTTTTTATCCTTTCCGCGGGAAGCGTCGGATTTGTAAAACCGGTTCCAGATAAGCTTTAAATCATCTTTAGGTATGCCGATGCCGCTGTCTTTGACAGAAATATAGACTTTATTGCTCTTTTCATTGGTTTCGATTTTAATGATAGAATCATTGTGGCTGAATTTAATGGCATTGTCCAGAAGATTATAGAAAACCTGTTGGATTTTCCCCATATCGGCATGGACATAAATGACATCCCCAGTAAGCATAAGGCTGATAACTATGGACTTTTGCCTGCAAATGCCTTCAAACGCGGCGGCTGTATCGCGGATAACCTGGTTTAAATCGAAAGCTGTCCGGTCCAAAAGCATTCCTTTTGTGTTGATATTGTTAAGGGTGAGGAGGCCGTTGGTCAGCTTAGTAAGGCGGTCGGTTTCATTCAGGACAATATTTAAATATTTTTCATACATTTCGGGCGGTATGGTACCGTCGAGCATGGCTTCCAGATAGCCTTTGATGGAAGTCAGAGGGGAACGGAAGTCATGGGAGACATTGGCGACAAATTTCTTCTGGTCATCCTCGGAACGGGCGATTTCGTTTGCCATATAGGATAGGGTGGCGGCCAGATAGCCGATTTCATCTTCGCTGTCCACCTGAAATTCGTAGTGCATATTGCCGCTGGCATACTGTTCCGTGGCCTCTGTGATTTTGCGCAGGGGCAGGTATACAATTTCCGTGAAAAAAATCAAGATGATTAAGGAAAGTAGGAAAAGAATCACCAGCATGATATAGGATATATTTAAAAGGCTGTTGCAGGATGCCTCGATAGCTTTCATGGGCGTATGGATGACTACATAGCCTTTTACCCTGAAATTATTGGTGATGGGCGAAAACACGCTGAGCATCTGCTCGTCAAAATAACCGAAAAAATTTCCCACAATATAATAAGAACCGGAAGCGGCCGTAGGGTTAAAATTTTCAATGACCACTTCGTTTTCTACATTTATCGGCTCGGAAGAATCCAGCACCATACGGCCGGAAGGGTTAATTATCCATATATTGGCAGACAGATAAGTATCCAGAGCATCCAGTTGCCGTTTCACCGTATCCAGGGATGTTTCGCTTTTGTACAGGTCTGAAGCGTATGTTTTGGCAATTAAGTTGGCTTCCGCATATAAAGCATCCGCTTTTTCCCTTTTCAGGTGCTCCAGGGTCATGTTGGAGACGAAGGTGGCAACCACAACGAAACCGAAGAAGCCGAAGATGATGTATCCCAGTATAAATTTTGCGTAGAGAGTTTTTCTCATAGTGGCAGCATGATTCCTTTCTTCCTATCCGTTTAGTCAATTGCGGAAATTACAAACTTGCTGAAATGCCCGATATGGCTGGCCAATATCATCCATTGGTTCAAAGGGATGGCCTGACCTCAAATTTATATCCTACCCCCCATACTGTGTTGATACGCCAGGAAGCATGGTCCTTAATTTTTTCCCGGAGACGTTTGATATGTACATCCACAGTACGGGTATCCCCGATATATTCGTATCCCCATATCTGGTCGAGGAGCTGCTCCCTGGTGAATACATGGTTGGGGGAGGAAGCAAGAAAATAGAGAAGCTCCAGCTCTTTGGGGGGCATGTCCACATTTTTCCCCATATAAATAACGGAGTAATTGGTCTGATTGATGATTAAATCCGGATATTCAACGCTTTTTATGTTGGAAGCCGCAGAAGCCACAGGGGCAGGCTTATAACGGCGCAGCACCGCTTTTACACGGGCTACCAGTTCTTTGGAATCAAAAGGCTTTTCCATATAGTCATCGGCTCCAAGCTCCAGCCCTAACACTTTATCGAAGATTTCACCCTTGGCAGAGAGCATAATAATAGGAATGGAAGATTTCGCCCTCACCTCTCTGCAAACCTGATAACCGTCAATGCCGGGAAGCATCAAATCCAGAAGGATAAGGTTCGGGGCAAAGGAATCCACCGCCGATAAAGCCGATTCCCCGTCATTGACTATCATTGTTTCAAAACATTCTTTGGTAAGATACAATGCGATTAACTCTGCGATGTTATTGTCATCATCCACTACTAAGATTTTCTGCTTGCTGACCATTTTGGTTCGACCTCCTTATTTTTGAAATTCCGTTTCATTCAAACCGCCTTAAGATTTAAAGGTGGCAATTGTGACACCGGCGTCACCTTCTCCGTGTTCCCCCTGGCGGAAGGATTGGATATATTTTACTTTTTTTAAATGCCCCTGCACAGCTTTGCGGAGTGCCCCGGTGCCTTTGCCGTGCACGATGCGCACGCTGGAAAGGTGGGAAAGGTAGGCATCATCCAAATATTTATCCAGCTCTGCCAAAGCTTCGTCCACCGTTTTCCCCAGGAGATTGATTTCCGGGGAAATGGTATAGGATTTGGACATTTTCATGCCGCCGGAAGCGGAGCGGGATGAAAATGACGGTTTTGTCACTGGCGCATCTTCAAGTAAAATAATATCATTAATATTTGTCTGGGAACGGATAATGCCACATTGGACAAACAGGTTGCCCTTGTGGTCGGGCAGGGAGCTCACCGTACCCTTTAAGCCCATGGAAAGAATTTTTACGCTGTCGCCCAGCTTCAGTTGTTTAGGCGCAGGCGGCTTCTTTTTGGGCTGGCCGGGCTGGAGGGAAAGCTTGCTGTTGTGCCCGGAAATCTTTTCGCGCACTTGTTCCCTTGTTCTTTCCAGGTCCTTCATGGATGCACCAGGGCCGGCTTTCTGGAATATCCGAATGGTTTCGTCTGCCACATCTTTCGCTTCCTGGAGGATATCGCGGGCTTTTTCATTGGCTTCCCGGAGAATCCTGTCTTTGGTTTCCTGAATCTTATCTTGTTTGGTTTGCAATTTTTCTTTTAGCTGTTTGATTTCTTCTTTATAAGCGGCGATTTCCAGGCGTTCGCTTTCAATAGTAACCCTTTTATGCTCCAAATCAGCAAGCAAATCTTCAAAACTGGTGTTTTCCTGGCTGATTTGGGCTCTGGCCGTCTGGATGATATGCTCTGGCAGGCCAAGTTTGGAGGAAATCGCGAAAGCATTGCTTTTGCCCGGTATGCCGATAAGAAGCCGATAAGTGGGCTGCAATGTATTTACATCGAATTCGCAGCAGGCATTTTCTACCTGAGGTGTGGAAAGGGCATATACTTTCAATTCGCTGTAGTGGGTAGTTGCCATAGTGCGTATATTTTTCCGATGGAGAAAATCCAAAATGGCAATGGCCAGCGCAGCGCCTTCGGTAGGGTCGGTGCCTGCCCCCAGCTCGTCGAAAAGGCAGAGGGAATTTCGGTCCGCGTGTTTTAGGATGGAAACGATGCGGGTCATATGGGAAGAAAAGGTGCTTAAGCTTTGCTCAATGCTCTGTTCATCGCCGATATCCGCATAGACTTCCGTGAAAATGGACAGCTCGGAGCGGTTCAGCGCAGGAATATGGAGGCCGGACTGGCCCATCAAGGCGAAAAGCCCTACTGTTTTCAGGGAAACCGTTTTGCCCCCGGTGTTGGGGCCGGTAATTATCAATAAATCGAAATCTTTGCCTAGGTATACATCGATAGGCACTACCTTCTTTTTATCCAGCAGAGGATGTCTGCCCTTGCGGATATTCACATATCCTTCCGTATTAAAGAGGGGCACAGTGGCATTTTGCTCCATGGCAAGGGATGCTTTGGCAAAAATGAAATCCAGAAGGGTCATTACTTTCTGGTTCCGGGCAAGGGCATCCACATGCTGGGAAGCCTGGGCGCTTAAGTTGGCCAGTATGCGTTTGATTTCTTCCTGTTCTTTCAGAGCCAGTTCCTTTAGCTGGTTATTCAAAGCTACCACGGCTGCCGGTTCGATAAATAAGGTGGAGCCGGTAGAGGACTGGTCATGAATCATGCCGGGAACCTGGTTTTTATATTCCGCTTTCACCGGGATGCAGTAGCGGTCATTGCGCATAGTAATAACCGCGTCCTGAAGATAGGTACGGTAGGAGCTTCCAAGCATTCCGGTCAATTGGGAATGAACTTTGTCATTGGTGATTCGGATGCTCCGGCGGATATGCTTTAAATCCGGGCTGGCGTCATCGCTTATTTCGTCTTCAGACAGGATGCAGCGGCGGATTTCCTGGGAAAGGGGGGTAAGGGGCTCTAAAGCGGCAAAAAAATCATCCAAAGAATCCTTTTCCTCGTCCTCCCGTTCGCTTTTTCCGTAAGCTTTGATGCGGTTCACATTTTCCAGAAGCCCGGCGATACTCAGAAGCTCCATTATGGAAACTGTGCTACCGATGCTTAAGGACTTAAGGGTATAGCCAAGGTCCTTGTTGCCGCCGAAGGAAGTGGAGCCTTTCCTGAAAAGGCGGGAAAGGGCATCGGAGGTCTGTTTCTGTGCTTCGTTTATGACGCTTAAGTCAGTATGCGGGCGCAAATCCCGGCACATTTTCCGCCCGGGCTCTGAGCCGGCTTTTTCGGTGAGTTTATCAATAATTTTGTAATATTCTAAGGTTTGTAATACTTTTTCGTTCATGATTATTTTTCCTGTTTCAATATATTGGTTTCATGCGATGCCGGGCGTGCATGAAAACGGAAATGGACAGGATTTCTTCATGCATATGCCTGACAATCGTCAGTTGCTTATACAATGGTACAAACCATTATACCATAAGGTTGGAAAAAATACTATTAGAGGAAAACCGTTCGTTCAGGGAAATCAATTTTCGTGGCGGGCATTTCCACATATCCATTTACATTATCCCTAAAACAGGATATACTTATTAAGTCAATAGCTACCTATTCAAGAAAGACAGGTATATTCTATGGATAATGAAAAACAGAAAAAGGATGATGCCCCCGAGGCCGGGATGCAGAAGAAGGATTCCGACTTTATAACGGAAACAATAAAGCAGCGGCCCATTAATAAAAAGAAACTGCTAAGGCGGACATTGATTACCGCTGCCATGGCCGTAGTTTTTGCGCTTGTGGCGTGCCTCACATTTCTTTTGCTCGAGCCGGTAATCAGCAATTGGCTGTATCCGGAAGAAGAACCGGAACCTATTGAATTTCCGGAAGAAGTGGATGAGATGCTTCCGGAGGAAATGATAGTGGATGATTCGGAAATGGAACCGGAAGAGGAATCAGTAGAGATTATGATTCAGGATGAGCAGATAGAGAAAATATTGAATGGGATACAACTGGATATGGACGATTATGCGGCTATTTACGGTTCTATGGCAGAAATCGCTGAGACGGCACGGAAATCTGTGGTGACTGTCACCGGTTCAGTATCCAATATAGACTGGTTTAATGACCCATATGAAAGAAAAGGGCAGACATCAGGGATTATTGTGGCAAAGCAGCCTAAGGAAATATTGATTTTGGTAAACTACGAGAAAGTGCTCGATGCGGAGAGCATTGTAGTGACATTTTATGACGGCACACAAGGGGAAGCGCAGATAAGGGAAAAGGATGTGAATACGAAACTGGCGGTGCTGTCGGTGTCTTTGGAAGGAATGGCGGAGGGGACTGCGGATTTGATTGCGGTGGCGGATTTGACAGCGAGCTCCAGTAACCGTGCGGTAATAGGAAAGCCGGTAATTGCCATAGGCAGCCCACTGGGGAACGGGGATTCGGTATGTTATGGAATCCTTACATCCAATAACGGAGCTCTTAATATGGTAGACTCCTCTTATAAGCTGGTGACTACTGATATTTATGGAAGCCAGACTGCATCGGGGGTTTTAATCAATCTAAAGGGACAGGTGCTGGGGATTATAGATAATTCCCATAATAGCGATGATATGAAAAACCTGATATCGGCCATAGGGATAACGGAACTGCGGAAAGTAGTGGAAAGGATGAGCAATGGCCGGAAGCAGGCATATCTGGGAACCCATGGAACGGATGTGACCCAAGATGCAAATGAAAACCTGGGCGTACCTTATGGGGCATATATTACGGAAATTGAAATGGATTCCCCAGCAATGGAAGCGGGGATTCAGAGCGGCGATGTGATTGTAGGGATTAGGGAAAAAGAAATCCGTACTTATGGGGATTTGGTAAATGCGCTTATGGAAGTACAGCCAAATGAGACGGTATCCGTCAAACTGATGCGGCAAGGGCCGGAGGAGTATGTACAGATGGAAACGGACGTAGCGTTGGGGAACTTGGAATAAAGGCAGGCATTGAAAAAGAAAACTGGTACAGCGGCCGGTTTTCCAATGAAAATCCCAGCGGTTTGAAAGGAGCATGGTTATAAAGATGAAATATATTAAAGATTTAAAAGAAGGCGACAGGGTATTTGATATATATTTGTGCAAGCATAAGCAGTCTGCGGTTACAAAAAACGGAAAGGCTTATGATAATGTGATTTTGCAGGATAAAACAGGTACGGTGGATGCAAAAGTCTGGGACCCGAATAATCCGGGAATCGGGGATTTCGATTCTTTGGATTATATCGAAGTATACGGGGATGTGACAACTTTCCAGAACGCTTTACAGGTCAATGTAAAGCGCATCCGGAAATGCCAGGAGGGGGAATATGCGCCGGCCGATTACCTTCCCGTGAGCGACAGGGATATTGAAGAAATGTATGGGGAACTTTTGGGGTACATAAAAGGGATTGGAAATCCATATTTGAAGGCATTGATGGAAGCGCTATTTGTAAAAGATGAAAAGTTTATCAAAGCGTTTAAACAGTCATCGGCAGCTAAGACAGTGCACCATGGCTTTGTAGGCGGGTTGTTGGAGCATACGCTGGGTGTGACCAGGCTGTGCGATTATTACTGCAAAGCATATCCTGTTTTGAAAAAAGACCTGTTAATTAGTGCAGCCATCTGCCACGATATCGGGAAAGTCAAGGAACTATCGCTTTTCCCTCAAAATGATTATACGGATGACGGGCAACTATTAGGGCATATTGTGATGGGAACAGAAATGGTAGGGGAAAAAATCAGGGATATTAAGGATTTTCCATCGGTTCTCGCCGGGGAACTGAAGCATTGTATCCTTGCCCATCATGGGGAATATGAATTTGGCTCGCCTAAAAAACCGGCGATTGTGGAGGCTATGGCACTTAACTTTGCGGATAATACGGATGCGAAAATGCAGACCTTTAAGGAATTGCTGGACAATGCCAAGGAAACAGGATGGCTTGGTTTTAACCGGCTGTTTGAATCCAATCTGCGGGCTACGAGGATGGAATAGGCTTGGGGAGATAGCTTTGGTGGCAGGAATGAACGGGAAGGAGTATGGATACCGGAATGGAATATAAGAAAAATGATATTCTTACGGTCACTATCGAAGATATTGGAAATGATGGGGAGGGTATAGGCAAAGTGGATGGCTATACCCTCTTTGTAAAAGATGCGGTGATAGGGGATACGGTAAGATGTAAGATTATGAAGGCCAAAAAAAATTATGCTTATGGGAAACTGGAGGAAATCCTTGTTCCGTCCGGTATTCGCGTAACACCTTTATGTAAATTCCACAGGCAGTGCGGTGGATGCCAGATACAGGCAATGGACTATGAAGCCCAACTTTCTTTCAAGCAGAAAAAAGTAAAAAATAACCTGATGAGGATAGGCGGCTTCCAGGAAGCTTTCCTGGAAGAGGTAATGGAGCCTATAGTGGGGATGGAAAATGCTTATCATTACCGGAATAAAGCCCAGTTTCCGGTGGGAACGGATAAGGAAGGGAAGCTGATTACCGGATTTTACGCGGGCAGAACCCATGACATCATTGCAAATACGGATTGTGTGCTTGGTGTGGAGGAGAATAAGGAGATATTAGAAACCATTTTGCGCCATATGGAAAAACACCATGTTCCGGCCTATGATGAGAAGACAGGAACCGGCCTGGTAAGGCATGTGCTGATACGGAAGGGATTTGCCAGCGGGGAAATTATGGTTTGCCTGGTGGTAAACAGCGAGGGGAAGAGATTCCCGGCCCAGGATGAATTGATAGAGGCATTGGTAAAAATATCGGGAATGACAAGCGTGTCGGTAAATATTAATACAGCCAGAACTAATGTGATTATGGGAGATGAGGTGTATACCTTATGGGGGAAGGATAAGATAAGCGATACGATTCATGTACGGGAGGGGGAAGATTTTTCTTTGACAAACCGGGGAATTGTGTTTCATATATCCCCCTTGTCCTTTTACCAGGTAAATCCGGTGCAGACAGAGAAGCTTTATAGCCTGGCGCTGGATTATGTCGGATTGACGGGAACGGAGACGGTGTGGGATTTGTATTGCGGCATCGGCACGATTTCCCTGTTTTTGGCAGGGGCTGCAAAGAAAGTATATGGAGTGGAGGCTATCCCCCAGGCTATAGAGGATGCAAGGGAAAATGCGGCATATAATGGAATAAAAAATGCGGAATTCTATGTTGGAAAAGTGGAAGAAGTTTTGCCGGAACTGTACTCGAAGGAAGGAATCCGGGCAGATGTCATCGTGGTGGACCCGCCAAGGAAAGGCTGTGATGGGGAATGTCTGGAAACCATGCTGAAAATGCGCCCGGAAAGGATTGTATATGTGAGCTGCGATTCCGCAACATTGGCACGGGATTTGAGGGTGTTGTGCGATGGCGGATATGAGGTGAGGCGGGTGCGGGCTGTGGACCAGTTTGGGGGGAGCGTGCATGTGGAGGTCGCATGTTGCCTAAGCCGAATGAAATAAGGGTTTTCAAGTCATTGGAAGGCTTGGGGGTGGGCGGTTTGCCACCGATTTGCCACCGGTTCAGTGCAGAACTGGCAAAAGTGTTAAGGGAGGACTGAACGGCACTGAATGTGCTGTCTATCCTCCCTTTTTTATGAGGTCTTGCAGCTTGTTACCTTTTCGAACAGCTCTACGGACTGTTCAGCCATGGCCTCCGTATCGTGCACATAGGTCTGCAGCGTAGTCTGGATATTTGTGTGGCCAAGGCAGACCTGCACGTCCTTTATATTTGCCCCGGATTCAATAAGCAGGGTGGCATGGGTGTGCCGTTACGGTATAATAACGCAAACGGAAAAAGCCTTTATTTTCAAGGGGTTCACGCGTTTGCCGTCATTTATTCAATTCCTTTTCCAAGTTGAAATGTGACGAGAAAATTATCGAATAAAGGAGGCTGTTTCATTAACGACAAAATTTAATAGTGCCAGCGGTCCGGTGTATTGCCTGGCCGCTGGTTGCTGTGTCTAATTTATCTAAACCACATAGTTAGTATAACGGCCCACAAACCTGTGTTTATTTGAGAAAAATTCTCAAATAGATGTTGATTTTTTTTGAAATTCTGCGTATAATAAAATCAGGAGGTAATACATCATGTTGATACAATTTCGCTTTAAAAATTTTAAATCTTTTAGGGATGATACCATCTTAGACCTTTCTGCCACTAAAATTACTGAACATTCTGACAGGGTTATTTCTGCTGGGTATGAGAAGTTATTACCTACGGCAGCTATTTTTGGTGCAAATGCAAGTGGCAAATCAAATGTGATTGAGGCTTTTCGTTATATGATGACTTATGTGATAGAATCTTTTTCATATGGTGGCGATCCAGAGGACAAAAAAACGAAAAATAAAAAATTAAAATATACTCCTTTTTTGTTTGATAGCACCAGTAGAAATGCTGAATCCTCCTTCGAAGTTTACTTTATGGATACAGAAGAACGTGGGCATAAATCATACAACTACGGATTTACACTGAATCAAGATGGAGTTATTGAAGAATGGTTAAATTCAAAAGCCAAAACTGCCCGGGAGTATAAACAAGTTTTTTATCGCAACGGAGATGAACTGGATTTGTCAGGACTTCCGGCTAAGAGCCAGGAACTTATTCGTATTTCTCTGAATAAGGAAGCGCTTATTGTTTCTTTGGGCGCAAAACTGAAAGTTGCGAAATTGAAGTCTATTCGAGATTGGTTTTATAACACAAATTTTGCTAATTTCGGAAATCCTTATGAAAACGTTTTTCTTTCATCTCTCATTCCAGAAGGGTTTGGAGAAAATAAATCTGTTCAAGATAAAGTTGTTGCGTATTTTTCATCTTTTGATCCTTCTATAATTGGATTTCATGTTGAGGTTATGAAAGGCGAAGATGAGGATCTCAAACATGTTAAAATTGACGCAATTCATCACATGGTCAACGGTGAAACAGCCTCTATACCATTGGAAGAGGAATCTGATGGAACTTTAAAAATGTTTGCACTCTACCCTGCTTTGCAGGACACTTTGGAAAATGGTGGAGTGCTGTTTGTTGATGAATTGAATGCCAGGTTACACCCTTTGCTGGTTAGAAGCTTTTTGATTACTTTTTTAAACCCGGAAATCAACTCAAAACATGCCCAATTAGTATTTACAACCCATGATTCCTGGCAGCTTTCTAATAATCTTCTTCGAAGGGATGAAATTTGGTTTACTGAAAAAGATGGCAATGGCGTTTCCGTACTCTACTCTCTAGCGGATTTCGTAGATGAAGATGGTATAAAAATTCGTAAAGACGAAAGCTATGAGAAAAATTATCTGCTTGGGAAATACGGTGCGATCCCTACATTGAAATATTTTGACATGTTCAGGGAGGGATAAGCATGGCAAAAGCAGATAGAAAAGGAAAACGTAAAGGAAGAGAAAACTTTCACACAAGAGTTCCGGATTTGGGATATTATTTTATAGTAACCGATACAAGGGAAACCGAAGAGAACTATATGTATGGCCTCCGGAACTCTCTCCCTAAAGATTTACAAGGGCGAATTGTAATTAAAGTTTCTAAAGCTAAAATAGATGAACTTGTTACTGCGTGTAAAGAGCAAGCTGCCATGGAACCTCAATATGGAGAACCTTGGATTGTATTTGACCGTGATCGAGTTATTTGTTTTAATCAAATTATAGAAAATGCCAAACGGGAAGGGGTTAATGTAGGCTGGTCAAATCCTTGCATTGAGATTTGGTTTGATACTTACTTTGGAAGAATGCATGGCTATCAAGATTCCGTCACATGCTGTCGCGAGTTTGCTAATACTTTTGAAAAGAAAACCGGACAGGAATATAAAAAGTCCAGCAACCAGATTTATACTATACTGAATCGTTGTGGTAATGAGATGGAAGCCATTAAAATAGCAGAATCCCGTCTCATACAGTATTTGAGGGACGGGATAGATAAGCCATCAGAGATGTGTCCGTGTACAACGATACATAGATTGATAAGCGAAATACGGGAAAAAGTAGAACCATACAAATAGAAATGAAATGCATCACAAAAGTATAAGATCATATTATTAAGCATGAGGCTTGATGTAGTAAATGCTTTATGTTACAGAAAAATGGAGAAAATCATTGAAGAAGTATTTTGAAAAGAATTATAGAAAGATTACATACCCAATTGATACGCCAAAAGTCAAAGGACTAAGAAATGCGCAACTAGGTGCTATACATGCAATATCCTCTTTTTTTACATTACGAAAAAAGGTGGCTGCTATTGTTATTATGCCGACAGGAGCAGGAAAAACAGCGGTTTTGATGTTAACGCCATATTTATTACGAAAAAATAAAGTCTTAATTGTGACACCGAGTAAAATGGTACGTGGACAAATCTTTGAGGATTTATCAAGCCTGAAAACATTATGTTATGCCAATGTTTTTAGCCCATCTATGTCTAAACCAAAAGTATATGAGATGGAGCACCGTTATAAAGATGAATTTCTGCCGGAATTGGAAATGAATGATGCAATTGTGGCAACACCCCAGTGTGCTCTTAGTCTTAGCGAAACTGAATGGGCAAAAGAAAATATAGAACTTGTACTGATTGATGAAGCGCATCATACACCAGCAAAGACTTGGGAACAAATACTGATTAACCTTAGTCAGGCAACGCATGTTCTTTTTACTGCAACTCCCTTCAGACTGGATCGAAAAGAAATAAAAGGTGATATAATTTATGATTATCCGTTATCGCAAGCATATGCAGATGGTGTTTTTGGGGAAATACAGTATGTACCTGTGGAAGCGAAAAATGATAAAGATATAATTATTGCTCAAAAAGCTGAAGAGGTATTATTGAATGATCGAGATGCAGGATATATCCATTATCTTATGGTTAGAACAGACACAAAAGAAAATGCAGTTCATTTAGAAGAAATTTATCAAAAGTATACTAGTTTACGACTTAAGAAAATTGATAGCTCGATGTCGCATATTACTATTAAAAAATATCTTTCAAATCTGTATAGCGGACAATTAAATGGAATTATTTGTGTTGATATGTTAGGAGAAGGGTACGACTTCCCTAATTTGAAAATAGCGGCTATACATGCTCCTCATAAATCATTGGCAAGTACACTTCAATTTATAGGTAGATTTGCAAGAACAAATGCGGCTAATATTGGAACAGCGAAATTTATTGCTGCTAATGATGAAGAATTAGAAATTGAAAATAATAAGTTATATACCACAGATGCTGTATGGCAAGATATGATTATAGGTATGAGTGAAGGAAAAAATCAGGCCGAGGTCGAAAAGAAAAACTATTATAAAGAATTTGTGGGTAATAACGAGTGTATAAATAAAGTGCCACTTCATGCTATAAGACCGAACTGTCATGTAAAAATTTATAGAGCAAGGGGCTTTGAACTACAAAACGATTTTCCGAAATCTTTTAATGTTGGGAATAGGATTCTGAAAAATATGTCTGAAAATACTGTTGTAGGCATTGGTTTAGATTATTTATCTCCTCTTTGGATGGGAAATGGCGATAAGATAAATCAGGAATATATTCTATATATCCTTCATTATCAAGACCAATTGGGAATGCTTTATATTTATTCACAAAAACATACAGAAGCAGTATATGATGAATTAGTATCTTCGTTTTGCGAATGGTATGAACAGATACCCAAATCGGAAATATATAGAGTTCTAGGCGGCCTTAAAAATTTTGAAATCTTTAATTCAGGTATGCTTAATAAGCAGATTGAGTCCGGGGAGGCATATAGGATTATGGCAGGATCTGATGTTAGTGAGGCAATAGACCCAGATTCTGGACGACTATATGCAGCAGGACACGCATTTTGCAAAGCAGTAGAAAATGATAGCAATGAATCAATAACAATTGGGTATAGTAGTGCTTCCAAAGTATGGAGCAGCGCATATTGTGATTTGCAAGATTATATTAAATGGTGTGATAGTATTGGAAAAAAGATTTCAAATAAGGAAATTAAAGTTAAAACTAATACAAACTTTGATTTTCTTCCACACCCATCTACATTGACAGAATATCCAAGTAATATTTTTTATGCAGATTATTCGCCAAAGACATATAGCAGTATCCCTATGGTTAAGTGTAGGGGAGAAGAAACAGGGTTCCGCTTAATCGATTATATCATTAAAGTTGTTAATTCTACTAAAAATAAGTTGCAGATAGAATTATCAGCAGGCGAGAACATCGAACAAATAGAATGCGATTTAAATGGACATTATAAATCCATAACTAATATACTTTCCGTTCGTAATAGTGTTGGTTGGGTAGGAGTAGCAGACTATTTAACTGATAATCCACTTATATTTAGAACGTTGGACGATCAGACAATAGAAGGTATTAATGTTCTTACGGGTGATTTTTCAGAAAATGTCTTTGATAATAGTATTGTAGAACCCATTAATTGGGAAACATACGGAACTGATATACATGTAGAATTCGGGAAATCCCAAAATGATGCTGCCATATCTATACAAGATGCTTTGCTAGAAATTTTAAAGTCAAAGAATCAATACGATTATATTATCTTTGATCATGGAACTGGCGAATTGGCGGATTATATAACCATACAAGAAACAGAGCACGAACTTTTTGTAGAGTTATATCATGTAAAGAAAATGAGCGGTGCTCAATTTAATAGCAGTGTTAACGATATTTATGAAGTGGCAGGACAAGCAATAAAATCAACTTCATGGTTTACAACAAAAGGAAAGTTTATACAAAAAATAGCTGACAGGCATAAAGCTGGTCATTGTCAAATTTTAGTTGGCGGTGAATATCAACAATTAATCAGAAACCTTAGAAGTTCTGAAAAATTGTTGAGGGGAACTATTGTGATTGTTCAACCAGCTATTAATGTTAATATAGAAATTCCCAATAAGATTCAACAAGTTTTGGCTGCAACGACAACTTACATAAAAAGAGCCGGAAAAGTTAATGCATTAAAGATAATGGGCAGCAAATAAATCTATTTAACCTGACTGAGCTTATAAAAAGAAGTAATAAGTGTGTATTCGCAAGTGTATTGTTTTTGAATATAGCACTGAGTTTATAGAAGATTTCATGATTTTAACGGAAAGACTACCCGTTTACATGAAGCTGATGACAAAACGGTATTTGCCAGTTATTTGGGTATGTTATGTGCCATAAGAAGTGAAAATATTGCAAAATATTCTAAGAGTTATGGTGCAAAAATATTGCAAAGAGTCAACAAAATGGTCAAAAATAGTTGCGTGGGAGTGCCGTTACGGTATAATGAATATTCTAACGCTTCGGAGCCACCGTTTTATCGCTTGAGAGCCACCTCGGATTTTAACACTTGAGAGCCATCACAAACACAAGATATAGTAATGGAGCCATGAGCATGAGCTCACAGCTCCAACTTTTTTTACAGGTCTTACAAGTGTCTATTTCTCAATCTCGGCCTTAAGATTAGCAAGCTTTTTGGAATCGTATATCTTCCTGAG
>QXWV01000422.1 GCA_009911195.1 Lachnospiraceae bacterium | reverse complement strand
GTAGGCGGTTTCCAGCGTTTCCATCGGGAACCCGAATTTCCCATAGGCACGCTCCAGCACCCCGTAGTAAGCGCCGCCGGGTTCGCCAAGCCGCCTCCGCTCGTCCATGATGTAGGCCATCGCCGTCACTTCCTGCCCGCCGAGGCTCACCGTCAGGTCCTTTTTGTAGTAAAAGGAAGGGAATCCCTCGTAGCGGTCAAGGCTCGCCTCGTCCGCCTCCCCGATCTCCCAAATCAACACCGGCACCCTGCCTCCCTCCTGCGGCTCTATGGTGGCGTATGCCCCCGTCAGCGAGCCTTTGAACAGCAGGCGGTAACCTTCCACCTCCGTCTGCCCCAGGAGCCGCGCTGTGGGGCACCTGTGGGCCATCTGCCCCTCGTCCATGTTGCTGCCGTAAGCAATGTACATTTTCTTCATAATCACATCATCCTTTCATTTTTTAGTGAGGCCGCCCTCCTACTGCCTTAAGGGCGGTCTCCCGCCCGTTATGGCCTTCAAGCCGCGTTCCGCCATGCGGAGTTGCCTTCGAGGTGCTTCAG
>QXWV01000097.1 GCA_009911195.1 Lachnospiraceae bacterium | reverse complement strand
CTTAAATTGCACTGCAAGGATGCCTCTGACTTTGCCTTTACCATTAGTGACGCTTTGACACTTGCACTCTCGTGGTACGATATATAGTTTCCCACGCCAGATTGCCCAAGGGCAAGCAACAGTGCAACATTGATGGTATCAGCAGCTAAAATAATGCTATTTGTACTATCTAAGATGCATAAATACAGCATCCTATAATCCATAAATGGTATGTTTACCGTTTCTGACACCGCACCACTTTTGAGCAATTTATATTTGCTCATCAGCTGGACTAAATTGCCGTTTAGCAAACTACCCCTATTCCACCTTCATTTTGTCTTTTACTTTGACTATTTTCATTTTATCAACATTTTGACAGGTTTACCCTGTCATTTTAAAGGAGAAATTATAATATGAGTAAAATTATATTTATAAATGCCCCAGAATCGATATTTGACTGCAAATTTTCCCAGATTGGGGAGCATCAAATAAGATTAGAATTTAATTCTGATATCCCAGAGCCAAATGTGTATCTGTCTGGATGCTATTTAATTAATGAACACAACCATTCCCTCATTCAAACATGCAGAAAAGATTATACATATTTGTATAGGATATATGATGAATACCCTAAAATAATTGAATTATGCAATGACAATATGCCATATAGCGAACCTGACGGTATTGTTATACCTATAGAACCTTATATGCCTACGCTGGACGAAGCAAAGTCAACAAAAATCGCCGAATTATCAAAAACATGCAACACCTTAATTATAGACGGGGTGGATGTTAAAATGGACGGGGTTACAGAACATTTTTCATACAATGATGAAGACCAAACGAATATTAAAGAATTATTTGATATTGTCATGCAGACAAATAGCCCTATGTATTATCACCAAGACAACGGGGGCTGTAGATTGTACTCTGCTGGACAAATTATTAATTTATACGTTACAGAAGTTACAAATAAAATGCACCACACTACATATTTTAATCAATTAAAAATGTATATTAAATCACTCAACAACGTAGATGCTGTATCATCTGTTTCCTATGGCGATGAATTACAAGGCATATATTTAGAAACATACAATAACGCCATGTTACAAGCCAAAGAAAGCGTAGAAACATTACTCCAGAATAGGGCAACAGCTTTATCCAATATATAAAATAAAAAGCAATTGGGTTAATACCAACTTATCTCTTGACTCGAACATATGTTTGCAATATAATAACCTCTATACACACAAATTTTATGATATGGAGGTTATTTAAAATGGCAGGACACGAGAAAATTGATAAGGATTATTTATTCAAAACAGCTATAAGGATGATTGGGGAAGAAGAGGGGTTTAACAGCATTCAAATGAACCGCTCACTCAATGTCCTTACATCTGTTTTTGAAGGTGTAGATTTTGTTTCTTCAAAGAACATGTTGTCTGTAGAACGGTGCAAGGATTCTATTATCATCAAAAACTTTGAGGGTTGCAAGAGGATGTCTGGCATAAAGGATGATTCAATCAAACAGTACTTGTTTAGCATTTCTTCGCTCACAAATTTTTGCAAAAAGGGGCTAATATGCATAACTACAGATGATGTCCGCAGATACCTTTTATATTATGAGAAATCTGTATGCAAGACTACTGCTGACAATTGCCGAAGAAACCTTAATGTATTTTTCCAGTTTATGGAGGATGAGGAGTATATTAAAAAGAACCCTGTAAAAAAAATACCCAAAATTAAAGACGGGGTTAAGTATAAGCGCTGGTATACCGATTTAGAAATTGAATCCATGCGAGATGCTTGTACAAATAGACGCGAAACTGCCTTGATAGATTTACTAATTTCTACTGGCTTACGCGTGTCCGAAATAGGGAATATATTAGTATCTGAAATTAACTGGGAAGGCAGAACAGTGCTTATACACGGAAAAGGCGATAAGGATAGAATTGTCCCCTTTTCTGTGAGGTGTAAAAAACATTTGCAGGAATATCTCATGGAAAGAGGATTTTATTTAAGCCCATACCTTTTTTGTTCGTATAAAAGTCCACACAATAAACTTGGCAAAAATTCTATTAATAAAATTGTTAAGAATATCGGGGCAAGAGTTGACCTGCCCGATATCACCGTACATTGCTTCAGGCGTTGGCTTGCTACTGATTTAAACAAAAAGAGGGTAGACCCTTCTGTTATTCAAGAAATTTTAGGGCATAGTTCATTTGAAATTACACAAAAGCATTACCTTGAAAAGTCAACAAATAAAATATGCTATTTACATAATATATATGCTTCATAATGAATAGTTACTATGGCTACCATAAATGTATTTCAAAATAGCAGCCATTTTTTTACGGTATTTCTTATATTTTATTAATAAATGGCTATTTACAATCATATAAGAAAGATTCGTGAAAATTCAACATTATCCTTATAATTTAATGAGTAAAATATGTTGGGATAGAAAAGGTTATATTTTTCTATCCCCATTTTTTACTTTTTATATTTGAGTACCTTATTGACTATCTCAAGCAAAACATATTACATTTACAAATGTAGAAAATAAACAAGTGGTAATAATAAAGGTTTTCCCACTTTATTATTACCACTTATTAACTGCGGAAGATGGGACTTGAACCCACACGATGTAACCATCACAAGATCCTTAGTCTTGCTCGTCTGCCAATTCCGACACTTCCGCATGGGCAACAGAAAATAACTATTATGTAAATTTCCATGCCGCGAGTAATATAATACCATTACATAGAAAAAAAGTCAATGGATTTCCTTCATTTTTTTCAAAAAATTTTCTATAATTTTTCCGAAAAAAGTCTAAATTAATGATTGACAAAATTAGTAAAACCTAATATAATATTACTTGCGTGCAGGAATGGCGGAATTGGCAGACGCGCACGGTTCAGGTCCGTGTGGTAGCAATACCATGAGAGTTCAAGTCTCTTTTCCTGCATTAAATAGAAACCTCGGAATATCAGCTAAATGGAATTCCGGGGTTATTTATTATTATCTCAGCTTAACTGCGGTTTTAGGTAAAAAAGAATTGACCCTGCGGACAATTCCAAAGAATGCTTCGCATTCTTTCTTGGCGACTTACAACGCTGTAGCATAATTTCCTATAATAATTGAGTAGGAAAGAGCCATCTTCCCCTACTCGTGCGCCGGGCGTCCGTCAGCTTGCTGACACATTTCATTTGGACGCCCGTGTGCATAAAAAAACCGGTAGACTAAACTGCCGGTTTCCCTAACCCATTTTAAAATATACTGTTAAACAAATCCCCTATAGCATAATTATTATTATAATAGCCTGTGTTGTTATAGGTATTTGCCTTCTGTGCCTCGCGGCTTGCTGCATAATTTACAAAAGAAGCCTGCGAAGAGATATTCCTTGCGAAAGAAGATGAATCGTTAAAAAGCGATTTCACCTTGGAGGCATCAGCCTTTTTGAACGTATCCTCATCAATGCTAAGCTTTTTGTCCGCACCAACCTTAATCCCAACTTTTTCCAGATTTTTGGAATACAAGCTGGTAATGTTGGACATATTGCTGCCTGCCTTCTGGACATTGGCCGAACCTGATTTGCCAATGCTGTCCACCAGTGAATTGTAATCCTTCACAAACCCTGATACGGCTTTATATATAGCGTCCATATCGTACTGCTGCTTCCTTGTAGTTGTTCCGTCTTCATTTTCCGCAATAATTTCTTTTGCATTAAATACGGAATCCTTTCCCTTGCTCGTCAAAGCATCCGCAGATTCTTTCACCTTACCTACAGCCTTGTCAATATCCGTCAGTATCTTGGCCGAATCCTTAGCCAAAGATGTGGAAAGCTTATTGGATATGCTCTCCCTTTCCGTTTTAGAAACGGAGGTGGAAGTATTGTCATTCTCCGCCTTATTATAATATGCCTTTAAGAGCTTCCCATAACTGCCATTCTTGATGCTTCCATAGTCCGAAAGAAAATTCAAGTTACCAAGTCCGCCTGAAGCGGAACCAGAACCCATACCGGAAAATAAAAAAGAATAGTCATTTTTCATGTTCATATTAATGTTATAAGCCATATATCCTCTCACTCCTTTGATAAAATTAAACCGGCATCCTTGCCTGTAAATAATATACTATAATTAGTTTAAGTTATAACAAATCTTTCCAAAAATTTCAATGGTAAACCAAAATTCTCCAGGGAAATCAATCCACCTTTATCACTATACAGGATTTCAATCGTCACAATATTTTTTAACAATAGCCTCAAATTCCTCCCGCACCTCAGTAAAGGCTTTCAGCAGCTTAGACGAAAAGTCATTGCTTTGCCCGTTTATAATCATCTGAAATGCTTTATCCGTCTTGTATGCCGCTTTATAGACACGCCTTGAAGTAAGTGCATCATAAACATCCACCAGGGAAACTATCTGTGCCGCAATACTGATATCTTCTCCCTTAAGGCCATCCGGATAACCCTTTCCGTCATATTTTTCATGATGATGCCTTGCAATATCATAAGCATAACTGCAAAATTCTTCATCATCAATATGAATCAACCTGTCTATAATTTCCGCCCCCCTCGTTGTATGGGCTTTAATCACTTCAAATTCGTCTTCGTTTAACTTGCTGGATTTCAGTATAATGTTATCCGGAACCACAATCTTGCCAATATCATGCAAAACGGATGCACGTCCAATCATTTCTACTTTTTCTTTTGTAAGCTCATACTCTGGATACAGTTCCATGACGCTTGTTCCGAGGCAAAAAGAAAACTCCCGGATTCTTTTTATATGCCGCTCGGATTCCAAGTTTCTGAACTCTACAATATTGCTCAAAGAATCAACTATAATTTCATTTGTATGCTTTTGTTTTTCCGTCATTAGTTTTAGCATGGCATTCTGCTTTTTCAGCTTTTCTGTCTGGATTTTTACCGTGACCTCCAACTGCCTTTTATATTGGAATACTTCCACCACGTTATCTACAAGCTGCCTTAGAGCATCGGAATGAATCGGCTTTTTAATATAACTTACAATTCCATATTCATATCCTATCTTCTCATATTCAGCCGTTTTCTCACTTGTTATCATAATAAAGGGAATTCGCTTCAAAAAGCCCTTTTTGCTTAAATGATGCATCACCTTAAAATTGTCCTGAGCCGGTATCATAAGGTTCACCAAAACAACAGCAATTGAGGATGCATGCTTTCTAAAAACTTCAACCCCATCCCTTTCATTTGACACTTCTATAACTTTATATTTGTCCTTTAATAACCCCACCAATTTGGAGCGGCTGGCATCATCATCTTCAAGTATTAAAATTGTATCGCGCACCATTCTCTGCCCTTATCTCCTTTTTTATAATTTCACCATCACCACATTGCTGTTTCTCAGTTTGAAAAAAACCCGGAACACCTGAGACGGCAATGTATACCTTATGGTATTAATATCAACAATACTCCCCTCATATGCATATCCCCTGACAATAACCGCTTTCATATCCTGGTCAGTTATATTGGTCAGCTTAGAAATATCAGCATCCAAATCGGCCAATTCATGGTCCTTGGTCACAATGGCTGCATTCAGTTTCTGAATAAGTTCTACCGCCTTTTCTTTACTATTCGGGAGAATTTGTAAAGTCCGACTCCAATGTTCTTCTAACATTGCCAATTCCTCTAAAATACGTTCCCTCTTTTCGGCATATTCAGCTTGTTTCTTGTCATAAAGGGTATTTTTCCCCACTTCCAAGAGTGTCCTTAAATGGGATTTATTCCCCAAATTATATGTGTCCACCCCCATTACTGCACAAGTCCTGCCTCCAAGAAGCATTCCCTTCGTACCGGATACAATTACTTTTCCCATTGTATAGATATTGCTGTTCATAATATAATTCGCTTTTACATTGCCATCTGCATTGATATTGGCTGCTTCAAAGAAGCTCCCGGAAACCTCACCTTTCGCCTCAATAAAACAGTCATACTTAGAGCAGCTCCCCTTTTTTATCATCACATTGCCGCCGGCTATCAGCCTGCCTGCCTCGACATTATGTTCTACAATAATATCCCCGCTTGCTGCAATGAAACCACCGGAATAAACACTTCCAATCACATATACGGAACCGTCAACCTCCAGCTTTCCTGTAACCGCTGTCACATCTTCACGCACAATAATCATATTGGAAATAATTATTTTCCCATTGAGATATTCGAATTTTCCTCCAAACGCTGCAAGGTATGTCACTCCATCAGGAGCAATGATAAACCCTTTCCCCTTCAGTGGTTTCTTTTCAACTCCACTGTTCGCATGAAGCACTTCGCCGAAAACATTCTGTCCATCTTTCCCTTTTTGAGCCGGATGATAAAGGGCAATCCTCTCCCCTTCCTCCACCATCTCAAACGCTTCGATATTTACATAATCAACACCTCCATCCGGAAGAGGCGCTGGGATACGGGGTAAATCCAGACGGACAAAAAATTCAAACCATCCATTCTCACCAGGCTCAGCAGGCGTTCCTTCCGCAATCAATATTTTTTCATTCAACCTTCTTTTCTTAACCATATCGGTAATAGCTTCATGCTTGATTCCGATAGTAATGCCCCTCGTCTTCAATGTATCATAAATATCATCTTCCGTAACCGAATTTCCCGGAATCCTCTGGATAAAGGCAAAGGCTTTGGTACCATTTTCCTCTACAAAAATACTGAATTCCTTTTTTTTCAAGGACTTCAGGTCGAACCCCAGCTTGTCAGTTGTTGTATATTTTGTTGTTTTTTCTTTTAAAAGCTGTTCCCTTTTTTCCTTCATATCCGTTCCGGAAAAAATAAGCTTGGCATAAGGCGCTACATCTAAACCCGCCTCCAGCCCCAGACGGATTTCCCTCATTTGCCAATGGCTGAATAAATAATTGGTATAGAATGACACTTTCAGTTTTTTCTCCAAACCAAGGCGTATTTCCTTCATCTGCATCCAGTTGTAGCGTGAATTAGCATAAACGGATACATCCAAATCCTCATACAGCCCTATCCTGATTTCATAAATCTGCTGCACATACATATCATCAGTCAGCCATTTATCAATATCAAGCCCGTCTTCCAGGGCAAGCCTAATCTGCTCCAGTTCATCATCTACAAATCCTCTGTCCAAATAGCTGGTAAGGTCTTTCGCAGAATAAATAGAGAGCCTGATTTGCTTCATCGTTTCATAGCTGTAAGAAGGCTCCGCATACACGGATACATCTATTTTATCCTTGATTCCCATTCGAATCTGCTCCATCTGAAGCCAATTGAATTCCGGATTGGAATATAAGGAAATATCCAGCCCCTCCTCTTTTCCAAGGAGAATCTCCTGATATTGCTCTTTCATATATTCTGAATTTTCTACTATATCCAGCCGAGAATTTTGAGGTGAAAACTGATTTTCAAACATATCGAAAATTAACCTTTCGTCATTATAATAAAATATACAATATTATACAACATATAAATGAAAAAATCCATAGGTAATTTGCCATACACACGGAAATCAATTTTCATGGGCAGCGCAGCGGGCAGAGCCTTTGGCCCATGCAATATCTTCCACAAAAATATGGCAGCCGCTCTGTTTTACAAGAGCAACTGCCTCTTCTCCAATAGGGAATTCAAGGTGTCTTCGTCTGCTTCCTGCCCGTGGATTTCCGCACTACCAAATCCGGCTCAATCATAAAATGTTCGTTCCCCTGTCCCCCCCCAATCATCCTTACAAGCATATCCACGGCCGCCCGGCTAAGGCGGAAAATATCCTGCCGCACTGTTGTCAGAGGTATAGCCGCAACATTGGAAAAAATCACATCATCATATCCTGCCAACGATATCTCTTCCGGTATACGTACACCTTTATTCATCAAAACCCTCAATGCCCCTAATGCCATCATATCATTCATGGCGACTATAGCATCAATATTTTTTCCCGACTGCACCAGTTCCTCTGTCATTTGAAATGCCTGTTCAAAAGCCACTGCGTTGCAGTCAACAAACTTTCCGTCATCTACCTGTAAACCATACTCTTCAAAGGCGCGCTTATACCCGTTTATACGTGTGGCAGTTGGTATCATTTCCCTGTTAGAGCTTAAAAAATAAATATCCCTGTGCCCCATATCCAGCAAATAACGTATCAGTTGGTAGCTCCCGCTTTCCAGATTCACCATTGCATATGGCGGCAGTTTAAATTTCTGCTCTTCCATAAATTCCACAGCATCGCCCTATTTCCCTATAGGCGCCGTAACCTCCGCCAGCCATTCCCTCTCTTCCTGCGTCAGGTATTCCTGCGTTTTTTCATATACCTGTGCATGGTAGCGGTTCAACCGTTCCACATCCACCGGCTGCATATAGGAAATATCAATCCCGTCTTTGTCAATCGGCACAAACGTAAGGGTGCGAAAACGCATAAACTGTCCGTCCTCATTCTTCTCAGCATTTTCTGCCGCCAGGATATTTTCTATACGGATGCCGTGGCTTCCTTCTTTGTATACTCCCGGTTCGTTGGAAACAATCATCCCCGGTTCGATAACCGCTTCCTTCATTGCAGACGTAAAACGCCAACGTATATTCTGGGGGCCTTCATGGACATTTAACATATAGCCGATGCCATGGCCCGTTCCGCATTTGTAGTCAATCCCTTTGCTCCAAAGCGGCTGCCTCGCCAGGATGTCCAGGTTTCTTCCTGTACATCCGTATAAAAATTTCGCATCCGTCAACTGCAGCATCCCCACAGCCACTAACGTATAATGCATCTTTATCTCGTCATCCATTTGCCCCAGAACAATCGTCCTGGTCACATCTGTAGTCCCTCCCAGATACTGCCCGCCGGAATCCACCAGAAGCATCCCTTCCTTTGAAAGAACTTTATGGTTCTCTTCCGTTGCTTCATAATGCATCATAGCCGCGCTGTCTTTGTAGGCGCTGATTGTTGGGAATGATAAATCCAGGAAGCCTTCCGTATCCCGCCGCAGATTATCCATGTATTCTGCCGCCGAAACTTCTGTAATTTCCTGTTTCCCGATATTCTTTTTCAACCAGTAAATAAATTTGATAACGGCTGCGCTGTCCTTCCGGTACACCTCTTCGATTTTTGAAAGCTCCGTGGCATTTTTCACCGCCTTCATTAATTCCGTGGGGTTATCCCCCGCTACATGCCCCGTGTGCCCGGTAACCGCTTTATATAAGGCATAGCTGATATTATTTTCATCCAGCAGAACCTTCCCCTTATAATCATATCTGTCCAGGAAATCCCCGATTTCCTCATATCCTTTTACTGTAATGTGGTTCTCCCTGGCATACCTGGCGAATTCTTCCGTCACCTCCGGCTGCTGGATGAAAAAGTACATCTCCTCCATGGTTAGGAAGCCATAAGATAAAGCCACCGGATTGCACTTCACATCATTTCCCCGGATATTGAGAAGCCACATCAGGTCATCCAGTTTACTTAATAAAAGGTATTGGGCTCCCGCTTCTTTTACTTTTTCCCTCACATCCTCTAACTTTTCCGCCACACTCCTGCCGCTTATTTCTTCCGGCAGCACCGTCACTTTATGGCAAGGCAGCTTTGGCCGCTCCGTCCATATTCCTGCGGCTAAGTCCATCCCATAGCAAATTTCTATTCTTTTTCCCCCCAGCATATTCCCAGCCAGCTTTTTTTCCAGTTTCCGGCCTTCCCTACAGCTTACCGTGCGTCCGTCAAATCCCAGCTTCTGCCCCTCTTTCATCCGCTCATATAAGAAATCCGGTATTTCCGGCACCCCTTCTTCCTGCATCCTGAACAGGGTCACACCTGTGCCCTCCAATTCCCGTTGTGCCTGTATAAAATAACGCCCGTCAGTCCACAGCCCTGCCATATCCTGCCCGACCACCAATGTTCCGTTAGAACCCGTAAAGCCCGAAAAATATTCCCTGGCTTTAAAAAAATCGTCCACATATTCCGAATTATGAAAATCAGACGTTGGAATCATATAAAAATCCACGCCTTCCTTCTTCATCCCATCCCTTAGCAATGCAAGCCTTGTTTGAATCTTCCCATTCATTTTCCGTCAATTCCTTTCTTAATTCCAGTCATCCAATACTTCAAAATCCCAGTAATCCAATACTCCAATATTCCTGCCATCCGGTACTCCCATATTCCAGTAGCCCAGCCCTGCAAATCTCCTCCGGCCCCATATTGTGGAACAAGTTCCTGTATGCTTTGAAGCCATGATTTTCCATATGGTATACTTTTAATCATTATATCAGCTTTTCCGCCAAACCACAAATATTTCCAGAATTTTTTAACTTTTCTCTACAATTCCTTCCGGTTTTGTGATATTATGTAGTTGTTAATGGTCTTTTTTAAGCCTTAGCCACCGATAACTTGTAATATTATTTTGAAAGGGGGCCAGCTATGGAACACAACATTTATTCTGAAGTAACACCCGAAATCATAAGGCTTGCCAAATTAAATGAACAGGCCGATATGATTGCTACTGAGCTGTTCACAAAGTTTGACGTAAAGAGGGGGCTCAGGGATTTAAATGGGAAGGGCGTTCTGGCAGGTCTTACCCGCATATCCGATGTCCGCGCCAACCGTATGGTGGACGGCGTACAGATTCCTATTCATGGAGACTTATTTTACCGGGGATATAATGTAAAAGATTTGGTTTCCGGTTTTACCAAAGATAACCGGTTCGGCTTTGAAGAAGTTACATACCTTTTATTATTTGATAAGCTTCCCAACCAAAAGGAATTGGAGGATTTCCAGAACCTGCTTGCCTTTTACCGTAATCTCCCCACTAATTTTGTCCGGGATATTATTATGAAAGCGCCCAGCAAGGACATGATGAATACTCTGGCAAGGAGCGTCCTTACCCTCTATTCTTATGATGACCGTGCCGATGACACTTCTTTGCCCAATGTGCTCAGGCAATGCCTGCAGCTTATCAGCCTGTTCCCTTTGCTTTCTATTTATGGGTATCAGGCATACAGCTATTATCATGATGGGAAGAGCTTATATATCCATTCCCCTCAGCCGGAACTTTCCGCTGCGGAAAATATACTGCATATTCTCCGCCCTGACAGCGCATATACGCCTTTGGAAGCGAGGATTCTGGATATCGCCCTGGTGCTGCATATGGAACATGGCGGCGGTAATAACTCCACTTTCACCACCCATGTGGTGACTTCTTCCCTCACCGATACGTATTCCGTCATTGCAGCGGCTATCGGCTCTTTAAAAGGCCCCAGGCATGGCGGCGCAAATATAAAAGTCGTGCAAATGTTTGAAGACATGAAACGGGAAGTATATGATTGGACCGATGAAGAGGAAGTATCCGTTTATCTGACCAAGCTCCTGAACAAAGACGCTTTCGACCATGCCGGATTGATATATGGCGTAGGGCATGCCGTTTACTCCAAATCCGACCCACGTGCCGTTATTTTTAAGTCCTTTGTGGAAAAATTATCCGTGGAAAAAGGATTGCAGAGGGAATTTGAACTTTACTCCCTGGTGGAACGGCTGGCGCCTGAAGTTATTGCAAAGGAGCGGCAGATTTATAAGGGGGTAAGCATTAACGTAGACTTTTATTCCGGTTTTGTTTATCATATGCTGGAACTGCCTATGGAATTGTACACACCTATTTTCGCCATGGCCCGAATTTCCGGTTGGAGCGCGCACCGTATGGAGGAGCTGGCTAACAACGGCAAAATTATCCGCCCAGCCTACAAGCCCATAGGGATGGACCATCCTTACATGGATATTTCTTCCAGGTCATAAGCTTGTATCATTTTGTTTATTTATAAGATTAGGGTGTCAAAAGCCTTGGCTGCGGAATGCTCCGGGCATATTGCATAAAAAGGGGCTGTTGATAACAGCCCCTTTTTTAGCATATATATGATGTTTTGAAATGCATTTTTACCTGTTCAGCTTAGAACAACTTAAAATCAATCAATGAATATCTTCCTTGCCTTCGCGGAAGCTACCGCAAAACAAATAATCACAATTAAATATCCCCCGGTAGCAAGCAGGGAAAGATATCCAGGCCAATTCAGCCAAGTACTCAATATCCCCACGCCGCCCACTGCAATGGCCAGTCCACCGATTATAAGCACCCTGCCATACATGTATTTGATAAAGCCTTCTTTATCCCTTATTCTGTTAACATCCACATCCTTGCTGACAATAACCCCGTTTTTTACCTCGCCGCTTTGTTTCATATTGACAGCCGTATAAACAAGATACAACCCGCTTAATATAATCAGGTAATCGAATAGATTCGTTCCCATATTTTCCTCACTTCCCTGCTATTGTAACCCTAAAAACGTTTCCACTGCCTGCTCCATCCCATCCTTTTCACAAACATGGTCATGCACCACCGATGCCGAACGTATTTCTTCAATTGCCTTAGGTATTGCCACTTTGGAAAGGGCGGACAATTCATCCACCAAATCAAAATCTGTCATGGTATCATATTTTTCGTCAATGGACTTCATAACGCTTCTTGTGAATTTATAGGGGCTGGCCGTAGAAGCGATAACGGCTGGTGTATCATCTCCAGTCTCCTCCACATATTTATGGTATACGCAGGCCGCTACTGCAGTATGGGTATCTATAATATATCCGCAATTTTCATGCAATGCCCGGATAGTCTGCGCCGCCTCCTCTTCCGATGCGAAACCTCCATAGAAATCCGTCAGCTTTTCCCTCATTTCCTGGGTAATTTCATATTTTCCCACTCCTCCCAGAGCCTTCATATAATCCCTGTTCCTTTCCGGGTCATTGCCCGCTATCCGGTATATCAGGCGCTCCAGATTGCTGGAAATCAGTATGTCCATGGACGGGGAACTGGTCAGCACGAATTCCCTGTTTTTATCATATATACCTGTACGGAAGAAATCATACAGCACTTTATTGTCATTGGATGCACAAATCAGCCTGCCGATAGGCAGCCCCATATTTTTCGCATAAAAGGCAGCCAGGATATTGCCAAAGTTCCCGGTAGGGACTACTACATTTATCTTATCCCCTTCTCCTATCCCACCTTTTTCCAAAAGCTTTACATAAGCGTACACATAGTACACAATCTGGGGCACCAGACGTCCGATATTAATGGAATTGGCAGAAGAAAACTGATATCCCTGCCTGTCCATCCTTTCCGACAGTTCCTTATCCGAAAAAAGCTTTTTTACTCCTCCCTGGGCATCGTCAAAGTTGCCATGGATACCCACTACATATGTATTTTCCCCTTTCTGGGTAACCATCTGCCGCTCCTGGATAGGGCTGACGCCGCTTTTGGGATAAAATACGATAATCTTCGTTCCCTTCACCCCCGCAAAGCCGGACAAGGCCGCTTTCCCCGTATCTCCGGAAGTAGCTGTCAATATAACAATTTCATTTTCTACCTTATTTTTCCGTGCCGCTGTAGTCATCAGATGGGGCAGGATGGATAATGCCATATCCTTAAAGGCAATGGTCGCACCATGAAACAGTTCCAGGAAATACGTACCATCCGCCTGTACCAAAGGTGCAATTTCTTCTGTGTCGAACTTGGAATCATAGGCGTTGGAGATACAATGCTTCAGCTCCTCCTCCGTAAAATCCGTCAAATACAAGCGCATCACTTCATAAGCGATTTCCTGATAGGACATCCCCGACAGTTCTTTCAGGCTTTTTTCAAGCACCGGTATATGGTCCGGCACGAATAATCCGCCATCATCGGACAGCCCCTTTAAAATAGCTTCCGAAGCCTTTACCTGAATACTATTATCCCTCGTACTATTGTATAAAATTTCCATTGTATTTTCATCTCCCATTCCTGCCCGGCCACAAGCTTAAACCGCGCATACGTCATATCCGTACATCAACGCTATTCATTATAGCATGTAATCCCAGTCTGTGCAATCGACAAAAGTATACTGCCTGCTATGCCTCTTCGGGAATCCATCCCTTTTTAAAATATAGTCATAAAAAGAACTCATGTCCACCATAAGAAAATAAAAGGGTAAGGCTGTTGTCAAACCATTTCATCCTTTCCGGGTCCGCATACTTACGTGCAGCAAAATAAAGGGCTCCCTCCGTGATATCCTCGCCATACAAAACCCTCTTTACCGCTTCTTTCGTATCCTCGCTAACCTTCACCTCGCCCAGACGTCCGTCCTTTACCGGGGAAAACTGAACTGTACCGTTCCCCCTCTGGAACACCACTTCTTTCACGCTATTGGGGAATTTGCTGCTTTCCACCCGGTTCATAATCACCCCGGCCACCAGCATTTTCCCCTTCATATCCTCACAGCCCGCTTCTGCTTCCACAATCTTTAAAAGAATGTCATAGTCCTCCTGGGATAAGGTGTACTTGGCTTTCCGCTCCAAAACGCTGTAATCCACAACCCTCTGCCCGGAAGAAGCTTCCGTCACCATTCCCATAAAACTGGAAGCGTCCAGCCCTGCCCGTTCTTCCATAAAACGTATTTGGAACGCAGGGGTAGACGCAATGCGGTTAATCTGCAATTCTTTCAGGTTAAACCAGGACACCGCAAAAATCCCCTGGCATAGAATCAGCATCATGATACTCTTTTTATACTTATACATTTTTCCATCCTCTTTGATTCAATCTGTTCTGTCAAATTACATTCTTTAAACAGCTTGTATTTAAATACTTCTGTCATAGAAATGTAACACTTCTTTAATATTTTATACAAAGAGTGCTGGAATTATTTCTAAAAAATTTCTAAATTTGTATTTTTTTTCTGTTTTTGTGTTCTCCCCCGCCTACTGACAGATTTTTTCCGGCATTTTCCGGCAATCTGACACCTGCCTATTTCTCCGCATAATCCACAAAGCAGATGTTCAAATCCACGTCGCCGTCCACTCCTGCTATTTCCCCTTCTGTTGTATACTCCCACATCTGGAATTTATAAGGGTAATCCGGTATATCCTTCTGCTGGGAAAGCCAGATATCATATTCGGTCAGCTTGGTCAGATTAATTTCCTTAATCAGCCATTCCTTCGTTCCGTATATCATCGGTTTATAGCCCGCCGCCTTAATATTCTCCAAAAATGCCCTTGCCACCGCGGTTTTCTCTTCCTTGGACAATATTTCCACCCGCGCCTTATCATTCTGCACATATTCCATATCGAAAGCTACCGGATAAGTAATATTACGCTCCGTCAATGTCTGGATAATAAAATTGGATTCCTCCACCGCCTCTTCCGCCGTTATTGCCTGGGAAAAGAAATAAACCCCGATTTCCAGCCCTGCCTCCGAAGCTTTATTCATATATTCGTCAAACTTTTCATCCAGCATAATCTGCCCGCTGCCATAGCCCCTGGCACCCAGCCTCAACATCACAAACTCAATGCCCGATTCCTTCAGCGCACGGAAATCCACATCGCCGTTATATTTGGACAAATCCGCCCCCAAATAAGAGACGCTCCTTCCATCTTCATAATAGGCCATTTTATCCGCCCGCATCTGCAATTTGGTATAGTCATATGTATTCGACTCCAAGTAGGGGTTGATAAGCACCCATTCCTCCGAACCATCCGCAAAGGTAAGCAACGTATGTTTCCCGTCTTTGGACGGGTCTTCTTCCGCTTCCTTTTTTGCCTCTTCTTCTGCTACCGCTTTTGCTTCTTCATCATACCGGGCGGATTTATCTTTTTCCGCCTCCCCAACGGTTTTTCCTGTTGTCACAGTACTTGTCACGCCCTCTGCCCCTGTATCTGCCACAAACTCCTCTTCTTCCGGATACATATCCCAGAAATCCAGGTCTGAAGCGGTCAATTTATTTTCCTGATAGAGCCGCTCTACCTCCTGCATGCTTTTTCTTCCTGCAAATCCTACCACCGGAACCGGCTCAGTTACCTGCTGGGCTTCTTCTTCACCCGCTGCCGGATTTTCCCCTCCGCCAGCACTACTGCTGCCATCTTCATGCTCCAAAGCGAGCACCGTTGTTTCTTTTTCCTGTTCCTGCTGCCTAAGCCGTTGTCTCCTGGCTTCCTCCTGCTTATTGGACAAGACCACCACCCCAAGAATGAGCAGAACGGACAAACTAACCCCCATCAGCATATACTTCATGGACAAGCTTGCGTTTCTTTCCTCACTTTCACCGGGTAATCTCATATAATTCCTCCCTTTCTCTATTTACTAACAGAGCCATTTCGTTTACTATTATAATAAAATCGAATGGATGTATTGCCTGCATATCTGTTCCGATACTTTAATTAATTTAACATGAAATGAAAAAGTTCGCAATGCCTTTATCCGTTTTAACAGATAAATCCATAACAGTTCAGCCTTTCGGCTTCCCTGTTACAAAATCCGTCCATTCAACTATCCGTTGAATTATAGCGCAGCATTCCCTTCCCACGTTATTGTGGCATAGGCATTGCTATATTAATATATAGGTGTACCGGAAATATAGATTACATCTGTGCGTAAAAAGCGACGCAGAAATGAGGGAAAATGAATCATTTAAAAACAGGGGAAATAATTGGAAAGAAACGGAAAGAACTGGGGCTTACCCAAAATCAGCTTGCCAAACTGCTTAACATATCGTTTCAGGCAGTCTCGAAATGGGAAAACAATACCGCCTATCCTGATATTGAAATGCTCCCAAAGCTGGCGGTGGCACTTCATATGACGGTAGATGGGCTGCTGGGCTACCAGGCGGCTGCCGCCGATTATGACAAAAGATATGATGATGATGAATACTACTGGGGGCTTGCACCGAACAATATCTGTTATGATATCATAAAATGCCTCCCGCCAGTAAAACAATACCGCGTACTGGATATGGGTTGTGGTGAAGGCAAAGATGCCGTTTTCTTTGCCAAGTGTGGCTATCATGTAACCGCATTCGATATTTCACAGCAAGGCATTGAAAAAGCCAAAAAACTTGCCAAACATAATGAAGTCCATGTTAATTTCTTTCAAGCGGATATCATTGACTACCACCCGGACAACAAATATGATATCATCTTTTCCAGTGGGGTACTTCACTATATCCCGCAGCCGAAACGGAAGGAATTCTGCGACAGCCTGAAATCCCATACCTCGGATATCGGCATAAATGCCTTGAATGTATTTGTCCAAAAACCTTTTATTCCTTGTGCGCCGGACAGCACTGCCAAGGAAGAATCCAAAGAACTATGGCATTCAGGGGAATTGTTCGGCTACTACCATGACTGGCTATTCCACACTTGCCAGGAAGAAATATTTGACTGCAACAGCGGAAATATTCCCCATAAACACTGCATGAATACCCTTATTGCCCACAAGGCCATGCCCAAAGGCATTGATTAGAATTAATATTTCCTGCTGCATCGGATGAAAGGATATTTTATGAAACAGCAACTTTCCCTATCTTCTATCTTTTTTGTTTTTATATTTTTCCCTATCCTTTTGGGCATCTCCTTTTTTGCCGGATGCGGCAGGCCGAAGGAGCCGCTCTCCCGGACAGGGTTTTACTTCGATACGGCCATAACCATTTCCCTTTATGACAAGCGGGAAGAAAAGCTGTTGGAGCAATGCTTTTCCATGGCCCGGTCTTATGAGAATTTATTTAGCAAAACAGTGGAAAACAGCGATGTATGGAACATTAACCATGGAAACGGCCATCCAGTCCTTGTAAGCGATGATACACTTGCCCTGCTTCGCGCGGCCCTGTCCTATGCCCGTCTCACCGACGGGAAGATAGACCCCACCATCGGCCCGGTTACACAGCTATGGGATTTCTCCTCTTCTTCTGACGGGCTTATCCCTTCCCAGGAGGATTTGGCAGAAGCCTTATCCCATGTAGGGTATGAGAGAGTGCTTATAGAAGGCAATACTGTATGCCTCCTTGACCCCCAGGCAGAAATTGACTTGGGCTTTATTGCCAAAGGCTATATCGCGGACCGGCTCAAGGAATATCTCCTCTCCCAGGGGGTAAAAAGCGCCACCATTAACCTTGGAGGCAATGTTCTGGCGATTGGCAGGCGACCGGACAATACCCCTTTCCGAATCGGCATACAGAAGCCCTTTGCCCCGGAAGGCACTATCGCCCTGGCTTTGCCCATCACCGATTTATCCGTAGTCTCTTCGGGCATATATGAACGTTATTTTGAAAAAGATAACACTATTTATCATCATATCCTTGATACAAAAACAGGTTATCCCGTACAGAATAACCTGTTTGAAGTCACCATTTTATCCCAATCCTCCATGGACGGGGATGCCCTCTCCACCACCTGTTTCCTTTTGGGGATAGAAGACGGGATGGCTCTTATCGAATCCCTGGAAAACACCGAAGCCGTCTTCCTCACCTCCGACGGCTCCGTCCATGCTTCCAGCGGACTGGATTTTTAGCGGGAGACCCATTCTTAAACCTTTATGAAACCCCTACCTCTTTACTATCGATTTACGCGGGCATTTCTCCACGCAAGTACCGCAGCCCGTACATTTCCCGTAATCAATCGCTGCATGAAAGTCCGCCACTGTAACCGCTTCCGAAGGACAGTTCTTTTTACAAAGCTGGCATCCGATACAGCCCGCCGTACATGCCTTCATCGTTACCGGCCCTTTATCCTTGGAGCTGCAGGCCACCGCATATGGCGCATCATAAGGAATCAGCTCGATTAAATGCTTTGGGCACACCTCCACACATTTGCCGCATGCCTTACATGCCTCCTTATCCACCACAGCCACCCCATTTACCACATGAATCGCATCGAAGGGGCAGGCCGCCACACAACTGCCATAGCCCAGGCAGCCATAATTACAGGACTTAGGCCCGCCGTTTGGTACAAAAGCCAGCATCCTGCAATCCTCAATCCCATGATAATCATAATCCTCTTTCGTCTTTTCACAGTCTCCCTGGCACTTGACAAAAGCTACCTTTTTTACCGACTCTCCTGCTTCTACCCCCATAATCCCGGCAATCACTTTGCCTACCGGTTCACCGCCCACCGGACACGCATTCACCGGCGCTTCGCCCTTGGCGATGGCTGCCGCCAGGCCGGAACAGCCCGGAAAACCACAGCCGCCACAATTATTTCCTGGCAATGCATTCAACACTGCTTCTTCCTTTTCATCCACTTCCACTTTAAACTTAATGGCCGCAACGCCCAGGAACAGTCCTATGAAAAGCCCTACTCCCCCAACGATTGCCGTTGCCGTAAGTACACCTGATATCATCTCATTAACCATGCCCTTTCTGTTATCTGCATGCACCTATCCCTTGCTTACGCGCATTGCGCAGATACAATATTTACCAAACACATTCTTTGCAAACCAGCTTCTGCCATGAGTCACCGCCCCGCCGCAAACAACCGGGCATCAAACCGGCAGCACTGCTACAGCAAACCGGAAAATCCGCAGAACGCAATCGCCATCAGACCCGCAGTCACAAGCACGATGGGCATACCCTTAAAGGACTCCGGCACATCGTTGAATTCTATCTTTTCACGGATTCCTGCCAAAATGACGATAGCAATGGTAAACCCTACCGCAGTAGCAAAACCGTTCACAATGCCTGTCAAAATGCCATATTTTTTTTGCACATTGGTAAGGGCTATCCCCAAAACAGCGCAGTTCGTTGTAATCAACGGCAAATATACGCCCAATGCCTGATACAGCGGAGGCATGAATTTCTTCAAAAACATTTCCACAAACTGTACCAGGGCCGCAATCACCAGGATAAATACAATAGTCTGTAAATATGTCACATCAAACTTTTCCAGTATGAACTTATAAATTACCCCGGCAACCGCAGAGGCTAACGTAATGACGAAGATAACCGCCACTCCCATCCCCGCTGCCGTATTTGTCTTCTTCGACACGCCGAGGAACGGGCAAAGCCCTAAAAACTGGCTTAAAACCACATTATTTACCAGGGAAGAACCGATTAATATAATAAGCAAATCCTGAATCATTTTTGCGCATCCTCCTTTCCTTCTCCGTAAAATCTGCGGCTGCATCCTTTTTCCCCACAGTTCATGCAGTCCTCATTACAGCCGGACTGAATCTTGGACATATCCTTGCCCTTCTTTTCCCCATTCATCCGTACTTTATTCTGTACGGCTGTAAGCGCCGCCAGCACGAAGAATGCACCGGGAGCCATAATGAAAATAGCGCAGGGGACATATGAATCCGGCATAATGTGTACCCCGAAGATTTCCCCGGCGCCGAGCACTTCCCTCACTGCGCCGATGCATGTCAATGCAAAGGAAAATCCTAACCCCATCCCTATTCCGTCAAAAAGCGAAGGGATAATTGGATTTTTGGAAGCGTAGGCTTCTGCCCTCCCCAGAATAATACAGTTTACCACAATAAGCGGGATATACAGCCCCAACGCGTCATAAAGCGCAGGAATGAACCCCTCCAGCAAAAGCTCCACCATCGTCACGAAAGAAGCAATCACAACGATAAACGCCGGTATCCTCACTTTATCCGGAATAATATTCCGGAGCATGGATATAATCATATTGCTCAGTGCCAGTACCACCATAGTGGTAAGCCCCATCCCTAAGCCGTTCATAGCAGAGGTTGTAACCGCCAACGTAGGGCACATCCCCAGCATCAGCACGAAGGTAGGGTTTTCTTTAATCAGGCCGTTATAGAGCCGTTCCATTGCATTCCCGTTATTCATTGCCATTCCCTCCTTCCATCAATACTTCCCTGAAATAATACAATCCCCCATTCACGCCATTGGTCACCGCATTGGTTGTAATCGTAGCGCCGCTGATGGCATCAATCTGGTCATCTCCGGCCGCACCTGATTTTACATAAGTAAAACTTTCTGCTATTTTTCCCGCAAACTGGGGTTTCAGCACTTCTTCCGCACGCATACCCAGACCCGCTGTTTCCGATATGGATAAAAGGGAAATCCCATTCAGCGTTCCATCATTGCGGACGCCCATCATAAATTCAATATCCCCGCCGTAGCCTTCATGGTCATTCACAGTAATCACATAACCCAACATGGCGCCGCTGCCATCCAAGGCTTTCATCACCTCGCCGATATCCACGCCTTCAAAGCCCTGTTCCATCCAGCCATCCGGCAAAAAAGCACTTTCCCCGTCCTGTCCAACCACAGCAATTGCCTCAAAGGAAGCCGCATCCTGGAATACTTCCATACAGGCTTTCTGCTTCGCTTTTTCCTTCTGCACGGCAATCGGCTCCTTGGTCACCTGGTATACTGCACCTAAAATCAGCCCTGCCAACAATGTAATAGCGAATAAAATCATAGCGTCCTTTAACATACCGCCGTTTTTTTCCTGGTTCATGCTTTCCGCCCCCCTTTCATACCAAATGCTTTTGGAAGGGTCATCTTTTCAATTAATGGCACCAAAAGGTTGCCGATAATAATTGCATAGGAAACCCCTTCCGAAGACGGGCCGAAAATACGGAAAATCCCCGTCAGGCATCCAAGCAAAATCCCATAAACATATTGCCCATTCTTCGTAATTGGCCTGGTCACATAATCGGTAGCCATAAAGAAAGCACCTAGCATCAATCCTCCGCCGGCCAACTGGGCGCTGATATAAACCGGGTCAAAACCATGCCCCCCAAACAGGCAGGCAAACAAAACGAAGCTTGCGATATAACACCCCGGAACACGCAAGTCTATCACCCCCAAAAGGATTAAAAAGCAGGCCCCCAAAATAATTGCTATCATTGATGTTTCGCCGATAGTACCCGACGTCTTGCCTATGACCATGGATAAAATGTCCACTGCCTCCCCATTTTTCATCGCCGCCAGAGGAGTTGCCCCTGTATATGTATCGCATTCAAAATTCGTCATTATCGAGGTAAAGGAAATCAGCAAAAAGCATCTGGCTGCCAGTGCCGGGTTCATAAAATTCTGTCCCAGGCCACCAAAAAGCATTTTTGCTACCAGGATGGCAAACACGCCGCCGATTACCCCTATCCACCATGGAGCGCTGGACGGCAGATTCAATGCCAGCAAAAGCCCTGTCACCACTGCCGAATAGTCACCGATGGTCACCTTTTTATTCATTAGCTTTTCATAGGCGAATTCCGTAAAAACAGTGCTCGCCACCGTTATTGCTATTAGTATAAGCGCATCTATCCCGAAGTTGTAAATCCCGAAGCCAGCCGCCGGAAGGAGCGCAATTATCACCGCCAGCATAATACTGCTGGTGGTTACTTTGCTCCTCACATGGGGATTGGATGACACCTTCATCAAATCACTCACTTTGTATGTACCTCCTATTCCAGTTCCGCAAACTCTCTTCCGATACCCTTTCATGCGCAGAGCCATTTCCGGCCGCTCCGCGTCCTGAAATCCTCTGGGGCACTCTCCGTTCGTTTGCTGTTTTTATTCCAGTTCCGTAAGTTCCATTCTGCTATTTCTTACGCTTGGCTAGCTGCATTTTGCGCATGGATTTTATCGTTTGTGTAAGCGGCCGTTTAGCCGGGCAGATAAAGCTGCAGCATCCGCATTCGCAGCATTCCATGCCATTGTGGGAAAGAAAAGCCTCCTCATCATAATGCTCCGCAAAATCCGCCAGCTTCCTTGGCACTACCCTTCCCGGGCAAACTTCTACGCACTTCCCGCAGTTAATGCATGCGCTCGGTTCCATTTTGGACACATCGTCCTGGGTCAAACATAAAAGAGCAGATGCCGTCTTCGTAGTAGGCACATCCAAATCAAAAATACCAAAGCCCATCATCGGCCCCCCGGAAACAATCTTTACCGGCTTCTCTTTGAAACCGCCCGCTTCCTCAACCAATTCATGGTAATTCGTTCCAATCCGCACAATAAAATTACGCGGGTCCGCAACAGCATCCCCTGTCACCGTCACAATACGGTTCATTAAAGGTTTACCCAGCATAACAGCATGATAAATAGCTACAATCGTATCCACGTTATCCACCACACAGCCCACGTCTGCCGGAAGCATCTTTGAATTGATGCTTCTTCCCGTAGCAGCGTAAATAAGCTGACGCTCCGCCCCCTGGGGATATTTTGTTTTTAACGCTTTGACTGTGATTCTGTTTTCATCTTTTGTCACCTTTTTCAACAGTTCAATACAATCTGGCTTGTTATCCTCCACCGCAAGAATCCCCCGGGCATTATCGAACAGCCTTAACATAATTTTCAGCCCTTCCACCAATTTCTCCGGTTCTTCCAGCATCCTCCGGTAATCCGAAGTCAAATAGGGCTCGCACTCCGCACAGTTTGCAATCACATAATCTATTTTTTCCGGTTCTTTCGGCGATAACTTAATGAAGGTCGGGAAACCGGCTCCCCCCATTCCAACTACCCCTGCTTCCTTTACTCTTCCGATGATTTCTTCTTTCGTTAACTGTTCCACCGATTCCACTGGTGAATATTCTACTTCTTTATACTCCCCGTCATTTTCTATCACAATGCTCATCACATTGTCGCCTGTCACAACCCGCCTCGGCTCAATCGCCTTAACAGTTCCCGATACTGTAGCATAAATCGGGGCAGACACAAAACCGGCCGCTTCCGCAATCTTCTGCCCGGTCAGTACATAATCGCCTTTTGCCACCACTGGCGTTGCAGGCGCGCCAATATGCTGGGATAAAGGATACACCAAATCCCCCTTGGGCAGCACCGCCTTTATCGGCTTATCTTTCGACAAATCCTTCCCGTCATAAGGATGGATGCCGCCCACGAATGTTAATTTTGCCATTTGTCACCCTTCTTTCTCTCAGAATTACAAAGCCGTCACGCGACAACTTTTTAATAACAATATACTATTTTTCTACAAAAAATACTACTGAAATTTGAAAAAACATGATATTATAATATCAGTTCAGCCAGACCTCATTTGTCCGGCAAATCGTACTTGCACGAATTGGATGGACAGATGATGGTCTGAGGGAACGCCCGCTTATGAGCAAAAGCAGCTGCGAAGCAGCGAAAAGCACCAAAGGTGCGGTTTGCGAATGGGCATGGGCTGAACTGTCGCATATTGAGAGAATATTCGGCCAAGGATATTGATTATGCAATAGCTTCGTTAAAAGGAGATAATTTATGAGAACATTACGCCAAACTATACATTTACCGGAATTGGGTTATCCTTTAGAAAAAATTGCCCCTATAGATAAGATTCTTTTCCTTGATATAGAAACTACTGGATTTACGGCCAAAAGTTCCTCTCTGTATATGATTGGAACCGCTTACTGTGAAGAGGGTAAGTGGTATGTAAAACAATGGTTTGCCAATACTTATGAAGAAGAAAGGGAAGTCATCTCCGCTTTTTTCAGTTTTTCCCAGAAGTTTACCCATTTAATTCATTTTAACGGGAATAATTTTGATTTGCCTTTTATTCTCCAAAAATGTAAACAATATAATCTACCCTATCGATTCAGTAATTTGGAAGGAATTGATATTTACCGCAGGATTGCCCCTTACAAATCATTCCTGCGTATTCCAAACTGCAAGCAGAAGACACTGGAACAATTCCTTGGGATTGAACGGGAGGATACTTATAGCGGCGGCGAACTTATCAGCGTTTATCATACTTATGTAAAAACACCTACCGATTATGCATTGCAGGCTCTTGCGCTGCATAATGCGGACGATTTGGCCGGGATGCTGCGTATTCTTCCCCTGCTTTCCTATTATGACTTATTGAACGAATTGCCCCGTCCCAAAAAGGTACAAGCCAACTATTACAATGATATTAACGGGGACAGGCATCAGGAATTGATTATGAAACTGACACTTCCCTCCCCGCTTCCCTGCGCCCTTTCCGGCACTGCTAATAGTTGCTATTTTAAAGGAAATGGAACGGAGGGGTCTCTGCGCGTTCCCCTTTATGAGGAAGAAATGAAATATTTTTATTCCAATTATAAAAACTACTATTATCTTCCTGATGAGGATACCGCCATCCATAAGTCTGTAGCTTCTTATGTTGACAAAAAGCACCGCATCCAGGCTACGGCCAAAAACTGCTACACCAGAAAGCTTTCCACTTATCTTCCCCAATGGGATATCTTATTCCAGCCTTTCTTTAAGAGAAGCTATGAGGACAGAAATGTCTTCTTTGAATTAACTGAAGAAATGAAAAAAGAGCGCCCGCTTTTCTCACAATATGCCGGGCACATTATCAATATGATTGCCAATTCTTATGTAAACCCTTAAAGAGGTTTTTCATAAAAGAATGGATTTCGCCTCTGATAGCCGATTTCCCGGTAATTGATAATCTGTTCGGTATTTCCAATGAACAGTACCCCTTTGCGGGTAAGCGACTTATAAAATTTAATAAAAACTTCATTTTTTGCTTCTTCTGTAAAATATATCAATACATTTCGGCAAACAATCAGATGCCAGCCTTCCCGGTATATGTCCTTAATAAGGTTATGCTGGACAAACTGCACCTGTTTTTTTACTTTTTCCGATATCTGATAAGACAGCCCCACCTTGGTAAAATACTTTTTCTTTAAATCCTCCGGCACATTTGCGATGCTTTTTTCGCTATACAAGCCCACTTTTGCCTTGGCAATCACCTGTTTATCCAAATCTGTGGCATATATTCTTATCTTTTCCAAAGGAATATATCTGGAAAACGCCATAACAAGGGAATACGGCTCACCCCTGTGGAACAGGCCGCACTCCATATTTTTAAATCAGTTCCAAATTTAGAAATCAATCCTGGAATAATTTCCTTATCCAGTATCTTCCACTGCTCCGTATTACGGTAAAACTCGGATACATTTATCGTAAGGTAATTGACAAACTCCTCAAATTTTGCTTTATCCGTTTTGAGTAATGCAACATATTTATCATAGCCTTTTACATTGCTTTTGGAAATCAGCGTATCAATACGGCGCTTCATTTGATTTTCCTTATAAGCATTTAAATCAATTCCTGTAAGGCCATAGATTGCTTTTTTAAACCATTCATAATTGTTAGCTGCCAAAATACCTGCCGTTAAGTCCATATTATTTTTTCTATTAAACTCCTATTATTCTGCTGATGCCTCTTCCTCTGTTTCCTGCCCGTTTGCAATTACCGCATCAATGTCCACAGATACTACATCTTCATTCTCTTCCGCAGCTTCTGCCTTTGGTTCAGGGGCAAGCATTGCTTTTATGCTTAAGCTGATTTTCTTGTCTTCATCATTGAAATCAACTACTTTTGCTGTAATCTCCTCACCAACCTTCAGCACATCTGCCGGCTTTTCAATATGTTCTTTCGCAATTTGGGATACATGGAGAAGTGCATCAACACCTGGCTCCAATTCGATAAATGCGCCGAAGCTAGTCATCCTTGCCACTTTGCCCGTCACAACACTTCCAACCGCATATTTCTCTGCAGCATCTTTCCATGGATTGGCATCCGCAAATTTAAGGCTGAGGGCAATTTTATTCCCTGAAATTTCCTTAATCAATACTTTTACTTTCTCACCAACCTTGAAAACTTTTCTGGGATTCTCTACCCTGCCCCAGGACATTTCGGAAATATGAAGCAGACCATCCGCCCCACCCAAATCGATAAATGCGCCAAAATCGGTTACATTTTTAACCGTACCTTCCACCACATCCCCTTCCTGGATAGATTCGAATAATTTCCTCTGCATCTCCGCTTTTTCTGCTACAATCAGTTGTTTGCGGTCTCCGATGTATCTTCTCCTCTTAGGATTATACTCGCTGATAACAAATTGTATTTCCTGTCCGGCATACTTGGACAAATCCCTTTCATAAACATCCGATACAAGGCTTGCCGGAATAAAAATCCTCACTTCTTCCACTACAACGCTTAAGCCGCCATCCAAAACCTGAGATACCTTTGCGGTAAGCACCTCTTTACTATTAAATGCTTCCTCAATCCTTTTGTTCCCTCTATCGGCTGCCAACCTTTTATAGGTAAGCATAACTTGTCCTTCACCGTCATTTACTTTCAATACCTTTACTTCCATCGTGTCGCCCGGCTTTGCAACAGCCGTCAAATCCACATTGGGTTCGTTGGTATACTCGCTCCTTGTCAATACGCCGTCTGATTTGTAGCCGATATTAAGAATAATCTCTTCAGGCTTTACATCAATAACTGTGCCTTCAACTACCTCTCCCGCATGTATTGTCTTAAATGATTCCTCTAACATTTGTTCAAAAGTTAATTCTGACATAATTTTGAACCTCCTCAATAATATTATTTGGGGTCGACGCCCCGGCAGTAATACCGACCGGTGAAGCCGTTTTAGGTAGCTCTAAACGCAAGTCATCCAGTGTCTGTATAAAATAAGTATTCTCACATTCTTCTTTACAAATCTCATATAGCTTCCTTGTATTAGAACTGTGAGCACCCCCTATTACTATCATGCTCTTAACCTGAGCCGCAACCCTTCTCGCCTCAGTCTGCCGTTCCTCTGTTGCGTTACATATAGTATCCGCAACAATACTATTGTAACCTCTTTTAATAAAAATTTCAACTAATTCTTTAAATTTGTTGTAGTTAAATGTCGTTTGGGCAACAATACAAATTTTCTGTTCTTTTAAACAAAGATTTTTTTCTTCATTTACGAATTTTTCCGCCTGCTCTGCGGATTCAATGACCACCGTTTCCGTCACCGACCATCCCCTAATCCCTTCCACTTCCGGATGACCTGGATTCCCGATAATTACAATTCTTTTACCCTGCTTGCTTTCCTTTTCCACGATATTATGTATCCGTTTCACAAAAGGGCATGTAGCGTCCACATATTCCAAGCCCTTGGCTTCCAGTAAATCATAGACCTCCTTTGCCACACCGTGGGAACGGATAATGACCACTCCTTCTTCCAGGCGCTTTAGCCCTTCCAGCCCTTCCACTACCTTGACACCACGGTTTTCCAAATCCTTAACCACTTCTTCATTATGGATGATAGGGCCATAGGTAAAAATTTTATTCCCTATTTCTATCTGCTCGTAAACCTTGTCTACCGCCCTTTTAACCCCAAAGCAGAAGCCGGCATTTTTCGCCCTGATTACTTCCATCCTCTGTCAATGCTCCTTTTCTATCCTCAACATGTTTCATCACATAGGCCAATAATTTTTTCCACCACTTCCTCTATGGTCATACCGGATGAATCCACTAAAACTGCATCATCCGCCTGGCGCAAAGGGGAAATCTCCCGGTTCATATCCCGCTCATCCCGCTCTATAATCTCTTTTTCAATCTGCTCCAGGTCGCATTCCATCCCTTTGGCCAACAGTTCCTCATATCTCCTTTTTGCACGGACTCCGCTGCCCGCCGTCAAGTACACTTTTACATCCGCATCCGGCAGCACACAAGTGCCGATATCCCTTCCGTCCATCACCACATCCGCATTCTTTGCCAACTGCTGCTGTAATTCCACCAGCTTTTTACGTACATCCGGGTTTGGGCTCGTGACAGAAGCCATGTTCCCCACCTCTTGTGTCCTTATCATCCCATTTACATTTTCCCCGTTCAGAAAAACAACCTGCTCTCCGTCCACATACCGAATAGTAATATCCGCGTCCTTGCATGTTGCGCTTATTTTCTCTTCTTCCTCCCCGCGGATTCCATTTTTCAGGAAATAAAGCGCCATAGCCCTGTACATAGCGCCCGTATCCACATAAATAAACTGCTTCTTCTCTGCAATTTTTTTCGCCACCGTGCTCTTCCCGGCCCCCGCCGGACCATCTATCGCTATATTATATCCCATATTTTTTCCTCCTATTTTTAGTTCCGTAAATGTCTTTCCAGTGCCCATCCCTTTTGCGGATATATTCCCGGCTTCTTCCGGCGCCGGTAATCTATCCGGGGCACTGTTCAGACTCTTACTGTTTTTAGTTCCGTAAGTGTCTTTCCAGTGCCCATCCCTCTTGCGGATATATTCCCGGCTTCTTCCGCAGCCGACATCCCTGCCAGATAACCGGTGGACCAGGCAATCTGTAAGTTAAACCCTCCTGTCAGGGCATCTACATCCAGTACTTCCCCTGCAAAATAGAGTCCTTTCACTATCTTCGATTCCATAGTAGAAGGGTTCACTTCCTTTACGCAGACACCTCCCCGGGTAATTACCGCTTCCTCATAGCCGCGCATTCCCGTTACCGTCAATTCCATATTCTTTATGAGATGTGCAAAATGCGCCCTCTCCCCTTTTGTAATCTCGTGGATTTTCTTCCCCCCCTCAATGCCGGATAATTCCACCATAACCGGAATCAGCTTGGATGGGAATAAGCCTCCCAATGAATTTTTAAACTGCTTGTTTTTATTTTCTTCAAAATCCCTCAAAAGCCGCTTGTCCAATTGCTCCGGGCTTAATGCCGGCTTTAAATCCAAATGCAGCTTGGCACGCCCGCCCCTGCATTTCTTTCCATAATAACTGCTCGCGCTCAAAACCAATGGCCCGCTCACCCCGAAATGGGTAAACAGCATTTCCCCGAACCCTTCGTAAAAAGCCTTCTTCCCTTCCAGGGAAAGCGACATCTTTACATTTTTTAAAGAAAGCCCCTGTAAATCCCGGCACCATTTTTCCTGGATGGTGAGCGGCACCAGGGCGGGGGAAGTCTCTTTTATCGTATGGCCCTTTTCTTCCGCCATCCGGTAGCCATCCCCGTTAGAACCTGTCAGGGGATATGACAGCCCCCCTGTTGCCAGGACTACCCCATCCCCATATTCTACCCGCCCATCGGAAAATTCCACGCCTTTTACTTTTCCTTCCTGTACCAGCAGGCTTTTTGCCTGCTTCTGAAACCGAATATCCACGTTTCCTCTTTTCAGCCGCCTGGAAAATGCACTAATCACATCCGAGGAGTGGTCAGAAACCGGAAATACCCTTCCTCCCCTTTCCGTCTTCAACCGGCAGCCCGCCTCCTCAAACCAGCCCATCGCCGCCTGGTTGTCGAAACCATAAAACGCACTATATAAAAACTTTCCATTCGTCACCACATTGCCAAACAATGCTTCCATATCACAATGATTGGTGACGTTACATCTTCCTTTTCCCGTAATGAAAAGCTTCTTCCCCAGCTTTTCATTTTTTTCACACAGGACTACTTCTCCGCCATGCTCTGCCGCCGCAGCCGCAGCCATCATCCCAGCAGCCCCGCCTCCGATTACTATAATTTTTCCCATTCTACCACTCTCACTTATCGCCTTTCGCCTATTTGCCCTTTGTCAAAGGATAGTTCAGCATCGGTACCTCATCGATAAAATTTATTTCATCATTCAGATAAATCTGATAATTGTTCCATGCCTCTTCCAGCATCTCCAAATTCCTCTTTACATCCTCCGGCCGCTTTAAGCACAACGCCACCACCAAAGCGTTAATCAAGCTAAGGGGCGCTACCAAAGAATCCACGATGGACACCATATCGCTTCTGGCAAAAAGATTGCAGGAAGAATAAAGATTCATTGGGGAATGCACGCTGTCCGTAATGGCAATCACTTTCGCATTCCTGTCATTGGCAAACTCCATCGCCTTTAATGTACGCATGGAGTATCTGGGAAAGCTAATGCCCACAATCGCATCCTTTTCGCCAATCCTTATCATCTGCTCAAACATCTCGCTGGCGCTGGTTGTCCTTATCAGCACCACATTTCCCCGAATCATATTCAGGTAAAAATGCAAAAAATCTGCCAATGGCTCACAGCTCCTGATTCCCACAACATATACGGTATGCGCCTCCAGTATCGTATTTACCGCCATTTCAAAAGAAGCCCCATCCAGATTATCTATCGTATCCTGTAATTTTTCAATATCCGCTTTCAGCACTGAAGTCAATACCTCGGACTGGCTACTCCTTCCATATTTAACGCCGATTTTCTGGACGGAATTCAACTTATCTTTTACCCATTCCTCCAAAGCTTCCTGAAACTCCGGATAACCTTCATACCCAATGCCAACCGCAAACCTCACCACTGTAGATTCGCTGGTTCCCACCGTTTCCCCCAGCTTTGCCGCGGTCATAAAAACTGCCTGTTCATAATGGTCTGTAATATATGCCGCAATTGCTTTGTGGCTCTTGCTCATTTTAGGGTATTTTTCATTTATTTTTGAAATGACATCTATACTTTCTGCCTTTTTCGATTCCGCTTCCATTTCCATCCTATGTATCCCTATTCTACAGGAGATAAAACAAATACAACAAAGCCCTTTCCTATCATACATCAGGGCTGATACCTATTTTATATTACCGAATCGAAGGCCGGTAGTCAATATAAATATCGGCATCGACACGGAAATCAGTTTTCATGGACGGTGCCTGAACCAACCGCCCTGCCCGATGCGCTGCCCATGAAAATTGACTTCCGCAAAGTATCGAAGTCAAATATGAGGGGCATGCAGCAGCCCTTACATCCGGCCGACACATGCCCCTCAAAGATTAATTTCTTTCACATTCTGCCAAAATCCTGTCCATCCGCTCCCTGGCATCCAGAATATCTTTCTTCCAGTCAGCGTTCCCTGTATACCAGAGTTCCGTCACATACCTCCGGACACCCATTTCCCAGAAAACGGAAATCATTTTAGGGAAATCCACATGGCCTGTGCCAAAGGGAACTTCGCGGAATATACCCGGTTTTGTTTCCTTCAAATGTACGGCTGCTATGTGCCCCTTCCCTTTCAGAATATCTTCCTCTATATTGGAATGGTACAAGCAGGAAGCATTTGTCAGATTCCCTACATCCGGGTAAATGCCCAGATAAATGGAATCCATCTCCTGTACAAACTCCATGGATTTGGAGACTGTATTCATAAATTCCGTTTCCATTGTTTCAAAGCCCAGCATCACTCCCTTTTTAGCCGCCATGCCCACAGCCTTTGCCAGATTTTTTTTGAATCGTTGACGGGTTTTTTCCGTGCCCTTTTCATAATATACATCATAACCTGCCAACTGAATCATCCGTATTCCCAGTTCATCCGCCAAATCGATAGCTTTTTCCATCATTTCCATAGCCCGCTGTTCTATTTGGGGCGAGCTGCTGCCTAAAGGGTTTTTCCGATGCCCGGAAAGGCACATGGAACGAATCGGGAGTCCGGCTTCATGCATCGTTTGTACCAACTTTTCCAATTCTTCCCTTCCCATATCCAGGCGGGCAATTTTTTCCTCCGTCTCGTCAATGCTGATTTCCATATAATCAAAACCCGCCTCTTTTGCCGCCATCAGCTTATCCCGCCATGACAATTCGGGCGGTACTGCTTTTTCATACAATCCGATTTCGTATTGCTTCTGCCCCGTATACATATCCTTTTCATCATCCTTTGCATTATATTTATATTTCTAATCATATAATAGCCTTTAAGATTTGTATATTCATATAATCCCCAATTAAAATTGGTTTTCTTCATATATATTTGTATATGCAATCATATAATCAAAATTATATGATTGCATATGACTATTCCAATCATTACAATTGACATACAGCATTTTCTCTGCTATATTAAAGTCAATACCCCCGCTGCAGACAACGGGGCATCTGGCAACTTTTTATACAGATTGCCCTGCGTACTTCGCAGCCAGGGCTTTTGACACCCGAATCCTAAAGATGTTGGGGCAAATGGCCTGTTTGGCAGCGCCGCCGGACAGGCCATTTGACCCCAGCATCATCCTAAAACGGCTAATCCACGAAAGGAGTCCTCAAAATGAAGCGCAGCAAATCCGACGTTTTAAGCAGGCAAAGCCTGATTCTCGAATATTTACAGAAACATACTTACGCGAATATTGCAGAAATTGCAAAAGAATTCCAGATTTCAGAAGCCACTGCCAGAAGGGATATCAGTGCCCTGAAAAAAAGCGGCGATATCAAACTTGTGTTCAATAATATCGGCTTGAGCAACGAAAAAAAATATTTGCCCCAGTTTGATAAGAAACTCTGTTCCATGAGCAATCTGGATGCAAAAGAAGCCATTGCACGCCAAGCCGCCAACATGATTGAGAATGGGGATACTGTATTTATAAATGCCAGCTCCACCGCATTGCGCATATATCCCCACATTAAAGATATTTCTGCCATTATTGTCACCAATAACGGGAAAAGCCTGATGACGCCAAGAAATCCGGGCACCGAACTGGTATTGGTGGGAGGGGAGGTTTCGCCCCTTTCCTCCTTTGACAATACCAAATTATCCTTAACCGGCAATTTCGCTATCGAAAATATTAACCGCACCGCCGCTACCAAATGCATTCTCGGCGTCAGCGGCATCAGTGCAGAACATGGCCTGACCTCCATGGCCATCCAGGACCCGCCCATCAACCGGGCCATGATACGAAAATGTACCGGCCCGGTAATTATTGTGGCTGACCATCGTAAAGTAGGAATCGAGCATAACTTCCATTTTGCAGATATCTCCGATGTCACCTACCTGATTACTGACTCCAAAAGCGATAAAAAGGAGCTGGAAAAACTGGAAAAAGCCGGTATAAACGTTATTCTGGTGGATGCCCTATAATTCATCCCCCTCCCCAGCCAACCACTTTTCGGACGCTGCAAAAGATTCCCATAAATTCATCCGGCCACCCCGTTTTCCACTGTAATCACCGGCGCTGAAAGCAAACCGGCAGAAGCCAAACGGTAAGAGTCTGTCCATGCATCCCCCTGCGTCCTCCATGCATCCGGCCCACACCACTCGTCCTTAGCATCTGCCTGGTGAAGAGGCCCAAAGGCATTATAGCGGGAAATATATGCAGTCACTTCCAGCATATGTTCCCCCTCTTCTATTTTTCCAAGGCCGGTTTCATACGGCGGATATGCTATCGTTTTCCTTCCCAATTCGTCCACCCTCACTTCCAGCACTGCGCTGCGGTAGTGGGGAATCCTCACATAGGCATTCCCTCCCTTGGTCCAAAACGGAATCCGGTAGCAAATGCTCCCTCCATAAAAAGGGAATCCCTGCCCTGTCAGGTTACCAAACCCGACACGCTCCGGCATGGCTGTGATGATTTTCTTTTCCCCCATCACCCGAACTCCGAATGCGCCGAGAAGATAACACCATTCCGTATTAGTTTCCTTTCCGAAAGGAAGAATCAGTTCCAGAACATTTTTCCCCATTTTCAACCCGGGAAGCGCTATTTTACGAATCGCCCGGTCCGTGTACCAGCCGGCATCCGGTTTCTTTGCCACTTCACCGCCATTCCAGATAATATGGGCCGAATGTACTTCTTCCATAGCAAGCCATACCTGCCGGCAATCTATTTCGCTTTCTATAGTAAACCGCAAGTAAAGCCGATGCACGGCTTTTTCCTTTTTCCTTACCCAGGGCTGTGGGATGGCCGCCCCCCTTACCATCCATCCCAAAGATTTCCTGATATTTCCATCCGCCCGAAGCAGCTCCGTTTCCGGTTCGTATGTTATTTCCTGTTCCCCGTCATCCTTGGCCAGATAATATTCCGCCTTATCCAATACAAGCACGTTAGGCTCTCCCAGCACATATTCCACCAGAGGATTTATGGCCGTTTCTTCCGTCCCCAATACGCTTTCCCCATCCGGTTCCCCTATTCCCGATGCCTTCCACAGAATATCCTCTACTGTTCCATTTAACCTAAGAAGCACACTGTCATAATCATAAAAAATATGCTCCACCACTGTCCATCCCTTCTCCTGACAGCAATAAACCCTTCGGCATTCCCCGGACACAGTATCCAAAAACTCTGGAATATAACCACCCCGGATTTTTATCCTGATTTTCCTTCTCCGCCCCATATCCTTATTATAAGGTCTCTTACCCCTGGCAATAAACAGCCAACGAACAATTCCCCCTTGGCTCGCTTCCTCTCTCATCTGATAAAGCATATCCTCTGCCAGCATCCCGTTCTCTTCCCGGATTTCCACTTCCCTAAAACCCTTCAGTTCCTCCAGCAATGCATAGCGTTCAAAAGGAATCGCGCGGGCAGAGGCATAAAGGTTTTCCGGCCTGGACGATTCCATTCCATCCATCCATGACGGCGCTTCCCCCATAAAAACAAGATACCCTCCGGCGGCTTTAAAAGCTTCCAGCCATTCCACTGTACTTCGGCGCAGCGTCTCACATCCCGGAACAATTATCGCTTCGTATTCCATTTTACCTACTGCAAATGGCAATCCCCCTTGGGCACACTGTTCCGGCAGCTTGCTTTCGCATATAAAGTCAAAATCCATTCCGCCAAACAAAAGCCATTCCGTAAGGTTCTGAAAATTCTCATCCAGCCGTTTTCTGATTCCCTCAGTCTGCTCCGTCGGCCCCCAATGCAGCCAAAAGCTTTCTATAGGGTGAATCACGCCGATTCGCGCAATAGCCTTCCCCCTGGCCATAGCCATATTCACCCTGGCAAAATGTTCTTCCACATAGCCGAATTTCTTATACCACGGGGATTGATAGCCGAAAGTGGCGGGAAAATCCCTTTTCGCTTCCCCCTTCATGGATACCCAGGAAAGGTGTGGAATCCGCAGTACCACCCCCAAAGCTGCCTGCCAGTCGCCATAAAATTTATAATCCCTGAAATCCGTATCCCATCCTGTCACTCCGTACAGTTCGCTGGAAATCCCCTTTTGCCCGTTCTGACGGGATATAGACTGCGCCTGCTTCGCCGTAGTATACTCCAAATCCCTCCGGAGCATATCGATTCCCGGCAACGAAAAGCTTCCATAGGAACGCATTGTTTCCCCCACTGCCGCACACTGGGACTCCAGAGTCGGCTCTTCCATCAGATGCCCCGTAAAACCAATACCGTTCTTTTCGCACCACCTTCCATAAGTACAGGCAAAAGCTTCCGCAAACCGCTGGGCAATATAATCGTGATACCGGTATCTCGTCCTGGAAATTTTCCTTTCCGGCAATTCCCAAAACAGTTCCGGCAAGGCTGCCAGCAGGCTCTCGCCATACTTATCCGCATAGCTTTCCTCGCAGTCATCCGTCCACGGCATCGTCACATCCTTTTTCCCCTCTGCAAAATCCAGCGTATGCTTTCTGGCAAACTGGGGTTCGTCCGTAAAAACAAAGGGAATAGCCTCCCCGAAATCCTCCCCCACCCACTCCTTATATTTTTCATGAGTAACCTGGAGGAAACGTTCCACCGCCTCTTTGCTCAACGTATCGCTATAAGCCTGGCCATTGTACCATGGATTATCCCCGGCAGTTTCCAAATAGGCATACCAGATATTCCCTTCGCCTTCATCCCCCTCCTCCAGCATGCGGTATTTTTCCAGATACCCTTCCCCGTCCAGAATAACCACATACCTGGCCAGCAATTTTCCTTTTCCGTTCCGCAGAGGCTGGCTTAAAAATCCTCCCGGCGTTTCCATCCCGCCTTTTTCTTCATAAGGCCAAGGCGTAAACAATAAATATTTCTGGCGGTACTTTTCTTCCTTAGTCACAAGACCTCCTGCTGCCCCCGATGACCACCTGTCCTCGTCATACAGGCACGCCAGCATACCCTCCACCTTGGCCTTCTTAACACATCCTTTGACAATCCCCATATATTCATCGCTCAGATAGGGGGTATCCATACCTGTACGCACATGCATGAAAAAACCCCCAAACCCCATTTCTTTTAATTCTTCTATCTGGCGCGCCAGTTCCTCCCCGTCCAGCTTACAGTTCCAGGACCAAAAGGGCATTCCCCGGAATTCCCTTGGGGGATTCTTAAATTCATCCAACGAAAACTCTTTCATTTCATCACCTAAAAAACTGTGGCTCACTTTCCCTCTTATAAAATAGAACGGAAAGGCGTATTGGGTTCTTCCGCAAAGCAGTCGGAAAATCCTCTGTCATGATGGTATTGCCTGCGTTCCTTATCGGTAGGATACACATATTTCCCCCCTACTTCCCATAGGAACGGGTGGAACTGATAATCCAGGCGGTTCTTCCTCATCTCATACAGCATCTCTATTTCCCGGGTATCCGCCATGAAATTAGTCCATACATCATAGTGAATCGGTATTACCACCTTACAACGCAGCGCTTCCGCCATCCGCAGGATATCACAGGAGGTCATCTTATCGGCAACTCCTACCGGATTTTCCCCGTAAGAGCCAAACGCCACATCTACCTTGTGGTCTTTGCCATGCTTTGCAAAATAAATGGAATAATGGCTGTCACCGCTGTGGTAAATATTGCCGCCCGGCGTTTTAATCAGGTAATTTACTGCTTTTTCGTCCATATCGTCCGGACAGACGCCCCGTATATCTTCTTCCCCATTAGTTGTCACCAGGCAGGTCCGGTCAAAAGATTCTAATACCACAATCTCAATATCCTTAATGCGTACTGTATCTCCAGGCTTCACCTCTATAAACCGTTCCTCCGGAACCCCCCAGGAGCGCCAGAGCTTCACCGACTCTTTAGGACCGATAAAGGGCACTTTCTCCTCAATATTCTTCAAAACGGCCGCTGCATAATTGGGGTCCATATGGTCCTGGTGGTAATGGGTCGCCAGCACCGCATCCACTTTCTTCACGGCAAAAGGGTCGATAACGAAAGGAACGGCCCGCAAGTTCGGCTGAAGCAAGCGCCCACCGCACATATTAGCCATCTGATGCCCCTTCGCCATATATTTATTTTTTTTCGTCCGCTTCCCGTTGCCCACCCAAAGGTCTATGCTAATATCGCATCCCCCTGGCGTTTTCACCCACAAGCCGGTACAACCCAGCCACCACATAGCTACCGTACCGGGTTTAACCTCCTCCTGTTCAATTTCCTCATTTAACCATGTGCCCCATTCCGGGCAGCTATTCATAATCCAGCTTTCCCTCGTAATTTCATCTATTTTAGACATCCTCGCTCCTATCTCCTTTCCATCCCAAACAACATAAGCTTTGCATAAAAATCTTCCAGTATGTAGCGCGTATTCACGCGTTCATATATTTTTATCAGGCGGCCCGGTTTCCCTTCCCCATATGCCATATCCTCCTTTATGGAAGGAGCAGCCCCATAATGATAGCCGAACAACTGGTCCAAGAGGAGAACACCAACCGCCGGCGAATCCCCCAGACACCAAAACTCCCCTGTCCGGTTCGTAGCCATAGAAGCCGGCGTATGGCTGCACTTTTCCAACTGTTCAAACAGATATTTCCCCAGTTTGCCGCAATTTTTCACCCGGCATTCCAGTTCTGCCATGGAAACAATGACTTCAGAATATACATCCCGGGGGATTTGCCAAAGGGGAATATCCGATTCCATTACTATATTTGCCGCCTGTATATCATTGCTCAGATTATATTCAAACCCGCCTTCCGGATACTTCCCTCCTCCTATCCAGACACAGGTGAGCCGCTTTGCAATACCTGGCTCCGCCAGATAAGCCTGGGCCATATCCGTCAGCGGCCCCATAAAAACTACAAACAATGCTTCTTCCGTATCCGTGCGCATCGCCTCTTCGATAATCTTTCTGCCACCTTCCGAAAGAAACGGAACTTTTTCCCCTTCCATGGCACAATCTGCACCTTTGTATGCAAGCTCCGCCGGAAAGCCCATATGCCCTAAAAGCTTCCTTATCCTTTGGTAGCTATCCTCCATACTGGTGTTGCTTCTGGCCGTCCCGAAATGGGCAGCAATAATCCCCCTGTTATCGAATTTAGGGCTCAGCAGCCCATGCACTATGGCGAAAGGGTCATCCGCTTCATTAGCCGCATCCGAATCCATCAGCAGGCGAAGCCTTTTCCCCTCCGGTATACGGTAGCTATAATTATCATATACCATATTACCCTTTCTTTATTTACAGTTCTTTTTCAAGTTTTAACGGCTCCTGCCATGCCTTCCACAAACTGCCTCTGGAATACCAGATAGACAATCAGTACCGGGATTATGGAAATCAACACCCCCGCACTCAAAAGCCCATAGTCCGTGCTGAATTCCCCCATGAAGCTGATTAGCCCGTTGGGTACAGTTTTCATCGTATCCTTTGTAATCAATACGCTCTGCAGCAGGAATTCATTCCATGTATTCAAAAAGTCCAAAATAAACATGGTCGCCACCGCAGGCTTTGCCACCGGCATAATAATGTTGGCATAAAGCCTGTATTTTCCGCAGCCATCCATCGCCGCAGCCTCATCCAGCTCCTTTGGGATGGAGCGGAAGAATCCCCGGAATACAAGCGTGCCAAGGGAAATCCCAAAACCGATGTAAGTAAATATCAGGCTAAAATACGTATTGCTCAAGTTCAGCCTGGAATACATAATATTCAGCGGAATCAGGGCCATCTGTATGGGCAGCATCATACCTACCAGGATGAAGATAAATATCCCATTGCTGTGGGGTATATCCAGCCTGGTGAGAGCAAACGCGCACATAGAAGAAATCAGCACGCCCAGGGGTACTTTTATCAGACATGTCCTGATACCGTTGAACAAATATCTGCCCAGATTTCCATCTGTCCAGGCATCTGTGAAATTGCTCCACTGTATTTTCTCCGGTATGGAAAATAGGTTCAGCTTCGCATAGAAATCACTGGTGCTTCTGATGGCTGATAACACCAACATCACCAGAGGAAGAAGCCAGAACACGGCAACTACTGTCAGGATTACGTAAAACCATATTTTTCTACCTGTTTTATTCATCTTCTGCTTCTCCTTCCTAATCTTCCTTCGTCGAGAATATAACGTAAGGAACAATAATAAACATCATAATAATTACCATAATCGTTGCAACCGTACTTCCCATCCCCAGATTATTATAGGAGAAGGTCTGGTTGTACATATAAGTAGCCAGCGTCTGTGTGGCATTGGCCGGTCCGCTGTTTGTCATAACATAAATGATGTCATAAACTTTCATGGACGCAATAATCTGGGTTGCCAGCACAATAACAAACGTTTCTTTCAACATAGGAACAATAATCCGTATGAACAGATTAAGCCTTCCTGCACCATCTATCCTTGCCGCCTCCAACACATCGGAGGACATCGTCTGCAAGCCCGCCAGGAAATAAAGCATAGGCTGCCCTAATCCCTGCCACAATGCGGCCGCAAAGATACAGTAAAGCGCAATTTTAGGGTTGGATAAATAAGAGCCTTTTAGGGAATCCAGCCCCACTGCCCCGAGAAAGGTGTTAATCATACCGAAATTAGGATTATACATCCATTTCCATATAATACCTATTACAATCCAGGAAAGCATATACGGAAAATAAAAAATTGACCGGTATACAATCCTCCCTTTAAACTTCTCATTCAGCACCAATGCCAGAATAAGCGCTAACACCACCGTAATACATACAGTAAGGACAATCCATATAATATTATTTTTCAGTGCAATTTTAAAAATATCATCATTGGTGAACAGCTTCACATAATTGGCCAGCCCTACAAAACGCTTTTCCGATACCCCATTCCATTCAAAGAAGCTTAAAATAATGGAGTATATACCGGGAAATACAATGATGATAATATAAATCAATAATGCGGGGGCTAAAAAAGAAAATGATTTCAGTTTTTCCTTCAAAACCTGCCCTCCCTTCTCCTTCCAATCGAGTCATATGTTTCTTTGCAAGCCATTATCCTCTCCCGGCCAGCGCAGTAAATGCCCAAGCATCTCTTTCCTTCACAGCAAATGGCACAATAACGAACCCTTTTCCTGTATCACAGGACAGCGGCCGGTTGTATTGTGCCATTTGCCATTTACTATTTATAATGACTCACTCTATAGATTCATTCTTTACTTTGACGCGGCTTTATAAGCATCAATCGCTTTCTGGATTTCTGCACCGGCTGCCGAAGGCTCAATGGTTCCCAGGAGTACGGCTTCCTCTGTGGCAAAAACCACATCCATAATTTCATTCGGAACATCCTGGTCCGTTGTTGTATAGCTGCCTGCAGCATCAATCATTTCCAGCATACCATCCGCCAGCTTCATGGCTTCGGATAATTCCGCACCTGCCACAGCGGTAGGCTGTTCGATGGACGGATGAGATTTTAAGCTCTCTTCGCTGTAGTAATAATCCCAGAAAAGCATCGCCGCTTCAAACTGGTCATCCGTCAGGTTTTTATTAAACTGTGTTGTTTTTACATAAGAAGAAATTCTTCCTGTATTTCCGTCCTTCCCTGTAGGGAATGCAAAGAATGAGTATTGGGAAGTATCATATTCATTGGCCACAACATCAGAAGCCATTCCCGAGTTATCCATAACCATAGCGCTGGTTCCGCCAAATACGTACATTTTCGCATTGTTTGCGTCTTCCGTTACATATCCGTCAATGAAATACCCTTTATCTCCCCATTCCTTTAATTTCGCAAACGCCTGGGTAACTGCTTCCGATGAAGCCCAGTCCGCTTCCAGCGTATTCAATGCGTCATGCTCTTCCGGCCCTGCATAGTATTCCAACAGCGCTTCCAGATAACGGAAAATGTGCCATCCTCCGGTAGAGAAGGAAGCTTGTCCATTCTCTTTAAGGACTTCACAGATATTTTCCAGTTCCTCAAAGGTTTGCGGAACCTCCAGCCCATACTGGTCTAAAATATCTGTACGATACCACATAACCAGACCCGTATACACCTGGGGCAAGGCAATCACTTTCCCGTCCAGCGTACACAAATCCAACGCCGATTTCAGATATTTGTCTTCCCATCCGTTCTCCTGTGCATAAGCAGTCAGGTCATAGCACAAGTCCGCAGAAGCATAATAGTTGGCGAAATTAAAGCCTCCCCAGTTATACCACATATCAGGCAGTGTTCCCGAAGATGCTGCCACTTTTGTATTTGTCTTAATGTCATCTGTGGAATAGAATGTAGCGTCAATTTTAATATTGGGGTAAATTTTCGCAAAATCTGCAATCACCTGTTCATCCGCATCCTTATGCCAGGTAGGCGACCAGAAAGTAAGCGTCACTTCCTTATCAAACTTCCCTTCATCCGCCTGCGCTTCGTTTCCCGCATCCTCTTCGGCTACAGCTTCGGCCTCTTCCGATTCCGTTTCCTGCTCCGTATCCGTTGCTGCTTCCGGTTGCGCACTGGAATCCGCATTTTCTGCACCAGAGCCGCAGCCTGCCAATAAGGAAGCCGTCATCGTCAATGCTAGAATACATGCCAGAATTCTTTTTTTCATATCGTTCCCTCCTAATCTCTTGTACGCTTCTTTCAAAAGCGCACATTTTCTCATTTATATTGCTTTTTGCAAATTTAGAGTAACATTTTCTCACATAGTTAGCAATAGCAACAAAGGAATAGGCACATATGACTTTTTTTCATGCAACATTTGTACACTTTTTGCGGCATCTTACCCCTATTGGGATATTTTCACTATTTTTTCTGCCATTCTGCTGTCAGAAATCAGCGTATCAACAAGTCCTCCGCGGATTGCCCCCAACAATGCTTCCGCTTTCATCTCCCCGCTGGCCACAATTACCGCTTCTTTTATCTTCCTTATATCTTCCAGCCCTATCCCCACGCAATGCCTGTTCCATTCATTATTATCCAGAACCTTCCCATTCCGGTCGAAAAAACGTGCCCCTAAACATCCTACTGCACCCTGGCTGCGGATTTCCTCAAACATTTCCTTCGTCATATATCCAAGCCATGGGTTCGACTCCGTAACCTTTTCCAAAGTGCCAATACTCGTCAGCACCATATCCGCGTGTGCCGCCATCATCAAGGTTGCAGCAATGTTCTTATCCTTCATAATTTGATTTTTTACATACATGTCCGGAACAAAAAGCGGGCCATTTAGCCCATGGGCAATACCGCCATATTTGGATGCCAGGCAATGGGCGATATTATCGCTGTTGCTCATCAGGTTGGTGGTCGCCGCAAACCCCATAATCTGCACAATATCAATAGGTATTTTTTTCACCTCTTCCAGCGCTTCCACGGTTTCCCTAATCGTATTGCCCCAGGAAATGCCCACTACCATCTTCCGGTTAATCCGTTCCTTTAAAAAAGCGGCAGCAATCTTCACCACCCCATCCATCACTTCCTGTTCGCTTTTTGACCCGCCCCCATTGTATAAACGAACCTCCTTCAAATGGAAACGCTGCTTTATCCTTTCCTCAAAAGAATGGTTTCTTTCCAGGATATGGTTCACATGTATCTCAACTACTCCCATCTCCTGAGCTTTTTTCAAAATCCTGGAAATCCTCGTCCTGGACAAATACAATACCTTGCCGATTTCCTCCTGCGTCATGCCTTTTTCATAATACATGGATGCAACTTCCGTCATTAGGCTCAGTTGAAGCATTTCTTTCTTATTCATATCCTGTTTCCTCCTTCTTCATTCAGTTTTTTATAGGGATTCGGGTGTAAAAAACATTGCTTGGCTCGCTGCTCGCGGGAATAAGCAAAAACAAATTTTATTATACTTGAAACTTATATTTGAACAAACGTGCCATTATTATGCTAAATATATCATTTTTCCGCAATTATGTTATGATAATAGCATAGTAGGACTAATTACACAAGTTTTATTGAAAAAGAAACACTGGAATTGATTTCCGCAGGAAAGGAGTATACTACTCTATGAAAACATCCAAAATCATTCTTGACCGTTCTTACACTATAGGAAAGGTTGATAAACGCCTCTTTGGCTCTTTTGTGGAACATCTTGGCCGATGCGTCTATGAAGGGATTTATGAGCCGTCCCATCCTTTAGCTGATGCTTCCGGTTTCCGCAAGGATGTGCTGGAACTGGTCAAAAACTTAGGCGTCACCATTGTCCGCTATCCCGGCGGGAATTTTGTATCGGGCTTCCATTGGGAAGACTCCATAGGCCCAATTTCACAAAGGCCGCGCCGGACGGACTTGGCATGGAAGACTACTGAAACAAATGAAGTCGGCCTCCACGAATTTGCCGAGTGGTGCAAAAAAGCGGGCACTGACCTCATTTATACGGTCAACCTTGGAACCCGCGGGGCAGATGACGCAAAAAATGTCCTGGAATATGCCAACCATCCAGGCGGCAGCTACTGGTCCGATTTGAGGAAGCAAAACGGGGCAAAAGCCCCTTTCCGTATTCCGGTCTGGTGTCTGGGAAACGAAATGGATGCCCCCTGGCAGGTCGGCCAGAAAACTGCTATAGAATACGGGCGGACAGCCCGGGAAACCGCCAAAGTGATGAAGCTTCTCGACCCATCTGTAGAACTTGTAGCCTGTGGCGCCACCGGCCCGTCTATAGAAACCTTCGGAAGCTGGGAACTGGCCGTGCTAGATGAATGCTATGACTATGTGGATTATATCTCCCTGCACCGCTACTATGAAAACTACCAAAACGATACCGCCAGCTTTTTGGCCGAAACCCTGGATATGGAAGATTATATCCGTTCCGTCATCAGCTTCTGCGATGCCATCAAAGGCAAACACCATACGAAAAAGACGCTGAACCTTTCCTTTGACGAATGGAATATCTGGTATCACTCCAAGGAAAGGGATAACAAAATCATCCAGGAGGAATGCTGGAAACAGACCCTTCCTATTTTGGAAGATGTATATAATTTTGAAGATGCCCTTCTGACGGGCCTGATGCTGATTACCATGTTAAAGCACTCTGACCGGATAAAAATTGCCTGCCTCGCCCAGCTTGTTAACGTCATCGCGCCTATTATGACGCAAAAAGGCGGTAAATCCTGGGTACAGACTATTTATTACCCCTTTATGTACACCGCCAAATATGCCAAGGGGGGCACTGTCCTCAGCACCCTGGTGGAAACCCCCCAATACTGCTGCCATAAATATGACGCGGTTCCTTATATTGATGCAGTGGCAGTTTTGGGCGAAGACCATTCTTTATCCATTTTCTGCGTCAACCGGGATATGGAAGAAAGCCATACGGTCACTTTAGACCTGCGCTCCTTCGGCCCTCTGCGCATTAAGGAGCACATACTGCTTAGCGGCCACGATGTGAATGACTGTAACTCCGCAGACAATTTGAATTGCGTACAACCCAAAAAAGGCCCCGGCGGAACTCTCCAAGTCAATATCGCCACCTTTATTGCACCCGCCCTCAGTTGGAACCTCTTCCGTTTGGAAACGGAAGTTTCCACAATTGCCTAATACCTCACTACGAAAGGAGCACTAACTTATGAAGTATTTACCCGAAATGGATTCCATCCGCACACACACTATCCCCCAATGGTACAATGACTGCAAATTCGGCATTTTTATTCACTGGGGCATTTATTCCGTTCCCGCATGGGCTTATCCGTCGGGCCAGTTGGGGACAATCCCCTTCGACGAGCGCTGGTTCGCTTACAATCCCTATGCGGAATGGTACTGCAATACTGTCCGCGCCGGCTTCGGCCCTGCGTATGAACACCATGTGAAAACTTATGGCGCGGATTTCGATTACGAATCCTTCGCCGATATGTGGAAAGCGGAAAAATGGGAGCCCGCAAAATGGGCCGACTTATTCAAAAAATCAGGCGCCCAATATGTCATCCCCACTTCCAAGCATCATGACGGCTTCTGCCTTTGGAATACAAAGTATTCGGATTACAATTCCTATCTCAGAGGGCCGAAAAGGGATATCATAAAGGAGCTGGGAGAAGCTGTCCGCGCCGCCGGTATCCGCTATGGTGTCTACTATTCCGGCATGTTGAACTGGCATATTACCCGCAACGCCATGATGAGCGACTACGAAGTACATCATCCGAACAATATTACAAACGCCTATGCGGACCTGGCATACAACCAAATGATGGAAATCGTCGATAATTTCCAGCCTTCTGTACTCTGGAACGATTTGGACTGGCCGCTTAAAGGGCTGGATGACCTCCCTTACCTGTTCGCCCACTACTATAATTCCGTACCAGAAGGCGTTGTCAATGACCGCTGGCACGATGTATGGCATGACTACACCACCAAGGAATACCACAGGGGAGATAAATTCCTGAACCAGAAATGGGAATGCTGCCGCGGTATGGGCCTTTCCTTCGGCTATAATCAAGTGGAAACGGAGCAGGAGCACTATCTTGCCCACAATGACCTGATTGCTTTGTTAATCGATACCGTAGCTTTTAACGGCAACCTCCTCATTAACATCGGACCCAAGGCCGATGGCACTATACCGCCCGAACAGGAAAGCCGTCTCCTCCATCTGGGAAAATGGCTGGAAACAAACGGGGAGGCCATCTATTCCACCCGCCCCTTCTCCACCCAGAAGGTAGAGGCGGAAAATGGCGCAGCCATTTATTTTACCCAAAATGACTCCGCCGTTTATGCCATTGTTGTCCACCCCGCTTCCGGCAGCACCATACAGCTTCCCCATTCCGTCCTTCCAAACGGAAAGCATCATGTATTGGGAAGCCACAATCTCCATTTGTCCACCGGGTCAGACGGTACTGTTATCCAACTGTCAGATATTCCATCGGACAGCGTACCTATTGTTATCAAATTCTTTAAAGAGGATAAGGGAGAATAGTGGAAAGGCACTGTTAAATTGCGGAGCAATTTCCTATAAGGATTCGGGTGTCAAAAGACCTGGCTGCGGAGTGCGCCTGGCATATTGCACAAAAGTCAGTTGCACGAACTGTTTTTGTGCAATATGCCAGGCGCACTCCGCAGCCAGGTCTTTTGACACCCGAATCCTTATATATGAAAAAGGGCCACTGCAAATGCAATGGCCCTTTAAAAAATTATACATATTCCAGTTTACATATCCAGTAATTACACCGGATAAGCCCCATTCTTCGTATCTGCCTGGCTCATATCCACTTTCTCCTGCTGTGCCTGACGATATTTGAAGAAATCGGTCGCTACCTGAGGGAACAGCGCATAGGACAATACGTCCTCATCCTGCTGCTTCCATTCCTTCATCTCCGCTTCCAGTTTATCCAACTCGTTCTCGATTAAATCAGCCGGACGGCAGGTAATCCTTTCTTCACCCGGAATAACCTTATCGATAATCTCCTGGTTCATAGGCTTAATGGTCTGGCCATATTCCCCTCGAAGCACAGCCTTTGTCTCTTTCGTCGCCATCTTATAGCGTTCGCCCAAGAGTACATTGAATACGGCCTGTGTACCAACTATCTGGGAAGAAGGCGTTACTAACGGCGGCTCACCTAAATCCTTACGCACTGCCGGAATCTCTCTCAATACATCATAGTATCTGTCTTCAGCATTCTGCTCTTTCAACTGGCTCACCATGTTGGAAAGCATACCGCCCGGAACCTGATACAACAGAGTTTTAATATCCACGCCCATAACCTTCGGGTTAAGCAGCCCGCTTGACAGGCACTCATCCCTATATGGCCTGAAATAGTCTGCGATTTCTGCCAGGGTGTTCTGGTCATAACCAGTATCATAAGGTGTTCCCTTGAAGGTCTCCACCATAACCTCTGTTGCAGGCTGGGAAGTTCCCAATGCAAACGGTGAAATCGCACAGTCGATTACATCAACGCCTGCTTCTACCGCTTTCAAGTAAGTCATGCTCGCCACACCGGAAGTATAGTGTGTATGCAACTGAATCGGAAGTTTTGTTGCACTCTTCATAGCAGAAATCATTTCTGTCGCTTTATAAGGAACAAGAAGCCCTGCCATATCCTTGATACAGATAGAATCAGCACCCATTTCCTCAATTTTTTTGGCCATGCTTACCCAGTACTCCAAGGTGTAAGCATCTCCCAATGTATAGGACAATGCCACCTGGGCATGCCCCCTGCCTTCTCTTTTCTTTACGTTATTTGTAGCATTAACAGCTTCCTGTAAATTCCTCAAATCGTTAAGACAGTCGAAAATCCTGATGATATCAATTCCGTTTGCGATAGATTTCTCAACAAAGTAGTCTACCACATCATCCGCATAAGGGCGGTATCCCAAAATATTCTGGCCTCTGAAAAGCATCTGCAATTTTGTATTTTTGAAACCGTCTCTTAACTTCCTCAGCCTCTCCCACGGGTCTTCCTTCAGGAAACGAAGGGAAGCATCAAAAGTAGCTCCGCCCCAGCACTCCACTGCATGATAACCTACTTTATCCATCTTCTCAACAATAGGAAGCATCTTCTCGGTAGGCATTCTCGTAGCAATCAAAGACTGATGTGCATCGCGGAGAACGGTTTCCATAATTCCTATCGGTTTTTTCACCTGTTCTGACATTTTCTATTCCTCCTCTAAAATATAAGCAAATTCGCAGGGCGAACTTGTAAATGCATGCGTCTTATGACGCAGTTCCCTTAAGGTAAAGTTACAGTCCAACTTCCGCCATCCTTTAAAATACACCGAATACTGCCATGAAAGTACCTGCTGCTACTGCCGTACCGATAACACCGGCTACGTTAGGCCCCATCGCATGCATCAGAAGGAAGTTGGTGGGGTCTGCTTCTGCCCCTACCTTCTGGGATACCCTGGCCGCCATAGGAACTGCGGACACGCCCGCCGAACCAATCAAAGGATTTACCTTGCCATGGGTAGCAATACACATCAGCTTTCCGAACAATACGCCGGCTGCTGTACCGAATGCGAATGCAATCAGACCCAAAGCAACAATTTTCAATGTGTCCAAATTAAGGAACGCTTCTGCACTGGTAGTAGCGCCTACCGAAGTACCCAACAGGATAACTACAATGTACATAAGGGCATTGGACGCTGTATCCGTCAACTGCCTTACAACCCCGGATTCCCTGAACAGGTTACCCAGCATCAGCATACCTACCAAAGGAGCTGTGGTAGGAAGAATCATACAAACTACGATAGTAACAACGATAGGGAACAGAATCTTCTCCAGCTTGGATACCGGACGAAGCTGTGCCATCTTAATCTTTCTTTCTTTTTCCGTTGTCAGCAGCTTCATAATCGGCGGCTGGATGATGGGTACCAATGACATATAAGAGTATGCCGCCACCGCAATAGGCCCTAACAACGTTGTCTGTCCCAGTTTCCCTGCAAGGAAAATGGAAGTAGGACCATCAGCCCCGCCAATGATGGAAATTGCCGCTGCCGCCTTATCGTTAAAGCCAAGGCCGATAGCGCCGAAATAAGCAGCGAAAATACCAAACTGTGCTGCCGCACCGAGTAAGAAACTCTTAGGGTTTGCAATCAACGGCCCAAAGTCCGTCATCGCACCTACCCCCATGAAAATCAAGGAAGGCAGAATCGCCCACTCATCTAAGAGATAGAAATAGTAAAGCAGGCCGCCCGTTCCATTTGCGGATTCTTCAATACTTATCATAATATCAGGATAAATATTTACGAGCAGCATACCAAATGCTATCGGCGTCAGCAACAATGGCTCAAAACCTTTTGCGATAGCAAGATAAAGAAATACACAAGCTACTACAATCATCACGTAATTTCCCCAAGTAAGATTGAAGAAAGCCGTCTGATGCACTAGGTTGTCTAATGTATTTACGATATAATCCATTACTTTGACCTCCTGTTTCGATTTACGTTCTGCAAAGCATACGCCATGAAAATATTTTGGCTAAGCAAAATATTTATACACCGTATTTACCCGCACATTCCGTTTCCGTTAATTTAAAGTTGCGAGCAATGCGCCTGCTTCTACAGGGTCACCAACAGATACGTCAACAGTTGCAACAGTACCATCCTGAGGTGCTACTACCGGGATTTCCATCTTCATTGCTTCCAATACTACTACGGTATCGCCTGCTTTCACCGCCTGTCCCACCTTTGCTTCCACTGCGAATACTTTGCCTGCTGCGCCGGCTTCTACCCTTACGCTGCCTGCCGCGCCGCTTGCTGCCGGTGCTGCTGCCGGCTTAGGAGCCGCTTTCGGAGCCGCCTTGGGCGCTACTGGTGCTGCCACAGGTGCGCCTGTGGATGCTCCTTCTTCTACTACTACATCATATACGTTGCCATTTACGGTAATGGTATAATTTTTCATTTTTTTCTCCATTTCTGCGCAGCTTTTTTACACCTGTCAAGTTTGTGGATGCTGCGCAGACACAAACTTGGGATTGAAAGATTTTTAATTTTCAATCTTTCATCCTATTTCAATCTTTCTAATAATTATCAGTTACACACTATCTTCTTTTTCTAATAGACCTAACAACAAAACCATCGGCGGAAACCGCCCCTTCGCTTGCTGCAATCGCAGCAGCGATGACAGCTATCAGCTCTAAGTCATCATTTTCTTCTTCTACAACTGTTGCCGCTACGGGTGCTGCTGCTACAGGAACCACGGGTTTTACTGCCTCCTGTTTCGGCTTCTTAGTGAATGCTGCCTGAATCTTAGGGATAAAATTAAAGCATGAAATAATCAGGCTGATGAGAATCAGTACTACAAACACCGTTCCCATACCGAGCAAAGTATTCAAACCCGCCTTCACCATCAATTCCCCAAAGGAATAAATAATATTTACGGACAGGCTGGTCAGCATGATTTCATCATCAAAAACAATTTCAACGTTGGCATCATGGTCCGTACCATCCACCTTTAGATTAACAACAAACCCATCTTCTCTGATTTCCGCACTTTTTTCTAATATATCAACATAATCACCCATATCGGCCTGAGCGCCATCCCAACTGCTGAATGCCGCTGCGGAAATAGCATCTGCCTTTGCCATCTGTGCCTTTTCTGTCTCATAAGCACCGGAACAAATCATCCTTAGGTTCTGGAAGGTCTGTTCCCCGTAATAGATTGCCTCATCCTCTGACATATCCGTCCAGGAAACCCCTTCCTGCTCCTTGCTCCCGCATGCGCTCACTCCAAGGATACAGGTAATCATACCTAATACTAATAACCATTTTTTCATATTAAGTATCATCCTTTCTAAACTGTGCCATGTTTTTTCGCCGGGCCATTTTCCTGCTTCGTATATAACATTTCAAATGCACCGATTACATATTTCCTCGTATTCTCCGGCGTCACAATCTGGTCCACATATCCCCTCTTAGCCGCGCTGGCTGCGCTGCCCTGCAGGTCTGCATATTCTTTTGCGCAAGCATCAATCGCTTCAGAGCCTTGTCCGTCACAGATAATTTTTGCGGCAAGCTTTGCCTCCATCGTGCCGATTTCTGCATCCGGCCATGCCATCGTAATATCTGCGCCAAGCGCCTTGGAATTCATGGCAACATATGCGCTGCCATATGCTTTCTGCGTAATTACATTTACCTTTGGCACCGTTGCGTTGGCGAAAGCATATGTAAGGCGCGCAACTGCCTTGGACATCCTCTTCTCCGAACACTTAGTAGCCTTATATCCTTTTACATTGGTAAGGGTCAGTACCGGGATATCAAAAGCATCACAGAATGTAACAAAATCCGCCGCTTTCTCGCATCCCTTTGCCGACAATACCGCATCAAACTTCTCTGTAACTTCCCCTTCATCCCCGTAAATTTCTGTACGGTTCGCCACAGCGCCTACCGTAGCCCCATTCAGCCTGATAAAGCCGGTTACCATATCCTTCGCATAGTTCCTCTTCGTCTCGAAAAATACGCCATTATCGGAAAGCCTGGACAACGCAATGGAAGTATCCCCAGCACAGTTTACCAGGTCATCGCATACCCTGTTCAAATCATCCGCACACTCCGTAAAGGACGTGTTGTCTTCGTTATTTGCCGGAAGCATGGAAACAAGCTCCCTTATCTGTGCCAGAATACCTGCTTCATCCGCAACCACATCTACAATGCCCGCTTCTTCGCTCTGGAACGCTGCCGCAGAAGTATCGCATTTGGAAATCTCGTTGCCATCAATGGCATTGGGGGAATTCACGAAAAGTTTCGCTTTTTTCTCTTCCATAAAAGTAAAATCTGTCAATGTAGGAACAATGGCAAGCCCGCCGCCGCAGGTTCCGAAAATTGCCGTAATCTGCGGAATCACGCCCGATGCATCTACCTGTTTCTTATAAATCTCCCCGAAACCATTCAACGCATCCGTTGCCTCCTGCAGCCTAAGCCCTGCAGAATCAATCAGGCCAATTACAGGCGCTCCTGTCTTCATGGCCAAATTATAGAGATTTGCAATTTTCTTGGCATGCATTTCGCCAACAGTCCCGTTCAATACGGAAGCATCCTGGCTGTAAACATACACAAGATTGCCGTCAATCACTCCATACCCGGTAATGACACCGTCCGAAGGAGTTTCTGTTTGTTTCAGGTTGAAGTCAGTTGCCCTTGCCGTAACAAGTGCCCCTATTTCAACGAAACTGTTTTCATCGAGCAAAGCGTTTATTCTTTGACCCGCTTGTGAAGTAGTATTCATCTTTTTCAGCCCTCCATTTTATATTAAATAAATAAAAACTATTTAACGGGGAAAAACGTTATTCTGCTGCTACAAAGCCGCCTAAAACAATAACGCCCAAATTACCCCATGATTATACTGTAGTAGTATAACACAAAATAAAAAAATAGCATAGAAGAATTTTTATTTTTTTAATTTTTAGCAAAAACTTTACAATGCCTGCCCGTTGCTGCCCCATTCCTTCCGGTACTGCAAGGGCGTAGTCCCTTCCCGTTCCTTAAAAAGATTGATAAAATGGCTTACATGGTTCATGCCGCATGCAAATGCAATTTCACCCACTGGCTCGTTGGAATAGCGCAATAATTCCTTTGCATAGTTCAGCCGCATTGTAATCACGTATTCGTTCATGGTTGTTCCCACATATTTGCGGAATTCACGGGAAAGGTGATACTTGCTAAGCCCTGTCCTCCCCGCTGTCTCGTCCAGGGAAAATGGCTCCAGGAAATGATTTTCCAAATCCTTTAAAACAGCCTTTATGCTGTCCGGCATCGCTGTTAAGGAAAACTTATCGCTGCTGCTTCTAATCATCAGTTCCGTCAGAAGATTTACAATCAGATTGGAGCAAATCAGTTCCGAATGGATATCCTTCTTTATAGTCAATGACAAAATTCTCCTCATGGTACTTTCCATGAAAAAAGAATCCTGAACACGAACCTGGCGGAAGCCGTTTTGGATAAACTCTTCGTAATACCCCCTGGCTGTATTCCCGTTAAAATGCAGCCAGAGGATTTCCCACTCCTCCCCTTCCATGCATGCATAATAATGCCACGGAATGCAATGTATATAGAACGCCTGCCCCGGATAAACAGGGTATTTACGCCCACCGTATTTCAGAATCCCCCTTCCCGATATGGTATACACAATCAAATAGCTGTTCAGATTTTGCCTTTCCGTAAAATATGGTGGTTTTGTTTTAAAATATCCCACTTCCTGTACATAAAAAAATTTACTCCTGGCCTTCTGGGTCGGCGTATTGATAAAACGAATCGAATCTTCGCTCCATGTGTAAGATGCCCTTTCCAAATATTCCTTCATAATCTACCTCATTTCTGCGTCTTTTTGCGCGTTTCAAATTTACGTTCCCATTGCTTTATTGTACAAAAACCATAAATGGCTTCCAACGGCAACAAACTGTTATTTTTCAACAATATTCTGCGATGTTTCTTCCCTATTTCCATTTATAATAAAATAAAACGAAAGAAATGAGGGATAATCTATGATTCATCTTCCACGATTAAAAGAAGTAAAAAAAGCCCGCATCGGCTTCTACAGCGCAGGGCTGGCTGCCTACTGGGAGCAGTTCGCAGGGCTGCATGGCTGCCTGATGGAATACCATTCCTTCATTGCCGGAAGGCTGGCTGATTTCGGTACGGTATCCGATTTCGGCATGGTGGATACGGAAGATAAAGGCCGGGAAGCAGGGGAATTCTTCAACAGGGAAAATGTTGATATTATTTTTGCCCATGCTGCCACTTATTACACCAGCGCCTGCCTTCTCCCTGTCCACCAAATCTGTAGAGCGCCCGTCATTATCCTGAACTTGCAGCCCACACCGGAAATGGCCTATGATGTCACGGGCACCGACCGTTGGCTGGCCCAATGTGTGGGCTGTGCCATTCCTGAAATTGCCAATGCTTTTCACAGGGCGCACATTCCTTACCGGGCGGTCAACGGGCTTCTGGGGCTTTCCAAAACCCCGGCCTTTGCGAAAGCGGATGAAGTCACCGATAACCGGCCGGAAGCTATCCGCGCATGGAATGAAATCCGGGAATGGTGTCTGGCTGCCGGGGTCAAACGTACCCTTCAGCATGCCCGTTTCGGTTTCCTCGGCGGATACTACAGCGGTATGCTGGACATGTACAGCGATTTTACCATGCTTCAGGCTCAGACCGGCATGCATATCGAAGTTCTGGAAATGAGCGATTTAGATGCCCATCTCCGCAGCGTTACCCCTTCGGAAATTGGCGAAAAGCTACAGCAAATCCAGGACTTTTTCCAGATATCCGGAGATTCCCCTTCCGACCCTATTGCCAGAAAGCCTACCGACGAACAAATGGAATGGGCGGCAAAGGTGGCCGTTGCCCAGGAAAAGATGGTACTGGAACGTAACCTGGACAGCGTTTCCTATTATTACCATGGCAGGGAAGACCACCTGGAGGAACTCCAGAGCGGGTTTATCGTGGGCTTCTCCTTGCTGAACGCCCAAGGGATTGCCTGTGCCGGGGAAGGGGATATTAAAACTGCCCTGGCCATGAAAATATGCGATATCCTGGAAACAGGCGGCAGCTTTTGCGAAATAGTGGCCGCAGACTTTAACAGGAATACCATGATTCTCGGCCATGATGGCCCTTTCCATTTCGCCATCTCCAAGGGGAAGCCACTTTTGCGGGGCATGGGCGTCTATCACGGGAAACGGGGAAGCGGCGTATCTGTGGAAGCGAAAGTCCGTCCGGGCGCAGTAACCACTTTAGGCGTTACACAGACGGGAGACGGTATGCTTAAATTCAATATCAGCCAAGGAGAGGCCATCGATGCACCCATTTTGCTGAACGGGAATACTTCCACCCATATCCGTTTTTCCAAAAATCCGGCAGAATATATGGATGATTGGTTCATGCAGGCTCCGACCCACCACCTCGCATTATCGGTCGGCCATAATGCCGGGCTTTTCATAAAAACCGCTCAGCTTATGTCCATACCTTACGCCTTGTTCTAAGCTCTTGGCATCAGAGCCAACAAACCCCGCAGCAAACTGGCCAAAGGTTGGGTTTAAGCAGCCGCTTGGCCCGCTGCCTACGGGTATCCATTCACAAAAATAAGCAGGACACCCGCCATACAGCTTCTATGGTGGGTGTCCTGTCCTTTACATCCTTATCATCAACTCATCCCTTTCCTGCTTTTCGTCTAAGTTCCACTTTCCCTGTCAACCCATAATCGATTAAATCATAATCTTCCGGCGAAGGATGCCCTTGTTTCGGCGCCTTCCTCCACATATCCGGCCAAGCAGTCCTCCGCGGGCGGGCCGGGTCAAAATGAGGTCCAATATAATTTTTCATACTGCCGCATACCCGTATGGCAACCCGGTTATCCCCCTGCTCCAGCCACTTTGTAATTTCTTTTCCATGTACTCCGTTCAGGTTCAGGTTTCCCCTGTTTTCTCCGCCTATCCGTACGGAAACCGCAGTGGCCTCTTCCTTGGGAACTGAAAGCTCCACATATTCTTCCCCGCTGTAGGAAATGGTTCCTTCATAAAGCATTGCCCCATAATAAAAAGGATATCCCTGTGATTTCCAGCTTCCCTTCTTTAATGGCCCGGCTGCCTTCATCACCCATTCCCCTCCGTCAGCATACACGCCAAAATCTCCACGCAAAGTCACCGGCTCCAGTTCCAGCTCTACGTCAAAGGTTTTTGCCTCTATCCGGATTTCATTTTCCCCCTCTATCACCCAGGGGGCAATCTCATAAGACTCTATCAGTCCATCCAGAAAATATTCCTGTACCCTTTCATTGGCCGGATGCCCGTTTATGCTTATTTCATACCTTCCCCCATACTCCACGGCCAGTTCTACCGACTTCGGGCAAAATCCTTTATCTACCCGGAAATGATATACTGCTGCAAAGCCGCTTCCTTCCGGATAAAATCTGTTTCTTTCATAGGTCCTCGTTTTATACTGCACTTCATTGTCCCATGGATTAGCCAGGAATCCCCTCTTCCTAAACAGCTTATATCCGGCGGAAATCACCGAACAGTCTTTGTATACCTCACCGTCAATATAGAAATCACAGTATTCCAATGGCCATACATTCTTTTCCTCTGGATATATTTTATCCATTGCAAAGATTTCCGTTGTCAAATCCCTGTCTGCGGGATAATGGCATGGCTGTACGGATAAAGAGCCGGGATGTTTCATCCACCAAACCAAGGCAGTACCCTCCTGTCCTTCCCCTTCAGCCTGTCCCCTGTTAAATACAGCTTTCCGGTACACACAGATTAAAAGCGACTCCCCTTGTTTTAATTCCAAAGGCATACACATTTTCCCTTCCCCGTTTCCTGCAATCCACGGTTCCGTCTTTCCGGTCCAAGGCTCCCACTTTTCTATGCCATATCCGTCAAACTCCGCTTCCGTACAAATATCCTGCCCGCTGTGATTTGTAAAAAAGTATAGTTCCTGTCCATCCCTATATTCCCTCCGGATGCTTTCCATACCGATAGGAAGAATCTCCTTAGTGGTAAAATGTTTGTTATATTCTTTATCCAAAAATTCCACAAGCTGACCTTCCGTGGAAAATTCAAGGAACATGGGCGATGCGCACAATTCTTCATATACTTCCCACATTTCCTCGCCAGCCAGATAAGGGCCAGGTTTTCCCACGCTCAAAACCTTCCCGCCCTGCCCCATATACTCTTTTAAAAGAGAAATGGTAGAAGGCAGCAGGTTTTCCATGCATTGATGCAGGATAACCGCTTCATATTTCTGCTTTACGATTTCCAGCTTTCCTTTTACTGCCTTCCCATGACGCTTTATAATCACTTCATCCCCCAGATTCATATCCCACTGCCTTCTTCGCAGTTCCTGAACCATATGGAGGTATCCCCACATATCCGGCTCTTTTGCCATTTCATTATATACAAGCTGGGAGCTGTCCTCATTTCTTGGGTAAATATATCCCGTCATGGTAGGGTTTATCACTAAAATCCTCTCTTCGGATTCCCCCTGGCTTAGCACTGCCGATAACCGCCCCAAATAATCATTTAGCTGGGTAAATTCCTCCCACCATGACTGTCTCCAGTCAAAGGACTGGGGGTGGTCCCTTTTCCTTGCCCCGATATACGATGTATAGGTCAGGTGGGGATTGATATAGTTTACACCGTTTACAAAAAGATAATCCCCTATCCTTTTATAATCTTCCAGGCCGGAATCATATCCCCCCGCCCCATATGCTTCACAAAATACCCTCTCTTTTCCAAACTGATGGGCAGCACTCATTACCTCCAACATACTAATCTGCTGTACCTCCCATGCCTGCCCTTTCAGCCGTCCTGTCAGCAGCAGGTCGATGCCCGGCCAGTCCTGATATTCGTAGCTGGACATCACCCCCGGCGCCACTACCGCATAGAAAGGCTTCGGCCACCCGTCTTCCATGAAATGCCCGGTAAACGGCAGATGGTGCTTCCTGCTCCACTCCTGGATAGGCATAAGGAAGTTTTCTGTCCATAGCTCCTGTACTACCTCATAATAATCATGGCGGATTTTCCTGTTGTCCAGATGCTCCCAGTCTTCAAACAAAGCCGGGATACAGCCCATGATGGAATATCCCTTCCTTTTCTGGAATTCATAGCCAAACCAGTGGTTTAGCGGCAGATTCACCGCACCATCACGCCCATAGACCGAACTCCCCGACATGGAAGGCTCATCGGTAAAAATCGCCTGTATGGTATCGCCGAAATCCTTTCCAAAATGCTTTGCATAGCCGTCATATACGATTTCCAGAAATTTTTCCGTCACCTCCGGCCGAAGCAAATCCACATTTGCAAACCCTGCCAGCCACCCTTCCGTCTGGGAAGGCTGTTGTTTCACCAGCGCAAAACAGCTACCTTTCCCCTTCCATTGACTTCTTGGCAAATCCGTTACCTCTTCCCGGAGTATCATTTTCCCCTCCCCCCGGTCACAGGCATAGGCCCCTATCAATTCCTTATTCCCAATCCAGGAATCCTTTTCATCCACAAAATCCATATCCTTAGCATCCACCACATGATATTCCACCGATTCCGCCAGGCAGTCCGGCAATGCGGCCGATACATGGCCGCCCCCAAACCCCGATGGATAAGAATTCTCATCATAAATATTCAGTTTCATCCCCAAGGCTTTCGCCTTTTCCAAAGCCGTCCCCCAGGACTGAAACCACTTTTCATCCAGATAGGAAACCCTCATCCCCGGCCTGGGATGCACAAAAGCCCCTCCAAACCCATGGGATTTTAACTCCTCCAGCGACTTTTCAATTTCCCCCTCTGTCATATCCCCATTCCATACCCAAAGCGGTGCCGTCCTATACTCCACCGGCGGATTTTCAAACAAATTTTTTAACTCATCTACACCTTTCATCCCATCTTCTCCTTCCATTTCACCTTCTCCTTAAATTCCACCTTCTCCTTAAGTTCCGCCTTCCCCTTAAATTCCATCTCTCCCTTCCAAACGTCTTGGCCATTGCAAAACCAGTCGATACCCTTGGCTGAATATTCTGGCAATATGTTTTGTGAAAAGCCTTTTCATGCCATGGAAACAAGACCGTAGGAAACAGGGGAGCCTTTGCC
>QXWV01000096.1 GCA_009911195.1 Lachnospiraceae bacterium | reverse complement strand
AAGCGTCGGCACTTGGTGAGGTAGTTCACGAACCTAGTGCCCGCTACGCTTTTTTTGGAGCGGGAGCGTGGCGACGGTGCATTTTATTTCCCTCACGGCGTCCGCCAATCGCCAAACGTTCCCCCCTACCCTTTCACGCTCCCAGCCGTTAACCCAGCCACAAAATATTTCTGCAGGGCGATAAAAATCACCAGCAGCGGAACGAGTATAATCACAATCGCCGCCGTAAGCAAAGGCCAGTTTGTCCCGTACTGCCCTTTGAAGTTCAAAAGCCCTACCGTAATTGGTATTCCCTTATCCGTTAACAGCGTTGTCACCTGTGCCCACATCAGTTCCCCCCACACATAAGTGAAATTCATAATCAGGCAAGTCATCATAGGGGCTTTCATCAAAGGAAGGATAATCCTTGTCATAGTATTCACTTCCCCGCTGCCGTCAATCCGGGCTGCTTCCAGCAAGTCCATTGGTACCGTATCAAAAAAGTTTTTCAGTATAATAATCGTTCCGGGCAAAGACCACCCCACATAGCCTAAAATAGTAGACAGATACGGGATGTCCAGCATATGCAGCTTCGATACCGTGATGTAAAGCGGTATAATCATAGACTCCGTAGGAAGCACCTGCATCAACAAAAGGGCCACCAGGAAAATCTCCACATGGGGAATCTTTAAGCGGGATAGGGCATATGCTGCAAGCAGAGCCAGAATCTGGATGCAGGCCAGGGATGCGATGCTGATAATCACGCTGTTTATCATATATTCCCCTAAGCGCCCCACCTGAAAAGCCTTCCCATAATTGCTGACCAGGATTTCTTCCGGAAGCGCCCAGATATTCCTGTAAAATTCATCGGTGGACTTTAGAGAAGTAATGGCAGCAAATACCACCGGGAAAACATAAATGCACAGGCATAAAATAATAACCCCGCAAAGGATATAATATCCGGGCATATTCCTTCTTTTTCTTTTCACCTTAGTATTCATAGCTCTCCCCCCTTAATATTGCCCTGCCAAACAGGATACAGATTCCTATCAGCACTGTGGAAATCATACCGATAGCTGCGGCATATCCATACTGGTTATAGGAAAATCCGGTGCGAATCATCATAATCGGTGCTGTCATAGACATATTCGCCGGTCCTCCCTGCGTCATCGTCCATACTAGGTCATAGGTTTTAAATGCCCATACCAGAGTCATGGATAATGCCAGCCGTATCGTAGGTTTAATCAAAGGCAGTATCATATACCGGACCTTTTTGATATAATTGCATCCTTCCAATTCTGCACTTTCAAACAGGGAATCCGGAATATTCAGCATCCCCGTATAGCTGAGCATCATAATCGTTCCGCTGGAACGCCATCCCTGTATGATGGCGATTACAAGCAGCACCGTACTCTTGTCCGCCAGCCATGCATGTTCCAGGGATTCCAGCCCTATTACTGCCAGAATCGCATTTAAAAGCCCCTTATCCGATGCTGCAAAAATAAAAGTAAAAAGCAATCCAAGCACTGTCATAGGCATCATAGTAGGGCTATAAAAAATCACTCTGGCCACACCGCTTAGCCTTCCCCGGATACGAAAAAGGGCCAATGCCAGAAACACCCCCAGCACCACCGATATCAAGGTGGAAATTATCCCAATAAAAACCGAATGGAGAATTGCCCCTCTTGTGGCCGCCGTGGAAAAGGACTTGGCATAGTTTTCCAATCCTACAAATATCGCGCTCCCGCTTCCCTTCCAATCACAAAAAGAAAGATAAAGATTCCAAAATAGCGGCACTAATATCGTTACCGAAATTACTATAAAAGCAGGAATCATAAACACAAAACCCATAATAATGATTTTCGTATTGATATTCCTTTTTCCTGTTTTTCCCTTCACACCCTACCTCCTATTACAGTTTCCTGCCTGCCAAATACCTTACATACGAACATGCCGCCATCCCGTTGCCTGTAAAGCTTCCAGCGGCATAAAGGTTAAAAAGGACAGGGAAGAATATCCCTGCCCCCTTTTATTCCTTCTATTCCAGGTCTGCCTCCCCGGCATCCGCTTATTGTGAAATTGCCGCTTCCCTCAAAGCATCCAGCTCATCCAGCGCCGCTTCCCCGTTATACAGATAATTCGACGGTTGATTATACACCATATTGTCGAAAATCTCTGAGGACAGATTAATTACTTCATCCGGATATACTTTATTGGAATCCCTGCTGTATAGCTGATAATTTTCATCCGAAGAAGTTACTTCCGTGCTGGGCACGATAGAGCCCAAATCTGCCATAGTCTGGAAAACCTCTTTGCCGGTCAGGTATTTAAGCACTTCCACCGCTTCATCCGGATGCTTTGTATTGGACATAATCATAAATCCGCCTGCAGAGCCGAGAAGCACGTTCATATCTTCCGTGGCTGCCATGCTGGGCCAACTGGATACGCCTATGGAAAACTTATCCCCAACCTCTGCGGAAACTGCCTGGCAGTTTGCCACTACGTTACAGAACATTACCGCATCGCCATTGATAAAAGCAGCCTGTGCATCATCCGCGGATGTCATTACCGCTTCCTTTCCCCCCGGATACACATAATCGCTGTTATACATATTTGCAATATTATCTATCGCTTTTACCACCCTTTCATCTTTGAAAGATATTTCCCCTGCAATAAACCTATCCAGTTCTTCCCTGTTATCCCAGCATTGCAGGAATGCATTTCTTACAAACCAGGCCGCCCAATCCTTTTGTACCGCTACCGGCGTTTTTCCATAGTCCTTGATTTTCCCGCAAAGCTCCATGAAATCTTCCCAGCTCATATTATCTTTCAGTTCAATCCCTGCCTCATCCAAAATATCCGTATTTATCTGCAGCACCGGATAGTTGGTAGAATTAGGGATGGATAACAGCCCTTCATTCGTTGTTCCTACCTCCAAAGCCCCTTCCGTGAATCCCCCTCTCCATTCTGCATCCGCTTCTACATAAGGGGTCAGTTCCATAGGGATTCCGGTTCCCTCAAACTTTTTCATATAAGTCGGCCAATACATTACCACATCAATGGCCTGGTTCGCAGCGAAGGCGGTTTTTACGGTCTGTTCCACTGTAGGCTCATCCCAATTTTTGAAAGTAAGGCTATAATCCGGGAATTTGGCCTGCACCATTTCCTTGACAGGCTCCGCCCATGGGTCAGTTTCATTGGTAATCATCAGCGTCAGTTCTATTTTCCCCGCCGGGGAGCTGCTTTCTTCTTTCGCGCCATCTGCCGTTTCACCCCCCGTGCTTTCCGCTGTGCCCGCCGCTTCCCCTGCATCTCCAGGCTGTCCATTTCCCGTACCCCCGCATCCTGCCAGACACCCTGCCAGCATAGCACCGCACAGCAACAAACTTATTATTTTCTTTTTCATCCGTTTTCCTCCTACTTTATCATTTATGTTTCCCGTTTCATCTATCCGGCTGCCGTTATCATTTTCTGATATTTAAATTCTAACATAGGATTATTCCAATACATCCCGGTATCTTGCTAAAAAATAACATCATATTGCTGTCGGATTTTTTCGCATATTTCTAAAATTTTTCCTCACTATTTCCAAAATAAATTTCTTCTTTTTACGTTTAATACCACACAATATTATAAGCATATTGCACGTAATTATCCTTCTGCTGCCAGCCAATATCCCCCCGGTTTAAGCAATGCACCCAAGACATCCAAAGATGTTTCGTGCCCCCATCCTAAAAATTTACAGCATATATCCCTTCCATATGTAGCGAAGTATCCACTGGAAATTTCTTTTTTCCACATCCGCTTCTATGATAATCGGGCATTCCTTAATCAACTCCCCGTTCAGATAATACTCCACGCTTCCTGCCACACTTCCTTCTTCCAATGGCGCATTAAGCCCATCCGGCAAATGGATTTTCCGCTCCACGCCTTCCCCTTCCTTTAGCAAAAGATTCCATTCTTTTTCCCTTTCATCCACCGAAAAGGCCACATAGGCTTCCTCATAAGGATTCCCGGATTCCGGGATTCCATCCTTTACCGGCAAAGGTTTTATACTGACCGGTTCATATACATTTCTATATTCATAATTTTCCAGCCCATATGTCATCAATTTCTTCGTATCGCTCCATTTGTAGCTTTTATTATTGGGCCAACCGCAGGCTAGCAGAGCCACAATAAATGTTTTCCCATCCCTCCTTAACGCCCCCACATAACAATAGCCGGCATTGTTGGTGAACCCCGTTTTCCCGGATAACGCCCCGTCCATCATAGTCAGAAAAGCATTATGGTTATTGCAGGAATAGCTGCTTTGCCCCTCCTCATCCGTAAAAAAGTGGCTTTGAGTCCTCGTTATCTCCAAAAACTCATCCTTTTTTTCCGATTCCGTGATACAATATTTCATTATCCGCGCCAAATCCCTGGCTGTTGTGGAATGCACTCTCGTATTGCCCCCTCCATCCACTGCCGATGCATCCAGCCCATTGGGGGTAACAAAAAAAGTATCAAAGCAGCCGATATCTTTCGCCTTCCTATTCATAAGCCCTGCGAAACCTTCCACGCTCCCTCCGATATGCTCTGCAATAGCTACCGCCGCATCATTATGGGATTCCAGCATCAAAGAATACAGCAAATCCCCCAGCCTGAACTGCTGCCCTTCCCTTATTCCCAGGTGCACCTTGGGCTGCCCTGCCGCATAGGCAGAAACCGTTACTACGTCTTCCATGTTCCCGTTTTCCAGCGCCAGAATACATGTCATAATCTTGGTTGTGCTGGCCATGGGCATCTGCTCCTTTTCATTTTTCCCAAATAAAATACGCCCGGAATCCGCGTCCATAAGGACTGCCGACTGGGCGTATAACTGTAGGTTTGTACTATTTTCTTCTTTTCCCGTATGATTTTCTGCCGCCTGGACGAATACTCCGCCCGTTGCTAGGAATATCATACAGCAAACAAAAGCCAGAACCCTTCTCCAATATCTTCTTAATCTCTTCTCCATGCTCCCCCTCTGCTGCCCTTTTGCGGCAGTGCTAATCCGGTTCATTTATCATCTAAATATATGCCGGAACTGGGGAAAATATTAGCATCCATTGTGCTGACATCTGTACGTGCCAGCACAATGGCCTATGTATCAAATATCCAGTTGCAACTGCACTTCCGCCTCCGCCTGCTGCTTGAATTCTTCTATCTGTATTGCGTTTAACTCTGGCAGCTCGTCCAGTGATTTTACGCCAAAGCTCCTTAAAAATTCTTCCGTTGTTCCGAAAAGCAATGGCCTCCCCGGCGCATCCAGCCGCCCCACTTCCGTAATCAGGTTAAACTCCAGAAGCCGGTTTACCGCATGGTCACAGCTAACCCCCCTGATTCTTTCGATTTCCAGCCTTGTCACCGGCTGTTTATAGGCAATGATGGACAGCGTCTCCATCAGCGTATCCGTCAGCACATATTTTTTCGGCGTTTTTGCTATTTTAATCAGGTATTCGTACATCTCCGGCTTTGTACAAAGCTGGACCGAATCCTCCAGCTCTATCAGCGTTATCCCCCTGCCGTCCTGCTCATACCTTTCTTTCATATCCGCCAATATCGCCTTAGTATCTTTCACGCTTTCTTCTATCGTCTCCGCCAGCCTGGCTATCTCCACCGATTCCCCCATAGTAAAAAGGACGGCTTCCATCACGGCTTCCGCTTTCTGCCTTTCCATACCTATAACCCCCTATCCTGCCGCCATTATCTTAGAGGTAATGATGATATCATCGCATATATCCTGCTGTTCGATGTCAATCTGCCCCAATTTCATCATCTCCAAAATAACAAGAAAAGTCACTATAATTTCCATCTTGCTATGCTGCTTCTCCAGAAGGCTGCGGAAGCTGAACCTCCTGTGCGACCGGATAAACTCTTCCACATATACAACCTTCCTGTCCATATCCACTTCATCTTTTTCGATTCTGCCAAATGTACTCCTTACCGGGTCGATTTTATCCTCCTGCCGTTTCATGATAAAGCGGAACACTTCCTGCAGCTTGCTTAGGCTCACATCCGCCAACAGCGCCTCATAGTCCACCGGCTGCCGGTATTCCTCCACTTCCTTCGGCAAATGCTGTTCCCTGTAAAGAGTCCTTCCCGCATCCATCTGCTTGTCCCGCAGTTCAAAGGACATATACTTATACATCTTATATTCCAGCAGCTTCTGCACCAGCTCAGCCCTGGGGTCCTCTTCTTCCCCATCTTCATTGACTTCCTTGGGCAGAAGCATTTTACATTTAATATCGATTAAGGTAGCAGCCATTACCAGGAATTCGCTCATCACATTCATATCTTCCGTATCCATCTGCCGGATATAATCCAAATACTGCTCCGTAATTTCCACAATGGGGATATCATAAATATCTATTTTATTTTTTTCTATCAGATGAAGCAGCAGGTCAAGCGGCCCCTCAAATGCTTCTAATTTTACCGGAATTGCCATTATTTTATATCCTATCCCTTTCTATTGCCTCTGGCCTCATCTGCCAGACACGAAACTCAAAGCCGTTTTACTATTCTACTTGGAAATCCCAATAATTTCAAGCCCTATCCGATATTAGGCTGTAAAATGTCATACTGATGCCCCATTCCCGCAGTGAATCACCACCAATTCCCCCGGATTGAAAACCCGGACCGGAATTGTATGCATCCCCAGACCCCTGCTTAACACCATGGTTTTCCCCTTTTCTTCAAATATCCCCCCGTCATATTTGGGGAAAATACGCATGGCCGGGGATATCATCCCCCCCAGAAAAGGCAGCCTCACAACCCCCCCATGAACATGGCCGGATACCGTCAGGTCAGCGCCCCATTCCGCATATTCCCTAAAATAATCCGGATTATGCCCGATGAGCAGTTCGTAGCGGTCCGCCCTGGAATTCCCTAGCAGCCTGTCCATATACCCTTCTTCCATGGCAGTCCGATGCCATCTTTTATAATAACGCCTTTCTATCTCAAGGCCGCATATTTCTATATTATATTCCGTCAGATACACCCTTTCGTTTTCCAGGAAACGGACACCGCATTTTTCCAGTTCCCTTTTATACCTCCAAAACATATCCTCATAAACTTTCCGGTAAAGCTTCACCCGGTATTCGTGGTTGCCCATCCCATAATAAACAGGATACTTTTCCGCCAGATAGCGCAGCAGCTTAAGCGGCACTTCGTAGCTGGACTTTTCCCCATCCGAAGTCATCATATCCCCCGCCACAACGATAAAATCCGGGGCTATCCTTTCTATTTCCGCCAGCAGCTTTTTATTCCCTTTTCCATAAGTTTTATTATGAAGGTCTGACAGCAGAAGAATGTCCGCCCCCTTCTTAATCTTGTCCGAACAAATATGATATTCCTGCCTGATAAAGCGGTTGCTGTCATAAGCAATTACCGCTGCCAGCCCGGCAAAAACTGCACCTAATGCTTCTATAAACATACGGATTCCCCTTTTCCCCATTTTTCTTCCCTGCATTCCGACCTCCAAGTTGATTCCCACAACATTGGGGGATTCACCCCAAACTTCCAACAAACTAAATAACCGGCCGAAATCCCTTTTATTTTCCGGCCGATTATTAGTGTACCATGTTTCTCCCTTTTTATAAAGTACTCTTTTGAAGATGTAAGGTTGGTCAATGCAGAAGGAAATCATATACCACTTTCAGGACATAATCCCTGTATCCTGCCTTTTCTACCGTCTTTGCAGCCACAATGGATACCCCGCCAATCCTTTGCCCATCCAGCTTATATACAGCTTCCCCGATTGGCTGCCCTTCTTCCACAGGGGCTTCTATCTCTTCCGGCAGGCTGATGGTTTTCTCTATCTGGGAAAGGTTACTCCCTTTTGTGTCTAGGTAACGGAATTCCCCTGCAAAGCTTAAATTCACCGTATCTTCCACGCCCCCCTTAATCCGCTCGGCAGGCAGCGCTTCTTTATTTTCATCCACATAAATATTACTTACGCTATACCCGTAATTTAAGAGCGCCATCGCATCCTGGAAGCGCACCTTATTATCCGGCGCCCCCATCACCACCGCAATCAAATCAATGCCGTCCTTGCTGGCCGTGGCCGAAAGGCAGTATTTCGCTTTGCTGGTAGAGCCGGTTTTTAACCCTGTGGCCCATTCGTACTGCCTTAACAGTTTATTGGTGCTGGATAAAGTAAAGGTGCTGGAGCCCTGCCTCGTCACATGGACGATATCTTCCATCCAGATTTTCGTATAGTTATAAACTTCCGGGTATTTTGTCACCAGTTCCCTGGACATAATCGCCACATCCCTCGCCGTTGTGTAGTGCTCATCGGAATCCGACAGCCCGCAGCAATCCACGAAATGGGTATTATCCATCCGAAGGTCCTCCGCCCTCTGGTTCATTAATTTCACAAATTCCTCTTCGCTTCCCGCTATGTACTCCGCCACTGCCACGCAGGCATCATTGCCCGATGCCACCGCGATACATTTTATCATCGTTTCTAAGGACTGCACCTCGCCTTCTTCCAAAAAAACCTGGGAACCTCCCATGGACTTGGCATAGGCGCTGGTAATCACATCATCCTCCAGTTTAATCCTCCCCGTGTCCAAATGGTCGAAAATAATAAGCAAGGTCATAATTTTTGTGATGCTGGCCGGGCTGCGCCTTACATCCGCTTCCTGCTCACAAATCACCTGCCCCGTAGAAGCTTCCATTACGAAATAAGAAGGGGCAGACACTTCCGGCGCCGCCTGCACATAAAAAACAGGGAATACCAGCAGATAAACGCTCAACATCCAGCAGATAGTAGTTTTCACCAATCTTTTCACATTACACACTCCCGTCAGGTGTTCTACTACTATAAATATAAAAAAACAGCTCTTATTAGAACTGTTTTTATAATTTATTGCCTCTTTAGATTTTTCTCAGGCGGCATTCTTTGGCATGAGGCTCGGTACTTTTTTGCGAAACGCCTTCTGGCGTAAACTTTGGAAGCACTTTCCCTGCTAATACCAGCGCGCCTTAAATTCGTGGTATCTGTCCACCAGCCTATCCCGTTTTTCCTTCATATTTGTATTCATATCGATATGTAATGCATTCATGAGCTGGATGACATAATCTATCGTTACAACTGCCAGAATGAATGTACATATCCTGCTGCCCATGGAAAAACTCCACCGGTCAATGAACATCATCACCTTGGAATGGAGGAATACAATAATGAATACCGCATAAAACCCCCAGGCAACTGTACTTTCCAAACATACAATCCCTTTATAATTGCATGGCTTATCATTATAATCCCACCATACCTCGCCAAACAGCTTAAGCATCAGCTTCCCTACCATAAATTCAAAGACCGTAGCCATAACGGCCCCTGTCAGATACAGCAAAAACAAGTCCGTCTGCAGCGGCCGCAAAACAAGATAGCCGATTACAGCACCAAACCCGTAAATCGGGCAAAACGGGCTCTTTGCAAATCCCCGGTTGGTAAGCTTCTTATTGCACAAAGACATATAAATGGACTCTACCAGCCAGCCCAACATGCTATAGATAATAAATGCCGAAACTAAATGATATACATCCGTTCCAAATAATTCCCTCGTCCACATAATTACTCATCCCCTCCAGTCTTAGCTTCATATTTCCTCTGTACGGGCCTACATGTAATAACAAAATCCCCGATTATGCAATCAGGGATTTGTCACACATACATAATTAATTATATTTACGTTTTCTTGCTGCTTCAGATTTCTTTTTACGTTTCACGCTTGGCTTTTCGTAATGCTCCCTTTTACGAATCTCCTGCTGAATACCAGCTTTTGCACAGCTTCTTTTGAAACGACGTAAAGCGCTATCCAAAGTCTCGTTTTCTTTTACGATTACATTTGACATCCCACACCCGACCTCCCTTCAGTCCCTACACGCTACTCGACTGAGTGGGTTTATTCTATTTTTTGCACATAATTCTCTTATGTAACTATGCACTTTAATTATTATATCATATATTTCGGCACAGTCAACCTATTTTTTGAAATAATTTGGAAATTTAAAAGTGGAAATGGTTTCACAAAAAGGACATTTTATATTTAGACGGGCTCACCCCCTCCCGTTTGCTGAATACAGTGCTGAAATAAAGCTGCTCGAATCCAATAGCATCCGCCACATCCTTTATCATCATATAAGGGTTTAACTCCATCAGGCTTTTGGCAATTTCGATTTTCTCTCTCAGCACATATTCATTATAGGTAACCCCCGCATAAGTTTTAAACACTTTGCGGACATAGGGCTGGCTCACCCCGAAACGGCTGCTGATTTCTGCAAGGGAATAATTCCGGTCTGTCCTTTTCTCTATCAGCTCCCGGATTTCTTCAAACAATATTCTCGCTTCTTTGCCGCTCCGTCCTCCCCCTTCCTTGATGCTCTCCTCCAAAAAGCCGGACAGGTTCTCCCGGATTTCTTCATAGCTATCCGAATAGTGGATGCTGTCATCAATATATTCCTTTAACGCCATACTTTCCCCTAGCAGCCATCCTGCCCTGTTTAAACTGTCCGCCATTTCATAGAGCGCAGATTTCATCTGGTACACTGCCGCCTTTTTCTGCTCCCATCCATCAAAAAGTTTCCGGAAATCCTCCATAAACTGTTTCCGGCTGTCCGCCTCCATGTCCATTTTTACTTTTTTAAGCAATTCGTCCCCGACCACCCCTTTCGCCGGTTTTAACATCGCAATATTTCCATAATCTTCCGCCACTTTCTTCCCCGGCACCGCCAGTTTCCTCACATGCCGGTAAAGCTCCCTGATTTGTCCTATATTCTCCTCCCCTGCCTTCATTTCCCGTATCAATACCCCTGCCACCGTCCTGCCATGCTGCAAATCCATAATCTTCCGTAACCGGCCGACGGTTTTTCCATTTTCCATCCCCTCTTCCATGCAGCGGAGATAGAGCAGGGAATCCTTATAATTTAAAATATAGATGTCTTCCATCATCCGTACATGAAATGGGATATTCTCATTGGCATCCCCGCTTTGATAGATATTCATAACCTCCAGTAGTTTCCCCGGCACATTTTCCACCCAGGCTTTCCCGTCCTTATTTTTCAGGGCCTTTTCCAGGCGAAACTGCCTCTCCAGGCGGTCTTCCCTGGTATAATGCCTCCGTACCCGGTCAAGCGCCTCTGCAAACTCTTCCGGCTCAATAGGTTTTGTAATATAGTCCTCTATCCCAAGGCGTATGGCTTCCCTCGCGTATTCAAACATCTTATAGCCGCTGATAATCAAAATCTTTATCTCCTGATTTTTCTGCCGTATTCGCCGGATTAGTTCCAAGCCGTCCATCCCCAGCATACGGATATCCGTAATCAGAAGCCGGGCTGGGGAATTTTCCACTTCCTTCAGGGCATCTTCCCCGTTTTCGCATATGGCTGTCACCAGAAAATCATCCTCCTGCTCAGTCAGCATTTTGATAAACCTGGCAATCGGCGGTTCGTCCTCCGCAATAATCACTTTTATTTTTTCCATACCCTTGTGCCCTCCTCTTCCTGTTCTTTTCCCCTCGGCACGAACTTCCCCTCCATGCTGCCTCTTTCCACTATATCATCAAAATTCTGTCGCACTAGTACAACAAATATTAATTATTCGCTGTACTAGGCTAGCAAGCATCATCCTTTTTCAAAGGAAAGTTGTACCAAAAAGCCCTCCCCCTCCGCCGTTTCTATTTTATAGGAAAACCTCTCTTTAAAATACAAGGTCAGGCGCAGCATGGTATTCTGGATTCCTATTTTTCCCGTACCGTTTCCATTCCCTCCCAGATTCCGGTTTCGGCAGCTATTTCCGATTTCTTCCATCAGCCTGTCCGCGTCCGCCCCTTTCATCCCCTGTCCATCATCGCCGATTATCAGCCGGTAGCTGTTCCCTTCACAATATCCCTTTACTGTCACCAATACTTTCCTATGCTCCAGACTATAAACATGTTCGAATACATTTTCCACAAAAGGCTGGAGAATCAGCCTGGGAACCTCCAGCCCCGCCATTTCCTCTTCACAGGAAATTTCATAATCCAGGCGATGCTCATACCTAAGTTTCATCAGTTCCAGATAAGATGTGGTATTATCTATTTCCTGCCGTATGGTGGCCGTACCTTTACGGTTATCCCCAAGGGAATACCGAAGCAGAGAGGACAGCTTAAAACAGGCATCATAAACGCGCCGGTTCTCATTCTCCATCCCCATGATTCCGATTACGTTCAGCGTATTGTAAAGGAAATGGGGGTTAATCTGTGATTGCAGGAAATTCAGCCGCTCCTGCATCAGCAATGTCTGGCTTGTAATTTCATTGTGTATCATCACGTTCAGCCGTTCCTGCATCTTGGCATAGCCGGTATAAAGGAATTCCACCTCCTCATATCCATGGAATTCTTTCTCCTTATGGTTATCCAGGCTATCGATGGTAATTTCCTGCATCTGCCTCGTCAGCCTTTGCAGCGGGCTGGTCAGTTTATTGGAATAACGGAAAATAACAATCACAGTTAAGATTAAAAAGAGCAATGCCTCCACCACAAAAACCCATATTTCTTCCAGGCCCTCCTTTATCACTTTCCACTGGGGATAAACCAGTACGGTCATAATCCCATTGCCTTCGTGGTAATTGCTGGCGATAAAATAACTTTTCCTGATTTCGTCCAGATTCCATACGCCGTCTTTGCAGCATTTTTCGGCCGGAAAGCCCTCCGTATAGCAAACCGCTACCCCTTCTTCCGAAAGGAAAAGCACCTCCGCCCCCATCTGTGTGCCGATGGAAAGAATATTATCCACCTGCTCCATATCCACAGCCACGCCCAAATATCCTATGTTTTTCCCGGGGTCGCGCACTGCCCTGGCCAGAGTCAGAAACCGTCCGTTTGAAAGGGGCATTGCATTTTCCTGCACAGGAAGCAGGACACTTTGGCCATAATTCCCCTCCACCTCTTCCAACCAGTTTATTTTCTCAATTTCCTCTTCCGGCAGGCGGAAGCGGCTGGTATATTCCATATTGTAATTCCTGCTTGTAATATAATATCCTTTTCCGTTAAAAAAAGTCACCCTATAGGGAGATGATACGATGGCATAACTGCAAAATTCTTTTTTTAACCGGGAGTAGAACTCCTGTTCCTTTAAGAGCGTATTGTTTTCATATCCCAGCCCTTTCGCCGCCGACAGCACCTGGGGGGAGCTAATCAGGTTGATGCTGATAAAGGACATATTATCCAGGAGGGAATTAAAATGGGCGGCAATCAAGTCCGCACCGGATGCAAGCCGCTGGCTTACCGCGGCTTGCTCGCTTTTATGCATCTTTATAAAAACCACTGACAAAATAAGCATAATAGGAATCATCGAAATCATCAGATAGGAAATTATAAGCTGATGGCGAAAGCTGGAATGTTTCTGCTTCATATGTTTCCCCATATCCTTCCCTAAACACTGCGCCATATCTTCAGGACAGGCGCTTTTAGTATGCCGCATCTGTGCAGCCGGTATTCATAGCACCAATTTTCCCCTTCTGTCCTCCATGTTCCCGGCCCGAAATAGGTTTCATAAGGATTGCAGTTATGCAATTGGCCAAACATATTAATACGGCTTCCATAGCTCCTGATTTTCAGCCTGTGCTCCCCTTCCTTCAGATGGCCAAGCGGTATTTTATAAGGCGCGGCAAACATGGAAACAGGCATTCCTTCGTCCACTTCCACCTCTATCAGCGACGCCACATATTCATCCACTATAAGCTCCCCTTCCCCCTCAGGTACTTGTACCACTGTCTCATAGCATAAATTCCCGCCATAATAGGGAAGCCCTTGCCGGGTATAATCTCCAAATCCGATTTTTTCAGGCAAAGGGGTCAGCACCCTTTCTTTCCCCCTTACCTCTACCCCAAAACCGCCCAGCAAATAGACCCATTCCAGATTGGTCAGTGGCCCGAACGGAATCCTGCACTCTAAAATATTTTCACCCACCTTAAGTGCCCCCGCATCCAACCTGCAAATGCAGGAATCCACGAACCACCTGTCCGCTGTCCTTTGCACCGGATTCCCGTTAAAAGCCAGTTCCACATCCTCCCCGAGCTCCAGCGCAATCTCAGCCTTCATTTGCCCTATCCTGGATTCCACCCGGAAGCGCAGGCTTACCATATGTTCCTTATTATTTTCATTCCCGGACAGCCAGGGCTGGGGGAAGCTGTCCGTCCTTAACCGGTAGCCAAAAGCCTTCCTTGCAATATTGTCGATTCTAAGGATTTCTTCACAGCCCTGCCAAGGCCCTCCGTCCAAAGAAAACTCAGCCATATCCCAGACAAGGATATTGGATTCTTCTAAAGCATAGTTGATTTCCCCAGGCAAATATTTGGAATAGATGCACTCCGTCCTTTCCCTGTTTTGGGGCATTGATTCCTTTTCCCCCGTAGTCAACGCCCCCGTGGGAATAAGCTCCAGCAGCACCGAATCATGCTCCCAGAAATCAGCCTGTATACGGGTTTCCACAGGACTCTTATTCATGTTGCCCATCCCATAACGTACATTTCTGATTCCATATTCCGCCTTTTCCTTCGTTCCTTTCATGGCATTCCACAGCCAGGCATCATATGCCCCTGCTATTTCTATCCAAATCCGCCCTTCCTCTTTCCCTTCTGTCCATGGCCCTCCATCACCACATTGGACATCCCGTCCATGGGCAACAAACAGCCACTTGCGCCCCTCTTCTTCCCGCAGTTGATAGAGCAAATCTTTTCTTTGCAAACCTTTCCCATCCAGAAGCCGGAGCATTCTGCAATCTTCCAGTTCTTCCATCAGGGCATACAGGTCAAAGCCGATTTTTCTGCCAGGGATGGCCGCATCCTTCCCTTCCGGCAAAACATCCCCATCCACATATCGGGGCTGTTTCCCCATAACAATAATCTTTCCGCCCTTTTTGCCGAACTCATCCAGCATCCTTAAGGTTGTGGAGCGTATGGTGAGCAATGGGGGAACCACTACCGCCCGGTAGGACATCTCCCCGATGAGCAAGCGCTCACCCTCCATTCCTCTATACAGTTCCGGCAGCAGTGCTTCCGAAAGGAAATCAAAATCTATCTGGCCAAATAAAAGCCACCGAACCAGTTCTTGGAATTCCTCTTCCAGCCGCTTCCTCTCCTGCTGCGTATCTTTATCCGGCCCAAGGAGCATAAACATACTTTCAATAGGATGAAGGACACAGACTTCCACACACGGCTTCCCCCTGGTAAGAGCCATATTGATACGCCCGAAATAATCTTCCATTATGGAATATCTTCCGTGCCATGGAGAATGGGCATCAATCGGCGCCGGATAATCCCGCTTCGATTCCCCGCCCATATACATCCAGGACAAATGAGGCACTCTCAGCGTTACGCCCAGGGCAGCCTGCCAGTCTCCCTGCAGCTTATGTCCCCTGAAATCAAAATCCCAGTTAGTCACGCCATACAGTTCGCTGGCCATTCCTGCCCGACCCATCTGCCTTACCACGCTGGCAGCCTGCTTTGCCGTAGTATATTCATAGCGGTTGGCCAGCATATCGATGCCCGGCATCTGGAAATAGCGGTAACAGCGCATGGCATCCCCCACGCACCTGGACTGCTTCTCCAGCCCGTCCTCCTCCATCACATGCCCCGTCAGTATAATTTCATGGTTTTCGCACCACTTTCCCAACGTTCCCACATAGCTGTCCGCAAACCGGTCTGCAACGGCATTCAGGTAACGGTAACGCAGCGATGCCGGCCTGCCATCCGCCCATTCCCAGAAGATTTCCGGCAAATTCCCCAGCAAATCCACCTGATACCGCCTCTGCAGCTCTTCTTCCAGCCCTTCTGTAAAAGGAATCCCCACCTCCTGCAGGCTTTCTCCGCTTTCCATATTCTGTAATTTGGTAAACTGGGGTTCGTCCGTAAAAATAGAGGGGATGGAAACGGAAAATTCCTCCCCCACAGCTTCAAAATATTTTTCATGGCATTCTTCCGTAAAAGCACGTATCGCTTCCGGGTTCAATACGTCCACATAAGCTTCATTATTAAACCAGGGAAGCCTATCCGTCACTACCAGATAAGCATTCCAGATTTTCCCTGCATCTCCATGCTGCGCGTTTCCATTCCGGGCTTCCCTCTCCTGATGCCCTTTTACTTCCGGGCATCCTTCTCCCTTCAAGCATCCTTCTTCCTTCAAAAAACATTCTCTTGGGATATTCTCATATCCCTTCAGCCTGCCATCCTCCAAAACTACACGGTAAGAAGCAAGCAGCTTTATCGTACCATTTTCCGTCAGCCTGCTGCTTGGCTTTAAGCCTCTGTCATAGTGCCCTTCCTCATGGAAAAATGGGGTAAACAGCAAATATCTGGCTCTGTATTCCTCTTTTTTTGTCACTCTGCCGCCCCCATAGCCGGAAGGCCATTTATCCTCGTCATACAGATAGGTAAGCATCCCCTTGCCCTCGGCATATTCCCTGCAAAAGGCAACGCATTCCATAAATTTTTCCCCTAAATACTCATCCGACAACCCGATTCTGGAATGTATATGAAAGCCTCCAAACCCCATTTTTTCAAAGGTATCTATCTGCTCTTTCAAAATTCCCTTATCCAGCTTCCCATTCCATGCATAAAAAGGAGCCCCCCTATATTTCGCCGGGGGATTCCCAAATAATTCTTCCGTAAACATTTCTTCTTTCCGTTTCATGTTCCACCTCATCCTTCCCACACAAACATCCATACCACAGATTTTCACACTAACCTTTTACCGCCCCTGCAGTCATCCCTTCCAGAATTTTCTTATTCAATATCAGATAAATAATAATCAAGGGCATGGACACCACCACAACCGCCGCAAATAAATGCCCGTAATCGGTATCAAATGCGGATTTCAGCCCATAGATGCAAAGCTGCACGGTCTGGCTGCTGGAACCGGACATATAATACTGGGGGTTCTGGAAATCATTATACACAATGATGGAGCGCAAAATCACCACCGCAGCCGTAATAGGCTTTAACAACGGAAAAATGATGCGGTAAAATAAGGAGATACTCCCACAGCCATCCACAATCGCCGCTTCATCCACTTCCCTTGGTATTGTGGCAACAAACCCCTTATACATCATGACCGCAAAAGGGAATAACGTCGCCACTTCCACCAGAATCAGGCCAAACAGCGTATTGGCGATTCCCAGCTTGCTCAATATCCAGTAGGTTGGTATAATCGAAGCCGGTACGATTAACCCCGCTACGATTAGTTTATCCGACACCGCATATATACGGTCTTTCCGGCGCTGCATGATAAAAGCCGCCATGGATGCCGTAATCACCAACAACAGGATGGACCAAAATGTCAGCACCACGCTGTTCCAAAAAGCTTTAAAAAATGCCCCGCTGCTATATTTGAATATGTAAGTGTAATTCTCAATAATGCTCCACTCCGTAGGAAAGGCCAGATTCAACCTGGCTGCTTCCGTTTTATTTTTAAAGGAATTAATGAGAATAAAATAAAATATAAGCCAGTGTGTAATAACCGTTGAGCCTACAAACAGTACTTCAAAAATTTTCCCAAATACACTCCGTTTTTTTACCATTATAACTCTGCCTCCCTCTTTGCCACAAATGAATTCAGCGGAAAGACAATCACGGACACTACCACAAACATGATTACATAACCAGCGGTAGCAAGGCCATAGCTTCCCCTTGCAAACAATTTATAAATCACCGAGCCCAGCAGTTCTGTGGAATACCCCGGGCCGCCCCCGGTCATGGCATAGACCAGTTCATAAGTCCGAAGCCCCCCGATTAAGGATAAGGTCAGCACGGAATTAATTGTAGGGACTAACAGCGGAAGCGTAATCTCCCTAAACTGCTTAGCGGGTGTCGCCCCATCTATTGCAGCCGCCTCGAAATAAGTGGAAGGAATGGCGCTTATGCCCGCCACATAAATCAGCATGGCTGTCCCTATCCCTTTCCACACATCAATAATGATGCAAGTAACCAATGCCGTCGCCGAATCCGTCAGCCATTTGACAGGTTCTCCCCCGAACATGGTAATCACCTGATTCACGATTCCCCCCGATGCCAGCAGCTTCTCAAAAGCGATAGCCACCACTACGTTACCGAGCAATGTGGGGAAAAATAAAATAATCTTCAAATATTCCGCACTTTTTACCTTCCGGCAAAGGTACTGGGCAATCAGAAGACCCACCCCTACTTTCAGCAGGCAGGTAGCGCCGGCATAAAAGAAAGTATTAATCAATGCCGCTTTTGTGTTTGCCATGGTAAAAAAGGTAGAGAAATTCTTTAATCCAATAAACGTAGATGTTTTTAGATTCCATGTGGTCATGGAAAAATAAAAGGACGCAAAGGTCGGAATAACAAATATAATAATATAAATAAGAATCCCCGGCGCTGCCATCCAGCCGGTATATGTTTTTTTGTTTATTTTATTCAAAACAATCCTCCTTTTCCTTGACATGGCCCCCCCCCAGTCTCTTTGAACTGATTTTGGGCATATTTCTCGTCCAATATGCAAATATGCCCGTTTCAGCATCAATCAAGTAGGGGAATGACTTTCCCCTGCTCGTGCGCCGGGCATCCGTCAGCTTGCTGACACATATCATTTGGACGCCCGTGTGCATGAAACGAAACAGGGGCAGTTTTCCGCCTTTTACCGCTTCCACTGCCCCTGTCTGCCCATTTTTACCAGCCGGCGATTTCCTTCTGCTGCGCGTCGATTGCATTATCTGCCTCTATCTCCGCAATCGCTTCTTCCGGCGTGTACTGACCGGTTCCTACCATACTGAGGATTGTGGCCATATTAGAGCCTTTGATATTACAGTAATATTCCATAACGGGCGTGGAAGCCTTGCTTGCCCAATCCTGGGCTTCTTTTACCGCACTGCTTACCGTGTCAGGCAGTTCTACGCCGTTTAGCATAAAGGCACCCGTAGGGGTTGTCTTTGCACAGTAAGCATCCACCCCTTCATTGGTGGTCAGGAATTCCAGCAGTGCCACGGCCGCTTCCGTATTATTGGAATTTTTGCTGATGCACCATGCGGCCGGCATCCACGTTCCAACCCCCTGAGCCGATGCATTTTCATCAGGAAGAGGGAAAAATCCAATCTCTTCTACGGCGTCCGGCGCTACAGTTGCCACCGTGGACATAATATTGGTCCGGCAGAAAATATGCACGGAACTGCCTTCCGCAATGGCCTGTGCCGCATCTTCCCAGCTTATTTCCAACGGATTATCATTCTGATAGCCTTTTTCCCAGATATCATACATTTTGGTCAGCCCTCTCATGTACGCATCGGATTCATGCAATTCGATTTCCCTGTCCGTATACTTCTGTGCAAAATCAGGCTCATCTTCCCTTACATAATAATACTGGGATAAAAACAGAATCTGGCAGCCCGAAGGATTGCTGTACTGTGACATTACCGGAGTCTTGTCCGTATTATCCTTAATTGTCTGGCAGTTTTCCAGAAATTCTTCCCATGTGGCAGGAATCGGGAGATTTAATTCCTCATATACCTTTTTATTATAAAATACCCCTGCCACATTAGAAGGCATGCTCGGCACTCCGTAGACCATCCCGTTATCCACATCCGTTACGATGGATAGGTAATCCTTATTAATCCGCTCCGCCACCCATGCTTCCCCTGATAAATCGTAGCAGTTTTCTTTTGGAGACATAGCTTCCAGTTTCGCGCCTACAGAATTCACCCATACATCCGGCAAATTGCCTGTTGCCGCACGGACTAACAGCACGCTCTCCATTTCGTCCGCATCGCTGGATAACCGTTCCACTTCCACCTTGCACCCTGTTTTTTCTTCAAATACACGAAATTGCTCTTCAAAAGAATCCGCATTGGAATCCGTAAGATTATGTGCTACTTGTAAAGTCACACCTTCCAGAGAACTCCCGCCGTCTGCCCCTTCTCCTGCATCCGCCGTTTCCCCCGTCATCTCTCCCTCTGCCGTTTCCTCCTGCCGGCTTTGCCCTTCGCTTCCTTCCTCTGAGCTTTCCGCTACAGGCTCTGTTTTCCCGCTCTCCGCACCGCTTCCACATGCCATAAGGCTTCCGGTAAGCACTGCCGCCATAATTGCTGCAATCATTCTTCTTTTCATTTTTTCCTCATTTCCGCGCTGCTTTTTGCGCAAATGCTTTTTCCAGTTCCTCATATCTTTGCGATATGTTGTTTTATGGATTTATTATAGTTTTTTATTCTTTTTGAGGCATTAAATATCAGAAATGACGATATATAAAATCAGAACCCATCTGCATGTTATGGTATAATATTATCATATATCATACAATAATATTATACCCATTATAATATTCACAACTATATTGAAAACACACAGCGAAATGCTGCAAAGAAACTAATTAGAAAGGTTTTATGGGAAGTGCCCATCTTAGAACCAGCATCTGTTTCCAGATGCTGGTTCCGTCCAATTTTGTTATCAGCCCTTTTCATGAGCTTCTGCCAGAATCCGGCTAATATCAATATTCATCCTTTTCTATCCATATAGAAATATAGCTATCCAACAGCCGATAGAAATCTGCAATATGCTTCCCGTCCACCAAAGCATGATGGGCCAGCAAAGATACCGGCAAAAGCACTCTGCCCCCCTGTTCAAAATATTTTCCCCATGTAATCCTGGGATTGCTGTCCGCGGGCATGGGTATCGGCTGGATGAGAGAGGTATAGGAAATCCATGGCAAAGTGGATATAAAAAGCATATCATACGTTTCATCCTTTTCCTCTTCAATACTTTTCCTCTGCTTCGCCTCCTCCTGTTCCCCGATTGCATAGGGGATGAAGTCCTCAAAAGGCTTGTTCCCGTCCAGGTTGCAATAACAGTAAGTTCCATCCTCCAGCGCCACTGTATGGGAAGTCCTACAGTTGTCATATTCTATAATTTTCCCTTCCACAATCCGCTGTCTCAGCTCCGGAACACCGTTTGCCGCTTTTGAAACAAAATAGCAAAAAGTAAGGAAAAATGGCAGCTTCTTTGCCTTCACCTTTTCCCACAAATTCGTAATATCCACATTTACCGTCAGCCCCACATAGGGGTAAGCCAGACTGTTAAAATATTCGAAATGATTTTTTCTTTTGTATTTTTCCATATCCAGATATTGATAGCCCATTTTGAATGCCTCCCATCTATAATTTCCTATATGGATTCGGGTGTCAAAAGCCCCGGCTGTGGAGTGCGCCTGGCATATTGTA
>QXWV01000095.1 GCA_009911195.1 Lachnospiraceae bacterium | reverse complement strand
GTGCAACTGACTTTTGTGCGATGGAGGTGAGACTCATAAATCGTGGAAGCCTCTGCTGAACACGATTTACGTTTTCAAAGGCTCAGCGGAGTGCTCCGCACAATGGAAGGCGCACAACTTTTTTGTACAATATGCCAGGCGCACTCCACAGCCAGGGCTTTTGACACCCGAATCCTATATGGTAAAAAAGGGGCTGTCGCACAGCCCCTTTTACACCGGCTAATCCCCGCCGGTTTTTTCCAAGACCATCCTTTTCAGTTCCTCATACTGTTCCCTGTCAATCAGAATCCGATTCCCAGTCTTGGTTATCATCCCCTTCTCTACAAACTTTTTTATGCCTCTGCTGATACTTTTTACGCAAAGCCCCGTCTCATCCGCCAGGTTCTGCCTGTTCCCTTTCAGCTCCAGTATACCGTTTTCGTTACACCGTTCATACCGCTCGGTGAAGAGCAGCGCCAGCCTATCCGAACCCTGCATAAAAAGAAACAGCCTGCTGTTACGCCCTCCTTCCAGCAAATATTCCCCCATCCTTTTTGCCTCCAGCTTCATTGCCCGGATATCAGCGTACATCCATTTTTCAAACTTTGTCCTGGAAATTTTTAACACTCTACAGTCTGTCACTGCCCGGAGTGTTGTCATATAGGAATTGATGTCCATCATAAATTCCATTCCGCCCAGGGCATAAACTTTATCGAACTTCATGTAATCGTAGGAAATACCGTCAATGCGGTAATCTATCGCTTCCACCGTGCCTTCCACTACAAAAAATACCGTATCCGCAGGCTCCCCTTCCCTGACGAAAACCGTCCCCTTCTTGAGTTCCTCTGCCTGGAATGCATCCATAAGCCAAAGCGGTGCGCTTTTAAAATGTTCTTCAAACTGCTCCTGCCTTTCCCTGTCCACATCCTTTAGAAATGGTAATTCTTCATATAAAACACTATGCTTCACATTTCCTCCTTAACTAATGCCTTATTGTCTGTAGCGGAGCCTATAGCATTGGTCATACAAGTTTGTGTAAAACCGAACTGCCTATGCATCCTTCCGGCATGGATATACCGAAGTTTTCAGCGATGGATGCGCCAATAACCGCAAAAGTATCCTCGTTTTCCAGTGGGCCTCCCCCTTCCATTTTTTTCGAATATGCGATAAACGGCACATATTCCCGCGTATGGTCCGTGCCGCTGTAGGTAGGGTCATTCCCATGGTCGGCTGTCAGTATTAAAAGGTCATCCTGCCCTAGTTCTTCGAGCAGTATTCCCAGATTCTTATCAAATTTTTCAATTTCTTCCCCGTAACCTTTGACGTTTCTCCTATGCCCCCACAGCGCATCGAAATCCACAAGATTCACAAAGCACAGCCCATGAAAATCCTTTTTACAGGCTTCGATAGTCTGTTCCATGCCGTGGACGGAACTGTCGGAATGGTAAGTTTGGGTGATTCCTTCCCCGCAGAAAATATCGTTGATTTTTCCTACACCGATTACATCGACCCCTGCATCCTTCAAAGCATTTAATGCCGTCGGTCCGGTGGGCTTTAGCGCATAGTCATGGCGGTTGCTGGTCCGTTTGAATTCCCCTTTCCTTTTCCCTACATATGGCCTTGCGATGACGCGCCCTACTCTCCATTCATCCTTCATTGTAATTTCCCTGGCAATTTCACAGCAGCGGTATAAATTATCCAGGTCAAAGGTTTCTTCGTTGCCGCAAATCTGGAGTACAGAATCCGCAGAAGTATAGACTATCATCGCCCCAGTATTGATTTCTTCTTCCCCCAGTTCTTCGATAATCTCCGTACCGCTGGCACTCTTATTGCCGATTACTTTCTTCCCGCAGCGTTTCTCCAGCTCTGCAATCAGTTCCGCCGGAAATCCGGTATCCGTAAAAGTCTGGAAAGGCTTTTCCGTTTTAATGCCCATCATTTCCCAGTGCCCAGTCATCGTATCCTTCCCGTTGCTCGCTTCCCCCAGGCGCATATACCGTCCCATTGGGTTTTCAACACCGCTCATCCGCCCCGCCGTATGAAGGTTCAGCAGCCCAAGTTTCTTTAAATTAGGGATATCCAACGTTCCCATTTTTTCCAGGATATGCCCAAGCGTATCCACTCCCTCATCCCCGAAGGCCGGGGAATCGGGCATTGCGCCGATACCCAAAGAGTCAAGGACAATTACAAAGATTCTCTTATACTCGTTCATTTTCGCCTCCTTTTTATATATCCCCCGGAATGCCCCGCAAAACAGGGCATAAAACATTCCGGCAGGCCATACTTCCGCTATCACTTTTCCGCCAGGTTATCCGGCCCAAAGCCCATCGGGAGAATTTCCCTTAAAGTAAACACATCGTACCGTTCCTTGCTGGTTGCCAAAATAATCTGGAAAGTATCCGGGTTACAGAATTCCATCATCACCTGTCTGCACACACCGCAAGGGGCTGCATATTCCGTCAAAACCCCGTCTTTCCCGCCCACAATGCATATGGCACTAAAAGCCCTCTCCCCTTCGCTGACCGCCTTGAAAAAAGCAGTCCGCTCCGCACAGTTGGTAGGGGAATACGCGGCATTTTCAATATTGCATCCCGTATAGAATTTCCCATCCGCCGTCAAAAGCGCCGCCCCCACCTTAAAACCGGAATAGGGGGTATAGGAATACTTTAACTGCGCTATCGCTAAATCTATCATTTCCTCTATTCGTTTCTGCTCCATTGTTTCCTCATTTCTGCCCGTTATTTTCCGGCAAGGCACTAACATCCTTTCACCAGTTTCACAATCCTGCTCGTCCCCAAACGGTCCGCACCCAAGGAAAGGAATTTTTCCGCATCTTCCATGGAAGAAATCCCTCCCGCTGCTTTTATTTTCACTTCCGAACCCACATGCCGGGCAAAAAGGCTGATATCATCAAAGGTTGCGCCCTTGGTAGAAAACCCGGTAGAAGTCTTAATATAATCCGCCCCTGCCCTTGTCACGATTTCACACATTTTTATTTTCTCTTCATCCGTTAAAAGGCAGGTTTCGATAATTACCTTCAGTATTTTATCCCCACAGGCCGCCTTTAAAATACGGATTTCTTCCTCAATACAATCGTATTTTTTATCCTTCAACCAACCGATATTAATCACCATATCGATTTCCGATGCCCCATCCGCAATGGCGTCTTTTGTTTCAAATTCCTTTGCTTTGGTAGTCATATACCCATTGGGGAAGCCGATGACCGTACATACTTCCATTTTTCCCTGCACATAGTCATATGCCTGCTTTACATAGCTGGGTGGAATACAAATGGAAGCCGTCTCATATTTCACCGCATCATCGCAAATCTGTTTGATTTCATCCCACGTGGCCGTCTGTTGCAGCAGCGTATGGTCCACATGCTTTAAAATTCCTTTCACGTCCATACTTATGTTCTCCTATTCCAGTTTCGCAGATACCTTCCAGCACCTTTGCCTTTTTCATTTGCAGCGCTGTAGGGGTATCTGCTGTTTTTTGTTTCTGTTCCGCAGGTGTCCGTTTAGCACCCTTCTTCTTTGTCCGTCGCAATTAAGCTGCGTATAGCCTCTACTGCCACCTGGATTGCCATATCCGTATCATGGGCTACCGGGTTCTCCAATCCCAGTTTTTCCCTTTCCTGGTTCGCCACTACGAGGAAGCAGGAGCCTGTCCGTACATGCAGATAGCTGGCCACAACAAACAGCGCCGCCGACTCCATCTCGGAGGCCAGGCAGCCCAACCGTTTCCAGGCTTCCCATTTATCCATCAGTTCATAGCTTACCGGCTTTGTCTCCGGCTCATGCTGACCATAAAAAGCATCCTTGCACTGCACTACTCCTACATGAAAAGGATAGCCTTTCTTTTTCGCTGCCGCTGCCAAGGCATTTGTCACTGCCAAATCCGCCACTGCCGGAAACTCAATAGGCGCGTATTCCTTGCTGGTGCCCTCCATCCGGATAGCCCCCGTAGCTACCACCACATCTCCGCTCTTCACTTCTGTCTGCATGCCGCCGCATGTTCCGATACGGATAAAAGTATCCGCCCCGCATCTGTACAATTCTTCCATCGCAATCGAGGCAGAAGGCCCGCCAATCCCCGTAGAGGTTACACTCACCTTCACCCCATCCAGAGTTCCCGTGTACGTCACATATTCCCTATTATCCGCAATTAACACAGGATTATCAAAATACTGGGCAATTTTCACGCACCGCTTCGGGTCTCCCGGCATTATCACATAACGCCCTACCTCCCCTTTTGCCACCTGAATATGATACTGCCTGCTGGCATCTTCCGAATAATTCTTCATACTACCGCTCCTTTTCCATTTATCCTATATTTCCTAATGCCTATCTCTGTCCTTTATCATAAGGTATTCCTTCCGCCTTCGGTGCCCTGGATTTCTTGGAAACAAACACCAGCACCACCAGGGAAATTATATAGGGAAGCATATTATACACCGTACTGGGCAATTTTAATGCCACCAGAGCATCGAACCCCGTATAAACGTTGGAAAGCGCCCGGAACAGCCCAAACAAAAGCGCCGCCAGCCCGATATTCACCGGTTTCCACTGCCCGAAAATCATAACTGCCAGTGCCAGGAAACCAAATCCGGCCACCCCGTTTTCAAATTTCCATTCGCTCACACCGGCCGTAATATATACCAATCCTCCCAAGCCTCCAAGCCCTCCGGAAATCAGCACTCCCGCATACCGCATCTTATATACGTTGATTCCTACGGAATCCGCCGCCTGGGGATGTTCCCCACACGCACAGAGCCGTAAACCGAATTTCGTCTTGTAGAGCACAATATAAGCAGCCACCAGCAATAATAAGGCAATCAGCATAAACCAGTTGAATTCAAATCTGCCCATATTAACAATAAAGGATTTTTTCGCCTGCCCATATGCCACCGTGGAGGACACATTATCCACGCTCTCCGCTGTATTAATCGCCCTGACCAATACAACCGCTGCCGCCGGCCCTAAAAGGTTTAATGCCGTTCCCACCAGCGTTTGGTCTGCCTTAAACTGTATTGCAGCCACTCCTAACAGCAGGGAAAAAATCATGCCTACCAACACACTGGCCAGAATAACCGCCAGAATAATAACCGGAGCAGCCATGCCTGCCGGGAGATATTTCATCATCAGCGCACCGCCAAGGGCTCCCATTACCATAATCCCTTCCAATCCAATGTTAATTACACCGCTGTGTTCCGAAAAGCATCCACCAAGCGCCACCAGCACTAGAACGGAAGCAAATATTAATGTATACTGTATTAATAATAACATTATGCCCGACCCCCTTTCTGTGCTTTTTCCGCATTCTGTTCCTTTACTGTTTCCTTCCCGTCTGTCGCCTGTTTTTCCTCCCTCTTATCCAAAATCCGGTTCAGCCAGATTTTGAAGAAAAGCACAAAGCCGCACAAATAAATGATAAATGCAGAAATCAAATCCGAAATCTGGGTACAATACATCGTTTTATCCACATAAGTACCCCCGCTTGTAATATGCTGGATAAAATAGGACGAAAAGACTGTCCCGATAGGGTTTAAGCCCCCTAAAAATGCTGCTGCAATCCCATTGAACCCCATGGCAGGAACGGAAGTCTGCTGCACCATCCATTGCTCAATCCCTGTCAGGTAGAAAATCCCTGCCCCGAAACCGGCCAGCCCGCCAGCAATCATCATTGTCAGTATAATATTTCTCTTTTCACGCATTCCGCAATATTTTGCCGCCTGCTTATTCATCCCAGTGGCCTTCAGCTCATAGCCGAATTTGGTCTTTTCCAAAACCACCCATACAATGATGGCCATAATTACTGCCAATAGCACACCAATAGTCACAAATTCATTCTTGGAAAAAATCTGGCTTAGCCCCAGATTAGGTATCAGCGCACTTTTATTGGTACTGGACAAAGATTTGGTATAAGGCGTGGACTGTTCCTTGACAGTAGAAAGCAGCATATTGACGCAATATAGCCCAATCCAGTTCAGCATAATGCAGGAAATTACTTCATTTACGTTAAAATATGCCTTCAGCGCGCCGGAAATCCCTCCGGCCACAGCCGCAAACACCACCGCTGCCAACAGGCAGACATACCATGGCATACCAAAATAGAGGCCAAAATAAAGGCAAGCCCCCGCCCCTACCACATACTGTCCGGCAGCGCCGATATTAAAAAGCCCCACTTTGTAGGCAAACAGTACCGATAAAGAACACATTAAAAGTGCCGATGCCTTTACCAAGGTAGTTCCGAAATATTTCATAGCCGCTGCCGCACTGGGGTAGTAGAGAAAATTCTTTATAATAGCTAAAATCGCCTTGCCTGCGCCCCCAGGATTAATAATCAGCAATACGATATAGCCTACCAGCAGACCTATCACAATACATAATAAGGAAGCTACAATCGTTTGAAAACCGTTGTTCCTCAAAAGGCTCTCTTTCTTTTCGGAGTTTTTATTCATTTGCTCCTGCCCCCTTTCTCTTTGAACCGGCCATGTAAAGCCCCAGCTCTTCAACTGTAACCTTCTTCGGGTCAAATTCACCAACAATCTCGCCTTCGTACATAACGAGAATCCGGTCCGACACATTCATGACCTCATCCAGCTCCAGGCTAATTAGCAGGACTCCTTTCCCCGCATCCCTTTGTGCCACCAACTGCTTATGGATATATTCAATCGCCCCTACATCCAGCCCGCGGGTGGGTTGGACAGCGATTAAAAGTTCCGGGCCTTTATCAATTTCCCGGGCAACAATGGCTTTCTGCTGATTGCCGCCAGACATGGAACGGGCCTTGGTCACCGCCCCCTGGCCGGAACGGATATCGTACTGCCCGATTAGTCCATTGGCATATTCCCGGATTTCCTTCCGTTTCAGGAAACCAAATTTATTCGTAAATTCCGGCTCAAAATATCTTTGCAGGACAATATTGTCCTCCAGGGAATAATCCAACACAAGCCCGTGTTTATGCCTGTCTTCCGGGATATGGCTCATCCCCGAAGTCAGCCGCCCCCTGATAGGCATATGGGTAATATCCTTGCCATTCATCATAATCGTACCGCTTTTTAATGGCTCCAACCCCGACAGCCCATATACGAATTCCGTCTGCCCATTGCCGTCAATGCCTGCAATACAAACAATTTCACCCCTATGTACTTGCAACGATACATTATTTACCGCATTATTTTTATGGCTCTTTGATGCCACCGTCATCCCCTTGATGTCCAGCACTACTTCCCCTGGCTTGGCTGGCTTTTTCTCCACTACGAAATTCACATCACGCCCTACCATCATCGCGGAAAGCTTCTCCGGTGTTGCATCTTTAATATCCACCGTACCGATATACTTCCCTTTCCGCAACACACTGCACCTGTCCGCCACCTGCATAATCTCCGCCAGCTTATGGGTAATAAATAAAATGCTCTTCCCCTCTGCCGCCAGGCTTTTCATAATTGCCATCAGCTCCTGTATCTCCTGGGGCGTCAGCACCGCGGTAGGTTCATCGAAAATCAGGATTTCATTATCCCTATACAGCATTTTCAAAATCTCCGTCCTCTGCTGCATCCCCACCGTAATATCTTCCACCAGAGCATCCGGGTCCACAAAAAGGCCGTATTTTTCCGATAATTCGATAACCTTCTTCTTTGCTTCTTCTTTCTGGAGGAATCCCCCCTTTGTTGTTTCCACCCCTAAAATAATATTGTCCAAGACACTAAAGCATTCCACCAGCTTAAAATGCTGATGTACCATCCCGATTCCCAGCTCATTGGCATCGTTGGGGTCATGAATCTGGACTTTCTTCCCATCCTTGCGGATTTCCCCCTCCTCCGGCTGATATAGCCCGAACAATACGCTCATCAGCGTTGATTTCCCCGCACCGTTTTCCCCCAGCAGAGCGTGGATTTCTCCTTTTTTCAACTGTAAAGTGATATTGTCATTCGCTACGATACCGGGAAACCTTTTTGTGATATTCAGCATCTCTATCGCATACTCCATCCTTTACATACCTCCTCTCTATTTTTGTTTTTTCCGAGCAGGGGAAGACTTTCCCTACCCGCCATGCGGCCCATGCGCCGCCTTAAGGGCATTTCCCCCGCACGGGTCTAATATAAAAGGGAGCAGGAATCACCCGCTCCCTCCGTCTTTCCAGTCCTTACTTATTTTACACTGCCATAATCGGTTACTTTCACCGCTGTTGATGGCATAGCCGTAATATCGTTGGAAACTTTCACTTCACCATTATACAGAGATGTTACCAATGCGCGGTAATCGTCTTCTGTAAAGCCATCGCCCCATTGGGTACTTCCGATAGGAAGCTGAACAAAGTTCTCTTCCGGATTCTCGGAAACCATTCCAAGATTATCAATCTTGCCTGCATACTCGCCCCATTTTCCATCTTTGATATCTGTAAGTACAGTATTAACGGTTGCTGCTAGACCCTTCATGGCCGATGTCACTGTCAGCCCCTCACCGCTCTGGTCGATGATGGGCGCCTGGTCGGAGTCTACTCCAATTACCTTGCCATCAACTTTCACCGCTGCTTCTACTGCAGATGTAAAGATACCGCCACCGCAGGCAAATACCACTTCTACTCCTTTTGTGCCATACCATGTATCCATAGCCGCTGTAATATCAGCGTCGCCATAGAACTGCCCGCCACATACATACTCAACTTCCACTTCGCCTTCAATCCCAAGTTCTTTAGCCGCCGCATCAATCCCCTGAACATAGCCATATCCGAAACGGGTAACTGCCGGTACAGACATACCGCCCAGGAATCCAAGATGCTTATAGCCCAATTTCACTGCCGCATACCCTGCCATATAGCCGGAGATTTCTTCCTGATAAGTACAGCAGTAAACATTATCCGTATTATAATATTCCGTCACATCATAATTTGCCGGATTATAGTCATATCCTTCACCTACACCCTTTTCACAAATGTCGCCGGCACCTACATCCAAAGCAACAAATTTAACGTCCGGATACAGGTCTGACTGTGAAACAATAGCAGCAGCAAACATATATCCCGGCATTACAATTACATTCGCCCCTCCTGCCACTGCCTGGTCAACGCTGGCGTTCCTCGCTTCGTCGGAATCGCTGTCAGGCTTGTAATAAGTGAACTGTGCACCGTTCTGCTCTGCCCATGCCTTGCAAGACTCATAGGTTGTCTGATTAAAACTCTGGTCCGTAATATCGCCGGAGTCGGTAATCATGGCAATATTCATATCTGTGCCGGAGGCATCCGCTTCTGTTGCCTCGGCTGTTTCGCCGCCTTCATCCGCAGTTTCCTCGGGAGCACTTTCTCCCTCATCGCCGGTTTCGCTGGCGCTTTCACCTGTACTCCCGGCATCATTTCCGTTTCCGGAACCGCATGCTGCCAGTGAAAAAGCCATCACAGCCGCAAGGGTCAATGCAATTATTCTTCTTTTCATAAATATTATCCTCCTGTAAGTTTGTTCGTTACATGGAACAATTATGACATATGTCCCTTCATTAGTACAGGACTAATGTCCCTTTTCGACAAAATAATTTACATTTTGATGTATTTTTAAAGTTTACCGGCTTTCAGTCTATGTATTTTGCTCCGTTCTCCTCTTATATAAAAGGACTTTTGTTCCGTATATGAATTGCACAATCTTTTATGTCTCATGCCAATTTTACTAATCGTCTCCTTCCAAAGAACAAGAAAGTCAATTTCAGAATTTATTCTCCTCCATGAAGCCTTGCATAAATTTTGTCGCAATCATAATCTGGAGCTTCCACTTGCGCAGCAACGCAGATTTTCTCTACCAATTCTAAGCTTTCCTCCACCTCGGCTGCAATCTCCTCCACCGCTTTCTCTTTGCCCAGCTTTTTACAGACCATCTGAATAAGCAGCTTTTCACCGCCTTGTGCTAAACCTTGTTCTAAACCTTGCTCTATTCCTTGTTCTATTCCTTGCTCTATTCCTTGCTCTAAACCTTGCTCTAAACCTTGCTCTAAACCTTGCTCTAAACCTTGCTCTATTCCTTGTTTTAAGCCCTCTGCCCGTCCAACTTCCCAGCCTCGACTATGGCCCTCCTCAAAGGCTTCTTCCCGCATATACGCTTTCTCCTCCCATAACTGCATATATTTCACCCCCATCTTTTCCGATAATTTAATCATTTTTACCTGTTCGTGAATCTGTTTTATCCTGTGGCTTTCCGTCTTTTCGGCTATTTCGTCCGTTGTCTTAGTGATATACGTCATAAAGTCCAGGAACTCCTGCGGAAAATCCTTTTTGTTTTTCCCCTTGGTATTGATAAATACCCGCAATGCCCCGTCATCCAGGCTTAGTTCCGGGCACTCCCTGCACTTCCCCTCAAAGGTATAGCGGTACAGTTCCCGCCCAAAGATATCAAAGGGGGCTACCAGTATCAGACAGCTTTCATTCAAAAGGTTGAAGTCCTTGCTCCCAGGCTTCAGCAAGGATACATCCATCTGCGCCTGGTAGTACCGGCTTCTTCGCCGTAAATTCTTTGTATCTTTCTGTTGCATCTCCGTATAATAGATTTTCCCGCCATTGTCCATACTCACCACATCCAGCCTAATTTCCCGCAGTTCCGGCGATACCCGAAGCCCTTTCTCCGTCTCCGGCCGCTCCTCCAGGAAAATGTCTTCTCCCAGCAATATGCTCACTGTCGCTTCATAAGAACTCTTGTCCTCCATCACCTCATCAAATAGAAACCGGTTTATCAGGTTTAGGTTCTCCAGCTTTGTAATTGCTCTTTTTTCCATACATTTCCTCCTTTATGCAGGAAAACATAGATGCGAAACGTAATGCAAAATGCTGAAATGAAATGCCAATGAACTAAAAATAATAGCCTACAGACGTTCTTTATCGTTTTCCTGCTTTATCAATTTTTATTTTTGGGTTTTCAAAAGCAGGATTTCAAGAATATGAGAACAGAATGTTCTGACAGATATACTGTATGATAAGTTTTCACTTAAAGAAATCTTTTGCTTTCAAAAAAGTATATCATATGTTTCAAATTTCTGTCAAGGAGCGAATGGTTTTTGCACGGAAATCAATTTTCATTGGCAGCGCAGCGGGCAGAGCCTATGGCCCATGCAGTGTTCCATTTTAAGGCTAAAATAAAAAGCAGATTTCACTAATGAAATGGGTAAAGGGGTTGAATACGGA
>QXWV01000094.1 GCA_009911195.1 Lachnospiraceae bacterium | reverse complement strand
GCCATCCATGGCGGTTTTTCCCTAGATATAGACCATTTCATAAGTGAAATTGCTGCTTTTTATCAATAGCCTTAAAATGGAACACTGCATGGGCCATAGGCTCTGCCCGCTGCGCTGCCAATGAAAATTGATTTCCGTGGTTTTTTTGACTGAGCATATACAAAAACGGCATAGCCGAAACCCAATGTCATTAGTTAGCACCTCAGCCCAGCCGTGAGGGAAATAAAATGTTTAAGGAGTCCCTTAAAAAGCGTCGGCACTTGGTGAGGTAGTTCTCGAACCTAGTGCCCGCTACGCTTTTTTTGGAGCGGGAGCGTGGCGACGGAACATTTTATTTCCCTCACGGCGTCCGCCATCGTTAATTAAATGACATTAGACCGAAACCATACCGTTTTCTTATTTTTCACCGCAATAATATTCCAAAGCCCGCGCTTATCCCAACTGCCCTTCCAGCACTTTCGCTGCTTCCGCTATCGCCTGTTCAATCCCTGAAGGGTTCTTGCCACCGGCCTGGGCCATATTGGGCCTGCCGCCTCCGCCCCCGCCAACGAGGGAGGCAATCCCTTTGATTAAATTGCCCGCATGGGCGCCCTTGGACATAGCTTCATCCGTAGCAAAAGATACCAGATTTACTTTGCCGTCCACATCGGAAAACAGCACAATGACTCCTTCCCCGATTTTCGCTTTCAACTGGTCGCCCAAATCCCTAAGGCCATTCATATCCACACCGGAAACTTTAACTGCCAGGAATTTCACCCCTTTAATATCCTGCACCTGGTTCATCACATCGCCCAGGGCATCCTTTGCCGCCTTGCTCTTTAAAGATTCGTTTTCGCTTTGCAGAGCCTTTACTTCCGCCATCAGATGCTCCAGACGTTCTACCAGGCCGGCCGGTGTTGTCTTCACCGTTTTAGCTGCTTCGGCCAGAGTCTCCTCCAGCCCTTCGTAATATTTTAACACTCCTGTTCCAGTAATGGCTTCAATCCTTCGGATACCTGCCGCCACACCGCTTTCGGATAAAATTTTAAAATTAGCAATCGCTCCTGTGTTGGCCACATGAGTACCGCCGCAAAGTTCTGTGGAGAAATCGCCCATCTGCACCACACGCACCGTCTCGCCGTATTTTTCGCCAAACAGCGCCATCGCCCCACTCTTTTTCGCTTCCTCAATAGACATAATGCTCGTTGCTACCGGAATGGACTGGACTATTTTTTCATTGACCATCTGCTCCACTTTTGCGATTTCCTCTTTGGTCATCGCTGAAAAATGGCTAAAGTCAAAACGAAGCCTTTCTCCATCCACGTAAGAACCTGCCTGCTCCACGTGGGTTCCCAGCACCGTCCTAAGCGCCTTTTGCAGCAAGTGGGTGGCACTGTGGTTTTTACATGTATCCCCACGCCTTACGGCATCCACCTTAAGGGTTACTTTATCGCCTGCCTTCAGCATACCTTTTGTCACTTTACCGATATGCCCTACTTTTCCGCCCAACAGCTTCACCGTATCCATTACATGGAATTCGCCGTCTGGGCCTACAATCGTGCCGATATCCCCGCACTGCCCGCCCATGGTAGCATAAAAAGGCGTTTCCTCCACAAAAATCGTTCCCGCATCCCCGTCAGCCAGGGCTTCCACGATTTCCGTTTCCGTAGTCAGTACCGTAATCCCCGACTCATGCTCCAGCCTGTCATAGCCTACAAACTCTGTAGTAACGCTCGGGTCGATGGACTCATAAACCGTCACATCCGCCCCCATATAATTCGTCACCTTCCGGGCGGAACGCGCTTTTACCTTCTGCTCCTCCATGGCCTCGGCAAATCCCTTTTCATCTACCGAAAAGCCTTTCTCCTCCAGGATTTCTTTTGTCAAATCCAGCGGGAAGCCGTAAGTATCATATAATTTAAAGGCATCGTTCCCATCCAGTTCCTTCTTGCCTTCCTTTTCCATAGAAGCTTCCATTTCCATCAGGATGGAAAGGCCCTGGTCGATAGTCCGGTTAAACTTTCCCTCCTCCTGTGTCAGTACATTGAAAATAAAGTCCTTCTTCTCTTCCAGCTCCGGGTATCCGTCCTTGCTTCCTTCAATCACCGTATTGCTCAGTTCTGCCAGGAACTGCCCCTCAATGCCTAACAGCCTCCCATGCCTTGCTGCACGGCGGATAATCCTTCTAAGCACATAGCCCCTGCCCTCGTTGGAAGGCATAATCCCGTCGGAAATCATAAAGGTAGCGGAACGGATATGGTCCGTCACAATACGGATGGACACATCCCACTCATATTTCTCCTTATATCCCTTTCCTGCCAGCCCGCACACTCTGTTTAGAAGCGCCTGAATCGTATCCACATCAAAAATGGAATCCACATCCTGCACTACTGTAGCCAACCGCTCCAGACCCATACCGGTATCAATATTTTTCTGCTCCAGTTCAGAATAATTTCCTTTCCCGTCATTGTCAAACTGGGTAAATACGTTATTCCATACTTCAATATAACGGTCGCATTCACACCCTACCGTACAATCCGGTTTGCCGCAGCCATATTTCTCTCCCCTGTCATAATAGATTTCCGAGCAGGGACCGCAAGGGCCTGAACCATGCTCCCAGAAATTATCCTCTTTTCCAAAGCGGAAAATCCTTTCCGGGACAATCCCGATTTCTTTATTCCAGATTTCAAAAGCCTCGTCATCGTCCACATATACGGATGGATACAGGCGCTGCGCATCCAGGCCAACCACTTCCGTTAAAAATTCCCAGCTCCACTTAATCGCTTCGTGCTTAAAATAATCCCCGAAAGAGAAGTTGCCCAGCATTTCAAAAAAGGTGCCATGCCGTGCCGTCTTGCCGATATTCTCAATATCGCCAGTACGAATGCATTTCTGACAAGTTGTTACCCTCCTCCTGGGCGGTATTTCCTGCCCTGTAAAATACGGTTTTAAAGGCGCCATACCGGAATTTATCAGCAATAAGCTGTTGTCATTATGGGGAACCAGCGAAAAGCTCTTCATCGCCAGATGCCCTTTGCTCTCAAAGAATTCCAAAAACATTCTTCTTAGTTCATTTACTCCATACTGTTTCATCGTTGCCCGTATTCCTTTCCCTATTATCACTCAACACACAATTGCATGCTGTTATCGAATCCAGCAAGAAAAATACTCTCCCTGTGCACCACCTCAATAGTTAAAATGAAAACTTATCCGCAAAATATGCATCCAACTCTGCGATAGCCACACGCTCCTGCTCCATCGAATCCCGGAAGCGTACCGTTACGCAGCCGTCTGTTTCCGAATCAAAGTCATAGGTCACGCAGAAAGGCGTTCCGATTTCATCCTGCCTGCGGTATCTCTTGCCGATATTTCCCCTGTCATCGAATTCACAGTTGTATTTCTTGGACAACTGGGCAAAAATTATCTCCGCCCCTTCGTTCAGCTTCTTGGACAGCGGAAGAACCCCGATTTTCACCGGTGCCAGGGCCGGATGGAAATGAAGCACAGTACGCACATCCCCTTCCCCGATTTCCTCCTCGTCATAAGCCGCACAAAGGAAGGCCAGCACTACCCTGTCAGCTCCCAGGGAAGGTTCTATTACATAAGGCACATACCTTGTATTTTTTCCATCATCAAAATAAGTCAAATCCTGTCCGGAAACATTCTGGTGCTGCGTCAGGTCATAGTCTGTCCTGTCCGCAATTCCCCACAGCTCACCCCAGCCGAAGGGGAATAAAAATTCGATATCCGTAGTTGCCTTGGAATAGAAAGAAAGCTCCTCTTTGTCATGGTCTCTTACGCGCATTTCTTCCTCTTTCATACCAAGCTTTTTCAGCCAGTCGATACAGAACTGCTTCCAGTAAGCAAACCATTCCAAATCCGTATCCGGTTCGCAGAAAAACTCCAGTTCCATTTGCTCGAATTCCCTTGTGCGGAACGTAAAGTTTCCAGGCGTTATTTCGTTACGGAAAGATTTACCTATTTGGCCAATTCCAAACGGAATCTTCTTCCTGGAAGTCCTCTGTACGTTCTTAAAGTTAACAAAAATCCCCTGTGCGGTCTCTGGCCTTAAGTACACTGTATTTTTGGCGTCTTCGGTTACGCCCTGGAACGTCTTGAACATCAGGTTGAACTGCCTGATATCCGTAAAATTATGTTTGCCGCAGGTAGGGCAGGGAATTTGGTTATCCTCAATAAAATTTTTCATTTTTTCCTGAGACCAGCCATCGATGGAGCCATCCAGTTCCATTTGATGCTCTGCCGCATAATCCTCAATAATCTTATCCGCACGGAAACGCTCATGGCATTCCTTACAGTCCATCAGCGGGTCGGAAAAACCCCCCAAATGCCCGGAAGCCACCCATGTCTGGGGGTTCATCAAAATCGCACAGTCTACACCCACGTTATAGGGGTTTTCCATAATAAATTTCTGCCACCATGCCTTTTTCACGTTGTTTTTCAGTTCTACGCCCAGATTGCCATAATCCCATGTATTCGCAAGCCCACCATAAATTTCGGAGCCAGGATATACAAACCCCCTCGCCTTTGCCAACGCTACAATTTTATCCATTGTTTTTTCCATCTTTCTAGCTCTTCTCCTTTCCCTTACCTTTCTATCGCTTAGGTTTTCACCAACTTCTATTTTATTTATATATTATATAATATTTCCCCAATGAGTTCCCGTTTTCATCCGGGCGCATTGCCGCTTTATTTTTCCCTAAAGATACTACATTTTCCCCTACATACAAGATTTTTCCCGGTATCTTCACCTGGGAGGGCCATTCCGCAATTAAAATTTTCGAGCTTTCCATTTCCAAAATCTCTTCCTTGCCTATGGTCTTTTCACCTTTCACATCCGTCATGGGGATGTCGAACGTATACCCTTCTTCCTGAGCCTGGGCTATTGTTCCATGGAACAGCGTTTTGTGATTATAGGTATCTGTATTATAAGCGCTGTAAGCTTCCGAAGAAGGATATTTTATCTTCACCATCAGTTTGCCATCCGCGTTCTCAAATTCATCCACAATCACGCTCCCTCCACTCAGGTTTCTATTGAAATCTTCTACCTCCTCCAAGAGCATGTCCCTCAAATTCGCTGCATCATAGTACTCCTTCGCAAAGTCTTCCGTAAGGGTTTCTACAATGCTGCCATCCTTAAGCACTTCGATTTCTGACCCGGTTTCTACAGGGATATCGGCATTCTCCGTACCCGTTCCTTTGCCTTCTCCCGTCTCCCCACAGCCGCACAGGACCGCACTTATCAAAAGTATTCCTAATATCCTCTTTATATTACCCATTCTATCATCCTCCATTGCCCTTTTTCTATCCTTCAATCCCTCCGGCAAGGCTGTTGTTTTGCATTCACAATATTATAGCCGACTTATAAAGAATTTTCAACATAAATATTTGAAGCGTTTCCTTTTTATTTGGAGTTATTTCCTTTTTATTTAGGGCTTTTTCCTGTTTTCCATCCAGTTTAATTTACGCCCTACTCCAGCACCTTCAAGCTCTTCATTTCCCTATCCACAAACCTTCTGCAAAATTCCCCCGCAATCTGTTTTAATTCCTCTAAAATTTCATCGGCCACGGCAAAAGTATATAGCTTTTCCACCGGGCTTTTTTCTATGTAATTCATCGCATACACAGTGGATTCTTTCCACTCTTTCCCTTCCGGGATTCCCGGATATTCCCCATTTGCCACCACTGCCCTGATTTCAAAAACGTACCGCACCAGTTCCTTGTCCAGTCCCTTTGCCAAAAGGGCGCGCAATGACTGGTACAAAAGTTTCAGCATTTCCGCCTCTTCCCCATTCTCTCTCGTATAGTAATCCGCCATTTCCAAAAAATACATGCCATAGCAGGCCGCAGTAAAATCTTCCCTAAGACCTTCAAAATAATTCTGAATATCCGCTTCCATGATATTATAAGAAGACCTTCCCTCATACATTTTAAATTCCCCGAAAACAAATGGGGAAGCTGCCGCTATCAAACGGCTGTTAGGCTTTCTTGCCCCTTTCGCAAATGCCGATATCTTTCCCCTTTCTTTTGTTAAAATAACGATGCGCCTATCGTATTCCCCGATAGGCACTGTTTTTAATATTATCCCTGTTAACTTCACAAACTCCTGCATACGGGCCATCCCCCATAATCATATAGTCTTCCGCCGTATTTCCTTTTCCTTGCGATTTCCTGAATTCCAAATAATCTTCCACGCTTCCGGTACTTAAGAATTGTTGCCAGTAATTTAATCCTTTCATCTTGTGCCCCCTAACTTTTCTACTTCTATTAGGGTTCGCTTTTTTCATATTTCCTATTCGGATTCTTTTGGATTATAGCCGAAATTTTTCATATACAAATCGCTGTCGCGCCAATCCTTCCTCACCTTAACCCAAAGCTGCAGATTCACCTTGCATTCAAGCATATCTTCGATTTCCGGCCTGGCTTTGCTGCCGATTTGTTTCAGCATAGCGCCTTTTTTCCCTATAATGATGCCTTTATGGGATTCCCTTTCGCAGACTATGGTCGCCTCAATATCCGCTATTGTGGTTCTTTTTCTCCTGTCTTTATCGGCGCTCTTTCGGAATTTCATATTTTCAATCACAACCGCAATTCCATGGGGAATCTCCTCCTCCAGGCTATAGAGGGCTTTTTCCCGGATTAATTCTGCCACAATCTGACGTTCCGGCTGGTCAGTCACTGTATCTTCATCATAAAATGCTTCCCCGTAAGGAAGGTATTTCATAATACATTCCAACAGCACATCTATATTATCCCCCTTTAATGCCGATACGGGAACAATTTCCTCAAAATCCATTTCTTTCCGGTAAGCATCAATAAAAACGAGAACTTCTTCCCTTTTCACTTTATCCGTTTTATTAATCACTAATATCACCGGTGTTTTCACTTTTTTCAGTTGTTCAATAATATGCTTTTCCCCTGCACCGATAAAAGTAGAGGGTTCTACCAGCCACAGTATCACATCCACTTCTGTCAAGGAGCGTTCCGCTATACGCACCATATAATTTCCCAGCTTGTTTTTCGCCTTATGGATACCTGGGGTATCCACGAAAACAATTTGCCCTTCCTTTGAAGTATACACAGTCTGTATCCTGTTCCGGGTTGTTTGGGGGCGGTTGCTTGTAATCGCAATTTTCTGCCCGATAATGTGATTCATCAATGTAGATTTTCCTACATTCGGCCTGCCAATTAAAGTGGCAAAACCCGATTTAAAATTCTTATCCAATGCTTTTTCCTCTTTCTGTTCCGTATGTTTATTTTCTGTTTTCGATTCTTTTCATCAAGGCCGGCCGCCTTTCCAGACCCGTCGGTTTCCTCCATGGAATCCACCCCCACAGCCTGGATGCATCCGGCAATCCATCCCCTGCCGACTAAACGCATCCAACAATTTATCTCCCACCGACTAGCCGCATTCGGCAATCCACACCTTTCTGTCCGGCTGCATCATGCTGCCCGGCTATGTCTTCCTGTCCGCCAACATCCTGTTTCACCCTGGCTTGATTTCCTGCATCCGCCTTCTGTTTCATCCCGGCTTCTTTCCTCTCATCTGCATCCTACTTCATCCCGGCTTCTTTCCTCTCATCTACATCCTGCTTCATCCCGGCTTCTTTCCTCTCATCCGCATCCTGTTTCACACCGGCTTCTTTCCTCTCATCCGCATCCTGCTTCATCCCGGCTTCGTTTCTTACATCTGCGCTCTGTCGGCCGCTCCAATTCCCCCTCATGTCAAAAGCTGCGCCTGGCTGCTGTTTCCAGCCCAGTTTCTCCAATTTTTTCGCTTTTCTTTTCCTCGTTGCCCGGATAATGAATATAATACCCACAATGAAAGCTGCCCAGAAAACCAGATATGGCAGGCTGATAACAAACCAGATAAAGGTATTCTTCAGCCCTCTCCCCAAACCGTTCATGGAAGCCACAAAGCCTTTGGACATCTTTTCCCAGGCGGTTTCTTCCCTTGTCGGTGTCAACACCTCCACTTCTTTTATGCTCAGAGTCACCGTAGAAAAATCCACCAGATTATCATAAGTACGCAACTGGGATTCCATACTTTCCATTTCATAGCGAATCTGGGAAAGGCGTTCTTCTATGGTTATAATATCCTCCATTGTGTCTGCCCTTCCCAGCAGTTCCAATAGCCGCTCCTGCTCCGTCATCAGTGCCTTTTTATGGCTCTCCAGGTCCACATACTCCATGGTTACGTCTTGGGTCTTCTCGCTACGGCTGACCACATTGGAACATTCCGACACTTCTGTCACAAACTGACCTAATTTATCTTTTGGGATACGGATTGTCAGGTTTGCGCCTTTTAACGAATTCCCATATGCTCCGCTGCCATTATGCACATTCATATTTTCTATGTATCCGCCTAGGGCATCCACCCTTCCTTCCACCGTAGCCAGCAGTTTATCGAAATCCCCCGTTTCCACATCCATGTAGACGTCCTTAATCAGCTTCCGGTTAGAGGCCACCGATACAGTCTCCCCGCCATCCGTAGCCGCAGCTTCTACCCCTTCCTCTGCCGCATAATCAGATTCCGCCAGATAAACATCCCCAGAACCTCCCGCCATTTCTGTAGCAGATGCCTCCGCCGCTGCCGTAGAATTATCATATTTACTAGCGCTGCCGCACCCTATCTGCAGCATTACCGCTGCCGCCGCCAACCCGATAAAAACATTCTTCCCCAAAATCTTCCCCCACACCTTTTTCATAACCTTTCCCTCTCTTTTCCTATCTTCCTCATTGCTAACCGGAATATTCCCTCAGCCTAAACTACCTTCCCTTAATGAAACAACTGCTCCAGCTTCCGGAACATCCCTTCATTCTCCTTCAATTTCTCTTCACTGCCCACCACACAAAGGCAATCATCTTCCATAAACGCACGAATATGTCCGCCCAATCCCCGGATAATTTCAGCAGTGGTCGAAAGCAGTTCATCCCTTTCCTTCTGCACTCTGGCAAACGGCAGCTTCGTCATATAACCCGTCAGGGAATACAGCCCCTTCGCCGCCGGGGTCATCGGCACATCCATCTCGCTGATTGCCCCGATGATAAACTGGGTCATCATCCGCTCGTCCGCTTCAAAATTTTCAATATACTCCGCCGCTTTCTCATAAACATCCACTGTTTTTTCCAGATTAGGGTCTCTGTAGGAAACAAAATAACTATCCCCGGATTTGCCGAAGCTGCACATACAACCATAGGCACCTCCTTTTACCCTGACCCTGTTCCACAGATAATCATACCCCATCATTACTTTCAGCACTTTCAAAGCCCCCGTATAAGGCAGCCCTTTGCGAATAAAATTCCCCGCACGGCACACATATTGCACCTGTGCCGAAGTCAGATAGCCTTCGTTTTTCTTTTCCAGTTCCGGCCGGAACTTTTCCTTTTCCTTTTCCACTGGTTCGGTGAAAAGTTTCCCCTTAAAGGACTGCACCAGTTCTTCCAGATTCTGGTATCCTTTTTCCTCTCCGGTATAATCCATCATAAAATTTTCCGGACGGAAAATACTCTTCACAAGCAGCTCCAGTTTTTGAGCCAGCCTTTCCTTTTCTTCCTCAAACCGGCTCTCCAGCCCCTCAAGCAGCCGGTATTGGGGAATCCCGCTCAACTGCTCCGCTACAGCCGCCGTAGGCGAAAGATAGGACAGCGCCCTAAGCGCCGCAAGGGAATGCCCTGCGGATACCATGGAAGCCTGCATTCTGGACTGTACTTCCCCAATCACATCGTACAGCCGCTTCTTATCCATAAAGCTGGAGCGCAGCGCCATTTCCTCCACCAGCCGGAAAGCTTCCGCCATATTTTCATAAAGCGCCTTTGCTTTTATTTCCAGCATCACTTTATAATCCGGCATATTGGTCGAATCGATATAAGTATTCACCACCAGATTAATGCCGCCTGTCTTTATATTCGTCTCATGGTACAAATCGCCATACGAATAATTTTCCGTATCCACCATTCCCAGCACATTTTTCAACACGCCAATATACGGGAAAAGTTCTCCCGGTATCTGTCCTATATCAAACATAAACCGTAGATAACCAATCCCATTGGTGAAAATATTATGGGTCAAAATCAGTGTATCGCCCGCAAAGCGTTCCTCATTCACATACTTTTCCGCTTCTTTTTTGATGTCTTCCCGTTTTAACAGGGGAATTTTTTCCAGGTCTTCTTTCCTGTTAGGCTCTTCCTGATATTCTTCCAATTCTTTTGTCTGTTTTACTACTTCTTCTATTTCTTCCCTGCTAAGCCCGGCCTTATATTCCTGCAGTTTTTTCTGCAGCTTCCCATCCTTTTTGGCTGTCAGCCCTTTCACCGGCGCCAGCACAAGTACCGACTTGTGCCCGTTGTCCAACAAATATTTCCGGATTAAATCTTCATAATATCCCTTATCCAGTTCCTCCTTTAATGCCGCAAATGTTTCGTTTGCCTCCACATGGACCAAAGGCTTCCTGTCATCATACAGCCAGCTATCCAGCGCCTGCAGCCCGACCATCAATCCTTTGGGATAACTTCCGAAATCCGATTCCCTGTATTTAAATTCCAGATAATTCAGCCCGGCTTTTAATGCCTTCCTGTCAATCCCTTTCTCCGCCTGTTCTTTCAGCACACTTTCTATCACATGGACAAATTCTTCCTTCTGCCCTTCCTCAGCCCCTTTTGCCACTATGGAAAAATAAGGCTGCATCACTCCGTTATCATAAGTACTGTATATTTCCTTCCCAATCCCCTTTTCCATCAGCGCCTCTTTCACCGGCGCACCTGGGGCGGAACAGAGCGCATAGTCCAATGTCTGGAAGGCAATATATAATTTCCGGTCTAGATTGTCCCCTACTACCGCGTTATAAGTAAGATAAGTATTCCCTTGCTCCGATTCCCCTTCCATTATGGAATATTCCCGCCTGGTTTCTTTAGGCAAATCAAACCCTTTTTGTACCCCTATCCGCGAATCCACTTCCAGAAAGTCAAAACCGGACAAATATTCCCTGTCTAGAAATTCCAGCTTCTCCGCCATATCCATATCTCCGTAAAGATAGATATAGCTGTTAGAAGGGTGATAATATCTTCTATGGAAATCAAGGAATTCCTCATAAGTCAGGTCTGGGATTGCTTCCGGGTCCCCTCCCGATTCCGTACCATAAGCCGTGTCCGGGAACAGGGAATTCAGCACCTCCCTGTCCAGCACATCGTCCGGCGAAGAAAATGCCCCTTTCATTTCATTATAAACTACCCCGTTAATCGTCAGTTCATCCGCTGCATCCTCCAGCTCATAATGCCAGCCTTCCTGCATGAAAATCTTTTTTTCGTTATATATATTGGGATAAAATACCGCATCCAGATAAACGTGCATTAGATTTTGGAAATCCTTGTCATTGCAGCTAGCCACCGGATATACCGTTTTATCCGGATAAGTCATAGCATTTAAGAAAGTATTCAAAGAACCTTTCGCCAATTCGATAAATGGGTCTTTTACCGGAAAATTCCTCGAGCCGCACAGAACCGTATGTTCGATAATATGCGCCACCCCCGTACTGTCCTTGGGCGGTGTGCGGAATCCGATATAAAACACTTTATTGTTGTCCTCATTTGAAAGCAGGGTAATCCTTGCCCCAGTCTTATTATGCCGCAGCAAATAGCCATATGAATTCAGGTCCGGAACCGGCCTTGCCTCTAAAATTTCATAACTCTTCAAATCCCTGATTTTCTGTTCCATCCGTTTATTGTCCATCCTGCCTTATTCCTTTCCTATTCTGCCCGTGCTGCAATTTTATAACAGCTCATCCATGCAATATGTGATATAACCATTCCATGCGCATTTGCGCAATTCATTATACCATATTATAATAGTTTTGGCAAAGAAGGAAAAAGTATACAAAATGTACCCGGGTAACAGTTCAGCCTTTCGGCTTCCCTGTTACGGAATCCGGCCATTTTGAATTTTGCCTGCGGCAAAAGGGCCGGATTCTTTGCCACATCTACATATTCGTACGGACTTTGCAGCAAGTGCAAAGTCCTGGGCTAAACTGTTACGTACCCGGAACTTATACCGTAAAGCTCATCAGTCCCAGCTTGGAAATGACAATCTCCCGGATTATCAGGCCCAGTTGTTTCTTCCTCGCCAGGTTAATCTCTGCCAGTTCCTTAAGAGTATATATTTTATCTTTATAAATATGCTTTACTTTCCCCGTCAGGCTTCTCTTTTCTTCCGGAAGGCTTACCTTTATTTTCACCTTCAGCTCCCGGAAGGTCTGGTAGGAAAAAGACTCTTGGGTCATATAATAAAAATGGCTTTCCAACGTGGAAGCAGAATCCACATCTTTCAAAATGTAATGGGAAATAATCGTTTTCAGCTTAAAAGCCACCATATCCTCTTCCAATAATTCCCCATAACTGTATCTGGCGCCAAGATAAATGGCGCCAGCATCCTGCAATATGTATTTAAAATCCCTATCCTGCACTCCATGCCCTTCCATCCTTAAACCATGCTCCTTTCACTACTATCTATTTAGGCGTTTGCGAAACTCTAAGCTGTGAGAATATTCTGACAATATATTTTGTTCAAAGCCAAACATGCCAGGAATTTTCATGAATCTCCCCCTGCAATATGCTCAATGCGGTTGCCGCTCATGCGCACTGCATCTTTAATCTGTTCTTCCGTCAATTCCGTTTCCAGGGCCAGTTCTTCTGCTGTAACTTTCCTTTGTAAAAGCTGCGCCAGTTCTTTTGCCTGCTCTGCCACCCGGTTCACATTATCCGCAATTTTCTTGTTGGAGCCAGCTTCCTCCAAGCTGTCGCTTATATGCTCTTCCATGGCATCCATAATCATTTTCCCCAGCATCCCCCTGGCCTCCTCCGGATGCTCCAGGCAGCCCAGCATGGTCACCCCTGCCGCCACTGCCACATTGCCTTCCCCGATTAAGTCCTCCAGGTAAACGCCCTGTCCACTATACAGCTTAGCGATTTCCACCACTTCCGGCAGATAAATCTCCGTCAGCCTTGCCTGCGCCTGCTTATCTCCGGCCATGGCCGAAATAGTAATTGCCTCCCTTTCCCCTTCCGTCATTTCCATTAACCCGTTCTGTTCCATCAGGGCTTTCAGTTCTTCCAGATAAGTATCCAGGTAATGTATTTCCTCCCCGGTGAGATAATCTTGCGCATTTACCGGTTCCCCAATCCCTATTTTATGTTTTTCCAGATAATCCGCAACCAGGGCCAATTGGTCTTTCCCCAGCTCCAGTTTTGCAAAAGCCTCCTCCAACTGCTCCTGAGAAATGCAGTTGCCCTGTTCTTTTGCTTTCTTTTTTACTTCTTCCAATGTCCTGGCAAATATAATTTCCCTATCCACCTTTTACCTCCTGATTCGGATGGCCGCCGTTTCATATATCCATCCGGCCTCTATTTCACATGCTGATGGGTAAATAAATGCTCCTGGCAGTACTCATAGTTTCCATTACATTTGGAGCAGAAACGGAATTCCAAATCCGGGCTGTCCAGTTCCGTCCTACCGCAAATCGCACATTTATGTTTGGTCACCCCAACGCTACGCTTCACTTCCCTTCTGAATTCCTGCCTTCTCCTTACCTGTTTGGGCGACATATGGATATGGTTTTTGCTGGTTACCCAGAATACAATAAAATTAAACAGGGAAGCCCCCATGGCAAATCTGCTGTAAACGCTGCCCTGGATAAAATTAGCAACAAGCATAATCCCATAAATGATTCCCAGAACTTTTACTTTTATCGGTATGATAAACATCAGCAATACTTGTACTTCCGGGAAAGTTGCCGCAAAAGCCAGGAAAATTGACATATTAACATAATAAGTACTGAAAAGGGGGGAAACTGACGAAAAGAAAATCCCAGGTCCATACTTTACCATATCTACTGTCGGGAACAAATAGCAATATACCATCATCAGGAAACTTCCAATAATGGTAAACAGCATGCCGGAAAAAATATAAACATTATAGCGGTAAGTTCCCCAGGTCCTCTCCAATGACGTTCCCAGCGAATAGTAAAAATATAGCATCAGCAGTACAAAAAACAGATTGGATGATTCCGGCGGTATTAAAATCCATGTCACCAGACGCCAAATCTGCCCACGCATAATTGCATAGGGATTCAAGGTCAAATAAGAGAAAAGTCCCGGTATCACCAACTCAATCACATATCCAGCCGCATAACACATAATTAGTGTGAGCGAAAGATTCTTAATCGCATATTTCCCAAATTTTTTTTCAAAATTGCTCATCATAATCCTGTCATCCCCGTTTCTGCGCCTTTATTACGCTAACTTAAAGCTTAAATACGGCTCTTCTACAGACTGCCGCATAAGCCCTATACCGCTGCAAAACAATACTCTCATCCTTCCTGTCATGAGACAGCGGATACGTGAATATATTCTAACATCCCATCATTTAAAAGTAAATAAACTATATACGGTTTCTGCTGCAAGTCATAAACTTTTAACATTTATAAATGAATTCTTTACAAATTCTTAGCATTGATTCATTGCTTTTTACAAAACCGTGTCGTATAATGTCTAGGTATGTCCAAAGGTTCTGCCGTGATGCATTATAATAGGAAGAATCTGGATATTTCCTACTAAATAGAACAAGAAAGGGCGGATACTATGAATCAGTTACATTATACTCTGGGAATCGATATCGGTTCAACCACAGTAAAAATAGCAATTTTGGATGATGCCCATAAAATATTATTTTCCGATTACGAACGGCATTATGCAAATATCAGGGAAACTCTCGCAAGCCTGTTGAAAAAGGCATATGGGGAGTTGGGCAACGTGGAACTCCATCCGATGATTACCGGCTCGGGCGGGCTTACCCTTGCCAACCACTTACAAGTTCCTTTTGTACAGGAGGTTATAGCCGTTTCTACCACTCTTCAGGAGCTGGCGCCCAAAACGGATGTAGCCATAGAACTTGGTGGGGAAGATGCAAAAATCATTTATTTTGAAGACGGAAATGTGGAGCAGCGCATGAACGGCATTTGTGCCGGGGGCACCGGCTCATTCATCGACCAGATGGCCTCCCTGCTGCAGACAGATGCTTCCGGCCTGAACGAATATGCGAAAAATTATCAGTCATTATATACAATCGCCGCCCGCTGCGGTGTATTTGCAAAATCTGACATTCAGCCTTTAATTAATGAAGGAGCAACAAAAGAAGACCTATCCGCCTCTATTTTCCAGGCGGTAGTAAACCAGACCATCTCCGGTCTGGCATGTGGAAAGCCAATCCGGGGGCATGTGGCTTTTCTGGGCGGACCCTTACATTTTTTGTCCGAGCTTAAGGAAGCTTTTATCCGCACCCTTAAATTGGACGAGGAACATATCATCCAGACAGGCCATTCCCATCTCTTTGCTGCCATAGGCTCTGCCCTGAATGCCAAAGAAGAAGTGCATTATTCCATGGAAGAAATGGACGCCAAGCTTTCTTCCAACATCAAGATGGAATTTGAAGTGGAAAGAATGGAACCTTTATTCGCCGATGAGGATGCCTATGACGCGTTTAAAATGCGTCATTCCATGAACCATGTGGGAACTTCCGACCTGGCCTCCTATCATGGCCGGTGCTTTTTAGGCATTGATGCCGGAAGTACCACCACTAAAGTAGCTTTAGTGGCTGAAGACGGCTCCCTGTTGTATTCCTTCTACAGCAGCAATGACGGAAGCCCGTTAAAAACAGCAATACGCTCCATAAAAGAAATTTACCGGCTGCTCCCCGAAGATGTACATATCGTCCGTTCCTGCTCCACCGGTTATGGGGAAGCTTTGTTAAAGTCAGCCTTTTTATTGGATGACGGGGAAGTGGAAACGGTCGCACACTATTATGCCGCCGCCTTCTTTGACCCCGAAGTGGACTGCATCCTGGATATCGGCGGCCAGGATATGAAATGTATTAAAATCAAAAACCAGACAGTAGACAGCGTCCAGTTAAACGAAGCCTGCTCCTCCGGCTGCGGCTCTTTTATCGAAACCTTTGCCAAATCCTTGAATTACAGCGTGGAGGACTTCGCCCAGGCCGCCCTGTTCGCCAAACATCCCATTGATTTAGGCACACGCTGCACGGTTTTCATGAATTCCAAAGTAAAGCAGGCCCAAAAGGAAGGGGCGGAAGTGGCGGATATTTCTGCCGGACTAGCCTATTCCGTTATCAAAAATGCCCTGTTCAAAGTTATCAAGGTTTCCGATGCTTCTGAACTGGGGAAAAATATTGTAGTACAGGGCGGTACTTTCTATAACGATGCTGTACTGCGCAGCTTTGAAAAGATTGCAGGCTGTGAGGCAATACGCCCGGATATTGCAGGCATTATGGGGGCTTTCGGCGCTGCCCTGATAGCCAGGGAACGCTATAAAGATGGTTATGCCACCACTATGCTCACTATCGGGCAGATTCAGTCACTTCAGTTTGAAACCAGCATGGCAAAATGCAAAGGATGCACCAACAACTGCAGGCTTACCATCAATAAATTCAGCGGAGGCCGCCAGTTCATCTCCGGCAACCGCTGTGAACGGGGGCTTGGAAAATCCAAAAGCAAGAATAATGTCCCCAACCTTTTTGAGTATAAGCTGAAAAGGATTTTCGGCTATGAACCCCTTTCCGCCGATGTAGCAAAGAGGGGAAGAGTGGGTATTCCCCGGGTTTTAAATATGTATGAGAACTACCCCTTCTGGTTTACCTTTTTCACCAAACTTGGATACCAGGTAGTGCTCTCCCCCCTTTCCAACCATAATATTTATTCGCTGGGTATCGAATCCATCCCCAGCGAATCGGAATGCTATCCGGCCAAACTGGCCCACGGCCATGTGAGCTGGCTCATCCACGAAGGGGTAGATTTCATATTTTACCCTGCCCTCTTTTATGAGCGCAACGAATTCGAGGCGGCCAACAACCATTATAACTGCCCTATCGTCACCTCCTATTCGGAAAACATTAAAAATAACGTGGAAGAAATAGGCCGCGGCGAAATGATATTGCGGAATCCTTTTATGTCCTTCCGGGATATCCGTACCGCCACCGAAGCGCTGATTAAAGAATTTTCCGAAATACCCTCCCAGGAGGTCATCGATGCGGCGGATGCGGCCTGGGCGGAGTTGGGCAATGCCAGGGCGGATATTAAGCAAAAGGGGGAAGAAACTCTTCATTATATCGAGCAAAACCATATGCGGGGCATAGTCTTGGCCGGACGCCCTTATCATATCGACCCGGAAATTAACCACGGCATCCCTGAGCTGATTACTTCTTACGGCATTGCCGTATTGACGGAAGATTCTATCTCCCATTTAGCCGAGCCGGAACGCCCTTTGATTGTTTCCGACCAGTGGATGTACCACTCCAGGCTGTATGCGGCTGCCAGCTTTGTAAAAACAAGGGATGATTTGGATTTAATCCAGCTCAATTCCTTCGGATGCGGCCTGGATGCCGTCACTACCGACCAGGTAAATGACATCCTCACCAGCTCCGATAAAATATATACTTGCCTGAAGATAGATGAGGTCAGCAATCTGGGGGCTGCCCGTATCCGTATCCGTTCCCTCCTTTCCGCGATTCGTGTCAGGGAACAGAAACAGCAGCAGCGCAAAGTCCGCTCCTCCGCCATTCAAAAAGTGGCTTTTACGGAAGAAATGCGCCAGACTTATACAATACTCTGCCCTCAGATGTCACCCATCCACTTTGAAGTGCTGGAGCCGGCTTTCCATGCCTGCGGCTATCATTTCAAAGTATTGTCCAATGACAATAAACGAGCTGTGGACGTAGGGTTAAAATATGTGAACAACGATGCCTGCTACCCTTCCCTTATGGTTGTGGGGCAGATTATGGATGCCCTACTGTCCGGCGAATATGATTTAAATAAAGTAGCCGTCATCATGTCACAGACGGGCGGCGGCTGCCGCGCTACCAATTACGTAGGTTTCATACGGCGTGCCCTGGAAAAAGCCGGGATGCCCCAAATCCCCGTTATTTCCATCAATATGGCGGGCATTGAAACCAATCCCGGCTTCCATCTGAACGCGGATTTGCTCAGCCGCGCTGCTTTTGGGGCTGTGTTTGGCGATATTTTCATGCGCTGTATTTACCGGATGCGGCCTTACGAGGCAGAGCCGGGAGCTGTAGAAAGAGTACATGCCAAATGGTTAAAGGAATGCCAGGATTTTGTATCCGCCAAACATTTAAACCCCTGGAAATTTAAAAAGATGTGCAAAGAAATTATTGAGGACTTCGATGCCATCCCCATTTCCGATATCCCCAAACCAAAGGTTGGTATTGTAGGGGAAATCCTTGTAAAATTTGCCCCCGCCGCCAACAATCATTTGGTCGAGCTGCTGGAAGCGGAAGGTGCAGAAGCTGTGGTACCTGATTTATTGGATTTCATGCTTTATTGCTTTTACAACCAGATTTATAAAGCAGAAGAACTGGGCACAAGCAGGAAGAATGCCCTGGTTTCACGGTTAGGCATTGATGCCATTGAGTTTTTACGTGCCCCTGCCAGGAAAGCCTTCAAAAAAAGCAGGCATTTCACTCCCCCAGTGAGCATTTACCAATTGGTTGAATATGCCAAGTCCATTGTTTCCATCGGCAACCAGACCGGCGAAGGCTGGTTTCTGACCGGGGAAATGCTGGAATTGATTCACAGCGGCGTAACGAATATCGTCTGTACCCAGCCCTTCGGCTGCCTGCCTAACCATGTGGTGGGAAAAGGGGTTATTAAAGAAATCAGGAAACATTATCCTCTGGCCAATATCGTTGCCATTGATTATGACCCCGGCGCCAGCGAAGTAAACCAGCTAAACCGTATTAAACTGATGCTTTCTACGGCGCAGAAAAATTTGAAAAAAAGTTTAGGGGATGGATGTGCATAAAGGTTTTATACGCAGCCAAAACCCCGCTGCATGCAGCGGGGCATCCAATATACCAACACCTTCATCCATTAAAATAAGAATGTGTTATGTTTAGGCTGGCTATAGTATTATAGCCAGTCTATTCTTTTTCCTGTTGCTTAGTATGTTTTCTCATCCAGAGGGCAAAGAAAATCAACAGCCCAGCCGCCGCTATTGCAACAACCGCTGACATAACAAAAATCCGGCTTCCTTCTTCCATCACCTCTAACCCTTCAGGGGTCTGTCCGGCCAATGGCACCTCTTCATCATCCAGTTCCAACAGTTCTATAGGGCCTTCATCTACCCCTTCATCCGGTTGTGTTTCCCCGTTTTCCAATTGGTTGTTTTCCCCTTCCTCCGTTGCACCCATAGCGCCTTCCGCCATATCTGCCCCAAGGGTTTCACCAGCCGTATTTCCCATAGCGTCTTCTCCGGTTATTCCTCCCGTAGTTCCATTTCCGCCATCGCTATTTCCCCCTGCCGTCAAGTCTTCTCCTGTTCCTGTGCCACTTCCCCCGGCAGCATTGCCGCCTCCATCATCTGTTCCGTCCGTATTGCCATCCCCTGTACCGCTTCCTTCACCTACAGATATACGTTTATAGACAAAAGTGAATACATTTTCCGCTTCGTTGGCGGATAGCGTCTTAGTCAGATTGTACGCTATCGGCTCATAGCCTTCTATGTACAGGAATGCCGCCACCGGCTTATCCCCTACATTTCCGTAATAGTTCCGGCTGGGAGCCAGGCTCTCCCCTGCCTCATTCTGGTAATTCACGGTATACCCTGTCATATCCCCCCGTATTCCATAGGCCACTACATAGTCCCTATCCCCTTCCACACGGAAGGCTGCCGTGTCAGTGGTATTGTTGTCATGGCCGCTCAACCGGATTCCCTTCACATAATACCGGCTGCCCTCTTTCAGCGCAACAGCCCCGGATGCTGCCGCATCGAAGCTTACTATGTCTCCATTTCTCAGGCCACTGACACGGATGGCCCCTCCCTCCATACTAGTTTCTACGGAAGCGCTGCTGCTCCCGATGGACAGGCTGCCCGTTCCCTGGAAAGCCCCGTGGTTTCCTGGGTAGAACGTAATCGTATAGGTATACTCCTGCGCTGCCTGGCATTCCATCCTTAAAATCAGGGATGCAAGGAAAAAAGGTACTAAAACAGCAAAAATTCCCCATTTCTTCCAGAACTTATTCCATCTGCCCACGTTCCTTCCCCCCTTTCTCCTTTTTCATATACCAGGCCGCCAGCGCGAAAAGGGCTGCCCCACTCCCTAAAGCTATAGCTGACCATAAAAGCATATTCGATGGGTCTCCGGTCTTCACGCTATGTAGTGTATAGGCCCCTGCGCCGGATGTCCGGGGTGGGTTTCCCCCACTACTTCCACCTGGGCTATCCGGTGTATCCGGTTTTCCGCTTCCACCTGGATTATCTGGTATTCCTGCTTTCTCCACCGCAAAGTTCATCTGCAGACTAGCCAAAGTATTCTGGTAAGTGTTCCCCTGAGTCTCGCCATCCAACACCACTTTCAGTGTTACCATACCGCTGCTCCCCGCTTCCAGCCGGTCCAGGTAAAAAAACTCATCCAGGTTGTCTGTGGCTTCGTGAAGCCCTTCCCCTGCATCGCCTTCCTTTTCACCACCTACGTTCTCACTGCTGTACAGGACAGTTTCCTCCCCCTGGCTGTTGGTATAGGCCAGCCAGTAAGCATATGCGCCGCCGTTTGCCACGCTCTGGCTGTCCTCCAGGCTGGAGAGCACCTCATTGGTCATGTACCAGTCCGTCTCCTGGGAATCCCTGTTTACAAGAGCCAGGGTCAGCATGACGCTGTCCCCGGGCTGCAGTGCATATACTGCATCCGAAAGAGCCGAGGACTGGAAGTTGCTCTCCATGCTGTTCCCGGTAAACTCCACCTTCCAGCCTTCCCCTCCTTTATAGTCCTCTGCATGCGCCGGCATTACATTTCCCCAGAGCACAAGCCCGGCCAAGGCATAACATGCAATTCTTTTCTTTATCATAATAACCATGCCCTTTCCGCAGCCTATATCATTCCGTACACAGGCTGCATATATTACATAGGTATCCATCCCCGAAAATGGTACGCTTCAACATCATAGCTTTTCATCCCTTATTTCAGGCTAAGGCTGCCGTTCTCTCCGACGGACACGTCCACGCCCCAAGCGCTCTTTATCGCATCCTCCGCATTATGCGTCTGTACCGCATTCACTTCTGCCTCCAGCACGAACCGCAGGCCATTGTAGCCTTCCGCCATCACGGCCTCCTCTTCAATGCGGAGCGTTTCTGACAATGCCGGCGTCTCCTGCCCTGGAGACAGGATGCCTGTATAGTAAAGTACTGTCCTTTCTTCCGTGCCGGCGGAGGTATCTTCCACCCATCCGTCACCCGTAAGCCCCAGCTCAATAAGCCCCGGCGATACATCCGTCACCCTGTTCCCATCCTTGTCTTCCCAATAACGGTACAGCGACACACGGACATATTCTTCAATCGAGCCGCTGTTGCGTACACTGAGTTTTTCCTCATACGCCTTCCCCGGCTGGATTTTTCCTCCGTTTTCCCCTTCCAGCATATGGGAGAGCAGCTCCCCGCCGCCTTCCTGCCATATGTCATCCTTCTGGGCATAGTTCCTCCAGCTTACCTCGTTTCCGTTCTCCAGCAGCGTCACCCCTATGTCAAACATCTGAAGCTCTGCCGAGTAGTTCTCACTGTAGTAGGTCAGGGCTGCCCGGCTGCTATTTGCCGCACTGAATACCAGAAGCAGGGCTGCCCCTATGGCCAGCACCAGGGGGATGCCTGCCTTTTTGGCATTTTTCCGCCCTGGGATGCCCTTTACTTTTTCCAGTTCTTTTTTCTTTCCAGAGCTTTTCATCCTCCTGCCCCCTCTCCTGCCTCTATTTTACGTTCCCAGTCCGCATAAGGCGTGCCATCTTCCCGGTAGAGGACCGCTGTACATTCCTGGATAACCACCACGTCAAAGCTGTCCATCATATCCTCCATCCCAGCCGGCACTTCTATGGTGGCTGCCAGCTCCTCTGTGGCTGCCCCAGAAGCCAGGATGTCCTGGTAATACCAATATCCGTCTCCCTCCAGCCTCCACTTCCCGCTGTCATCCAGGTAGGATACAGGGGTAAGGCTTCCTGCAAAAACCTTTACGCGGACAAAACAATCTACCTTCCCGGTGTTCACTATCCGGATATGTTTGGTAAGCTCTATGATTTCCTCCTCAATCTCCGTCTCCGTTCCGGCCTGCAGTTCATAGCCGCCCTTTGCGCTGGCATAAGTGGTAAAATATGCCGTGGAAGGCTTTTCTTCTATCCCGCATACCAGCAGCAGCCCAATTGCAAAAGTAAAAAGGCTGCACCAATACTGCATCCTGACTTTACTTTTCATTCACCCACACTCCCTTCCTTCACGGTTATGCGCCGCCCTGACCATCCATTCCCATCATGGGTAAAATGGTTCACTGCGCCAGTTCCATATACATTCCGCCCATCGTAGTCATTGGTGAAATCCACTTCCGCCCCTTGTCCTATACCCTTTTCCGCCCATACCACTGTCTCCTTGGTATCTGAGCCCCCCTGTATGGTATAAGACGAGCCGCTGTAGATTTCCTCCACCGTCACCTCTGAACCGGCCGGTATATGCTCTATCACAGCCTCCTTTTGGCCGGCTGCATCAAATTCCAGCGCTACTACGTTGCTATAGACGATTTCCTTTTCCCCGTCATGGTCCAGGTCCTTCCTGGCCTCTACCCGGAATACAAACATCGCCTCGCCCAGAGCCTCATTATAACTATTTAGCGTCTTCTTAATCCGCAGGCTGCCGTAAAGGATATTCTGCCGGGGCTTTAGCCCTACCGTTGTCTCATATTCCCATTCGTCTGCCGAACCCGGCACCGATGGGTCATAGCTATTATTCGGCAGGGAAACCAGGTAGGGCAGGAAAGTGTACTGGTAACTGTCCGTCTCCACCGGCATTACCCACACCAGGTACATCCCCTGAGCCAGCCCCTGCTTCGTTCCAATGCCATTTTCTACGGTAATTGACGCATCCGCCTGGAGCAGTTTATCCCCTAAATCCGCTGGCAGTTCCATGGCTTCTGGCAGGAATTTCCAGTCCGTTCCTACAGGCAGCCCAAAACCCCCCTCAGCATTTCCACTGGCTGCTCCGTCAATATTCCCATTGGCTGCCTTGCTGTCGGCATCCTCCGCCCTGGGCGGTATCGGCAGTCCCAGAATATTTGCGGCATCCCGGGCTTTCTCCCTCCAGTCATCCGCCTTCACCGTACTGTCTACCTTTTCCAGTTCCAGCCCTTCAAAGCCTTCCGTTCCTTCATATTCCCCATATTGGTTTACATCTGCCACCCGATATAAGTAGACCTGGATTTCCGTTTCGTTCAGTTCCGACCAATCCGCGTTTTCTTCTTCCCCGTCCTGTACCAGGATTTCCGTTTTCACTGTCAGGGTGCATTCCCTGCCCATATCAATCAGGCTCCTCGCAAGGGCAGCCATCCGGGGCAGCGCTGCCAGAAAGCATATCGCTGCCAGTACAGCACATAACCTGCTTTTGATTCCGTATTTCATTCCCATACCTTCCCCCGTTTCTGCGCGGCTTTTTTATTCCCCTGGCCTGTGCATACCGCGCTGGCACAGGCTTTTTCCCTTTTTATCCATTTTTCTTTCTTGTAGCTATCCACCATTTGGCCTCATAGTTGCCATTATCTTCTTCTGTTTTTCCTTCGGCAGACAGCCACTCCAATTAAAATAGCTGCTAAGACAGGGATTATCCACAGGAATGGCTGCCATGCATGACCCTGCCCGGTTTTTCCCGTTTCTTTTTCTATGGCCTCTGTTGCCTCTTCGGGTAGATATTCTGTCCGGCTCCCCCTCACCAGAAGCCGGTGGGTGTTGATTCCGTAGGGCGTACAGGTCACCAGGGTACAGTAGTCCTCCCCCCTTACCGCCTCCAGGTCACCCGCCTCCTCCGGCAG
>QXWV01000421.1 GCA_009911195.1 Lachnospiraceae bacterium | reverse complement strand
GAGGAAGAATACGCCGAGTTTTCCGAGCGTGTCACCCTCTGCAAAATGAGCCAAGCCGAGTTTATCCGGCAAGCCCTCACTAAGTCAAGGATATGTCCGATTATTACCGTTTCCCCGGTCAATGATGAATTGCTTTCTGCCGTTGGAAAGCTCACAGCCGAGTACGGGAAAATCGGCGGCAACTTGAATCAGATTGCCCGCTGTCTGAACGAGTACGGCGCACCTTATAACGCCCTCTCCCAAGAGGTACGAGCCGCCACAGCGGAGCTTGCCGCTTTGAAGTTTGAAGTCTTGCAGAAAGTAGGTGAAGCCGTTGGCAACGTTCAAACATATCAGCTCTAAAAATGCCGACTATGGAGCCGCCGAGCAGTACCTAACCTTTGAGCATGACGAATTTACCATGAAGCCCACACTGGACGAAAATGGGCGGCTTATCCCCCGTGATGATTACCGCATATCTTCTTTGAATTGCGGCGGGGAAGATTTCGCCATAGCGTGTATGCGCTCCAATCTCAAATACGGCAAGAACCAAAAGCGGGAGGA
>QXWV01000419.1 GCA_009911195.1 Lachnospiraceae bacterium | reverse complement strand
CAACCGAAAAGCACCTGGCTTCGTGGGCCGGTGTCTGTCCAGGCAATAACGAGAGCGCAGGTAAAAAAAAAGTGGTAGAACCACCCATGGCAACAAACAGTTGAAAGCCGTAATCACGGAGGCTGCGTGGGCAGCCACCCGTACCAAGAACACCTTTTACAGTGCACGTTATCACCGTTTAGCCGCCCGTCGAGGGAAAAAGAGGGCTTTAGTAGCAGTAGGACACTCGATCCTGAAATCGGTATGGCATGTACTGAAAGAGGCTTGTGAGTATAAGGAACTCGGTGCGGAATATCTCAACCAAAGGATGGAGCAGAAACGGAAAAATTACTTGAAGAAAGAGCTGGAAGCACTTGGCTATAAAGTTAAAATCAGCCGTGATGATGGTCCAATCCCAGAAGTAGGTTAAAAACATAGAGAAGGTCGATTTTTACTGGCTTGTTGTCGTAAGAAACAGCAAGAGGTCGCTCATGAAACTGATCTCAACTGCTAAGCGGTCAAGACTGCGAGTCCTTTAACGCGTGTATGAAATTTTTTTTCTTAGCTGTTGTAAAATTATAAAATGCCCAAAGAT
>QXWV01000418.1 GCA_009911195.1 Lachnospiraceae bacterium | reverse complement strand
ACGCGTACCCACCCCGAACACGAGAGTTAAGGCCCGGGCGGCCGATGGTACTGTGCTGGGGACGGCATGGGAGAGCAAGTGGCTGCCAGACACCTTTTTTAAGATGGGAAAGAAAAGCAGGGACATAAGTTTGTTATAATTAAATAGGTGTATCAAATATTGAAGGCCAGGGTATGGCTTTCCTAGCCTATGGCTGGTGGCAGCCAGCTGAGGCAAGGCAATAGGAGTACAACAGAAAAAGATGTGGCAAATGCCATCAGGATAGGG
>QXWV01000417.1 GCA_009911195.1 Lachnospiraceae bacterium | reverse complement strand
GGGGGCTTATAGCTCAGCTGGTTAGAGCGCACGCCTGATAAGCGTGAGGTCGGTGGTTCGAGTCCACTTAAGCCCATCGGTGTTAAAGCATAAGAGAAAGCTATAGCACCACGAAGACGGCGGGGGAAACCCCGATAAGCCACGGCCATGGGGGCGTAGCTCAGTTGGGAGAGCACCTGCCTTGCAAGCAGGGGGTCAAGAGTTCGAATCTCTCCGTCTCCACT
>QXWV01000416.1 GCA_009911195.1 Lachnospiraceae bacterium | reverse complement strand
CTGGAATTTAAGATACGGGATTTTGAGGGGATCAGGAAAGAAGATGTCATCGAAAGCATGAATTTTTCCAAGCCGCAGGGGGAACGGGTGCAGGAGGGCATGGTTTCCGATAAGACCGGGAGGGCGGCGGCATATTACAGGCGGGTGGCGGACAGGCTGGACGATGAGTATTTTGACGAACTTTTCAGGCGGTACCTCTACCTGAAAGATGAAATAGATTTCTTTGGGTTCCTGACAACACAGTTGAGCGGCAGGCTGCCGGAATTCGTAAGGGACATGGTCATGGAGCAGATGGACTGGAACGGCCTTATGGAGAAATACAGCATCAGCTACAGCACCGTGGGGCGGTACCGGAAAAAGGCGGCAAGGGAGATGGACCAGATGTATGAATTCAGGGATGATGTGGAAATGAAATATATTTTGAGTTAGGTGATACTAACATGAGACTAAGTGTAGACTATATCGGAATTGTTTTTTCAAAATTTTTATGGTAGTATCAAACTGCGAAGAAGTGTAGGAAGCCCTGCTGGAGAATCCACGGGGCTTTTTTCACGCCTCCGTACAGGGCAGCGGGCTTTATCCTTTCACCGCTGTCCTTTTCTTTTGCGGAAAGGGTGGAAAGGAGCTATCGATGGATTGTTTTGCAAAGAATGAAAATGGGAACTGCAACATTCTG
>QXWV01000415.1 GCA_009911195.1 Lachnospiraceae bacterium | reverse complement strand
GTCTTTGATATTTGATTTTATATAGGTTCCCCTATAGATTTTGATAGAAAGCCTGGTGCTTTTAATAAATCTATAGGGGGCCTTTTATTATGTACAAAAAGACGAAACCCAGGAGCGTAATGGAGCTTCTAAACAAAAATCTAAGCGGAAGGGAGGTGGCAGCAATACCTGGATGCCCAAGGAACACAGTCTCTGAAATTAAGGAACTCTGCAGACAGCAGGGCATGGCTTGGGATGGCATTCAGGATATGACAGATGACGGGCTGTACGATATCTTATATCTGATTTTGTCAAGATTAGTTGACACATTTTCTTCAAGGATTTTGTATCCTATGCTGCTTCTTTCAGGGAATCATAGTATTGCTGTCGTTTAACCATAGGAGGAAGCCCTCCATTGGCAGAGCAGATTCTTCGGTTATTCCAGTAGCTGATGGAATATCTCCAGATAATCGTCCTGAGTTCATCCGTGGCCATTTTTTCCGTATCATAACGTTCATACAGCAGCTCTGATTTCATCCTTGCCCACATACTTTCACAGCGGGCATTATCGTGGCATCTGCCGCCTGCACTGTTCATACTTTGCTGTATGCCGTACTGCCGGACCGCACCGCGGTAAAGCTGGCTGGTGTACTGGCTCCCCCTGTCACTATGGATAATGGCCCCACGGATACTGGGGTACGCATTA
>QXWV01000093.1 GCA_009911195.1 Lachnospiraceae bacterium | reverse complement strand
GGCTGCCCTTGCGGGCATCTTCTTTAAGGATTTTCAGGGTTGCATTGCTGTTCATTTGCCAAGGTTCGCTGTTGCTTCTTTTTTTAGTTCGTAAGAACTTAGTTCATAAGAAGAATTTGTTTTGTCTTTTCAGACGCAACTCTGATATCTTATCATGTCGGTATTTGTTTGTCAAGACTTTTTTTCATTTTCTTTATTTTTATGAACTCGCCATCGCTATCACACGATGGGCTCTCATTATACCATTCTGCCTTTTTGTTTGTCAAGACATATTTCTCCATTTTTTTCAAATTTCTTTGAACATTAACAATGGAAACATGCCCTGCAAGGCAAAAAAGAAATCTCAATTTCTTAAGATTCTTTTATATAGGTAAATGAACGGAGAAAGAGGGATTTGAACCCTCGCGCCGCGTGAACGACCTACACCCTTAGCAGGGGCGCCTCTTCAGCCTCTTGAGTATTTCTCCATAGCCTGAATTAAATATTTATAATGTAAATTTAAATATTCTCATCTCGAACGCAAAAATTATTATATATCATAACAATTTATTTGTCAATTGTTTTTTTAATAATTATTTCTTCGATACGTCTTTTTACTTCCGCCGCAACCTCTACCGTCTTCATGCCCTTATATTCCTCATAATAAATAGGGGGAAGATAAACTATTTTAACCGTCACAGGCTTAATTGATTTTTCATCAAAGGGCTTAAAGGCATCTATTAAAGCGCAGGGCACAATTGGGCATTGCGCCTTCATTGCACTTTTAAAGCTCCCTCCTTTAAAATCCTGTACCTTATTCCCTTCTTTGCTTCTGGTCCCCTCCGCAAAAATCAAAAAATTTTTTCCGCCCTTTACTTGTGTTGCAACTTCTTGGATTACTTTCATAGACTGCCTGATATCTTCCCTGTCAATAGCTAAAGAACCCAATGCTTTCGACACTTGTTTTAACAATATCACATTGCTTGCTTCTTTTTTTATGACAAAGGCGAAAGGAACAGGGCAAGATTCCAAAACAGCAAGCACATCATAAAGCCCTTGATGATTGGGGAAAAATATGAACCCATTTTCTTTTGGGATATTTTCCAGTCCATAAGATTCTATCTTTACCCTTCCAGCCTTATTAGCCGCAATTGTTACTTTTTTCACATAGGCATACGCTTCTTCAAAACTAACCTTGTCGCTCTTTCCGTATCTCCATATTTGAAATAAATAATAAGGCGCTTTCAAGCATAACCTAATAACCATCATTGCTATTCTATACATAATTTTATCATCCTAAAAAAATTCAGTTCATATTATATGCTTTTGCTGCTGTATCGTACAAATTATTTCCTCTTGAGTCAATTACCACTATTACCGGAAAATTCTCTACCTGCAGTTCCCTGATTGCTTCCGTGCCCAAATCATCATATGCAATTACTTTAGAATTCTTAATGGAACGCGACAGCAATGCCCCTGCCCCACCTATAGCTGCAAAATAAACTGCTTTGTTTTTCTTGATTCCTTCTATCACAGCGTCCGAACGCTTTCCTTTCCCTATCATGCCTTTTAGCCCCATGTCCAAAAAATCTGGTGTATATTTGTCCATCCTGCTCGCTGTAGTAGGACCCGCAGAACCAATCACGCGCCCTTCCCTTGCCGGTGATGGCCCCATATAATATATAACATTTCCTTCTAAACTAAAAGGAAGCTTTTCCCCCCTGCCCAATGTTTCTGCCATTCTTTTATGGGCAGCATCCCTGGCAGTATAAATAATTCCTGAAATATATACATAATCCCCTGCCTGAAGCGCTTGCACCTCAGTATCGTTAAGCGGCGCATGAACATATTTATCCATATATAATATACTCCTTCTAAAAATGTTAAACCATTACAACTAAGAACTGCTATTCTAAATTATTCTCACCGCATGCCTGTTCACATGACAACATATATTTACCGCAACCGGAAGCCCCGCAATATGTGTTGGATATGTATTGATATTTACTGCAAATGCCGTTGTGCCCCCTCCCAGCCCGCCAGGTCCTATACCGGTTTTATTAATCTCATCCAACAGTTCCTCTTCCATTTCTTTTACATAAGGAATACCGGAATGTTCATTCACGGCTCTGGTTAATGCCTTTTTTGCCAGCCATGCACATTTTTCAAAAGTGCCCCCTATCCCCACTCCTATAACCATGGGCGGGCAGGCATTAGGGCCGGCATCGTTAACCGCCGTCAAAATGGCCTTTTTTACTCCTTCTATTCCATCTGCCGGTTTCAGCATAAACACCCGGCTCATATTTTCACTGCCAAATCCTTTCGGGGCAACTGTAATCTTCACTTTGTCTCCCGCTACCATTTCATAATAAATGACCGCTGGCGTATTGTCCTTTGTATTTTCCCTTATCAGAGGGTCCCGCACAACAGATTTCCTTAAGAAACCTTCCACATATCCTTGGCGCACCCCTTCATTCACCGCATCTTCCAGCAAGCCGCCTTCAAAATGCACATCTTGCCCTATTTCCATAAAAATTACTGCCATTCCTGTATCCTGGCATATTGGAATCATATCCTCCCCGGCTATCTGTAGATTTTCCTTTAGCTGGTTTAAAATCTGTTTTCCCAGCGAAGACTTCTCCTCTTCCGCCTTTTGCACCAATATGGTTTTCATATCATCAGGCAAAAAGTGATTCGCTTCTATGCACATTTCTTTAATATTTTCTGTAATCGCTGCTATCTGTATTACCCGCATTTTGCACCGCCAATCATTCCGTAATTATTTTCTTCACTTCTTCCAATTCTTCCTGGGTAGGCTCTAAAGGCTTCCATCCCAACGTCTGCCCGTCATCTTTATAACGGGGAATCAGATGCAAATGAAAGTGGAACACAGTCTGCCCTGCTGCCTGCCCATTGTTCTGTACTAAGTTAAACCCATCGCATCCGAGCTTTCCTGCCATCCGTCCTGCCATCTTTTTAGCCAACAGCATTACCTTAGAGGCATCTTCATCCGGCAATTCAAACAAATTTGCATAATGATTCTTGGGAAGAATCAAAGCGTGTCCTTTCGTTGCCGGCCCTAAATCCAGAATCACTTTAAATTCGTCATCTTCATATAGCTCTTTGGACGGGATATCCCCATTCGCTATCTTACAAAAAATACAATCTTTATCTCTCATTTTCTCACACCTACGCTACTTTGCGCTATTCCTTTCTCCTGATATATCTGTGGGCAATTGCGAAACAAATAAACTTGCCAAATATTCTGGCAATATATGATTCAGATACTAAAAGTCTTCCATAGTGAAGGCATTAAAAAACAAAAATTTGGTCCAGAGTCCGCAGTATTTTAAAGTCCCCCTTCATCTTCATTTCCCCTGACATAAAAGCCCTCTGAAATGTCATTCTTCCACTTAATACCTCATCCAATATCTGCCGCTCCATCTGCAATTCCACATCTGCATGGTCTCCTGTTCCAAAAGAACAGTCCAGTTCCCCACCGTCTACTTTCATCATCAAATATTTTTTCTTTCCCGTAATGACAATCCGATAAATAGCATGAAATCCTGGCTGCGGCTTAAAATGCTGCTTCAGTTTTGTGATGATTTCCTCTCCGTCTTCCGTCTCCCCACCATTTAGCATATCCCGGAACAAACTGGTTAATTCCTGAATATCCTCCTTCTGTTTTTGTACATACTTATCATCCGATGCATACTGGGACAGTTGTTCCGATTCCTGTGGCGTTAGGTCAATCTGGGTCTTTGAAACCATCTGCCGGATAGCCTGGTTACTCGCTGGCAGGCTGACAATCTTTTGATTCACCGTGCGGTACATATTTTCTGCCTTTTTCTCAATTAAGGTTATATAATCCTGATTATCCTCCACCAACGATACATCTGCTATATATCCGCACATTCCGCTGCAGGGCCTCCCCCCGAGAATTTCCCATGCCGAAGTAAGGCTCAATTTTCCTTCCTGTTCACCATAAGTAGTAGACATTACAATCGGGCACATATAGATATTGCTTATCTTCTCCTTGTCACCATACAGCCAGCAGGAATCCAGGAACTGTTGCATAAATCCGCCAATTCCGTACCATTCCACTGTAGTTGCAAGAATAATGCCGTCCGCATCCTTTAAGCTTTGGGGCAATGCTGTAATCCCATTTTTTAATTCATATAGGTTAAACCGCTCCACCTTTACCCTAAGCTCTTCCAATACTTCCTGCATTTTACCGATAACGAATAGGGTAGGGTCATCAATTAATCCTCTTCCTCCATAATAAATGTTAATCTTCATTTTAACAATCATGCTCCTTCCAAAGCTTATTCTTATACTGCATTATCTTCCCCATTGTCCGTTTTCTTTCCAAAAGCCCATAGAAGAAACGCCAATAACGCACCGCCTAAAAAGCCACCGATATGGGCAGCATTATTAATATTTTCACCCACCAGACCACTGTACAACGAGTATGCAATCATAATCAACAACTTATTTATTGTAATCTTTTCCAGATGCCCCCTATGGGCACAGGCCAACACCAGCAATGCCCCAATTACACCGAATACAGCTCCGCTCGCCCCCGCTGAAATGACATTAAGTTCCATATATATCTCATATCCTGCCGATACGAGATTTCCCATAATCCCTGCGGTTATATATATGACAGCATACTTTATATGTCCAAAATACTTTTCTACCATTTCACCCAAATAAAAGAAAATTATCATATTACTGAATAAATGATTTACATCCCAATGCAGGAACATACTGGTTATTGCCCTATAATATTGCTTTCCCTCAAAAAAGGCTCTTGTGTAAAAGCCCCCTTTATTATATAACATCCTCCCCGTAAATGTACATATTATAAAAACAAGAATATTAATAATTATAAGGCTCACTGTCACATATGGAATATAGGCACCGGAAAAAATTTTTTCCCTCTCCTTTTGTCCCACACCCGCCTTCTTTACCCTCTCTGATTTTTCGCTCTCCCTTTTTATGCTTTTTGTTTTCTCTATATAGGCTGGAGGGTTCTTTAAAAACAACTCTATCCGGCTTCTCATCCCGTAAAAATCATCCACTTGGTTTTCATAAATCACTAATCTATCGAAAATAGGATTAATAACCCAGCAAAACGAGTCTTCTTTACATAAGTGTTTGACTCTTTCAGCTTCCCCGCAAATAATTAATGACAGTATATGCACATGGTAAATATTCTTTTCAGCAAAGTAATCTTTAATCCTGTCCTTAATTTGGAAATATTGCTCTGCCGTAATTCCCAAATCCCTTTCATAGTTTACCACATGAAATACGTTCACATAATTATTTTCCACATGAAAATAAAAAATAAACTCCGGCACATTGGAAGGCACCTTCCAGTACCCTTCCCCTTCCATAAATTCATCTAGCTGCTGTTCTACCATATCTTCTCCTGAATAAATACATATATCTCATGATGCCTGAATCCTACAAGTTAAAAAGTATCTTCATTATGGTAAAGCGTAACATTTCCTTTTATTCGTGTCAACCAAAAGAGTTTCTCCATCACTATCTATAACAAAAAGTCATTCTTCCAAACCGCAATTCATCCCCCTGCTCAATCAGCACAGTTTCATTAGGCTCCAGCCGCAAGCCATTTTTAAATGTTCCATTCATTGAATTCATATCCGTTACATAAATTCCTCCTTCTCTATTGGTAAGCTGGGCATGAATGCGGCTTATTGTGCTGTCCTTAATTACAACATCCACACTGCCCGCCATTTTCCCTATAGTGCAGGGCAGCTTATCCAAATCAATATGATACTTATTTCCCTTATTAGTTCCATACAACTTATTCTCTTTTTTATAAGAAGTTGTATCAAGAAAGACGGTATTCCCATATTCCTCTTCATAAGCAACATTGGCGCGCGTCATATACGCAGATTCAGATTCCATTCCATGTCTTTCTGCCTTTCCTCTTTCTGATGCGTTCCATGATAAGCCATTTTTTTCCCCACTATCCCTCCTCATCCATTTCTGCCCTGTTACCCCCTTCCCTTCTGCCCGGTTTTCCATTTTCCTTTTCCACTGATTTCTTCTTTTACATACATTAATGATGAAAAACAAAAATAAGGCAGCGGATAAAATTACTAAAGCAATCATTCCAACCATAGATGCCAGCTTTTCTTCTACAGATAATGTAAAGAAATATCCTATACTGAATACCCCGGCCGCCGCTGCCGAACACAGTAAAGATAAAATTCCTACTGCGGGCAAATAATTCATGCTTTCTGCCTGTGAAACGTTGCTATGGATTTCCTCTCCATAATACTCTTCTCTTTCTTGCCAAATATCCACATTTACTTCATCTGAATCCTCCCTTCCCTCCACTATATTGTGAGGAAGGTTTGTTTCCTTTGCCTCAATAACAGGCGGACGAAACATATTTAAAATATGGGGAAGAATAAATTTTTCATCTTGTATGGATTCATAAATTTTATAAGCCATTTCCACCGCCTCTTCCCGCTCGTGTTCTACCCTGTCTACTAAAAATTGGGCAAATTCCCACAACCCCTCCTTTTTATCCTCTTCTTCTGCACATGGATAGTATAGGAAAAAATATTGCTTTGTTTCCAATTCCATATAGATATGCTCCGGCATCAGCATCAGGCATCTGCTATCCAGCAAAAAACTCTCCAATTCATCCAGAGCCTCTTTCATGTTTTCCAGTAATCGAAGCATTTCATCATATCCTATTGGCTTTCTTTCAAATAAAGTTTTTAAATTCTGCTTTGAACTTATTTCATAATAAAAGCTGCATTCCTCATTCACATACTGTATTTTACACTCCAAAAGGTGCTTTATCCTATTTCCGCTTATCATCTTGTACTCATAGTTTTGCTCTTCCTCTTTTACCTTGCTATGAAGAATTAAAAAATTATGGTTTAAGTCTTTATGATATTTTATACTTAACATATCAGCATATTTCCTTTCCCTTTTCAGTCTTCACCATTTTCCTCTGTTTTTCCTGTATCCGCCATTTTTTTCAACAGGCGGGTTCTCCGTACACATTCCGTAGGGCAAATCCGTTCGGCTTGCCCGTTTCCATAGAAATGCCATTTGCTTGGTATCTGTAGCTGCTGTGCAAACGCCGCTTTCAATATTCCCGAGGCTTCTACCGATATTTTTCTTTTATCCACCTCGACCGAACTGTCCAGGGTTTTAATCCCCATATATTTTTTCCCAAATTGCCGGGCACTTTTTCCTATGATAAATTGCTCCACTTCCTCTGAGCTTTTTTCACAGGAAAAGTTGCTGCAAAGGCTTCCCCGGAACGCAAGAATATATGTATCCTGAGCAATTACGCACCGGTTATATAAATAAAATGTCAAATAAAAAATAAATCCAATCAGAAAAATGACCATAGGCATCACCAGGCTGGCTTCTACTGTAAAATAAGCTTTTACTTTTCTAAACTTTCTTTTTTTAAAATCCTTTTTGCACAATATATACCACCCCCAATCCAGCCGAAAGGAACGGCACAAAAGGAAGCCTGCTCTTTCCGCCCACTTTTCCAAAAACCAATAAAGCCACAACACAGACCGCTGAGATTATCAGCCCCGCCATCACTGCTGCCATGCAAATTCCTATCCCCATACAGATTCCCATGACCAGAACTACTAGCCCATCCCCATATCCTATGCTTTCTCTTGTGCAATAACTAAGCATCAATAAAAACATTCCTGGTATTAAAGAATATAAAATGTCCATCCATTGCTTTTCACTTCCAAATATCATATAACAAAGTGCTAATAAACCGGACAGCACAATGGCAACTGCCGGGATTTCCTTTTTTCGTATGTCCATTATCGTACATATCGCCATAAAAATACTTATAATCAGCCATTCTAACTCAGCTCCCATTTTCTCTTTGACTCCCTTTCCCCTCCGTTTACAATATATATTTTTCTATTTCCTTTACGCTGTATTCAGCCATCAAATCTCTACCCGCCGCATTTGGAGCATTTCCCCTTCCCTCCAACCTCCGACAGATGCACCGTATATACCGTTCTCTTTAAACCAGGGCAGCTTAACGAACTGTGCATTTTATTCCCATAGGAAGTCACATATACCACAGGCTGAAAACTATTCCCTTTGCATCCGCCACAGGGATAATATCTCCCTCCCCCTTCATTTCTTAATTCCGATGCCATAGCCGCCAAAACCGCTTCCACAGAGGGATTCAGGTATGCGCAATTGCGCGCCACATGATAGACTGTACCCGTTTCCGCAATATACACTATCGGGTCTTCTCCTCCTGTGCCCCCTGCCCTGCTTTCCACATCATACCCGGTCCATGCCCGTCCATAGTATCTGTTCTCCATAGACATATCCGGAAATCCTATGATATTCACAAAAGGTTTTACTTTATAGGAAGCCACCAGTTCAATCCTGTCATCCTCTTTCATCACCGATGACCTTACAAAATGTAGGCCGGAAACCCCTGACGCTAAGCATGTATGATTTAAATACTCCTCCCCTAACATATTGATGACTTTTTTCCGTGCATATCCCTCGGATAAAATAAGGGAATCCACTTCCCCTAAGAGCAGCCCTTCTTCCCCAAAGCCACTCCGGTATGCATACCCATAGAATGCCATTTTATTTCCGGCCTGATGCATAGCTCCCATGATATTTCCATGCAAACGCAGTATGTCGAATGCAAAGAGGATATTCATAAGGAAAAACAGGAAAAGAGGAATGGCAATTGCCGCTTCTACAGCCATGCTCCCCTTTATCATTTTTGTACAAAGGGAGGGAATAAACGATATCCTTTTTCCGGTTTTAAAAGAAAAGAATCCTAATTTTTGAATTTGATATAATAGATTTTTGCCCGGAGAAACAACTTTTTCTTTGACTTGTTTAAAGTTACTGATAAGAATCCGGAAAAAGGACATCGTTTATTCCCTCCCTTCGTGCGTTATATGCCAGTTGAGCACCGGCCTTTCTCAATGATACCCATATCGCTTTCTAATATCGCAATGATATCCAAAGGCACTGGATATAGAAATATCTGCTAAATAGCTGTCAAAACAGGAGTCCATACAAAAATGCGTATTGCCCGGCGTTAAGCGGATATCCATTTCCATGATATCCATAGCCCGCATATTTTTTGTCTGGCTCTTTTCCAAAAATAACATAATCCTCAAATAATCCTGGTAGTTTAGCCCATGCCCTCCACCACCTGTGTCCAATGCCTTTCCTGAAAAATTAATAATATCGCCAATCCTTGTTTTCCAGTCTGCAGAGGTCTTCATCAGAGGAACCCTGCCTCCCTGCATCAGGCATTTCACATCGGCAAGGCTTTCCACATAAGCCCACGCAAATAAAATCGAATATTTCACAAGCTCTGCCAACTCCGGTACCAACAATACGGCCGACAGTGCAAGAGCTACAATCTGAGCCTCCATACATTTGGCAGAATCCGAAAAAATATAGACTACATTGGCCACCTCCCGCCATCGCACTAAGCGCTTAACTACTGTTTCCAGATTCTTTATGTCCGAATCCTTTCCAGCAATAATGTATTCTATCTGGTATTTTAGCAATGACTTGTCCAGTTCCTTTCCATACCATCCGCATTTATCGAACAAATAGCAGTCAAACAGCAAATCATCCATTATACCCGATGGAACGGATAAACCAGGCTGTACGCCGATTCCCGTCATTTTCTCTCGATGGGATATATAATCTTCCTGATAAATTGCGGTATTAGGTATTTGAGATACATCCCCGATTACCTTATGCAGAACCATGCCTCCCCGGGAGGTATTGACTTTATCGGCAGGATTATTCAGGGCAATTTCCACCAGGTTTCCATCCTCATCCCTTTTCTTGGGCAGTTCTATCGCATCTATTTGCTCCTGTATGCTATTCCTCTCTCCATCAATATCCCGTGTATCCAGTTCTAAAGCCTCCGTTTCCCCCACAAGCCCTATGACCTTTGCCAGCATTCCTTCTACAGAAGCCTGCTCCATATATTCCAGAGCCTGCCTTTTCATTACATTTCCTCCGTCATCGGAAGCTATAGACAATTCTTTTACTACTGCCTTATCCACAGACAGGGCAAGCCAGTCCCGGACAGAAAAGCCACCTGTGTGCTGCCCTGTAAAATTGTTTTTCATGTATACCCTAAGATGTTCTGCGCTGTTTTCCGGCCTGCGCCTGGCAGTTCCATAAGACATATCCACAAAAAGTAAATCATATTGTTCCAAAAGCTCTCTGTGAAATTCTGCCAGCACGCTATTCATACCAATATCTGCTACGCATTCCGCCTCCATCCTGATAACACTCATTCGCGCCCCTTCTACGAAGGTAAGGATAAAAGAAAGGATAAGAGCCAATGAAAGCGACAGGTAAACGGTGATATATCCCTTTTGCACCGCAATACCCCAATTGCATTGCTGCCTTCTCATGACATAACCGTGTTGCTGTCTTCCGTAATCTTTTTAAAAGCCTTTGTCACTAAAGTCTGTAGCTGCTTTTTAAATATGATTACCAATCCGATAAGCACTACGATAATTAATATAACTTCTACTGTTCCCATTCCGTCTTCTTCAAATATAAAATCTTTAAAGCTTTTCAGTTTATCACTCATTTTATCCTCATTTCTGCACAGCTTTATTCTACAGGGTTTGCGTTAGCTGTGCGGACGCAATCCCTGTTCATCGTTCGTCTTTTTTTGCTTACTACAACTATTAGGCCGAAAAGGATAGGTAAGCTGGTACGATAATCAGCACCATTACAATCCCCAGCATCAGCATCATAGGCAGAAGCAGCTTAGTTCCTGCCTCTTCCCCCAATTTTCTTGCCACATTTTTACGTTCTTCAAAAGCGGTTTTTGCTTCCTGCCTCAGGGCGTCCAAGATACCGTTGCTGCCCTTCTTTAAGTTTTGTACAAGGATATTAGATAATTTTGTATATTGGGGCAGGCGGCATCTTTTTCCAAAATGCTCATAGGCTGCTGCTTCTGAAATCCCACTGTCCAATTCATGGCAGATTAACAACATTTCTTCATAAACATACCGAAAATCTTTTTTGGCCCGTTTTTCCTTCCTATAGTTCGATGCCACTTTTTGAAAAGCGTTCCGGATAGTCATCCCAGCCCCCATATAGAGGACCAGCTTACTGATGAGCTGGGGATAATCAAGCAGCATTTGTCTGTTGCGCTGTTCCACCTTTTCTTTCAGCTTCTTATCCTGCAGCAAGTAAATAGCCACAGCCCCTATACTTATTAGCAGAAAAATAGATATACTGCTATCCTCTTTCTTTTGGCTCCACACCAGCTCCTTTCCGTCCACGCTGTCTGGCAATTCCATTTTTTCCATACAACGTTCCTTTTCTTCCTGATATACCAGTAATTCATATATCTTTTTCTTCTGTATCTCTTCTTCCGTATACTCCGGCGGATAAATGCATATAGGGAATATATGCTCTTCCCTGTAATCACCATAGGTGAGCACTGCCGTCAGGTTTACGATTTTCCCCTCCTTTCCAACAGCTTCATTGGTTACACATCCGTCGGAATAAACCAACGAATAATCATCGCTTTCCCAGTCAATCTGAAACGGATATCCTTCCAATCCCCTGACAAGGTTCAAATCATCCCTGACCTTTTCCAATGACGGATTTCCCCCTTTAATGACATTCGGGAGCAAGGGGGAAATTTCTTTTGCCATCTGTTTGATTACCGCTTCTTCATAATTCTGTTCCTCCACCACTATTCTATATTCTTCTTGTATTTCCCCTGCCTCCCCTTCCACCTGTACTTGTAAGCCCATCTCCCTGTTTCCTTCCCCATACCCATTTCGTCGGATATACCTCCCTTCTTCCAACATACCTTCCATCCGGCTGCTTATAAATAAACAGATAGCCAATAGATTACCTATGAATACAAACAATAGCAGAAAGCGGATTTTACCTATGTAATATTGCCGGAGATATCTTTCCTCCCTTTCCCTTTTCTCCCCAATTTCCGGACATAAAACTTGAAAACTCCTTTTCGCGTCCTCCTGGCGCAACATCCTCCTTTTCCTGCAAAATCCATAAATATAATCTGCGGCTTTATAAAAAATCCCTCCCCTCCCCCCGTTTTCTGTCGAAGGTGGCTTTTTTCCCATAACAAGCAAAAATAGCATAAAATATATTATCAATACTATTGCATAAATAATAATCATAATTCACACATACCCTTTCCATCTCTTACAAACCTAATAGTCTATAAAAAATGAAATTTTATCCTACACCTCAATATCTACTATTTTATTTGAAAGCCAAACCGCCCCCAAATACACCACAAGGCACACTGTCATAACCGCTATACCAATTACATTTTTATAAAGTACATGGAAAAAACCTTTGGAAACAGTACTAATATATAACAGGATTCCAAAAGGCACCACATTCATCACCTTTTGCTCCATCCGCCTTGCACTGATTACCACTTGTATTTCCTTTTCTGTTTCTACCTTGTCCTCTATCACTGCGGCGCTTCTTTCAATCACCTCCGTCAGATTCCCTCCACTTCTCTTGGCCGCTGCAAATACTTCTGCAAATTCCATAATATCCTCTGAGCCGCTTCGTTTTCCGAAATCATACAAAAGCTGTTCCAACACCACATTATTCTTTAATCCGGCAATAATGGTATATAATTCCTTACAGATAATGCTTTCCCTTCCATATAGCAACAGCATATCACCATAAGCCTGCCTAAAGGCATTTTCTACGGAATAGCCCGCTTTCTGATTAGCAGATACCGATAGAATGGCATCCTTAAACTGGTTTGCCCCTTCTTTCTGCCTCCTTTTTAAAAGCAAATTCCTTTTTTCCTTTTGATACAACAGAAAAACCGGCGTCAAAAACGGCAATGCCAAGACAGACTGGTAGAAAAACCAAGCCAGCAAAAATACAATCCCAATCCCCTCCAGGATACATCTAATCTGCTCCCTCCCGCTCAATTCCCCACCACGCATACCTTTTGCTTCCTCAAAGCTCCTCCCCCTGACCCCCCCACTCTTTCTCTTTTTCAACTTTCTACAGCTTCCACTATCCAACTTTCATTTTCCTTTTCATTTTCCTTTTCATTTTCCTATTCTTTTTCCTTTTCATTTTTCTGTTCTTTTTCCCTTTCATTTCCTTTTCATTTTCTTTTTCATTTCCCTTTCTAAATCCGAAGATTAAATTCTCATGCGCTCAAATATCTTTCTGTCTTCATAACCTAATCCCCGCCGCTCTAAGCTTCCCTCCCTCCTTCAGCTCTTGTTTTTTTACCAGCATTCCCCTTACTTTCCCTTCTTCTTCCCCCTCTTCCACGAATTCATACAATGGCCGTATTTTTATCTCTCCCCCTTCCATCCCTTCTATCTCCGCTATTTCCAGGACTTTCCGGCTTTTATCCCTAAGCCTGCCCAAATGGACAATGACATCCAGCCCGGAGGCAATTTGCTGACGGATTGCGGTAAGGGGCAGCTCCATTCCCATTAATATCATCGTCTCCAGCCTGCTTAGCATATCCCTGGAACTGTTAGCATGGCCTGTGGACATAGAGCCATCATGCCCTGTATTCAGGCATTGCATCATATCGATTGCTTCCCCTCCCCTCACTTCTCCAACTATAATGCGGTCCGGACGCATCCTCAGACTTGTTTTTATCAAATCCCTGATACCAATAGGCTTACACCCTTCCACATTGGCATTCCGCGTCTCCATGCGCACTAAATTGGGGATATTCTGGATTTGCAGTTCCGCATTGTCTTCAATTGTAATAATTCGTTCGTCTTCGGGAATATAAGTAGAAAGTGCATTTAGAAATGTAGTTTTGCCTGACCCTGTGCCTCCACTAATGAAGATATTGTATTTTGCCCTTACAAGCTTGGATAAAAAAGAAACGGCTTCTTCCGTAATGCTGCCCCACCCTATTAAATCATTCATCCCTATAGGCTTATCCGGGAAACGGCGAATAGTTAAAATAGGGCCATTCAGCGCCACCGGGCTTAATACCACATTAACCCGTGCGCCATTTTCCAGCCGGGCATCTACAATGGGGGAAGCCTCATTTACAGTACGGTTACATCCTGCTGCGATTCTTTGTATCACATCCTCCAGCTTCTCCCTGGATTCAAACCGCATTCCATATCCCATTATCTGGCCGGACTTTTCGATAAAAATTTCTTCCATACCGTTTACCATGATTTCCGTCACATCGCTGTCATCAATGAGCTCCTGCAAAATATCCAGCTTCCGTATGGAATAGAAAAGTTCCTGCCTTAGTTTTCCCCTGTCCTTTAACCCAATTATGCATTCCTTACTGCGGGCAATTATCAATTCATCAATAATCTCTTTAATTTCCTCATCTGACATTTGCCTGGAAAAGTCCAACCGCTCAAACACCATTGCCTTCAGCTTCTTTTTATGCCTCTCCACATTGTTTATAGAGGAAATTATCCTATCATCTCCCTCTTCTTCATTGGTGTGCTGCCTTTCACCAATATGGCTATTCTCTTCCATCTCTTCTAATTCTGTTTCTTTTGCTTTTTTGCTATTCCTATCCTCCTCTTCCCATTCCATTTCATCCCTTTCATTATTTCCATATCCGAATAGGTTGTGCTTCCATCTATCCCCATACTTATCCTTGATACCCATATACTTCTTCCTCTATTATTTTCTTTACATAGTTGCCTATCTCCCCGCCGTCTAACTGATTCAGGTTAAGGGGCATCCTATAAAATTCCGGCAGTACCCATTTTTTTGTTTTTAGCGCCACATCGCCATAGTTCATCAACTGTAATACAGACTCATACTGACGCATTTTTGCTTCCGCAAACTTATCCTCCTTCATAATTGTAAAGACACGGAAACATTCCCTTAAAATATCCAGTAAACCTCTTACCTGAGCCGACAAATCCAAAATCAGGTATTCATAGTCCGTCACCTTTTCTATCTCCTTAAATAAATCCATCCAGTGGACGCTATCTATTTCTTCCAAATCCCTGTAGTAAAATGCTGGCGGAATATAATCCAGGCCGTTTATGGACTGTATCATCCCCTCTAAACGGTAAGCCATCTTTTCCTTTTCACATTCAAAATAATAAAGCACGTCCATAATATCCATAGGAAATTCCCCGGACAACAGGTGGCCAAAGCCTGAATAGTTTTCAAAGTTTACATATAGCACCTTATGCTTTTTGCCTAATAACTGCCCCATACTAAGGGCAAAGGTTGTCTGCATGCATCTCCCTACCGGGGAATAACAGCCTATTATTTTCATCCCATTTCCCATGGATATCCGCCGGGAAACTTCTTTTGCCCCTTCCATATAATTTTTCATTACCGTCTGGAAAATCAATTCTGAGGACTGGTATTTGTTTATATTTTTCATATCGCCACCCACCTGATTTCCGCTTTCATTCAGAATCATAATATGGGCTATAGGCAAATCCCTGATTTCCTCCCCATAGGCATTTTCCGCAATCAGCAAAAGTTCCGTATTATTTTTCTCCACAAATTTTTCCATCTGCCCCTTATCCGTAAATGCCCGTACAGCAAATGGATTCGTACTCTTTTTTTCCATATAATCCGCCATATGCCGAAGATAAGTCTCTTCCCCGTCACAAAGCACCATAAATTTTTTTATCATTCTGTCTAATAAAAACCTCCTTTATAAATTATGACCCCAAGCAAGACCGGAAGGGAAAAATGAATTTTTCCTTCTTTTCTTTTTTTCCTGTCTTCCGCATCTTGCCTGTAAAATTTCCACTCCCTGCATTTCCATACATCAAGAATATATGACAAGAGATATTTCATGCGCTGTATAAAATTTCTTTCTGCCAGCATTTTAATCAAAGACAATACCGCACCGAAAAACAATGACAATCCAAGGCATATTACTGTTTCCCTTACAGTAAGGAAACACCCTGCGGCCGCTAAAAGCTTTACATCCCCTGCCCCAAGCGCCCCAATCCTAAACAGTGGATACAGTAGCATTATAGGAATCGCCATCGCTATAGACGCCGATAAAATTCCATACCCTCCCCTCTGCCACGCTGCATAGGACAGCCCTGCCGCTATGGCAATGAGAATCCATTCATTATAAATTTTATCAAAGAGCAAATCCATAACTGCCGCTACAGCCAAAATGAAAAACAATACAATTATACACATCACCCCCTCTTTTGCATATTTTATTACAAAACCTGTTTGGAAATTGGAACGATTCCTGTTCCTATGATAATCCGGCATCCCATACTGCTTGCAGTATCCGTTTACCGAATGTAAAGAGTTCTGAACTGTATTTGAATTATAAAATGAAAATCCTCACTTGTCCAGCCTTTTGAACCAATGAATAAATCTTTGGTTCATTCTTACATAAGTTTATATAGATTTATGCCATAGAGCATAAAAAGTCCGGGAAAACCCAGTATTCCTGATGTCAGCACTGTAATGGGATTAATCCCTATGGCGATGGAAATCCCCTGGGATACAAGAAAACCGTTTAAAAAGAAGATAGATACCGTTCCGATTACTGAACGGAAAATAAAATTGATAATCCATTCCTTCCTTTTTCGGAATGCCCCTATCATAAGTGTGAAAATACAAGCCCCTACTATCATAATACCGCCCATATAATTATCCATAAGAATGCCTTTTCTCCCCCTCAATCAATCCGCCAAACTATACTTTAATATATGACCTGTACATTTTTTATATTCTATGAATATTTGACTCATTCCTGTCTATACTTAGAAAAAGAGGAAATTTTTGGTTATCATATCTTATAAAAAGAAGGGGAAATATATGAAAATATGTTTTAGGCAAACAATTTATAACCATCAGACTATAGACGAAAGGGAACAGCAGATGAACAGCATTCTTGCTGATTTGGACAAAACACGCCGCGACCTGGAAGATGCTTATGCTGGTTTTGATAACGTAACTGACCCCGACTTGATTGACTGCTATATTTATGAAGTAAATTCCGTCTTGAAAAGATATAAATTTTTATTAGAACAGGCAGCAAAAATTAATTTGCTGCCTGAAGAAGAACTTGTGTAAAATTCATGCGTCTTATAACGCAGTTTCTTCATATCATTGTACTAAACCCTGAATCCACGGTTAAGTCCCTGGTCGGTTAGATTTTCGATTAAATTATTTTTGCCATAAGTCAGGCCGGCATAAACGGTTTGCACATTATCCATAACCGGTCCGGAAGTATCCATATCGCCCAGTTTCTCATACGCTTTGTGAAGACCTTTCACCACCTTATAAGCATTTTCCAGCGGCTCTGTGGTATTCCGGACTTCCGCCCTGGCCAGTTCCCTGTTTACATATAAATATAACTGTAAGAAATTCATGGCCAGTTGATAGTCAAAGTTCAAAGAATTAAGAAGCTCTTGAATACATCCCCTGGCTTTCCTTATTCCCTCACGGAATCCCCCACGGTCTTCTTTTTCATGAGCCGATTCTGCTTCCTCCACATAAATCATCAGCATTTCATATAGAATCGTAATCAGTTGCGTCTTGTTAGCCTGTGTAATTTTCCTCGTATACTCCTGCTTTAATTCCTTCGTCATACCTAAAACCTTTCTCAGGCAAGTATATTCATCCCTGCCTTTACATAAACTTTGCATCATTGCCCTAATTACAGCTATAGCAAACGGCAAAGTTTCTTACCGTTTGCTATAGTCATCAAGGAGTGCACAAAAACTTTATAGTAAATTCTACAGCGCCGCTATTATTGCAACAACTGCAGAACCTGTGCCGGTCTTTCATTGGCCTGCGCCAGCATAGCCATACTTGCCTGGGATATAACCTGAATGGTAGTGTACTCGGTCATTTCCTCAGCCATATCCGCATCCATTATTCTGGAGTAAGCCGCCGTCATGTTTTCACTGATGATATCCAAATTGCTGACACAATGTTCCAGACGGTTCTGGTATGCACCCAGACGGCTTCTCGCGGCAGATACATATTCAATAGCCCCTTCTATACTACCAATCGCTTCGCGGGCCGATTCCGCATTTGCCATTGTCATATTGGTCAAACCCATTTCGTCCAGGGAAATGGTGGGAACCCGGATATCCAGTACCTGGCCTTCGTTTGAACCTATCTGCATGGTCATTGCACCAATGCCTGTGATATCAATAGTAGTAGGCGTGTTAATTGTCACAGTACCGTCCATTGGATTCCCATTCGCATCCTTTGGCGGCTCAATCTTAAGGTTCATTTCAAATTCATCGGCAACAATTGTAATTTTATTGCCTGCTGCCTTTGTGGGCGTAGCATTATTCGGAAAAGGAATTGTATTTCCTGTATTATTCTTATTCAACTGGCAGTTAACGGAATTCAAGTCTATTTCCCCATTCACAAAGGTGACTCTCAATGAATCCACTACATATTTCCCTACTGTAACAGCGTCAGAATAATACCCTACTTTTATTTTATCGTTATCGGTATATCCCCGCAAATCAAAGTTCCCATTCATCAAAGTATTCCCATTGAACTGGGTGGTATCTGCAATACGGGTAATTTCATTTTTCAACTGGATAATCTCATCTTCTATTGTCGCCCGGTCCGTATCGCTGAGCGTACCGTTGCTGGCTTGCACGGCCAGTACATTCATCCTCTGCAAAATATCATGGACTTCTGAAAGGGCACCATCTGCCGTTTCAATAGCCGAAATGGCATCGCTGCCGTTCTGGGACGCTACGGAAAGTCCCTTTAACTGCATGTTCATCCTCTTTCCCATGGCCATTCCTGCCGGGTTATCCTTTGCTTCGGTAACTTTTAAACCGGAAGATAATCTTTTTAGTGATTCTGTCAATCGGTTATCATTTCTTGTCAACGCATTATGCGCTACCATTGCTGATGCATTATAGCATATTCTCATAATCTATTCCTTCACCTTTCCGTATATGTCCAATGAAAATCTTTGCTGCGTCATATAGCTTTTTCGTAGGAATCTGCTGTTCCCCTTTTTCCCCGGCGATTTCTTCCTTTGCCTGTAGCGCCGCCCTGGATACCGCAGCCAAATCCAACCCTTCGCTATGTACGAAGCTCAAGCTTATAGTTTTTATATCGGCCTGTTCCAGCGATTTCTTTAACCCTTCTCCTATATTCTCTAACATTTTCAGAGATTCTTTTCTGTCACAGACCATATAGCCCGACAAATGGTATACTCCCATGCCATGGATAGAAAGTCCAAACTGGGCTGCCACACTGCCGTAAGATGCGGTTACCAAAGACAGCATTACCTTGCCGCTTTCTTTTCTGCCATGGATAATTTTTAAGTTGATAGATGTAACTTCTTCCCCAATTTTCACCGGCACTTCGTAATTTTCTTCCTGAGCCATATTTCCGGCAAAAGAAATTTGTTTATACAGGCCAACGATTTCTTTGATGTCAAATTTACCTGTTTGCCCCTGCCCATAAACCGCCTTTTCCAATATCTCTTCATAAGCCTGCCCCAAACTTTCATAGGCTTCTTTCATAGGCTCTTCCCCGGTCATGGATTCATAGACATCCGCCATTGCTTCTTCCAGCTTCTCTTTTTCCCCGGTTTCCTCAGCCAGCTCATACAGACGCCCTGCCGCCTTGCCCCGTTCTTTCATGAGAAGCCCTGCGGACATAAGGTTATCCGCGGTTACCGGTTGTTCAAAGCCAAGCAGTTCCCTCACAACATCCTCTTCCGCCGCCATTTCCTGGCGGATTTCCCCGGCCTGCTCCCGTATATATTCCCTATGGGATTCCACATCTGGTTCTGTATTTTTAAGGATTTCTGCCATTTCTTCCAGACCTACATTGCCTTCTGCCGGAATCGCATTCATCTTTCCGCCATCCAGCCCGTCAAAAATATCCGAAGCCAGCTTCTTATAGTATCCGCTTTCTATCTGCTCGGAAATGCTCTTCCCCTTAAAAGAAGCTTCCGCGCCCCCAAAGCTGTCATCCACCTTCCGGTCCATACCATGCTTTTTATTGCTCCTCATAGCGGTGAGCAAGTTCTTTACCGTAGGCTCTATACCTTGATGGAGCAAGGTTCCGATAGCCGCCCCGTCTGTTTTTTCCAATTGGCGGAACAGGCGATAGATTCCAATATAAGACTCCCGTTCCTCCTTGGTAACCCCATGGTTTTTCTCCAATTTATACAAATATTCGCTATATTTCTCTATTTCCTCTTTAGGGCTTCTTTCCCTGTTATCCAAATATGTCTCCAATTCCTGCATATCCATGGACAGAGGGTTCTTCCCTTCCCGTATCATCTGCATTACCGCTGCCGGGGTCATCTTTCCCAATACCCGCTGGATGGATGCATCCGATGACTTCACCGCATTTATATTCTCCTCAGAAATTTCCATGCGGTTGTACCCCAAAATTCTCACCGCCCGGCGGTTCGTATCCGTCGCTTCCATATGCATATCTTTCAGGAGGTCATCCACATTTCTGAATGCTTTTTTTATAGAATCCCCTAAATCCGCTCTGGGCGCTGTCATCAATGCTTCATAGCTTTCTCCTGCCTTTTCGTAAATCCCTTGCAGGATAGCCCCTTCCCGGTGGGCATTCTCTATAGTAAACCTTTCCCCTTCAGCCACCATGCCGGCCATATTCGTCTGGCTGCTTCCCTGGAAAGTGATTTTTTGAGCCGAAAAACTATAATAAGCAAACTTACCTACCAGAGCTGCCGGCATACCACTCAGCTCCTTGACGGCGGCCAATGTATCTTTGAAAATACCGGCGCTGCCTTCCAGCCTGTTTCCAGCCTTGCCAAACATCATTTCCTCTGCCTGCTTCTGGGCTGCCTTCAGCGATTCCACCAACTGCTCCAGTTCCGCAGTATCCACCGCAAATCCGCTCTTTATCAAATGAATATTGGCTTCCACCGTCATCTGAAGCCTTACTTCTTCCATCAACCGGCGCCCTCCAATACTCACCGTATAGGTTTCCACCCGCACATTTAAACTAAGCTGGATTTGGGCTGCTTTTAAATTCCTCAGATTCAGCTTTTTCCCTTCAGCCATGGTTTTATCCACTGCTTCATTGCTGATTCCATTCACATCCTCCATAAATTCCAGCGCTTTTTCCACAGCAGTCCGTTCATCCGCAAGATTGGCCCCTCCTGCCTTCCGGCCGTCTGCAATGGCTGCCGCCGCAGCGGATACAAGCTGCTCCATGGATTCCGGAATTTCCATATGCCTTAATCCGTCCAATGTCTGCAGCCCCTCTTCCGTAAGGGGCATTCCCTTTTCTAACAGCCATCTGGCATCTGCAAGAGTCTCCTCCGAAACCTCCAGCCCCGCATTTTCGATTACCTTCTCCATCTGTGGCTGCAACTGCTGCCAATTATATTCTTCCGCTTTTTTTGCATAATAACCCGTATCGTCCTGATAATACCCCCGGCCCTGCTTATCCCCGTTAATTCCCGCGCTGTACTGCGCTTTATAGACATTATCCACCGTAGGCTCCATATGGTTCTGCACCATATATTTTATCATACTGTCATTCGGCGGGTTCAGCTTTGCCACTGTAGCGGAAGCCTTCAGCACATCCTCTACATTCTCATTTGTGACAGGAATGTCATGTTCTGCAAACTGCTTTATGATTTCCTCCGCCATCGCCGTGCTGCCTGTAATTTCCGTTAATGTTTCCACATCCAAATCATCGGTATAGCCGGAGATATTTTTCCCGCCCTTTACAAGCGCCGCCTTGATTTCATCCACAATAGTGACTACTGTCTCTATTTCCGTATTTCCCGGATGATACCCTTCTTCCTGCAGCTTGGCAAAATCTTCATCAGACATAATATTGGACATCACTGCCATATAATTTCTCTGCGTAGCCACATCCATCTGCCCCGCATCCTGCATAACATCCTCTATAGTCTTTCCCTTGCCCCCATAAGCATTGTTATCCATAGCTGTACCGGAAATATCCAATGCGAATACTCCCTTGCTTTCCTTTGTCCGGGAACTGTTATGGGAAGCCCCTGCCTTATCTGCGCCCTGATAAATATTAGGGGAGGAAATATCCCTCGACCCTTTTTCTACTCTGCTATTGTCAAATACAACATTCATATTTTGCCCCATTTCTTAGCTGCTTCAATCATCAAAGAGGGAAGAGCCATCTTCCCCTACTCGTGCGCCGGGCGTCCGTCAGCATATCGACCCATTTCATTTGAATGCCCGTGTGCGTAAAAAAAGGTGAACATATTGCTATGTTCACCTTTTATTTCGGCTTATTCCACTATTTTCTTAACCATCTAGAATACAAAAACCGCCGCCGTATAGGGGGGCAAATCAAAGGTAATGCTATAGTCCTTATAATTCACCTGTTTCTTCTCTTTCACTGCACTGATGGTTTCCGGTATCACATGCCCGTTCCCTCCAAACCGCTCTTCATCGCTGTTAAGCAGCAATTTATATTTTTTCTTCTTTGGCACCCCTACCTTGTAGCCTTCCCGCATCATAGGCGTCATGTTCAGCACAAACAATACGTTATTCTTCCCATTGGAGGCTTTCCTGAAAAAGCTGTAGGTACTTTGCTCCGCATCATCCGCATTCAGCCATTCAAACCCATCCCAGCTATTGTCAATCTCATACAGGCACGGGTATTTCCTATATAATTTCAGGAGCTCCTTTACGTATTCATGCATCCCCGCATTCAAAGGCTTCTCCAGCAAAAACCAATCCAGTTCCCTTTCTTCGCTCCATTCCCTCTCCTGGGCGAAATCCTGACCCATAAAAAGCAGTTTTTTGCCTGAGTGGCCAAACATATAAGCATATCCAACCCTTAAATTAGCGTATTTATCGATTTCATATCCTGGCATTTTGTTCACCATGGAACATTTCAGGTGAACTACCTCGTCATGGGACAAGGGTAGGATATAATCCTCCGAATCATTATAGCTCATGGCAAAAGTCATCGCATAATGGTTATTTTTACGGAACAATGGGTCCAGCTTCATGTACTCGCAGAAATCATGCATCCAGCCCATATTCCATTTAAGGCTAAAGCCAAGCCCTTCGCCCCCAATTTCTCCCGTTACATTAGGCCATGCCGTAGATTCCTCCGCAATAGTCAAAAACCCTGGATAAGTCCCCCGGATTACCGAATTCAAATGCTTGAAAAATTCTATCGCTTCCAGGTTTTTGTTTCCGCCAAACTTATTGGCCACCCATTGCCCGTCCTTCTTGCCATAATCCAGATACAGCATGGAGGCAACCGCATCCACCCTGATACCATCCACATGGAACTCCTTCAGCCAGAAAAGGGCATTGGCAATCAAGAAGTTTTTCACTTCCGTTTTTCCATAATTGAAGATTTTTGTTCCCCAGTCAGGGTGCTCCCCAAGGCGCTTGTCAGGATGTTCAAAAATACATTGGCCGTCAAATTCTGCCAGGCCATGGGCATCCGTAGCGAAGTGAGCCGGTACCCAGTCCAAAATAACGCCCACATTATTTTCATGCAGTTTATTCACTAAATACATGAAGTCCTTCGGTTCCCCATATCTGGATGTAGGCGCATAATAGCCCGTCACCTGGTAGCCCCAGGAGCCGTCAAAAGGAAATTCGGCAATACCCATCAATTCGATATGGGTATACTTCATTTCTTTCAGATATTCCACAATCCGGTCCGCAAACTGCCTGTAATTGTAAAAACCGTCCGGTGTTCCGTCAGGATGCTTCATCCATGAACCAATGTGGCATTCATAAACTGCCATTGGCTCCTTCTTATAGTCTTTGCCGTTCCTGTCCTCCATCCACTTTCCATCTGTCCACGTAAATCCTGATAAATCGGTGGTTTTTGAAGCATTTCCCGGCCTGAATTCCGTATAATTAGCAAACGGGTCCGCTTTATACAGCTTCCTTCCGTCCGGTGTCCTGATTAAAAATTTATAAAGCTCATTTACCCCTACACCTGGAATAAAAAGCGCATGAATCCCACCCGGCCCCAATTTTTTCATTTGATGCAGATTCTCATCCCATCCGTTAAAAGTACCGATAACATGAACGCTCGCAGCGTTAGGTGCCCATACCCCAAAAAACATCCCTTCCACGCCGTTCTCCACCGATGGATGCGCCCCCAGCTTCTTATAAATATCATAGTGTGTTCCCTGGGCAAACAGATACTCGTCCGCTTCCGATATAAATACCTTTCCCTCCTGTATCTGCTCTGCCGCTTGCTTTTTGACCGGCTTGGGCTTACCGGACGATTCCACAGACGATTTTTTTGGTGCTTTTACATTCTTTTTTGCTGCTGCCATAATCATACCCCCTGTTTTATTACTTTCCTTTATTTTTTAATAATGCATAAAATCCTTTTCCCTAAGTACTACCATATCTTCTTCATCATAGCGTTTTCCAAATAAGATATCGAAAAAGTGTTTTGGATTCTTTTTATCCGCAAAATAAATTGCATCGTCTACCAGGTCTTTGACCTCCGCCACCGTCACTTCATGGTCGCTGGTCTGCATATCTGCAATCCTTGTATGGAGAGCCAGAATCCCCAATTCATCAATGGAATATTCCATTTCCTCCGCATACTGTCTGGCATATTCCACTAGCGAATGGTCATCCAATGATTCTATATCGATTCGAGCGTTAAAATTATCCAATAAATCGCCATTTTTCTTAAGGAACAGATTCATTTCATCTTTTTTGCCTTCTATGACAATGAAGAGCCCCCTGCCTTCCTTTTCCAAAGCTTTATTCATATCCGCAGCAGTTCCGCTGGACATTTTCGTAGCATGTTCAATAATCAGTGCCCCATCCGTCAGCCTTGATAAAGTTCCCTCCATGTCCTTCTTATTCAGCGTATCGCCCGATATCTTGGCCACCTTACCGGAAAAATTACGGTCCGTAATTTGAAGCATACGCACCAGCCCTTTTGCCACATCCAAAGTGCCCGCGCCTTCTTCCCCAGTTACAATTACATTTCCATTATAAGAATCCATGCTCATACTATCCACCGCATGGATAATCTGCTCCTTAGTTTTCTTGTTATGGGTAAATCTGCCAAATAATTCTTTTTCCTCCTCGGACAGCGGCCTAATTTTGTTCTTTTCCTCCTGCTGTTTCTTCGCTTCATCGGTGTTCACAGCCTTTTCCAGCAATTTTTCCAAATCAAGGATATCCGTATCCGTCATTGGCACGCCTTCCGGCTCTGCTTCCACATCTTCCGATATTTCTGCCATTTCTGCCGATTTCTGAAGGCTGTTATCTCCCGCTACGGTTTCAGCTTCTTCCAGTTCTCCTGCCCCTTCCTTTGGCATATCCATTTCACTGGCGGGCAGCTCCTCATCCTCCGATACCTGCACCGCTTCCGATTTATTTTTTAATTCCTCTATTAGCTGTTCTTCTTTCTTTTCCTCTCTCTTCTTTCCTACATTTTTAACAATATCCGTAAGTTTCTCTTCCGTCAGGTCCTCAGGGCGTATATCCTTTTCGCCGGATTCCCTCAAAATAGCTTCTATAACGGCCTTCTCCAGTTGCTCCAGAAGCCCTGTTTTAGTAGCTTCGTCAAATTCAGAAAACATATTGCCGGTATGCTGCTGGACACGTTTGCGCACATCCTCTTTACGCTTTTCTTCGTTTTCCCGCTTCATCCGTTCCCATTCCGCCATAATATCCGTAATATTCAATTGGCCGGTAATTTGTTTTTCCACACTGTTCCTGCTTGAAACCACCAGGCTAATCTGCCCGTCATATTCCTGGGAAAGCATCTGCTCAAAGCCCGATGGCTTTATCGTTTTCATCAAATGCGGGCCTGCCTGCATCGGCTGTTGTATCTGCTGAGCCTGTGGAGGCTGTTGTTCCTGCACTGGCTGCTGCATCTGCCCCTGCTGCCCCTCAATAAACTGTTGTATGGGAACTGGTTTATGTATCGCAGCCGACGCTGTCTCTTGGGGCGTAAACTGTACCGGAATGCGGGAACTCTTCCTTCGTTTAGGGGCAATTTCTTTCGTATCCCCAAGCTTTTCGTCCTCTGCCCCTTCCACCTTTATTTCTTTCGTATCTTCCAATAAAATATCTTTTACGTCTTCTTCAAAAAAGACTTCCTCGGTAGCGGGCTGCCATGCATCCCCTTCCGCCCCTGCGCTCTCCTCTATTTCCGTGGCCTTATCTGCCATAGCCGATGGGGATATACCGTTCTTTTCCTGAGGAGGCTGTTCCGCTTCCGTTTCCGGGGTTTCCACTGGCTGCCCTTCCTTCGCTTCTTCCGCCAGTATCTCCCTCATACTCTCTGCCAGTTCCTTCTGAAGATTAATGGTATTGTACTGACCCATATCGATAGTTTTTACCTTAAATTCTTCTTCCGTTTCCGGTTCGGTATATCCGGGGAAATCCTCTATATTATCCCTTTGCTCTTCTTCCTGTTCCATTTCCGGAAGCGCTTCCTCCGAAGGGTTCTCTTCCGGCAGGGTTTCGGCAGGCAAAATTTCCTCCTCCATACCTTCTTCCCCCAATCCGGCTATCTGACGTTCCCGTTCCCGCTTCATCCACTCATACTTTTCCTGTTGCTGGGCATTCAACGGCTGATGAAGCATTTTCAGTTCCAGAGCCTTCATCACATATCTTCCGTCGCTGAACCAGACAAACATCTCATCACATTCTTCCACACATTTCGTTTCCAGCCCTACCCTATGGTATAAATAAGCCAGCTCATATGCCCACTTTTCCCTATAATCCCGTTTCTTAAACTCTTCCAGTACAGCGATGCGTTCTTCCAGGCTTACATCCTGCGCTTCATACAGTTTATATTGCAGGATATATCTTCCGGTATCCTTTGGCGCAATTTGGACAAATTCCTTATAATATTCAATCCCTTGTACTACTTCGCCCATTTTAATAGACAATTCACATAAGGAATACACAATAAGACGACCGCCAGGGTGGCGCTCGTATGCCATTAACAAGATGTCTTTACTTTCCTGAAATCTACGGTTGATTTTATATAAATCGCTGATTGTGCATAGCATCATGACGCTTTTCACCCTGCGCCAGTCTATGGTATCCGCAATCTTTACTGCTTCTGCGAATTCCCCTTCCGCAATCAGTGCTTTTATTTCTTCTGCCCGTACTTTATATTCGTACTTATCCAAGGTACTCACCTCATAAATCTATGATTTCGTTAATCTTATGCCTATAATATCCCCATTTTCGTTTTCTTAGTTTACCATAGGCAGGGGGGATTGTCAAACCTTGTAGTTTATAGCTAAACAATATAGCCAGACCCCATTTGTCCGTTCAACTATGCTCACGCAAATTTGGCGGAAAGACGGCCGTCTGGCTAAACCGTTACTTTTTTAACAAATTACTTAAGATGGAAAATTCATCCAATGTGAGAGTCTCTCCCCTGACAGTCGGCTTCAAGCCCATGGCCTCCAACGCATGGACAATTTTTTCCTTGTCCAGACCCAGCCCGGGGGCATTGGACAATCCATTTACAAGGGTCTTCCTCCTTTGATTAAAGGAGGCACGTATCAAGGCAAACATATGTCTTTCGTCCTCCACTTTTACAGGAGGTTTCTCATGGACAGTCAGTTTAATTACCGTACTCCCCACCTTGGGCTTTGGCATAAAGCATGACGGAGAGACTTGGGTAATTACTTCCGGCTTTGCGTAATATTGAACGGCCAAAGATAATGCCCCATAGTCCTTCGTCCCCGGCCCTGTCTGCATACGGTCAGCCACTTCCTTCTGCACCATAATCGTAATGCTTTCTGCCGGCACATGGTTTTCCAATAAGCCCATAATAATCGGGGTAGTAATATAGTAAGGAAGGTTTGCCACTACTTTTATAGGCTTCCCTCCATTTCTTTCTTCCACTATCTGCCCGATATCCAGTTTCAGAATGTCTTCATTGATAATTGTAACATTATGGTATTCCGATAATGTATCCTCCAAAATAGGAATCAACATTTTATCGATTTCCACCGCAATTACTTCTCTGGCATTCCTAGCCAGGTATTGAGTCATTGTTCCAATCCCCGGCCCGATTTCCAGTACACAGTCCTTTTCCGTAATGGAAGAAGCCTCCACAATTTTATCCAGAATATGGGTATCCACCAAAAAGTTCTGCCCATACCTTTTCTGAAAGCTAAAATTATATTTTTTTAAAATATCTATGGTACCGCTGGGAGTCCCTAATGCCGCCATATTCATCCTCATTCCCCAATGCCAAATAATCTCTTCGCATTCTCTTCCGTAATATTTACCACCTCATCATAATCCATCCCCTTGATTTTTGCAACTTCTTCTGCGATGAGAGGAATATATAAAGACGAATTCCTTTTCCCTCTATAAGGAACGGGGGCTAAGTAAGGGCTGTCTGTTTCCAGGAGTATCTTTTCTATTGGAAGATACTCCACCACTTCCTTTAATTTCTTCCCATTCCGGAAAGTTACCACACCTCCTATCCCAAAAGAATAATCCATATCCAGATATTCCCTCGCAATTTCCTTTGTATAGGAAAAGCAGTGTACCACTCCGCCCAATTCTTCCCCGTGGGCCGATTTCATAATATCCAGCGTATCCTTCGCCGCCTCCCTGGAGTGGATAATCACAGGCAGCTTCACTTCCCGCGCCAACTGAAGCTGCCTTTCAAACCATTTTTTCTGTATTTCCCTGTCCGGTTCGTTCCAGTAGTAATCTAACCCTATTTCTCCCACCGCAATGATTTTGGGGTGGGCGCACTGGGCTTTCAGCCATTCCATCTTTTCTTCATCCAGTTCATCCGTATCCGAAGGATGTACCCCGGCCGCCCCATAGACGAATGGATATCTCTCCGCCAGCTTCACTGTGTTTTTCGTTGTCTCTATGTTTGCCCCTATATTAATCACATATCCGATTCCTTTCCCCTTCAGGCTATCCAGCAAGGCATCCCTGTCTTCATCAAAGGCTTTATCATCATAGTGGGCATGGCTTTCAAATATCATCTTCCACTTCCTCCAATATAAAAATTAAAAAATATTAATTTTTTTTTAAAAAATACTTGCAAACTAAAAGACATTATACTATAATAACTCTTGCGTTGCAAATGATGCAGTTGTTTTTATTTCATAACATGCGCTGCTAGCTCAGTTGGTAGAGCACCTGACTCTTAATCAGGGTGTCCAGGGTTCGAGCCCCTGGCGGCGCACTTTAAGTACTGATTTTGTGGCCTTGTGCCATGGGGTCGGTGCTTTTTTTTGAAATTGAACCAGACACTACCCCTAAGAATGGAGATTCCCATGGAACAGCTATCACTTTTTGATGACAGAAACACAACAGCCCGCAGGGCTTTGAGCCAGGGCTCTTGACACCCTGACCTTTATTTTTTACTCTTTAGACGGAATCTTACAATATTTCTTTCCTGCTCACAGTCCAGGATATTCAAAGACTTAATAAAAGACGAAAATTTGGAATGCCCGTAATTACGCACATCGAAGTCCGGAAACCTCTTTCCCAGTTGGTTTCCCAATTCTGCCGATAGCATCCATTCGTCATCATCCGAGCATTCTTCCACAAGAGAAATGATTGCCCGTTTTATCATTTTCAAATCCGTCTGAGGCTTTAATTCTTCCTTTGATTTCTTCACTGCAGATGCTGCCTTTGTTCCCCTCTTGATTTTCACAGCCTTAGCCGCTGCCTTTACCACGGTTGTTTCCGTTGCCGTATCCTCTTTCCGGATGGCATTTTCCTCGTCCTGTTGGTTAGAGTACAAAATGTCCAGATACTTGAACTGGTTACACGCTGAAATAAATGGTTTAGGCGTCTTGCTTTCGCCCATCCCCGTCACATACATCCCGGATTCCCTAAGCCTGGCAGCCAGTCTTGTAAAATCGCTGTCCGAAGAAGCGATGCAGAAACCATCCACCGTATTGGAATACAAAATATCCATCGCATCAATAATCATCGCGGAGTCCGTAGCATTTTTCCCCGTAGTATAACTGTACTGCTGAATTGGGGAAATGGAATTGTCCAGCAACACATTTTTCCACGAAACAAGCCGGGGATTCGTCCAGTCCCCATAAATCCTTTTATAAGTAGCCACCCCGCTTTTCGCCGTCTCATCCAATATAATTTTCACATATTTATCGGATATATTGTCCGCATCAATTAATACTGCCAATTTTAACTCTTCACTCATAACTTTTACTTTTCCTATTTTTCTTTCCCTTTCATTTTCTTCTTTTTTCTGTTCTCGTGAGGGCACAATAGAATCTGCCCGCATCTTTATATACTTATTCTGTCTCTGGAATTTTGCCGCCGCATTCCCTGCAAAAACCGTACAATTCCAGTTTATGTCCGGTAATCGTAAAATCCTTTCCCAGCCCGTGGATTTTTGCATGTTCAAAGGGGCAGCTTTCCAGCGGAACAAATTTGTGGCATTTCAGACAAACCGCATAGTGCCTGTGCCTGCCCTGATTCCATTCATAGCAGCAGGTTTCCGAGCCCATTAATGTGGACTTTGTCACATACCCCTTTTCTTCAAAAACAGCCAGCCCCCTGTATACCGTAGATATGGCAAAACTTGTTCCATCCATCCTATTCATCAGGCATTGGTAAATTTCCGCCGCGCTCATAGGGCGGGAAGACTCCGATAAAATACGGAATATTTCTACCCTCTGTTTTGTTTTTTTGATATCTTTTGGAAAAAGAATTCCTTCCTCCATTTTCTCACTCGATACATTTCCGTCTCTCATAACCTTACCCGCCGATGTCTGGCATTGTCTGCCTTTATCTTATATCCCAGCCTGTTGTTCCTCTGCTTTTTGGATTATACTATACTGTTATCCCAAGTATATCCACTGCAATGCCGCTTATTACGCCTATTACATATAGTAATGCCGTAATCTTTATATTTTCCCGTATATCGCCATTGACCCGGAACAGAACAGCCAACCCCACGCCGCTTCCCGCCAGCAGCCCTGACATCGCCGCGCCAAGTCCCATCGCCCCTTTAAGGTAAAGCTGGGTAATAATGACCGAGGACGCACAGTTAGGAATCAGCCCTACCAGAGCGCCAATCATATGCCCGAACAACGGCCGGTTCAAAATAAGCCCCGTGAGAAATTCTTCCCCTATAAAATGAATTGTCGCATTTAACACAAAAGTCACTAACAGTAAAAACAGAAAAATATTTCCCGTATGGCACAGTGCTGATTTTAGTATCCCATTCTGGCAACTTTTACAACAGCAGTCATCATTGTCTTCCTTTTCTGTTTCTACCCCTATGGAAACATTCCCGCCTCTATCCCTTTGCCGCCTTCCAACCAGCAAATCCACTATAATGCCAACAATTATCCCTGCCAAAGCTTTTATCCCCAACAGTTTAAAAATAACCTCGGCACTCACCTGCTCCGAGATGAGTATCGGAAGCATTTCATCCGAAGTGGACAGAAAAACGGCAAGCAAAGTTCCCAGGGTAATCATCCTCGCAGCATATAAGCCGGAAGCCGCCGCCGAAAAGCCACACTGTGGAAAAACACCCATCGCTCCGCCGAGGACCGGGCCAAAATGCCCCGATTTTTCTATTGTGTCCTTTGCTTTCCTCCCCATCCTGTGCTCTATATATTCCATCACAAAATAGGTAATAAACAAAAAAGGCAAAAGTTTTAATCCATCTAAAAATGTATCAATGATAATATCCGCCATAAATTATACTTGCCCTCCCGCAACTTGCAATTGCAACTCATTTGCAATTGCAGCAAGGATAATCATAGCACATTTTTTCGGATTGTCAAGTTTTTATCTAAACTGCCACATCCCTTTCGTTTATAAATACCCCTTTTAACCGCTCCATGCCAAACCTTTCGGAAAACAACTGGCATTTGCACAAAAACAGATAATAAATATTTTTTCCGCAGCCATGCATCGTCTCAAAATTCCCCTGCCCTTTGGAAATTATCAAATCCGCCCCTTCACAAGCTTTTCCCGCTTCTTCCGAAAGCAAATTTATCTGTGTTCCCCCCACCCCATTTCCATTACCAATTACTGTTACCAGCTCCGTCAGCCCTACCGCCCTGGCGTCCTCCATAGTCGCATCGTTGAGCACAGGCATCCCCCTCACAATTACGGTAATGTGCAAATCGGGGTACTGTTCCTTCAGAATCTTTATCAACAGCTTGTCCGCCACGATTTCCCCGCAATTATCCGTGAGATAAACCAATTCTTTCGCATTCCCAAGGTCTTCCAGCATCAGGTCAAACGTGTGCCCATCCACTTCCTCTTCCCCTGCCTTATGAAGAAGCTCCAGTAGCTGCCCCTGCTCCACATGGTTCATTGCCCCAAAGTCTATATAATTCCCGGCTCTGGCATACTGAATCCCACTACGCAGCATTTCTTCCCTGCCCTTACCCTGGCGGATGCTTTCCTCCATTTCCTGCTCCAATTCCAACATTAGCGCGTTAAACTCCTGTTTTTCCTTCTCATAGCTTACCCCAGTTCCAAAGTAATCCTTATGTATTTTATTTATTTCATATACTAAGTAAGGCGCCGAAGCGTCTTCCCCAGACTCCCCTATGATTTTCAACACTTTTTTTAAATAATCCGCCTTTTTAGCTTCGTTGGGAATCTCCCTTATTTTTTCTTCTTGCCTGTCCACCAGGCAACGAATACACATCGCACTAAGCTTCATATTATTACTATGCTCCTTTTCCTTTATTTCATTATTTTTCCATCTTCCTTTAAAAATGTCAATGAAACTTTTATAAAATACACGGAAATCAATTTTCATGGGCAGCGCAGCGGGCAGGGCGTTTGGCTCATGCAGTGTTCCGTTTTGCGGCTATTGATTAAAAGCAGCAATTTCACTTATGAAATGGTTCATACCCAGGGAAAAACCGCCATGGATGGCGGTTTTAGGAAGCATGGGCAGGGATGCCCGTTGCTTCCGCCCCGTCCGTATCCAACCCTTTTACCCATTTCATTAGTGAAATCTGCTTTTTATCTTAGCCGCAAAACGGAACACTGCGTGGGCCAAATGCCCTGCCCGCTGCGCTGCCCATGAAAAATAAAATTACTACTCCCCTCCAAGCAAACTATTCAAATCCTCATCATTATCCTCTGCCAGGGAACTGACAATACGGTCCATCTCCCGTTTTGATTTTACTTTCCTGCTTCTGGCAATAGCCTGTTCCTTTTCAGCCTCAGTCATATCGGAAAACCTGTCCATCGCCTTCTGGTTCATGGCAAGAGATAGCCCCAACCCTATAGGCATTTGATTGCTATCCATATCTTTCACCTCTTTCATCATATATGATACATACATATTATTTGAAGACCTAAGCCATATCATTCAGTCATTTTATTC
>QXWV01000092.1 GCA_009911195.1 Lachnospiraceae bacterium | reverse complement strand
TTTTTTTTTCGTTTTTTATTTACAAAAAAATAATATCGCTGTATGATACTGAATTAGACTTTGGTATATGAAGTGAAATCTTATGTAAAACATAAAAGCCTGTTATTTTATTTTAACTGTTATAGGCTGCGAAAGGAGCAATGCAAAGCAATGTCCGATTCTACTACCGTATTAATTGTTAACACATTTGCTGCATACATAGGTGTAATACCTTTTATGGTTATATTCCAGGTAGCTTTCAGAAAGTATAAATTGCCCAGGCGTCATCAGTTTGGCCTTTATTTGTATGCCTTAGTAATTTGTTGTATTTTTATGGCATCCAATACGCCATCTTTGTACCAGATAAACTTTTCGCCTTCCTTTAATTTTATCCCTTTTTATGGTTTTTCTGACAGTTTTAATCACTATATGCAAAGTTTCTTTATTTTTGTTCCTTTTGGCTTTCTGCTTCCTACCCTTTGGAAACAGTTCCAGCCTTTGAAAAAAACATTTTTTGCCGCACTTCTTTTTTCCGTATTAATAGAACTCTCCCAAATTTTTTGTATAGAATCTACCGCTGTTACCGATATCACCGATATCATTATGAATATCTTTGGAACAATGGTGGGGTATTTCATTTTTCTCCGGGCGAAAGATTTGCATTTTATGAGGCGGATGCATCTCCATACGAAGAATTCCCGCCGCAGGCATTTATCCAAATGGGAAGTGTATATATACTTCTTCATACCCTGGCTGATTACGTTCTTAATTACACCATTTATTTCCAATAAGATATGGGATGTAATATTGGATACGGCTGTGGGGATTCCAATATAATATTTAAGGAAATTAAAAGTTCAGGCGTCAAAAGCTTCAAGGATGTGCCTTTTGCCCCAGCACAAACTCTTTTCGGAAGGCCACTCTTTTATTTTCCCCCAGATTTTTCATCCCTGATTTTAAATCAAAGACCATTGTAAGTGGTTCTTCTTTTGTATAAGGCTTCCATTCCTTGCCGCCATCCACATTAGGAATCCCTGTTTTGGCAAACATTGCCCACCGTTTTGCCATTTCATCCGACAAGATGTAATCTTCTTTTGTAAAAGCCCTCCAATTTCTGTCCAGTGTCTTGAATACATACCATAGTTCCGCCGCATGATACGAACCTACATCATCTCCCGGCATTTTCCTGTCAAAACAGTACAAGTATAACGGATGCCCCTGGCTGTCCATCAAATCCGCCAGTACCACTGCCCCCGTTTTCAATATTTCTCCGTTCCGACGTTTCATATATTCCTCAAACTCATCTTTTTTGCCGAGAAAATCACATAGTGCCAAATAATCTTTTGCATATGAGCCATATTCTTCCTCCATTTCCCTTATGAAATGGTTTTGGTCAAAATCCTGCTCATACATATAAGTTTCATCCCCATTATAGCCCAGCAGGTAATTCACTTTGCTGCATTCGTCATCTAACGCTGTCCGGGCTACTGTTTTAGGAAACACATATCCGTCCACTACTGTAAGCGGCCAGTATGCCCCTGCTGCTTCCGGCCGGTTAATCCGCTTCAACAATTCCTCTGCGGAAAGCGCCCTGGCTTCTGCCAGCGTTTTTACTCCCAAAAGCCGCTCCAAGGATGTTTTCTGACATGCCTCTTCCATATCCCGCATTCCAAAAGAGGTAAATAAGTCAAATCCTCCCCCACTTTCCATAATAGCATTCCGGAATTTCCCATGTGTTAAAGGAGTAGAGCAAAGATTCATTACCGCGCTGCTTCCCGCAGATTCCCCTCCAATTGTAATATTATCCGGATTCCCGCCAAAAGCAGCGATATTCTCCCGCACATAATCCAAAGCAGCAATCTGGTCCAAAACCCCATAATTGCCGCAAACCCCTCGTTCGCTTTCTTTTATTAGCTCCTCATTTACCAGCCATCCGAAGATATTGACCCGCCAGTTAAAAGTAACCAGAACCACTCCCTGTTCACAAAAGCCCTTTCCATCAAACATCCTTTCGTGCCCATAGCCAGTCACATTGGCTCCCCCGTGAATCCATAAGATAACAGGCAGCCCCTCCCCCGCTCTTTGGGCCGGAGTCCAAATATTCATATAAAGGCAATCTTCTGACAACATTTCCCTATTTGCCCCACACTCCTTAAGATAAAAATCAGAGCCGTCTTTCACCTGTGGACATATCCCTCTGAAATACTCTGCCCGGTAAACCCCATCCCAACTCTTCGGCGGCTTCGGCGGCCGCCATCTATTTTCGCCAACTGGCGGCTCTGCGTAAGGAATACCCTTAAATACCGTGTATGTACCGCCGTCTTCTTCTATTCCCACTATTTTTCCATAACAGGTTTCCACCGTTTGTAATCCCATTTTTTACCCCATTTCTGCGCGGCCTTTTGCGCATGTGTAAAATATTCCTTTTTGTTCCCGTTTCTGCATGCCTTCTCCTGTTAATAAGACCCTCGCGGCAGTAGCCAAATGCGCAACCCAACCAGAGGTTGGGTTTAAGCAGCCACTTGGCTTATTGCTTCGCGCAAATAAATTACTTCCCGTACTCATCCAGATTATCTTTGGTGTAAATTTTTCTCTCCATCAGATATTCCTTTTGCTCCGGCGGATTGCCGTTCATACATTCTTTTGCAATTTCCATTGCTTTCACGGACATATCCTGCAAATCGAAATAAGCCGTTGCATCCAGCCAGCCATTTCCAATCCACTCCTGAGCTGTTTCTGGAGTTTCATCACCGCTCACCACATAAATATCTTCCGTTAAATTATGCGCTTTTAATACCTCGATAATTCCTGCTGTGCTTGCCACCGACTGGGATGTGATGGCATCGATTCCATCATCGCCGAACCTTTGCAGCCAATCCTCCACTACGTTCATCGTTGTTGTAGTATCCACTAACCCAGGCTGTGTATCAATGATTTCCACATCCGGACGCAGCTTTTCCAGAGTTTCATGTAAACCATCAGAACGGTCGATGGAATTTTTCTGCCCTACGTTGATAATCACTTCGCACACTTTTCCGTTCTCAGGAAGCACTTCCGCCAGATATTCCCCTTGTACACATCCCATCTGATAGTCGCCGGAGCCAACATAATACCATTCCATATCTTTGATATCATCGGTAATAACCGGATAAAAATCCACGAAAATAATGGGTTTGCCCGCTTCATAAAACTTTTTCAGATTAGCCTCAATACCCGGATATGCCTGAATCGCAATTACATCCACATCATTGGTCCAAAATGCGTCAATATTCTCCATCTGGGTATTAATATCCGAATTCCCATCCAGCACAGATATTTCAAATTCCGGGAATTCACCCTCATGGTCTGTAAAGCCATCCGCAATTCGCTTACATCCTTCATCGAAGAAAGCCAGGGAAGAATAGCCCAGTTTCCATTTTGCTTCTCCGGAAGCCGTTTCCCCACCGGCTTCTTCTGCATCTTCCGTTGCCTTTTCTTCTGCTTGGTTTTCTGCCGCTTCCCCAGATGCCTCTCCTGTTGTATCCCCAGCATTTCCTCCTGCCGTATTTCCACAGCCCGTCATTGTAGCTACTGCCATTGCTACTGCTAACCCAATTGTCAATATTTTCTTTATTTTCATGTTTTTCTCCATTTCTTTAAAAATACACATTCGATATGAATGCCGACTTTTGCTTACACTTTCATAATAGTATCCCTTGTCTTCTTGTCCAGCAAAATTGCCAGGAAAATAATAACACCTTTCACAATGCTTTGATAATAAACGGATACCCCCGCCAAATTCATAATATTATTGATAATACCAACTACCAGGGCGCCTGCAATCGTTCCAGCCACCATACCGGCACCGCCTGCCATACTGGTACCCCCCAGCACCGTTGCGATAATCGCATCAAAAGTCAAATCGCTGCCGGCCGGCTGACCGCTGTTCGCCCGGGCCGTATAGAGCACCGCTGTAATCCCAACGAAAACACCCATCACCACAAAATTCAGCAATACCATCATTTTTACATTAATTCCTGCCGACTGGGCTGCCTCTTTATTGCCTCCTATAGCATAAATGTAGCGGCCAAAGGATGTCCTTGTCAGCACAAAGTGTGTAACTACCGCACAAATCAACATAAAAACAATTAAAATAGGAATCACCCCTAGTATCTGGGTCTGGGCAAGAAAAGTGATTTTCGGCGTTCCATAAATCGGAGTCCCTCCTACCAGGAGATATCCAATCCCCTCAAATACAAATTTCATAGCCAAGGTCGCAATAAATCCGTTTAATCCAAGATAGCTGATAATGTAACCATTTGCGGTTTCGGCTATTACTGCCGTAAGGATTGCCGCCGCAATCGCTAACAGCACATTTCCTGTAGTGGTCAGCACTAATGCACACATTACATTAGCCATAACCATTGCCTGGCCACAGGCCAAATCCATATTGGCCGAAATCAACAGCATAGTCATACCACAAGCCATAATCGCCGTCAGACAGTTCTGGTTAATCACTCCAAGCAAATTATTTACTGTCAAGAACTTATCTGAACAAAAGGACGCACCGATTATTACCAGCAAAAGGATAAAAAACACTCCATAATTTGTATAAAACATCGCCAACGCACTTATATTACTTTTTTTCTTCATTATTAACCTCATTTCTATGCCGTATTCTGCGCACGGTGGATAAGCTGTTGTTCATCCGTGGCATATTCCATGATTTTTTCCTGGGAAAATTCCGTCCTGTCAAGAATCCCTGTAATTCTTCCCTGGCACATAACTGCAATCCGGTCGGAAACCCCCAGCAGTTCTTCCATGTCTGAGGATACCAGAATAATAGATACCCCTTCCCTGGCCAGTTTCCTCATCAGCTTATAGATTTCAGATTTTGCCAGGACATCAATCCCCCTGGTAGGCTCATCCATAATAAGGATGCTTGGATTCATTGTCAGCCATTTTGCAATAATTACTTTCTGCTGGTTTCCGCCCGAAAGCTGGTTAGCCAGCGTCTGATCGGACGGCGCTTTGATTCTTAAATAATCGAACATTTCATCCACTATCTGTTTTTCCTTTTTGCTGTCCAATAAACCATGGCGCGAATTACGGTAAGTGGAAGGCAGCACAATATTCTCATAAATTGAACGGCACAGCACTAAGCCGTCAAACTTCCTGTCCTCCGTAATCATCATAATTCCGTTTTTTATCGCATCCCGGGGAGTTTTAATTGTAAGGTGGACTCCATTTAAGACGATATTTCCTTCCTTCGGCCGGTCAAGCCCAAAGATGCACCGCATGGCTTCCGTCCTGCCAGCTCCCACAATACCGGAAAACCCAAGGATTTCCCCTCTCCGCAACTCAAAATCCACATGATTTACCATAGGTGCTAATGTCAGTCCATCCACTTTTAGCACCGTCGGCCCGAATTCATAATCCGGAGCTTCGTATTCACTTCTTACCTCACGGCCCACCATCATCCGAATCATTTCTTCCCTGGTAATTTCCTTTGTAGCCTTTGTACCTATATACTTTCCATCCCGAAGTACAGTCACCGTATCGGTAATGGCAAAAACCTCATCCAGCTTGTGGGTAATAATAATCACTGTAATCCCATTTTCCTTTAATGTGCGGATAAAACCAAAAAGCTTCTCCACTTCTTTCTCCGTTAAAGCAGAGCTGGGTTCATCCATAATAATCAATTTGGAATCGAAAGAAATGGCTTTGACGATTTCAATCATCTGCGTATCCGCAATACTTAAGCCCCGCATTTTACGCTTCGGGTCATAATCCAACCCCCATTTTTCAAAGAGTTCCCCACATTTTTCATATGCCTTATTCCAGTCCACAATCCCTTTCCGCTTCCTGGGGAAACGTACACCAGCGAATATATTTTCCGCTATTGTCAAATCAAGCAAAGGGCTTAGTTCCTGAAATATCATGGATACCCCCATCTTCAGCGCATCGGCCGGACTATGGATTACCACTTCTTTACCCTCAAAAATAACCTGCCCCTCATCGGCCATATGTATACCGCTTAAGACCTTCATCAATGTGGATTTTCCAGCCCCGTTTTCCCCCATAAGCGCATGGACTTCACCCTTCTTTACCTCTATGGATACATCATCCAAAGCTTTCACTCCCGGATAGGTTTTTGTAATGTGGTTCATTACTAATATATTATCCAAAACCGTCTCCTTTCTTCTGTCATATTCTGTTGCTTTCATTCCTCATTATTACTGCAGTAATTTTCTTTTTCGGATTATTCAATATTATATATAGGTACTTCCCTTCCTACAATTCGACACTTTTACGATTTACGGGGATATTCTTAAGATTTTCACTTAATCCAGTATATATGTCTTGTCACAAAACTGTTCTATCTCCCCCTGATTCCTTCCACATACTATTACGGAACAATTTTTTTCTTTTAAAATATTTACATATTTGTGCATATAGAGATAGCCCACCTCATCCAAAGCATAGAATGGCTCTTCCATAATGAGCAGTTTAGGGTGGGCTGCCACCAGACCCACCCAGAAAATTTCTTTTAACAATTCTTCCCCCACATCCTGAGGCTTTAGCTTCATAATATCTTCATCTAAGTGGAACATCCGGCAATATTCTTTTACGGCAAACCGGAGCATTTTTTTATCCAGCCACAGCCCCTTGCTAAGCCGCCTATAGTCTCTAAGTATAATGTTTTCCCCGATTGTCAAATTATAGAAACAATTTTTCTTCCAGAAAAGGCTGCTAACATAAATAATTTCCCGTAGATTACTTTTTCTCCAGCTATACCCGTCAAATGTCTTGCCGGCATAATAAAATTTACCCTGCCCTTTCTTTTTCTTTCCAATAATCTGCGCAAATTCCGATGCTTTACCGTCTGCCGCTACGATTCCCACTGCCATGCCTTTAGGAAATTCCAGTACAGTTTTTTCCTTTAAACCGCACATGCACATCCCTTCCACCGTCAACATCGGCCTTTGCCCCTCTCCTGTTTTCTTTTTTTCCTTTTTCAATGCTTTATGCATAAAATAGAACTGCTCCGACTGATAAAGAACCTTCCACATATCGTCGGTGTATTCCTCCGCCATGAACTCCGTGCGGATAAAACCGTGTGCAATGACTTGTATGCGGTCCGCAATTTTTAAAACCTTTTTTAAATCCGAATGAATGAAAATAACCGATGCCCCCTCCTGGCAAATGCGCATCAGCAAACCCTTAAGTTCATTCCATTCCCTGTTGGTATATCCTTCGCTGACCTCATGAAGGACAAGCACTTTTGCCCCATATAAAGCCGCTTTGCAAATTTCCGCCATATCCCGCTCCAGTTGGGTTAGCTGGTATACCGGCGTCCTTAAAGGAATATTCATTCCATAATAGTCGAAAAGCCTCATTACTTGCCGTTCCATCTTTTTGCGTGAAATCAAAAAATCCTTCCATGTGAAAGGTTTTACCACGCAAATATTTTCCATTACCGACAACTGGGGTATCAAAGAAGAATGGCGGGATATTCCAAAAACCCCCTGGCGCATCATTGCCGCTTTGGAAGATAACTCCAGTTCCTTTTTATGCATCGTAATGCTCCCGTCATCTATGGAAACCCGCCCTTCCAGCACGCCTGCCAGAGCCTCTATCCCGCTTCCATCCAGTCCGGCTATCCCTAAAATTTCCCGTTCATAAACGCAGAAATGGCAATAATCCAAAATCCGCCGTTTCCCCGCATATTTTACAAGCCCTACACTACGCAACGCTACTTTTCTCATCCCGAATTCTTCCTTACAACAATTACATTACTATATTAGGAAGCCGGACTACTACATTAGTCCCCACTCCCAATGTGCTTTGAATCTCTATCCCATATTCTTCGCCAAAATAAAACCGTATCCGCCTGTTCACATTGTCCAGCGCAATTCCCGGGGATTTTTCCCGGATTTTATTTATGTTCATATCCATTGCAGGGTTCTGCATCCTATGCCGCATCTTTATCAGTGTTTCCTCATCTATCCCTACACCATTATCCATTATGATAATGTATAGCTGGTCATCGTCACATAGATGTACGTGAATCCAGATATGCCCTCCCTCCGTATAATTTGCCAGCCCATGGGAAATTGCATTTTCCACCATGGGCTGAATCGTCAATACTGGTATCAGGCGGTTCAGCACGCCCGATTCTTCGTCTTCTACTTTTATTCCAAATTCAAACCGGTTAGGAAAGCGGTATTTCTGAATCAGAATGTAATTCCTGACATTATCCAATTCCTCCTCTATCGTTGCCAATTCCCCAGGCCGGTTAATATAGTAACGGAATAATGTTCCCAAAGCCTCCGTCATCTCCGCCACATCATCCACCCCACACACCAGGGCTTTGCTGCGGATAATTTCCAATGTATTATATAAAAAATGAGGGTTAATCTGATTCTGCAGTGCATGCAGCTCCGCCTCCCGTTTTAATAGCATAGCCGAGCTGCTTACTGCCGCATTTTCCTCCATCTGCTTTTGCAGTTCCCTTTCTTTTTTTATCCCATGCCGCAGCCATCCTCCAAAAGCTTTTTCTTCCTGCTCCCCCTTTATCTCCCCTAAAGCATCCAGAAAATATTCTGTATAGTATGCAAAAAAGAACACTTTTACCAGATTTACTGCTGCCAGCATAATGAGTATGCCGGACAATATATATTTTTCATTCCGCCAGGCATAACAACCTGCAATCACTATAAGAATTATCCCTACACCATGCATTGCCCCTTTTATGAAATATTGTAAGCCTTTCTTCTTTTTCATATTTTAACCCCATTTCTGCGCGGCCTTTTGCGCATGTCAAGTTTGTGGATGCTGCGCAGACACAAACTTGGGATTGAAAATTATCAAATTTCAATCTTTCCTGCTCTTTCCTATAAATTCAACAAGCATTTAACAGCCCTCTACATATAAAATTTCCGGTAAACGCTCGGCTTAATTCCGGTCTCCTTCGTAAAAAGCTTGCTAAAATATTTAACATCCGCATAGCCGACCATTCCTGCTATTTCGCCAATGCTGATGCTTGTCTCCCTCAGCAACTGCTTCGCCCTGTTAATCCTCATATTCTGCAAATAGTTCAGGAATCCCTGGTCAGTTTCCGCCTTAAACAAGCTGCTGAAATAAGTCGGGCTCAAACAAACATGCCGCGCAACATCTTCCAAAGTAATCGCTTCCGCATAATGCTCCTCCACAAAAGCCTTTGCCATTCTGACCGGCTTAGCTTCTCCATTGCGGGCTGCCTGGGAACACCAATCGATAAAGCCGCCGATATAATCCATTACCGCCCTTTTTATTTGTGCCGGCTCAAAGCAATTATCCATTATAGTATATATTTTTTCATATCCCGGGTAACTGACGATGTCTACAGGCAGAATCCCCTGTAGCGTCATATGCATAAAAGATACAAATTTGACTCCCGTTTCAAAAGCTGCCCCCGGAATTTTTTTCCGTACAACAAATTCCTCCCAGCACTTTTGAAATGCTTCTTCCACTTCCGGTTTCGATAACCGTTCTATCGCTGCACTGGTTCTTTTTTCATTTACCCAGTTTTGAAAGCAAAATTCGTTCCGGTAAACCGTTTCCCTTTCCGGGTTAAAATGCCAGAGTATACCGGCCTGATTCTCCAGCCTTTCTAATATGGCAAATTCTGCTTGTTTATATGCCCTGCGCATTTGCTCTTTTGTGCGCATAATCTGGCTGAACCCAGCCGTAACCCGTATAAAGCCAAATTTGTAATTAATGTCCTTTAATAGATTCTCACAGATTTTATAGAATTGGTTAATCTCTTCCGGAGATTCCCCTTCATAATAGTTTAGCAGGAAATACATTTTGTATTTGACCACGGCAAATTCTATTTCCTGACAGTATGCCGCCGCACCTTTCCTAAAAAGCTCCCCGGTTTCCTGGAGCAGAGATTGCACCGGTTCTTCCA
>QXWV01000091.1 GCA_009911195.1 Lachnospiraceae bacterium | reverse complement strand
CCCCCCCCCGATTTGCGGTATCTCCATGGGCTCATCATTGATGGAATGCAGCAGTTGCCGCACATAATTCATGCGTATCAATTTTCTGCTCTCATTGATATTTTTCTGCATTAAATCCCTTTTTTCCAATATCTGGTTTGCACTCTGCAACCGCAAATCCACCTTTTTCAGAATATCGTTTAACTCCTGTTTCTTAATAGGTTTTAACAGATAATCAGAAACACCAAAACGGAGGGCTGACTGTGCATACTCGAAATCCCGATATCCGCTAATTACTACAAAAGCGATATCCGGGCATACCTTTTTTACTTTTTCAATAACTTCCAAACCGCTCAATTTAGGCATGCTAATATCTATAATGGCCAAATCCGGCTTTTTTTCCAAAATCCGGGCATATGCATCCGCTCCGTTGTCGGCCTCCCCTATTACCTTCACCTGCGGATAGATGATTAATTTTTTTACCAATGCAATAATATCTTCCTCATCATCAGCAATAAATACCGAAATCATATTATCCCCTGTCCGCTCCTGCTTTTCATGCTGCGTCAACTTTTCCGTTATATAATTCCCCCTTAAAAATTTTCTAATTATTACATTTCCCCACATACCTGAAAAATATAGAACTTTAAATAATAAGATTCATCTGCCGCCCATAAAATCGGATGGTCCGGTGCCTGGGTACGAAATTCTACCTGGCGCAGCCTCTTATGGGCGCTTCCAGCCGCCTCTTTTATAGTTTTTGCGAAAAGCTCCGGTTCCATGAAATGGGAACAGGAGCAAGTTGCGAGGTATCCGCCTTCTTTTACCAGTTTCAACCCCCGCATATTGATTTCCCGGTATCCCTTTACCGCATTTTTTACCGCTTTTCTGGATTTGGTAAAGGCAGGAGGGTCCAAAATGACCAAATCAAATTTTTCCCCTTGCTCTTCCAGCTTGGGCAATAGGTCAAAGACATCGGCACATTGGAATGTTACCCTGTCCTCCAGCCCGTTTAGCTTTGCATTTTCCCTAGCCTGGCTGATTCCTGTCATCGAAGCATCCACACCCAATACGGAAACGGCATCGGCCATTCCCGCATTGAGTGCAAAAGAGCCTGTGTGGGTAAAGCAATCCAATACTTTTTTCCCTGGGCACAGCTTTCGGATAGCGGCACGGTTATTCTTCTGGTCAAGGAAAAATCCTGTTTTCTGCCCGTCTTCCACATCCACTATATATTTCACATTGTTTTCAGTAATCTCCACTTTGGTATCGAAAGGCTTGCCAATAAACCCTTTCCACCTCTCCATCCCCTCGTTTTCCCGCACCTTCGCGTCGCTTCTTTCATATATTCCCCGAACCTGGATATTATCTTCGGCCAATACTTTTTTCAGCTTGTCCAAAATAACGGGCTTTAATTTGTCAATTCCAAGAGCCAGGGATTCCACTACCAACACATCGGAAAACTTGTCAATTATAATCCCCGGAAGGAAATCCGCTTCCCCGAAAATTACCCGGCAACAGCCAGTATCCACCACCTGTTTCCTATATTCCCAGGCTGCCCTCACCCTCTTTTCTATCAACTCCTCCGTCACAGGATGCTCTCTTCTGCGTGACATCATCCTTATCCGGATTTTTGAATTCATATTAATAAAACCATATCCCATGAAGTAATCATCGAAATCGTGTACCTCAATGATATCCCCATTTTCAAAATCCCCGGAAATATGGTCAATTTCATTATCAAATATCCACATGCCGCCAGCTTTTATCGTCCTGCCTTCTCCTTTTTTTAATGTTACTGCCGCCCTTTCCATTATATATAGCCTCTCTTTCTGCGTGAAATTGCATATGATTTATAAAACGAAATTCCATTAATTTTTACATTTTCTTATGATATGTGATATTATCCAGCCAGTTTTTCTCCATACAGGCCATACAGCTTTTTCATCCTTACAAAATAACTTGTCACCAGAATCACATCAGCCCCGGCCCATGCCAGAATTTCCGCATAAAAAATGCCCTCTTCCCCCAACGCCAAAGGCAATAGAATGGCAGTACCTGTCCGCATCACGAATTCTGCAATACCCGATACCATAGGCAGAACCGTATCCCCCATGCCCTGCAACGATGCACGGGTCACATGCAGAACATAAAGGATGGGCAGGCAAACGCTCATAATGAACAGGTAATGATAGGCAATCGCCATGGTCATATCCACCTCTTCCGGGCTTCCGGAAATAAAACAGCCCAATATCCCACGGCCAAAGGCCAGCATACATAAAGCAATCACTGCCGCCGTTATCATTGCTATGAGCATCGCTGCACGCATACCTTTTTTTATCCTGTTAATTTTACCAGCGCCCAGATTCTGCCCCACATAGGTAATCATAGCGTATCCATAAGAAGTAGCCGCCACCTCCAGCACGCCATAGAGCTTATTAGTAGCCGTAAACCCTGCAATAAATATAACCCCAAACCCATTCACCACCGCCTGTACAATCATCCCGCCGATGGAAATAATTGCATTCTGGAATGCCATTGGAAGACCCAGCAGAATCAGTTTCCAGTCCAATCCTTTCTCCCACCTTAAATCTTCCTTGCTTAAAGATAATATCTCTATTTTCCTAATATAAATATAGCAATAAATGCTGGAACAAAGCTGGGCAATCAATGTGGCTGCCGCCGCCCCTGCAATGCCCCATCCGAAATACATGACAAAAATGATATCCAGTACAATATTTACTGTTGCCGCCGTTATCATCGCATGCAGCGGCGTCTTTCCATCCCCTAAGGCGCGCAGGATGGAAGCCAGCAAATTATAAGCCATGACAATAGGAATCCCCGCAAACATAATCCGCAGATAAAGCATGGACTGGCCAATGATTTCCCCCGGTGTTTGCAATAAGCTTAGCACAGGCAAAACAATGATTTCCCCCACAATCAAAAGCAAAACGGCGCTTACTGCCGACAGCAAGATGGCATTTCCCACTACTTTTTTCAACCGTTTCATATTGCCTGCCCCGAATTCCTGTGCCATCAGGATGGAAAAGCCCTGTGCAAATCCCTGTATAATCCCCAGCATCATCCAATTCAGCCAGTCCGAAGCCCCCAAGGCCGCCAAGGCGCCAACTCCCAGCACCTGCCCTACTACCATAGTATCCACTACTGTATATAGTTGTTGAAATACATTCCCAATCATTAAAGGAAGCGCAAAAGAAAAAATTAATTTTATAGGCTTTCCTTCCGTCATCACTTTTATATTTGCTGCCATTGGTTGAGTGCCTCCGCTTTTCTTATCTCAGATGTTGCCTTCCACATGAACAAGTACCCCAATTATATCAAATTATAAAAAAAAGTACAGTACAAACGTTGACAAATAGGGGGAGAATATTGTATTATTATATACGTTGCTACACAGTGTATAGCGGCGCGTGGCTCAGTTTGGTAGAGCGCTGCGTTCGGGACGCAGAGGTCGCAGGTTCAAATCCTGTCGCGCCGATTTTTTATAACATGGACTTTTTTCAGAAAAGCCATGTTTTTTTATGCACAGCCCCATGCAGAGGAAACAAGCCCCTATGCGGAAAAAGGGTATAGCCATTATGAAAATGAAATTCCGAAATCTAAAAATCCATCAGAAAATCCTATTTTCCAATACCATATTGTTCATCATTCCATGCCTGATTCTTAGCATCTGCTTATTTTATTTCATGCAAAGGAAGGGAAATATACAGTTAAACGAATCACGGCTGGTTATCCTGCGGCAAATTGATGAAAACCTTGAAGACATCTTTGAAGAGATTGTACCGTTCTCCAATTATTTTATATGCAATACAGATATAAATAAAATAATTTCCAGAGATTCTTATCCCAGCGGCTTTCAGGAAATGAATGCCTTGAAAGAAATCAGGAACTATTTTAGCAATAGCAGAATTATATACAGTAACTTAGACTATAACATTCAAATTTTGGGATTTAACGGAAAAAATTATTCCTTGGAGGATATGGGGGAAACTACTATCACATATCCGGATATAGAAAAGATAAAAAAAGAAAGCTGGTATCCTGCATTGCAGGAATGTTCCAGCGCTATACGCTATATCCCTGCCTATAGAAGCGAAGAATTGCAAAAAGCCTCCCAGGAAAGTATTATATATGCCGTTAAGTTGATAAAAAACCTGAACAGTGGCAGGGAAGTTGCCCTGTTATCCATTGAAATAGACCAGACATTAATCCAGGAATTATTCGCACGGGGGATGAATCCGCATAATCCGCAGTTTTTCATCATGGACGAGACAGGCAAAATATTCAGTTCTACCCAGGAGGATTTGGTCGGGAAAAATATCAGCCTGGATACTTATATACACAAGCTGACAGAAAACAGCTATGGTTATTTCCCTGCAAGGATTAACGGCGTTTTATCCCAGGTATGCTTTGTGACCAATCGGACTACTGGCTGGAAACTGGTTATGTATGATGAGCAGAAGGGGCTGGGCTGGGCCAATAATCAGATGATTATCCTAATTTTATCCATTTCCGTATTGTATCTGCTCCTGACAGTCCTTATGTCATTCTACAATTCCAAATATATAAGCACGCCTGTCCAGAAATTAAAATCCGATATGGATATAGCTGAAAAAGGGAATCTGAGTGTCCGTGCCACCATTGAATCCGAAGATGAATTCGGCGAACTGGGAAAACAATTTAATAGTATGCTAAACACAATTGAAAACCTTATAACCGAACTGGAAGAAAAGGAAGAAGAACAGCGTACTTTAGAGCTTAATGCACTGCAAGCCCAGATTAATCCCCATTTCCTCTATAATACATTGGCTTCCATCCGCTTTTTAATAGAAATGGATATGCCCGAAAAGGCAGACGAATCCCTCGTTGCATTAGTCAAACTTTTACGCAGGACATTCTCTGAATCCAGAAAGCTGATTACTGTAAAGGAAGAACTGTCAGCCGTGGAGAATTATCTCATCCTAATGTGCAATCGGTATCAGGGAACCTTTGAATGGGATATCTCTGTGGAAAAAGAAGCCGAAGAATGCCTGATTCCGAGAATTTCCATACAGCCCTTAGTGGAAAACTCCATTTCCCACGGATTCTGCAGCAAAACGGAAACCGGCCATATTCAAATCACCGGAAGCATTTGTGGCGAAGATGTAATCATCCGTGTAATAGATGATGGCATTGGCGGCGACAGCACGAAAATCCAGCAAATGATTGACCAGGGGCTCGGTATCAGAAAAACGGAACAGTTTAACGGAGTAGGTGTAAGAAATGTGCATGAACGTCTGAGACTCTTTTTTGGGGAACACTATGGCCTGTCCGTATCCAATATCCAGCCCGAAGGAATCTGTATTAATATCCGAATACCATTGCATTATATACCGGAACACGGACAATATGAAAAAAGCAAAAAGGAGCGCTTATGAGGATTATTGTTGTAGAAGACGAAAATATCGCCAGGAAATGGCTGAAAAAAAGCATCGAAGCCATTGATTTTAACTATCATGTAGTAGGTGAATTTTCCAATGGGCAGCTTGCACTGGAATATTGCTCTAAAAATGATGTGGACGTAATTTTTACGGACATTCGTATGGCTATTATGGACGGGCTTGAATTTCTGGAAAAAATGAATAGTTTAGAAATGAATCCCTATAAAATCATCCTCAGCGCCTATGATGAATTCCATTATGCCAGGCAGGCTATGAAGCTTGGAGTCCATGAATTCCTTTTAAAGCCCGAAGTGACCAGGAAAGAAATAGGACATATTCTTGAAGCAGCCCAGGAATATCTGCAAAACCAGAGGAATAAGCACAAGCTGGCCTATCAGGACAAAATGAATGCCCAGGAAAAATACCTGCAATACCTTATAAAAAAAGAAGGAATCTTAAATGAAAATGAAATAAAACAAGGATTTGCTACAAATAATATTTTATTGAAAGAAGACAGCCTCGCCGTATGCACATTTTATGTCCGTACCACCGCAGAAAGCGGCCATATAAAAGAAGTCATACAGTTGTTTTTGGATACGGAACAGGTCTGCGGTTATTGCGCCGAAATCAATGACCACGAATTTGCCTTTCTGTACAGCCCTGACATAACACAGACACGGGAAGATATTTCGACAAAACTTTACCGCCTATTGCTTACTCATTTTGGCACTGAAATTTATGCAGGAGTGAGCAAGACAGGAAAGAGCCTTACAGAATTGAAAAACCTATACCGCCAGGCATCATCCGCTAAAGATAACCGGTTTTTTTTCTGTATCCCTGGCCTCCAGTTATACAGTAACATGCAGATTTATACCGAAACAGGGGAATTGGCTTACCGGAAAGCTATTATACAAACCAAAGAATTATTATCCCATAATACAATAAATATGGCAGAAAAAAATTTGAAAGATTTTATGGACCACATCAAACAAAATACCGATTTATACCCTGCATATATCCGGGCACTATGTGTGGAAATACTATCCTTATATATACAGCATATCAAGGAATATTCCCTTGGCATACAAGATGAAAAAGCCGTACAGGAAATTGAGCTGGCTTTTTCTTCACACTTTAGCACTTATAGCCGGCTCGAGGAATTTATGATAAGCGCCCACCATAAGCTCACAAAAATTTTGGGGGAAAAAGCAAAAATACGCCAATATTCTGCCCCTATACAAAAAATTACAGAATATGTAACCGTTCATTACGCGGAAAAAATTTCGTTGGAAAGGATTGCAAAGCAGGTACATTTAAACCGAACGTATATTTCCTCAATTTTTAAAAAGGAAACAGGGGAAAAATTCAGCGACTACCTCCAAAAAGTCAGATTGGATGCTTCTAAAGAATTACTGAAAAGCGATTCCGAGATGACCTTGCAGTCTATTGCCGAACAGACAGGGTTTTGTGATGCCGCTCATCTAAGCAGGGTTTTTAAAGACCACTATGGAGTATCTCCTATAGAATTCCGTCGAACAGAACAGAATTTTATTCAAAAAAACTAAACATGATTCAACAAAGAATAAATTCACAATATGCAGCCACCCTTTATCTTGTTAATGTTTAAAACCATATTCAATTTCTGTAAAATCCCAGCCATGGAATCCATGAGTGGGATTTTCTATAATTATAGCATAAACAGTAAGGAGGAAAAATTCATGAAAAAAAGATTGATATGCGCACTTTTGGCCACCCTTATCTTTGCAGGCAGCCTGGTTGGGTGTGCGGATAACGGAACTGAAGAACTCATATCCGAGGAAGAAACAACAGAAAATACAGAAACAACAAAACTTGTTTTTTTAAGAGTCGGTACCGAGCCGGAGAAAAAAGAATACTGGCAAGGCATTGTGGATGGGTTCATGAAAGAAAACCCGGACATTGAAATTGAATACCAGGAATGCCCTACCGGAGACGATTTTGAAACCAAGCTGAATACTGGTTTCGCATCAGGTACAGCGCCCGACGTCATAGCTTTTACCATGGCCTCTATGGGAACGCGGGTACCTTTAGGGCAATATGCAGATTTAACCCCTTACATGGATGGCTGGGATGGACAGGAAGATTTTATGGATAATGCCCTTTCCCTTGGCACAATCAATGGGAAAGTTTATGGAATTCCCCTATTCCCTGACCCCAGGATTTTTATCTACAACAAAGAAATGTTTGAAGCCGCAGGGCTTGACCCGAATACTCCTCCTGCTACTTGGGATGAATTAATGGAATATCATACAAAGTTTGTGAAAAAGGATGGGGATACCGTAATCCAAACCGGTTTTGCCATGCCCACTTCCGGGGATTCCATGCAGCATATGTTTTCTATCTTTATCGAACAGAACGGGATTAAGAATATCGTCGATGAAGACACGGGGGAGATTTTGTGCAATAAACCCGAGGCTGTGGAAGCTGCGGAATTCATGAAGGAAATTAAAGATGCAGGCATTATTCCCTGGGATTATACCGGCAATGAGCAAAATCCTTTTGCCACAGGGCTCGCAGCTATGACAATTGGCACGGATTCCGACTTTAAAAAATGGAACAGCGATGCCCTTTCCGGGAAAATTGCAATGGCAGCTCCGGTTGCCAACAGCAGGCAGGCCACATTTTGTGGTATGCAGTTCCTCTTTATGAGCGGTGAGACAAAATACAGTGAAGAAGCATGGAGATTTATCGAATATGCCTCCAGCAAAGAAAGTATGTGGGCACGCTATGAGCAGTTGGGCACTACACCGGTCAGGGAATCCCTCCGCGAGCAGTTTATCGCCAAAGACCCTGAAATCAATGAGGTTATTTTTGAGTCCATTAACTGCGGTACCGGTTCGCCTAAAGTTCCATACGCAAATTCTGTATACAATATTATCAACGAGGCTATGGAAAAAATTATGTATGATGTAGAAAGCCCGCAGGATGCATTGGATGCGGCTGCGGCAAAAATAAAGGAAGAAGCCGACAACCAATAGGGCTTTAACCCCGGATTCTGTGATAAGGAGTTGGCCATGCGGCCAGCTCCTTTTTAGGAGGAATTGTATATGGAGCAAACAAGTGTATTGAGGAAAAAAAGAAAGTATGACAAATGCGCGTATTGCATGATATTTCCAGCGTACTTTGTTTTTACCGTATTTATTTTAATACCCATAGGGGTTGTGCTTTATTACAGCATTACTAATTTTAATTTATACAGTACGCCTGATTTTGTAGGATTAAAAAATTATGTTAATCTTTTCAAGGATGAAGACTTTTTAACTTCCGTTAAAAATACTCTTTTTTATACCGCCGGATGCCTTTTTCCGCAATTGGCCCTTGGGCTTTTGATGGCTATTATGCTGTACCGTAAGTCACGGCTAATACCTGTCTTCCGCACGGCCTTTTACCTTCCCCATGTTATGTCTATGGTATGCATGTCCATGGTTTGGCTCTGGATTTATGACCCGACTTACGGATTATTTAATACCATTTTAAAGTCCTTTGGCCTTTCTCCAAAGCAATGGCTTTATGACCCAAAACTAGCCATGTTCTGTGTGATTTTAATGAGCATATGGAAAAGCTGCGGCTATTCCATGGTCATCTTTTTATCCGGATTAACCTCCATCCCAGGCGAATTATATGAAGCTGCCTCCCTTGACGGGGCTAACAAAATCCATAAATTCCGGCACATTACATGGCCAATGTTAAAACCAACCACATTTTTCTTATTAGTTACAGGCATTGTAAACAGTTTTTCGGTATTTGAACAGATTAATATTATGACAGGCGGAGGTCCATTAAATAAAACAACTACTGTTGTCCATCAAATATACCGGCGAGGTTTCCTGGAATTTAAAATGGGATATGCAAGCGCTATTTCTGTCATCCTGCTTATTTTTTCAATGTTTATAACCGTCTGTATTTTCCGTTTCGGAAGCAGTGGGCAAGATGTCGATGTATCCTGAAAGACAGACACCTTCAATTATCGATTGTGTGAAACACTAAAGTTTCCCGACTTTGATAGGCGCAAAAAGCTATGCAGAAATGGAGAAAAAATGAAAAAACGAAAATTATATCATACTATCTGGATAATATCTATGAGCCTGCTGGCCATTATAATGTTAATACCGGTAATCATGATGGTATTAACCTCTTTTAAAACAATGGCAGAAATAAAATCCCCTGTTTTCCATTTGATTCCAGAGAGCTTTTCCTTTATTAATTATGCGGATGCACTGGCGAGCGGAAATTGGGGTATCTATTTTAAAAACTCATTAATGATTACTTTACTTGCCATTGTATTTTCCCTGCTTTTTAATTCTATTGCAGGCTATGCTTTCGCCCGTTTATCCTTCCCTGGTTCTAAAACACTTTTTATGCTTTTATTAATCGGCCTTATGATGCCCCCCCAGGTAACCATGCTTCCTACCTTCCTAATCATGGCCAAATTCCCCCTGCTGGGAGGGAATAATCTGTTAGGGGCAGGGGGGACAGGGCTGGTAAATACATATGCCGGGCTGGTAATCCCACTGGTATCGGGTTCTTTTGGCGTATTTCTCTGCAAACAGTTTTATGAGAATTTCCCTCGTTCCCTGGACGAGGCGGCACAGATAGACGGAACAAATAAATGGCAGACTTATTTCCTGATTTATCTGCCCAATTCAAAAGCTATTTTGGCTACCCTTTCCCTTTTAAAAGGGGTATCCGTATGGAATGATTATTTATGGCCTTTGGTAATGACTAATTCCGAAAGCAAGAAAACTTTGCAGCTCGCCCTGACTATGTTTAAAACGGATGGGCTGATTCAATGGAATCAAATGATGGCGGCAGCCGTACTTATCGTACTTCCAATGTCCATGCTGTTTTTATGTGCCCAAAAATATTTCGTACAGGGAATGGTAACTTCCGGCTTAAAATGATAGTTTGGAATTTGTATCCGTGCGGCGGTACAAACTTCAATATACAAAATGCCGCGCAGAAATGAGGCAAAGATGAGCAGACCAAATATTTTATTTTACTTTACCGACCAGCAAAGGGCCGATACCCTTGGCTGCTATGGGCAAAAGCTTCCCATCAGCCCGGTTTTGGACGGCTTGGCACAAAAAGGGGTTTTGTTTGAACAGGCTTTTACGGCCCAGCCCGTATGCGGCCCTTGCCGTGCCTTGTTCCAGACCGGCAAATACCCTACACAGTTAAACTGTTTCCGCAACAGCCAACGGCTGCCTGAAAATATAAAAACAATTGCAGATTATTTTGAAGAATTAGATTATGAGACTGCCTATGTCGGAAAATGGCATTTAGCCAGCCATAGATTTAGCTTTGACAGACCTCCCCTCGAGGATTACGAAACAACGGCCATTCCGCCAAACCGGCGCGGAGGCTATCGCGGCTTCTGGCGTGCGGCAGATATCCTGGAGTTTACATCCCATGGCTATGACGGCTATGTCTTCGACGAAAACATGAATAAACGGGAATTTAAAGGCTACCGCGTAGACTGCATCACTGATTTTGCCCTGGAATTTCTGGAACAATACGATGGCCAAAAGCCGTTTTTCCTCACCATTTCCTACATAGAGCCCCACCACCAAAATGACCGTAACCGTTATGAAGGACCCAAAGGCTCCAAAGAAAGATTTGGCAATTATGAACTACCTGGAGATTTGGCCGCCCTCGGGGGTGATGCGGACGAAATGTACCCTGACTATTTAGGGTGCTGCAAGAGCCTGGATGAAAATCTAGGGAGAATTGTCAACAAGTTGGAGGAGATGGGCATCCTTGATAATACCATAATCATATTTAGTTCCGACCATGGCTCTCATTTTAAAACAAGAAATAATGACAGCCATCTATGTGGCGGCGATGATTATAAGCGCTCCTGCCACTCCGCTTGCCTGAAAGTCCCTTTGATAATCTGCGGTCCAGGGTTCACTGGAGGAAAGCGAATCAAAGATTTAGTAAGTACATCCAGCCTCCCCAAAACTTTCTTAGCCATGGCCGGTTTGGATGTAGGGGACAATATGATAGGCGAAAACCTGAAAAAAATCGCAGACGGAGACACTATAGGAAGGAAAAACCAAATATTTGCCCAAATAAGCGAGAGCCGGGTAGGAAGATGTATCCGGACAAACGATTATCTGTACAGCGTATATGCGCCTGGGTTAAATGGCGGGCAAATCGGATGCAGCGAATATTACGAAGAGGATTTCTTCTATGACCTAAAAACAGACCCTTATGAATTGAACAACCTGGCCGGAAATCCCGGTTACGAAGAAATAAGGAAAAATCTGGCTCGACAACTGGAGGAAGAAATGGTAAAAGCCGGGGAACAAAAGCCTGTCATCCATTCTTAAAAATATGTTCTTTAGGGGCTTTATGAGGCCGGTCCGCTAAAAAACAGTGGGCCGGCTCTTCAATGTCATTTAGTGAACGATGGCGGACGCCGTGAGGGAAATAAAATGCTCCGTC
>QXWV01000090.1 GCA_009911195.1 Lachnospiraceae bacterium | reverse complement strand
CACGCTCCCGCTCCAAAAAAAGCGTAGCGGCACTAGGTTCGTGAACTACCTCACCAAGTGCCGACGCTTTTTAAGGGACTCCTTAAGCATTTTATTTCCCTAACGGCTGGGCTGAGGTGCTAACTTAATGATATTGCAGGCTGAACTGTTACTATTTTAGTAAAAAGAAAGAGAAATTACTAGACTTTAATTTCCTTTTATGATAAACTATAAAATGTAGTTTTGATAAAAATAGTTGTTATTATCAAGTTGTTAAATGTTTGTTATTCCGTTCTCTTAAAATAGTTTAGTCATTCTTGTTGAAAACTCTTTATCATAATCATGTTTTTCCATACAAAATATTATCAGCGCTTTAATCGCCGGTTATTTTTATTTCCTTTTAGTTAACCCATGTTCAATTGTAGATTTATTTAACTTATGTTATCTTTATTTATGCAAAGGCCAATACAGAATTGGAAATAGACAAATGCGAAACGAATTTTCTTACAGCTTAGAATTTCGCAATTGTCTACAGAATTAGGGATAGAGAAAGGATAGGCAGCTATTATGCAAATCGGCAAAATTATAAGAGAAAACAGAAAAGCCCAAAACATGACCCAGGAGGAGATGGCCCGGCGTCTTGGGGTTACAGCCCCGGCCGTAAATAAATGGGAACACGGAAATTCCATGCCAGACATCGCGCTTTTAGCCCCTATCGCCCGGCTTCTTGGCGTTACATTGGATACCCTTTTATCTTACCAGGAGTCTTTAAGTGACGAGGAAGCCCAACTACTGGTGGACGAAGCAAACGAGATGTTTAAAGGTGGGCAGGCTTATGACGAAGTTTTCCAATGGGTAAAAAAGAAGCTGGAAACTTATCCCAACTGCGAGCACCTGACATTATGGATGGCGCTGCTGCTGGACGCAAGACGCCTTTTTAGCGATATTCCCAATTCGGAAAACTATGATGATTATATCAATGACTGCTACATCCATGTCCTCCACAGCGAAGAGGAAGAAACGCAGACAACAGCGGCCAATGCACTATTTTCCTATTATATGCGGAAAAATCAATATGGCAAAGCAGAAGAATACCTCTCTTATTTTTCCATACAAAACCCTGAACGCAAGCTGAAGCAAGCCACAATCTACAAGGCCACAAACCGCTTGAAGGATGCTTACCGCTCATTGGAAGAACTGCTTTTTCATAACTACAATTTTATAAATTCTATCCTTTATCATATTTACCTCATGGCAATGGAAGAAGAAAACCGGGAAAAGGCACAACTGATGCTTAAAAAACAAAAAGAATTGGCCTATTTATTTGAAATGGGCCAATACCGTGCGGTATCTCCAGCCATAGATTTGGCAGTATACGAACATGACGGGGAGAAGGTACTGGATATAATGGATAAAATGCTCCAAAGCCTTGACAGCATGTACGCGTTTTCCGACTCCAAGCTCTATGAACATATGACTTTCAAACATCCGGAAAAAGAATATTTGATGAAATTTAGGGAAACTCTTGTTCATAATTTTAAAGATGAAGAGACTTTTGGATTCTTAAATGATAACGAAGCCTGGCGTAAAAAGCGGGATTCCATCCTGTTGGCTGAATTATAGCCCCCCAATCCTGAAAGATATTCTTATCTACCCATGCCTCTTCCCCGAAACATCCCTTACATCAATCCGGCAAACGCAAGTTCTGGATAGGACTTGCGGCGGAAAATCAAAGCTTTCTTCCGTTTCCCCAATGTGCTGGAGGATACGGTTCAGGGCATATTTCTTCTCCTGCCCCCCTTCGATAAACTCCACCTGACCGCTGCCCATCACGCTGGCGAAATTCCAGCTATAACTGCATGGGTTTTCCGGTGTTCCCCTGACAAGTCCACTGTCGCAGTCCATCTGGAAATATACATTCGGGTTTTCTTTCAAGATAGTTATTTTCCTCCCCTCGCAGGCGCTGTGCAAATAGAGGACCAGGCCATCCTTTCGTCGGTCAAAGCCGAAATTAAGCGCTACCACATATGGTTTTCCCTCATCAATCATTGCCACATGGACTACCCTGCATTTCTCCACAACCAAAAAAATATCTTCCAAATTTCTTATTTCCCTGTCTTTTCTTCTCATCTGCCCGTCCTCCATTTCACGTTATAAAACGATAGTATAATGGATTACACAAATACGCAAGCGGATTATTCTGTTCTTCCCGCTCGCAATATCATTCCATCCTTTAGAAATATTTAGGAAATTTTTAAAATTTATATTCCCCTAATATTTATATTCATCTTTTATCCTTACTTTAAAACTTTCCTGGAGATTTCTTCAGGGCTGGTGCGTTATATTTAGTAAATCGCATGTACAGAGTTTTTGGATAACAAAAGATTTCAGGAACATGTTGATTAGAATGGAGGATGACTATGAATAAAAAGTATATTACATTTACCGTACCCTGCTACAACTCGGCTTCTTATATGAAAAGATGCATTGATTCCCTTCTCGCTTTCAAGGAGTATGTGGAAATCCTTATCATAGATGACGGTTCTACCGATGAAACTCCGGTAATCGCCGATGAATATGCCCGTCTCTATCCGGACACAGTAAAAGCCATCCACAAAGCCAACGGCGGCCATGGCTCCGGCGTAAACATGGGTCTTTCTTTGGCTGCCGGCCAATATTTTAAAGTAGTGGATTCCGATGACTGGCTGGATACCGCTTCCCTGCGCAAAGTCCTGTTCCGCATCATGCACTGGGAAAGGCAGGGCACATATGCCGACATGATTGTCTCTAATTATGTCTATGACCACCTGAATGAAAACAGGCAAAAATCCATGTCATACAAAAATGTTTTTAAAGAAGAGCAAATGCTCACATGGAATGATATTGGTATGTTTTCCCCTTCCCAATATCTGGTGATGCATTCCCTTATCTTCCGCACCGAAGTTTTGAAAAAGAGCGGCGTAACTTTGCCAGAGCATACTTTCTATGTGGACAATATTTTCGCTTACCGGCCATTGCCTTATGTGGAATCCATTTATTATGTCAATACAGACTTGTACCACTATTTTATCGGCCGGGAAGACCAATCCGTAAATGAAGAAATATTGAAACAGCGGATTGACCAGCAGATTTATGTGACAAAGCTGGTGGCGGAATGTGTGGATTTAAATGAGGTAAAAGAAAAATATCCTAAACTGGCCAGATATATGACCAGGAATGTATCCATTATGATGGCCATTTCCTCTATCCATCTTCTTCTCATCGGCTCCGAAGATGCACAGAACAAACGGACTGAATTATGGAATCATATAAAAAATAACAATCGGCAGCTATATCACAGGCTTCGGTACACTACCCTGAGCAGTTTTACCAACCTGCCTGGAAAAACAGGCCGTTTCCTCACCGTAACAGGATACCGGGCCGCAAGGAAGATTTATCAGTTTAACTGAAATCCGGCAGCAAACAAATATAATAAGGAGGAATCAATGACAAATGCAGAAACTATATATTGCCCTTGTGGACACTCCCGGACTATTCGCCTGGATGATACGACGGGTTATTAAAATAAATTATATTCATGTGGCCCTTTCCCTGGATGAAGAACTCAGGGAATCCTACAGCGTGGGAAGGCGCAATCCTTTCCTCCCTTTTTTTGCAGGTTTTGAAAAAGAAAATATTTACAGGATTCATCAAGCCTTCCCTACCGCCCGCTACAAAGTATATGCCATTGACTGCACCGAACAGCAGAAAGAAGATATCGCCTTTCAGTTAAGAGAATGCTACCGCCATCGTTATCAATATCATTACTGCATTATCGGGCTTTTTTATTTGCTGGCAGGCAAACCTTTTTACCAAAAGAATCATTACACTTGCTCTTCTTTTCTCGCCAGATTATTGGAAGAAAACCATGTGCTTACTTTCCCCAAACATTTTTCCCTTGTAACCCCAAAGGATTTTTATGAGTTGGAGAAGCAGGAAGTAATTTTCAAAGGACCGCTCCGGGAATTATGCCTTCGGGCAAACCCATGCCCTTCTGTATATCCTTATCTCCCTTTTGGGATTGGATAATTACGTAGCCAATCAGATATCCATTGATGGAGGTATGCTCCCATGAAACATAAAACATCTAAAATTTTAGAAGCCGCATTCTTTTTTCTTATTATGATGCTCACTTTTTATACGGTTTTCTCCAAAAATGATTTGGGGAATATCATTTCTTCCATGCGCAAATTAAATCCCTTTTATTTTTTCTGTGCTGCCGCTTCCGCCCTTTTTTTCGTATGCATGGAAGGGTTTATGATTTGGCAGCTTCTCCGGCTTACAGAAAAAAGCGCCTCCCTTTTGCATTGTTTTTCCTATTCCTTTATCGGATTTTTCTTTTCCGGCATCACGCCCTCCGCCACGGGCGGACAGCCAGCCCAACTCCTGGCCATGAAAAAAGATGGGCTTTCCCTGGGCAGCAGCACCTTTTCCCTGATGGCGGTCGCCCTTTTTTATAAATTGATTCTGGCTCTCCTGGGTGTGGGAATCCTTTTTTTCTGGAAAAAAGGGCTTGCCGGTTATTTGGGTAATTATATGGGGCTCTATTACCTGGGGCTTTTCCTGAACAGCCTCCTCGTAGTACTCCTGATTCTTATTATGTTCCACGGCAATTGGATGAGAAACCTGGTTCTGCGGATAGAGCATTTCTGCATTAAAATCCACCTTTGCAAACCTTCCTCCAAAAGAAAGGATGCCTTTCACCGCCTTTTATCCGATTATCAGGAAACCCTCCGCTTCCTGCTCGAGAATAAACTCCAAATATTTATTACGGCTTTTTGTACTTTTATGCAAAGATGCAGCCTGTTTCTTCTAACATACTTCATTTACCGGGGCTTTGGCCTTTCCGGTCATAGCCCTTTGTTGATTATAACCTTGCAGGCCGCTGTCTATATTTCCGTAGACATGCTTCCCCTGCCCGGTTCCCAAGGGATTACCGAAATCATGTATTCTTTTGTGTTTTCTTCTGTCTTTACAAAACCTCTCCTTATACCTTCCATGTGCGTTACCAGAGGTCTTGGCTTCTATTTTCTGTTATTGGCCGGGGGTTTTATAACTGTTTTTTATGCCCATTCGGATTAGGGTGTTAAACGCCCTGGCTGGGGAGAACATTTGCAGTATTTTAATACCCCTATCACCAATGCAGTTCTTCCACCGGTATTACCGTCAGTGCGCAGTCTTCTTTCCCTTGGGAATACACTATATATAATTTCCCCTCGTGCTCTATCGCCCCTGGGTATGCCCATTCCGTAGGCTTTCCCGCATAGGAGCCTTTTCCGTCATTATATCCGCCAAATAAACGAATCGCTGGCCATGCCTGATGGCGTACCTTATAAATCTTTTGAAACAGCCTGCCCCCCGGTTCGGTAACAGCGATAAGCAGCAAAGTCCTGTTTTCTTCCAAGCTGTTCACTAAAAGATAATTTTGCCCTGTGCTTAGTACCCCTGAAAACGGCTGGCTTGGGCCCAACGGGAAATTGCTCATTTTTATCGGCCCCCATGTTTCCCCATAATCAAAGCTTTCCGATACAGGGGCTGTCAACGAATCATCCGCATTTATCGACCCTATTTGTCTGGGACGGCAAAACGCCAACAACCTGCCCTTCTGGCAGACAATCGCCGTTTCCGGATACAATAATCGAACCCCTTCCGTATCCGGAATCTCCACCACCCTCCAGCGCAGAAAATCTCCTCCATCGCTAATCGCCACCGCCGCATGAAACCAACCAAATTCCCCTCCAATAATCCAATTGCCATTTCCCATAAGCTGTGGCGTGCAAAAAGGCACAAAACCAGCCAGACCCGCCCCATTATGGTGTACCCATTTTTCTTCTTCATCATCAAAAGTGAATATTTCCGTATAAGGCTCTCCATTCTTCCATGCAACAAAAAACCCGTATAATACTTCTCCATATTCAAACAATAATGGGTGATTGAATGAAGTTAGCCCAAGAAACGGCGCCGCCACCCAGACTGTCGGTTCCGTCCAATGCAGTCCGTCCAAAGAGGTACATCCCCTTATCTGCTCATCTCGGTTTTCATCCTCGTGGGTCTTATGATTCGACCATCCAACAAAAAAGCGCCCTTTATGCCATGCCACCGTAGCCTCATGCAGATAGTGAAATCTCCCTTCCTCCGCCTTTGCTACCGCAACCTGCGTTATAATTCCCGGGTCCTCCATATATTTAGGCTTAGGGAATTCTACCGAAGCATCCCAAACCTCAAACAGCCCTTCTTCCTTTGCCAATTTCCCCGAATCTCCTTTTTCATTCCTTATAATTCCATCATTCATAACGCTGTTTCTCCTACTCCAGTTCCGCAAGTCAATTCCTTGCTGTTTTTTATAGTTTCATATCCACTTACTTCACAGCCCCATCAATCTGGCCTTGAATGAAATACTTCTGCATAAATATATACAATACAACAATTGGCAGTGTGCTTAGTATGGCTACTGCTGCCGCACCGTTTAAGTTGCTCCCGGAATCTGCCGTTCCAAAATATTGGCGAATCAATAGCACCAGCGTGTACTTTGCCGGTTTTTGCAAAAAATAGGAAGGATATACGAAATTATTCCAGGCACCTACTCCCTGCTGGATTACCAAAGTTGCCGTGACAGGTTTTAGCTGGGGCAAAATTACATGCCAGAAAGTTTTAAATGGGCTCGCCCCGTCCAAAGCCGCCGCCTCGTCCAGTGAAGAAGGAATGGAATTAATAAAATTGGAATACAACAGGATTGCTGTTGGCAGGCCAAAAGCTGCGCCGATTACGATTACCGGCCAAAAGCAGTTAACTCCATTCATAGAAACGATTTCCGTATATACACCTACCAAAATGGACAGGCTGGGAATCATCATCACTCCCATACATATGCTTTTTATTATACGATTCAGCTTTGAACGATTCCTGGATAGGGGATACGCCGCCATACACCCTAAAATCACTATAATCCCTACTGTCAGCGCTGTCACAAAGCAAGTATTTTTTAACGCATTAAAGAATCCCCCTTCCTTCAGCGCTTTTATATAATTATCCAGATACAGGTAATCCGGCAAAAGAAGCCTACTGGAAAAATCCGTTTTTTCTTTGAAGGACATAACTACCAGAACATATATAGGCAGAAGATATATTACAATGATTACTAAGCTGACCATATACTTCCACCATACTTTTTCTTTCTTATTTCTTTCCTGTATTTTTCCGCCTGAGCTTAACGGGTGTCCTTTTATTTTATCCATCAGTACTCCACCTCCTTACCTGCAAAATACCGGTTAATAAAAAAGGATATGATAAATATGAAAACAAACTGAAACATTCCTATCGCTGACGCATACCCGGCTTTTTCCGAAGTAAAATAAGTATATGAAATTAATGTGGAAAGGGAATTTGTTTTCTGCACCGGACCTCCGTTGGTCAAAGACACAATGGAGTCATAAATTTTTAGCCCTCCCACCATATTCAAAAGTACCGTAGACGCTACTGCGGGCTGCAAAAGAGGAAGGGTAATCCGGCTGAATAACTGCCACTTTGTCGCCCCATCCAGTTTGGCCGCCTCAATATACATATCCGGGATATTCTGCAGCCCTGCCATAAAAATAATCATAGAGCTACCCGTATAATGCCAGCCCGTCACAAGGGAGATAATGATACGCCCCCTCCCCGGGTCTCTTAACCAGTCGATGGGCTTCATTCCAAACCATTGCAGGATTTCATTAAACACCCCATAATGGTATTGAAATAAAAATGTCATCATATAGCCGATAAGCAAGGCCGATATAATAACCGGTAGATAGATTACCGTCCTCACCGCGATTCTTCCTGTAAATCGGGAGTTTAAAAAAATCGCAAAAGCGATTCCGAGCACTTCCTGTAACAAAGTGCCGAGAACTGCATATAAAACCGTATTCCAGAAAGCAATTCCAAAAAACTGATTTCCCATCATATCCAAATAGTTTTTAAATCCTACAAAAACCATATTTTGGGAATAGCCGTTCCATTTATAAAAAGAATATAAAAACCCTCTAAAAAGCGGATAGACGATAAACACTATCATTAACCCGAGCGCCGGAAGGTACATTAAGTTCTGAAGATTTTTCCTTTTTTTCATTCAAACCCCTGCCATTCTATTTCAATCATGAAGTAAAAATTTGTAAAACCGCATTTATCCAGCAAGCTGTACGCACAGCTTTGCCGGATAAACATCGGCTTCGGGAAATATGTCTGCTAAAACCTTATCCCCTTTCTTTTTATCCTTTATTAGTTCCCCTTTGATTCCTCATATTTTTCTATATAACCTTCTTTAAACACTTCCACTGCCGGTTTTACGTCATCCGGGCTTTCAAATACCATGCTCAGGGAATCTCCCAGTATAGACCACATACCGGAAGGAAGGTATTTTCTGTCGAACAGGTTATCATACTGCAGATTATCCCCATATGCTTCCACTGCTTTTGCATAAATTCCATATCCAAAAGCATCCACTGCTTCCACGCCTTCAATAGCAGGATAATCCGTTCCCAATGCGCAGATACGTTCTACATTTTCCGGCCTTGCCAGGTACTCTAACAGCGCCCAGCATGCATCCGCATTGGCTGTATCTTTCCAAACCCCATATGCATTCCCTTCCCCTAACCGAAAAGAAGGCTTCGCACCATCTATAGATGCCAGTTCAGGCAGAATACCGCAGTCCGCGTCGGGAAATGCCTCGTGTGCAATTGTTAAAGGGCCTCTTAGCATAAAAGCCGCATCGCCGCTTCCAAGCATTCTGGATGCCCCGTCAAAATCCAAAGTCAGGCAGTCTTCATTGAAATATCCCTTTTCCAGCCAGCCGGCAATCATTTCATACATTTCCGTAACATAAGTATCGCTATCAAAACTTCCATTCAGCAAGACATCTGCCAAATCATATTTCGCACCTGCATCCGTCCATAAAGTAGGGGCAATCCCTCCAAAAATAGAAGAAAACTGGCCGCTGCCGGAGCCTCCCCCTACCGCTATCGGCACAAGGCCGACTGCCTTCGCCTTTTCACATGCATCCTCAAAGTCTTTCCATGTAACTATAGAATAAGGTTCTTCAATCCCCGCCTTCTTTAAAGCATCCCCGTTAAAGTAAACACCTGAAACGCTGGTAGATACACAAAGCGCATACACATTCCCGTCCTCGTCTGCCATAATCGGTTCCAATGCCTTGTCCATGCTGCCAAACCAGGGCTGAGAATTTACCGGCTGCAAATACTCGCTATATCTGCGCAGCGACCATCCATGGGTCATGAAGATATCCGGCAATGTATTAGATGCCATCATTGTTTTCAATACTGATTCATATTCGCTGGCCGGCGTAATTAATTCCACTGTTACGCCGCTTTCTTTTTCAAATTCGCTGATAATATTCTTAAATTCATCCAAATTACTGTCTGCATATGTGACTGCCATACTGATATTCCCGGATGTTTCCGTATCCGTTTTCGACGCCTCCCCGCTTTCCGCCACTTCCCCTCCGGCATCTTCCTCTTTCGTTCCGTTGTCTGCAGCTTCCGGATTCTCCTGCTGCACATTTTCCGGGGCTTCTTCCCCTGAATTATTTCCGCAGCCTACAAGGATACTGCCCAGCATAACTACAGTCAATAGCACAGCCCACATTTTTCTCATATTCTTTTTCATATCCCTTACCTTTCCTTTCTATTTATAGTTCCGTAAGCGTCTTTCCAGTGCCCAACCCTTTGCAGATACATTCCCGGCTTCTTATGGCGCCGGTAATCTATCCGGGCACTGTCCAGACTCTTACTGTTTTTATGCGTTCAGATATCCATATTGCCTTAATACCTCTTTCAGTTTTTCCAAAACATCCCCCGGCAATTCCGAAATCACCGGTTTCCGGCAATATCCCGCATCGATTCCACGCATTTTCAGCCCTTCTTTAATAATCTGCAGCCATGGTGTAGGAAGCCCTTCTTTAGTAGGTTTGATAAACAAATCCAGGTATGGCCTGATTTCCTTAAAGTCCGCAGCCATGGCTTCCTCCATTTTCCGCTCCTTTGCCAAATGATATACATGGGTGTTCTCTTTCGGAAAAAGATTTCCTGTTCCTACTACCCATCCATCCGACCAACAGCTCATACATTCTACCGGACAGATATCATATCCATAAAACAACCCAAAGCCGTCATCCGATAAATATCTCAGATTTTGCTGCCTGAAAACATCAGCCTGACGCTCTTTTACCGCATCGATAATTCCGTCATTGTACAGCTTGGCAATGAACTCATCGGACAGCAGACAAGTGGAGTAATAAGGGTTATGATACATCATTATCGGTATTTCAATGGATTTCCTAATAGTTTTATAGTGCTCATAAAGTTCATTTGTATTAGAAGCCATATACCAGGGCGTTACCACCATCACCCCATCTGCCCCTGCCGCCTCTGCTGCCTGGGACATCCTGATGACATCCTTTGTCCTATAAGCGCCTGTAGAGCAAACTACCTTAATCCTCCCATCTGCCGCTTTTACTGCCGCTTCGTTAACGCTGATTTGTTCTTCCGGAGTCATTGCTATCATTTCTCCTGTACTCCCACTGGGAATTACGCCGCTTACTCCATTATCTGCCAAAAAGTCAACTACTTCCTTGATTCCCTTGTAGTTTATGGATTCATCTTTGTTGAAGGGTGTTACCATTGGAATAAATATTCCATTTAGTTTTTCTCTACTTTTCATTTTATTCCACCTCTCTCCTTTTTCTATAATTTTATAAATCGGAATAGCTATTTCAATTTTTACTTTATTATCAATTTGTTATTTTGTCAACTTAATTCTTTTTCTTTCTCAAACTTTTGTTAATTATGCACATTTATATTCGGTTATTTGCCATTTTACTTTGTAAATTTTATATATATTAGATTATGTTAATATTTTATGTCATCATTTTTTTCAATAGATATTGACATTTTTTTATTGAATGTTGTAGAATAAAAAAGAATTCTATTGCCCATATTTTGAAATAGTAATTTCAATTTTATCTTTAAGGAGGGAGAAATATTTGGCTGCGAATGATACCACAACACCAAACACAATAAAAATGGTAGAAAATGCTCTTTCTGTTCTGGATATTCTCCATGACAGCGACGAATCGCTGGGAGTCAATGAAATTGCCAAAAAAAGTGGTTTGAGCGTTTCGACCACATTCCGCATTTTAAAGACGCTGGAAAAAACCAGATGGGCTTTCCAGCTATCGGATGACAGATATATCACCGGTTCTAAAATTAGCTTTGTTACCGAAAAGACGAATTTATATTTGGCCCTTTCGGACGTTTCTTTTTTTATTATGCAGGATTATGTTTCCCGCTGTCACCGGGCTATGAACCTAATGATTCGCGAAAATGACCATTGTAAAATCCTTCAGCAAGCGAGAACCAACAGTCTGGTAGACTACATTCCTCCTTTGTTCTCCAAGCTGCCCATTTATGCTTGTGCCTGCGGCAAAGTACTGCTTTCCGAATTACCGCTGAACATTGCTGAGCAAATTGTCAGCAGTTGCAAAATGGTGCCCTTAACAGAACATACTATTACCGACCCTGACCTTTTCTGGAAAAATTTAAGACGAACCGCCACAGACGGCTATGCCATAGAACATAAAGAATCCTCTGAAAACGGCAGTTGTATCGCCGTACCAATCAGAGATAATAAAGGTAATATCATCGCCGCTTTATCTTTCAGCGGCTTTGTAGGTATACAAAACCCTTATGATACATTGACAGAATACCTTCCCGCCTTGAATGAGGCGTCTTCTAAGATTACACAGAGTTTGTATACATACTAAACCGCCCACCCGGCGGCACATTTTGGGCATCAAGCTTATAACGCTGCAAAGCATCTCTTAAGCATTGCCCACTTGACCCATGGCTAATGGCCAGTACAGCCTTGCGCAAATAACAGGCGCTGGTATCAATGTCATTAAGTTAGCACCTCTGCCCAGCCGTGAGGGAAATAAAATGCTCAAGGAGTCCCTTAAAAAGCGTCGGCACTTGGAGCGAGAGCATGGTGACGGAGCGTTTTATTTCCCTCACGGCGTCCGCCATCGTTAACTAAATGACATTGTCGCAAAGCATACCTCTACAGCCACAACAAATATATCAACGTCAAAATCAATCCCGCACAAAACAGCAACAACCCGAAAGACAGGCTTCTCCTGATAATAGTACTGTTCTCCTGTAATTCCTCATGCTTTAAGGCAAGCCTATGCTCATATCCATCCCTATGGGGCATCTTTTTCCAGAATGTATGGTTCATAAACTGTACGAAATGGTCCATTTCCATCCCCAACACATGAGTCAGATAAGTGCCTTCCTCCAGTTCATGGGGCAGTTTGCTGTCCTTAAGTATTGTCTTCCGTATGAGCACCACAAGGCCATCCACTGCACTGTCAAAAATCCTGCAAACCACACCGAATATCATCGGCAGGATGTTTAACAGCAATGGGCGGTAAACCACATTTTCCAAATCCCAATACCTGTTCCAGCGGTTTACGTATACCGTGCCTTCCTTTCCCTCCCTCATCATCCATTTCCGCACCAAAAGAAGATATAACGCAATGCCTATTATGACAGAAATCAAACCGCCCTTCAAATTGCCCAGGCTAAAATATGCCACCGTCTTACCAAAAGCCTCCGGATTCATAAACTCTTCCCCGAAATCGGCAATGAAATCCATCGCCCTTCCCGGCATGATTCCCATAGCAGGGAAAAGCAACGCGCTTACCGTCAGTACGATAGCGCTGGCCTTGTTCATATATCCCCCGCACATTCCGTCAAATTTTTCCTGTTCTTTGCTGTCATTATTTTTCTCAAGGAACAATGCCACATACAGCTTCAGCATGTAAGCCACCGTACATCCGCCGCTGATTAGGAAAAGCCATTCGATGCCCTTCATCGCTCCTGCACTAAGAAACCCGGCCTGCAAGTGCCCCATATGAAGCGCCTCCATATATTCCACAATGCTTTCATGAATTAAAGTCTTGCTCACATATCCGCTCCAAAGGGGTATGCCGCCGATGCCCAGCGCCCCCATCAGGAAAATAAAATGCAGCAGCGGTTTTTTCCGTCCAAATCCCCGGATTTCATTTAAATCAAGCTTATGAATGTTCATAAATACAACGCCTGCAGCCATGAACAAAACCAATTTAAATAAAGAATGGTTCACCATATGAAGCAAGGAGCCTCTAACCGCCAAGCCATTTTCGCCGCCAAGCAATCCCTGCATACCGATTCCCACCAGGATAAATCCAATCTGGGATACGGAAGAGCAGGCCAGGGTACGTTTCAAATTTACCGAAAATAAAGCCAGGACCGCACCCAGCACCATTGTCATCACGCCCACAAGAAGAATCAATGTTCCCCACTTCATATCATACAGAAACATTTTGCAGCTCAGAACCAAAATCCCAAAAACACCCGCCTTTGTCAAAATGCCAGACAACAAAGCACTGGCCGGTGCCGGCGCCACCGGATGGGCTTTGGGCAGCCATATATGAAGAGGGAAAGCCCCCGCCTTCGCTCCAAAGCCAAATAGCATACATGCGCCTGCCACATACAGCACTCCCCGTCCGGCTTCGCTTTCCGCCCCGGCGTCCGCCATAATCCCCTTGCATATCTCGTATAATCTGTCAATTTCCAACGTTCCAACCTCATGGTAAAGCAGGAAAAGCCCCATCAGCATCACCAGGCCACCCGCCACGGCTACGGCCAGATAAGTCTCTGCCGCCCGCAGAGATTCCCTCTTCTCATCATGGGCCACCCACACATAAGAAGTAAATGACATAATTTCAAAGAAGATAAACGTTGTATACAAATCTGCCGAAAGGAAAACCCCCATCGTAGCGCCCAAAGTAATCAGTAAAAATAAATAATACCGGTTTCTGTTTCTGTAATGTTTAAAATACTCCCTGGAAAACACCGTGGAGACCATCCACATAAACGATGCAATCAGCCCATATAATGCCCGGAATCCATCCAAAGTAAAGTGCAGCCCCATCCCGCAAACTTCAAAAATATTGCAGGAAGACGGATACCCAAACGAATTCTCCGGATTTCCGCTAAGCTGCCATGCCATATGATACATCGCAAACACATACAACGCCGCCGCGAACTCTACTATCGTTATAATATCAGCCGCATAATCCCTTGCGGCCTTACTCTTTCGTCCAATTAAATATGCCACCCCAGCCCCAATCACAGGGAAAAACACCAACCAAGCCAACGTACCATTCCCATCCATAGCAACCTAACCATCCTTTCCCACCATCAGCCAACCTAACTATCCTTCCCCACCACCAACATGAAACAATTGTCTTTCCGATAAACTTACCAAATCTTCTGACAATATTGGAAGCAACTGGTGACTTAGATTTCCTTATTTCACTATATAACACCCACTCGCTACATCCTCAAAAAATTTCACCAAAGGCGGAGAAAATAATCCAAAGGCAATAATCGCCACCGCAAATACCCCCAATGGCACCAGCATCTTCCAGTTGGGGTCTGTATATCCCTTTACTGTATCTTCGTCGAAATCAGCAGGCGGAAAGAAAGCCCTCACCACAATGGACAACATATAAATAGCCGTCAAAAGCGCCGAAATCAGCAAACATCCTATTCCGAAATAAGACAGCTTGTTACCGCTCTCCACCGCCGCCCAGGCCAGATTCCATTTGCTGATAAAGCCTGCCAACCCTGGCACGCCCATTAATGCCAGGGCAGAAACGGTAAATATCCCGAATACCCAGGGCATCCTCCGCCCCAGCCCATCCAGTTCATGTACATAATGTTTTTCCGTCTGGTGCATAATCGCGCCGGCGCAGAAAAAGGAACATATTTTCATAAATGCATGAAATACCATATGGGTCAATGCCCCTACCATCCCAAGAGGCGTCATAATCGTTGCCCCGAACAGGATATAGGACAGATTGCTTATAGTGGAATAAGCCAGCCTTCTTTTTAAATGGGTCTCCTTTACCGCCCGGCTACAGCCATATACAATAGTGAACATAGCAATCACCATCACTACGTACTGTGCCCAGGTTCCCCGCAGGAAATCCGCTCCAAAACTATAATAAGTCAGCCGAAGAATGGCGAATGCCCCCGCCTTTACTACCGCCACCGCGTGGAGAAGGGCTGTCACCGGAGTAGGCGCTACGCCCGCTTGGGGCAGCCATGAGTTAAATGGGCAGATGGCCGCCTTTACCCCAAATCCCATAAAGGCAATCACGTAAATCAACAGCAATATATTTCCCCTGTTCCCGATTTTTCCTATATCCAATACGCCACCCGGCACAAACTCCGTTGTTGTTCCATAAATAATTATGAATATCATCCCGATAAAAGCAAATGCCGCACCGCCCAGGGAATAGTACAGATACTTCCGGCTGGCAAGAATCGCTTCCCTGGTAAGGGTATGCATGACCAGCGGAACCGTCACCAGGGTGAGCAGTTCATAAAAGAAATACATGGTCAGAATATTATCCGCCAGCGCGATGCCAAGCGTCACGCCATAGGTTATTGTATAAAACATAAAAAATATTCTTTCATGCTTTTCTTTTGTCATATATTCAAAAGCAAACAAAGTAGCCAAAGGCCAGAGAAATGAAACAAGCCCTGCAAAAACCATACCCATGCCGTCCACCCGGAAAGCAATGGCCAAATTGCCCGTAAACTTCGCCAGCACAAAACTTTCCATAGGCCGGTGGTACAGCAGAAACCAGACCAGTAAAGTATTGAAGATTACTGCCGTTTCCAAAAAAATCTCCATGTATTTCCGTTTCTTAAAAGGAATCACAGGTATCAGTATGCCTGTAAAAACCGGTATCAGAATAACGGCTATTAACATTATTTTACCCATACTCTGCCTCCTCCCTACAAAATCCCTGATACGATGCCCGAAATATATTCTATCAGCGGATTCGGCCAGACACCCAGCCCCACCGCCAAAACGGTAAGCACAATAATCGGTATCAGCATACAAAGGTCTTCTTTCTTCCTAAAAATCCCCTTTTTCTTTTCCGTTCCATCAGAATATGCATCCTCCTGATACACATATCCTTCACCCGGGAAAAAGCCCTTCATCGTAACCGGAAGCAAATACCCTGCCGTAAGGAGTGCGCTCACCAGCAGCACTACCGGGCCAAGCCAGGCGAATATCCCGATTCCGGAGTCCAATGCCCCCGTAGCCAAATACCATTTGCTGATAAACCCGCTGGTAGGAGGAATCCCAATCAATGCCAGGGAAGCGAATGTAAAACACCATATGGTACCCGGCATTTCCTTCCCAATCCCCGTCAGTTCATCTACCCTCGCCTTGCCGGTCTTATGTATCACTGCCCCGGCAGCCAAAAACAGAACGCTCTTAATCAACGCATGGAACACCATATGCAGCATAGCGCCCTCCAGCGCCACCGGCTGCAGCAGAGCCAAGCCGAATAAAATATAGGAAGCCTGGCTCACCGTAGAATAAGCCAGCCTTTTCTTCAACATTTTTTCCCGATATGCCAGCATTGAGCCCATAAACACCGTAATCAGCGCAAGCACAAGCCAAGCCGTCTGCACCCATGTTCCCCTAAGGAAATCTGCCCCGAACATGTAATAAACCACCCTAATCAGACCCAGTACACCCCCTTTTACAATCACTGCGGACAGCACGGCGCTTGCCGGAGCCGGAGCCACCGGATGTGCCGTGGGAAGCCACGCATGAAGGGGAAACATGCCCGCTTTCACGCCAAAACCGATAATCATCAAAAAGGCTGTCACCAATAATAAGCCTTCATTCCCCGCAGCCAGCCCCATATCCAGCACGCCCCCCGGCGTAAAAGTAAGGGTATTGCCGAAGCGGTTCAGGAAATAAAGCCCGAACAGCGCCAAATATGCCCCGCAAAAGGAGTAGAATAAATATTTTAAAGAGGCCATAATCGCTTCCCTGCTCCTTGTGTGAATCACCAAAGGCATGGACAGCAATGTCATCAATTCATAAAAAATATAAAAAGTAACCAGATTTCCGGCAAATCCTAACCCATTTAAAATCCCGAATACTATCAGGTAAAACCCATAAAACCTTTTTTCCTCACTATTTTTCTCCGTAGAATCCCCTTCCGGTTTCATATAGGAAAAAGAGTAAAAGCCAGCAAGAACCCATACCACGGCTACTACCGCCGTAAACAGCAGCCCTATCCCGTCCGGTTTCATATATACCGGAAAAGAAGCTGTGAGCCAAAACAAAATAACATCCTTCCCGCTTACATGAAACATTGCGTAAATGACAGAAGCCCCCGTAACAAGCAAAGCCCATCCTGTTATTCCAATTAATATTCTTCGTTTTTTCGGTTTTTTCATTGCCAACAATAAGGCGCCGGCAATAATGGGAAATACTATTGGAAATAGCATAATATAAATCATATCTACCTCTTTTCTGCATCTGTAACGGCCATTCAGACCACTGGATTATCACACTCAATATGCCCTCAAACATACAGGGGGCTTCACCGCCCTCCTATGCGAACATCCTAAGCCCGGACTCTATCAAATCCACAATGGGCTGCGAGCAGATGCCAAGAAATACATTCAATGCCACAAAACAAAGCAGGACAGCCGCATATATTTTATTCTCGCCCCAGGAAACCGTAGGATATTCCACGTCATCCACCGGTGTATAAATGCGGATTACCGTCTTCATGAAATAAATCGCGTTCAATATGGTACTAATGCCGAGCACGATAAGGATGGGCAGCATTTTCCCCTCGTTCTGCACCGCCGCCTGGGCAAACAAAAGCTTGCTGATAAAGCCTGAAAACATAGGCACACCCACCATGGATAGCGAGCCTACGGAAAAAGCCACACCGGCACACTTATTCCGATAGCCGGAGCCTGTCAGTTCAATGAACTTCCTGCTGCCCCCTGACACATCCGTCAGGCCGATTGCCGAAATAAAGAGCAGGGATTTCGTTGCCGCATGGGAAAGCACATGGAACACGGCTGCCACCATCCCCACCTGGGTTCCCATACCTACGCCCATATAAATATAACCAATCTGCGCTACCGATGAAAACGCAATCATCCTCCGCACATCGTTTTCCTTAATGGCGCTTAAAGAGCCGAACACCATCCCCATTAATCCGAAAATAAACAGCATATTCACGATTTTGCTGTCATGGAATACCTCAAAACCTATTACTCTATAAATAATTTTAAATAGCAGGAATATATATCCCTTAGATACCAGGCTGGATAAAACTGCCGCCGAAGAAACCGTGGAATATCCATAGGCATCCGGCAGCCAGGCATGAAAAGGGAACAGGGCGCTTTTAATAGCCAGCCCCACCGAAATAATTGCAATTGTCACTAGAAGCGGCGGCCTATAAGCCCCCTCTGCCACTATCTGGGCAATCTCTGCCTGAATATTGGACATCAGCAAATGCCCCGTCAAATCATACAGCATACAGATTCCCACCAGGAACAGCCCAGAGCCTAGAAGGCTCATAATCATATAGCGCACCGCCGCTTCAATGGTCCGGCCGTTCTGCCGTATCATAATCAGCCCACAGGCAGAAATCGTATTGATTTCCACAAAAACATAAGCTGTAAATAAGTCATTGGTATAAATCAGCGCCAGCAACGAGCTTAACATCAAATCCGTCAGCACATAGTAAAGACCCTGCTTTCCTTCCTCCACTTCCTGCACAAGTTTATGCCTCCCGCCCAATAAGCAGAAAAGCATAATAATACAGAAAAATAATGCCAAACCGGCTTCCAGCACGCCAATCCTCAGTTCATTTCCCCAGGGTGCCGGAAAACGCCCCATCACATATACATAAGCTTCCCCAGCCCTTACCGTAAACAGAAATACCGATGCCGACAAAATAATGTTTACCGTAAGCACCGCTACATTTAATACCCTGGCAATTTTTTCCTTGAAAGCAGAACTGACAATCCCCGCAAACATGCAGAGCATAATGGAAAAACACGGGAAGTTCTGCACAAATTCCAATCCCATCTGTCCGGACATGCTTTATAACCCCTCCTTTTTCAACTGGAGGGAAATTTCATCCAAATCCAACGTATGGTATCTCTGGTACAGGCGTATGGTCAATGAAAGCATCAGGGCAGAGACGGATACCGACACAACGATTCCTGTCAATACAAGGCCACTGGGAACCGGATTGATATACGCTTCCGTGCTTTGCACCCCATTCACCACTATCGGCGCCACCCTGCCCGATATATAACCTTTTTCCGCCAGAAAAAGATAAACCGCCGTATCCATAATATTCAGCCCGATAATTTTTTTAATCAGATTACTTTGCAGCATCAGGTTGCCGAACCCAATAGCAAACAGCACCATGGCCACCGCCTCACCGTAATTGTTTAAAAGATTAGCTCCCATATTTACAGCCCTCCTCTTCGGAATAACGCATAGAACGCATACATCGTACACGCCACCTCTATCCCTACGCAAATGTTAATCGGGAAAATAATCCCGGCACTGACAATATGGCCTGGGATTCCAAGGGGAATATGATTTTCTATCCCGTTAGCGCCCGTCACATAATAATAGATTCCAATCAGCCCGTATACGCAAAGGGCAGAAACCTTGGCTATTTTATATATTTTTTCATCAAAAAAGCGCTGTGTCTTCTTAAAGCTGAAAGCGCTGGCATATAAAATCATGCCCGCCCCGATGGTAGCTCCCCCGGAAAACCCTCCCCCAGGCGATAAATGGCCATTTAAAATAATATAAATGCCGAAGATAAAAATAATCGGTACGAGTATCATAGCCGTGCCTTGGAGAATAGCATCATTTTTCGGCTCAAAACGCCGGTCATTCATCACTTCCTGCTTCTTTAGCTCCGCATCCTCCACCATCAGCATTATCATCACGCAGCAGGTGGCAATAAACAGTACATTCGTCTCCCCAAAGGTATCGAATGCACGGTAGGTAAGTATCATCCCCGTCACAATATTTACCGCACCGGTTTCCTGCATGCCACTTTCGATATACCGGCTGGCCACTTCATTATTATCTGGGTTGGAGGCATTCCCCGTCGGCGGCAGATAAGAAACTGTCAGCAGCAGCAATCCTGCCAGCAAAATACAGAAAATTACTGCCATAATCCTGTAAAACCGCCGGAAAAGCAGCAGCCATCTGTTATGCTTTGTATTATACACCTTATCCATAACCGTCTGGCTTTCCCGCATCCTATCCCGGATAGATGTTTCCTCCCCTATGTATTCCTCCTGGGGCTTCATCTCCAAATTCCCGATATAAGGGTCTTTTTCACCGGAAAGCCAACGGAAAAAGTGGAATGCCTTCGTTTTCCTGTATTCCTCTTCAGATTTCATCCTGCTCATTTTTTAACCATGCTCCTTTCAAAGTCCGGAGACTTTAGTGCGAATCGCAAACTTGCGAAACGCAAATCTCCAGATTGAAAATTTTTAATCTTTATCTCCTTCTCCGTTCTATCATGCTTTCCTTTTCGCCCTTCGTACCGCTTTCATCGATTGCATGGATTTTCTTCAATGTCACAAAAAACAATACGCTGGTCACCCCTGCGCCCACCGCGGCTTCCGTTATGGCCAAATCAGGCGATTCCAGACAAATCCAGATAATCGACATCACAAGGCTGTAAGACATAAAAATCAGGATGGAGTTCAGCAGCTTCTTGGAAAAGCTCACCGATATCGCACACACTACTAAAAAACCCAGTAAAATATATTGGAAAAAAGTCATTGCATTCACCATTTCCTTTCTGCCTTATTCCGGCTTATCCTTCTTTGGCAATACTATCATTTCCCCGTTTTCTGTCAGTTCCAGTTCCGTTTGGCAGTATCTTTTCAGCCTTTCGTTAGTGGAAACCTCCAACCTGGCTATCAGATGGGAGGATACCGGCGATGCACACCATAAAAATACAATAATCAACGCCATTTTCAATGTAGTAAAATTAATGCCGGAAAATATCATAAGCCCTATCAGGGAGATGCTGATTCCCAGAGTATCCCCCATGGCCGCAGCATGCATCCGGTTCAGCACATACCGCAAATGAAAAATCCCATAAATTTCAATTACAAAAATAGCCAGTCCACATAGCAAAACAGCCGTTCCTACGATAAAACGAATCCATTCAAATACTTCCATCCCGCTCACCTCTCCTTGTATGCTGCTTCTCGCTGTACACCCCCATATAAACCTTCGTCAGTACAATCACCGCGAGAAAACTTATCATCGCATAAATCAGGCAGATATCCACCAGGTATCCTTCCTTCAGCATAAGTGCCAGAATCGCTATGATAACCATAACCATTGTTCCCATCATATTGACCGCCACTATCCTGTCCGCTATCCTGGGACCCTTCACAGCCCGAACCAGGCATAAAAATATCATCAGGGCCAGGAAAATCAGTGCCCCCACATATACTGTCCGGTATGCGGCCTCCAGTGCCGTCAGCTCCCCTGTCACTACCATAATTATTACATCCTTTCCAGTTTTTCCAGAAGCTCTACAAATTTAGAATGGTTCATCCCTTCCGCCAGTTCTTTATCCAAACAATGCACCACATACTCGTCCTCTTCCAAAGTAACTGTTATCGTACCCGGTGTCAGCGTGATGGAGTTGGCCAGAATCACCCTGGCCTGCTTCGTCTTTAAATCCGTCTTAAACCGGACTAGGGCAGGCTCTAAATCATACCTGGAAGAAGTAATCAGCTTTATCACTATAAAATTCGCCTTCACAATCTCCCATACCAGTACACACATATACTGGATAATTCGCAGCCCCCTCTTTCCATAGGCAATGTCCTTATGTATACTGTAATTCATAAATTTACATATAAAGAGATACATAGCAGCGGAAATCACCAGCCCAAATACTGCAATTTCCACCGTAATTGAACCATTAAAAACAATCCACACGAAAAAAAATAAGAAAAACATATAAAAATCTGCCTCCGCGTATACATAACAAACACCCGCTGCCGGGTGTCTGCGAGTGCTTTTACAATACTTTCTGCAATTTACTTTCCAGTTCATCTTTGGACATTGCCCCTACGCTTGTTTCCACCGCTTTTCCGTCCTTGAAAAGGATGAAAGTAGGGATTGACATCACCCGGTACTGCTGCGCGATATCCATTTCATCATCTATATTGAGCTTGCCGATTTTTACCTTGCCATCATAGCTTTCTGCCAACCCCTCTACAATAGGCGCCATCATTTTACATGGCCCGCACCAGTCTGCAAAAAAGTCCACCAATACCGGCAGCTCAGATTTCAATACTTCCTTATCAAAATTTTCCGATGTAAATTTGTACTCCATATTAATACCTCACTTTCTTTTCCTTTTCTATTTACATTTTATACCTTGCCTTGATTTTCATAAGCCCTAAAAGGCATCCTTCAGCCATTCCCGCTTTATCTGCCATCCCTCGCTATCACATACTTGTAAATAGGGTTTCCTAATGAGGAAAATCTCTCTTCGTACTCTGTCATCACATTGTCCTTCCCCATCTCTTTGTCATGATGCAAATCATAGCTTATCCCCAGAGCTTTCCAGCCCCCGGGCTCCAATTCCTCCAACGCAAAACGGAACAAAGCCTCATTATCGGTTTTAAATTCCAGCCAGCCATCTTTTTTCAGGATTTTATCATATCTGGCAAGAAATTCACGGGAAGGCAACCGCCTTTTGGCATGCCTGTCCTTTGGCCAGGGGTCGGAAAAATTAAGGTATATCCTGTCCACCTCTCCCCTGCCAAATACTGCCTCTATCGCTTCCGCGTCCATCCTTATGAAACGAACGTTGGGCAAAGGGCACTCCTCCCTCTCCATTTTCTGAATCGCCCGCAGCAACACGCTGGAATATTTCTCGATTCCCACATAGTTAATGGAAGGATGTATCCTGGCCATATCCATCAAAAACCGGCCTTTCCCCATTCCAATCTCAATGTGTATGGGGTTATTATTCCCAAAAATCTTTTGCCAATTCCCATTCTGTTTTTCTGGCTCATGAACTACAAAATCGCTTTCGCCAATCACTTCCCGCGAACCGGCTATATTCCTTAAACGCATTCCCTTTTTCCCTTCCACCGCTATTATGGGCTCTCAATCTACTGTTTTTCCCTCGTCTTCCGCTACAATAAATCCGGCCCGGCTTTCCTATCGTGCTTATTTTACACCATTTGCCTTTAAAAAGGAAGGGTCAGTAATGCGATAAATTTTCATAAAAAAATATTGTATTTTTTATGAAATTGGTTTGGTTTTCATAAAAAATAGTGTATGATAAAATATAACGCTTTATTTTCGGAAAGGTACGGTTATTAATATAATGAAAATATTCCCTTATTTTAATAAATTCAAGAAAAAAACAGAAATCTTAGCACTTTCTTTATGCCTGTCCATTCCCCTCTTTTTGGGAAATGGTTTGTCCGCCCATGCGGCCACTTTTGAAGAAATACAGGAAGAAATGGAAATCAGGAAAGCTCTGCCCATCCAATCCAATGAAATCGAAAACTGGCCGGACGGGCCTGCCGTGGGCGCCCAGTCAGCCATTGTTATCGAAGCCAATACCGGTGTAATCCTTTACAGCAAAAACATTCACGAAAAATTATATCCTGCCAGCACTACCAAAATCCTCACCTGTCTTATCGCTACCGAAAATTCATCCCTGGATGAAATGGTAACATTTTCCCGAGATGCGGTATTTTCCATCGAACAGGGCAGTTCCAATATGGGCATTGATGCAGGGGAAATCCTCCCCATGGAAGAATGCCTTTACGGTATCCTTGTTGTCTCAGCCAATGAAGTGGCCAATGCTGTGGCCGAACATGTCGGGGGCAGTATGGATGGATTCGCCGAAATGATGAACCAAAAAGCCGCCGAGCTTGGCTGTATGGATTCCCATTTTGTCAATGCCAATGGCCTTCATGATGATGACCACTATACTTCTGCCTATGACCTCTCCGTCATCGCCCGGAAGTTTTTCCAAAACGAACTGCTTACGAAAATTGCGGGAACGCCCAACCACCACTTTGAAGCCACTGAAACCCAGCCCGATGACTTTATTCTGGCCACCCATAACAAACTGGTGACCGGCGAATATCCCTGTGAAGGACTCATCGGCGGGAAGACCGGATACACCAATGCCGCCCGCCAAACCCTGGTGACCTGTGCGGAACGCAATGGGATGAAGCTCATCTGTGTAGTAATGAAAGACGAATCCCCCAACCAGTTTACCGATACTCTTGATTTACTTAATTACGGATTCAACAACTTTGAAATTGTAAATGTAGCGGAAAATGAAACCAAATTTAACATAGACAATGCGGATTTTTTCCAGTCTAACAATGATATTTTCGGTAATTCCAAACCGATTCTTTCTTTAAATAAAGACAGCTATCTCATCCTTCCTAAGACAGCAGTTTTCAAAGATACTATATCCGGTATATCCTATGATGTGGAAGATGAAGGCCAGATTGCGAGAATTGATTATACCTACAACGGAATCTATGTAGGAAATGTTACTGTAGATATTGCCATGGATACTGCTTCCCCCTATGACTTCGATTCCCCCATAGAGCCTTTGCCCAAAAACGAAGAGGAAGCCAATGATGAAAATATTATTTTTGTAAACATAAAAAAGGTACTCCTGTTTGTCCTTGTGGCCGCCGGAGTACTCATCCTGCTCTTTATTCTAAAATCCCTGTTCCAAAACTATAGCTTCTCCAGAAGGCATAGCTTTTCTAGCAGGCGCCGCCTGTTTAAAGAACGGAATTACCTCAAAGAACGTCGGCTGACCAAAAAACAGCTTTCCTTTAAAGAGCGCGGTTTCTTTAAAAAACGCAGTTATTTTTCAGGGTACAATTCCTTTCCCGGGCAAAGCTTCTCCCACGGGCGCAGGAGAAATATTTTCCGCAGACGCAGGCACTAAAAGTTACTGGCCGCAAGCCCCGCTTTAACAGAATTACTGTATTGCTGCGTTAGCTAGTTCTATATTTTCCAACATTTTTCTGGCCAGTTCCGTATAATAAAGGCGGCCGCCATTTTCTGTCACGAACTGGCAGTCCATTTGAGCGGCTACCATTTCATTTTTTATGTAATGTGCCCTGGCATCCATCCATCGGTGGGAAACCAGCATAATATTCTTGCCTTTTTTCCAGTCAGCCTTCCTGCTGGCCGTTTCGTAATCATCCAATTCCCCTTTCATCATTGAAATATGTATGTTTATGAATTCAATTTCCTTTTCCATGAACTTACGGTATCTTTTTCTTAAGCGGTAATCTTTGGATAATTGGAAGAAATGTTTTTTCATATCGGCCAGCATCAAAACGTCATCCTTGCTGCAATAATACATGCGCATACAGTCATGATACATACAAAGCCAATACCCTTTCCCCAGGCGTTCCCTGTCCACCCCTTCCAGCAAAGCATACGCCCTGTCAAAATCCCCCTGGAAAATAATTGCGCGCGCTATCAGGATATTATACATTCTCCTTTTGGACTCTTTTCCCGCTATTCCATTTTTTATATAAAAGTAAGCCAATGCTTCTTCCATTTTATAAGGGTTGCATTCCACTTCCAAAATATCATGGAGACGGGAAAGGTATTTCCTTATAAATTTTATAAAAACAAGATATGAGAGAAAAAGTGCCAGACATTTCAGGAAGTAAAAAGATACCGAATCCCCCAGTGAAATGTATTCAAAGCATATGATATACACCGCAATGGAAAGAAGCATGGCAAGCCTCACCTGTTTATTCCTTTTCCTGACCTTTTCTGCCGCCATGCCGCCTTCCGTAGCGGCAAGTTCTTCTAATGATTTTTCCAATATATGAACAGCCATACCCCGCCACCCCTTATCCTATCCTTTTATATAGCATATTTAGTATAGCTATTTTTATAAATAAAATCAACTGCCCCTTCTATACAAAAAGATGTTCATAGCTTATAATTAAAATAATTATTTTGATAAAAAACATGTAGAAATGAGAGAAAACTATGAAGAAAACATTTAATGCGACTGGAATTTGCTATCCAGATGAACATTATATGGTAAATATTGATGAACGCCTAAAACAAGTCCAGGCATTAATTGATGATGGGAAATATTTCGCAATAAACCGTGCAAGACAATATGGTAAAACCACCATGCTTCATATGCTAACGCAAAAACTGTCTTGCGAATATCAAATTTTTTCCATAAGCTTCGAAGGTCTTGGTGATTCCGCATATGGGGATGAATGGTCTTTTTGCAGAAAAGTATGCGGTTTGCTTTACGATGTAATTTTCTATGGTGAAGCAGGCAGCATATCTGATGAGATACGGGAAACATGCCACAAAATGAGTTTGGAAAGTGCAAATCCTGATTTGCGGACCTTATCTAACTTTATTTCCCAAATATGTATCAAAGCTTTGAAACCTGTCATTCTCATCATAGATGAGGTGGACCAGGCATCCAATCAGGAGATTTTCTTAACTTTTTTGGGAATGCTGCGTGACAAATATATGAAACGTAAAAGCAGACCCACATTCCGTTCCATCATTTTAGCAGGCGTTTATGACATCAAAAATTTGAGGTTAAAAATGGGCGAAGGGGAAGCCTCTTTATATAACAGCCCATGGAATATTGCAGCAAAATTTACTGTTGATATGAATTTTTCAGCTAAAGATATATGCGGTATGTTAGAAGAATATAAAAATGACCATTTAATAGATATGGATATAAAAGCAATTGCAAACCTTATCTATGATTACACAGGAGGCTATCCTTTCCTCGTATCAAGGCTCTGCCAGCTAGTGGACGAGGAAATCACGAAAAATGGACAAACCCAGATAAATTTACTGCCATGGACAAAGGAAGATATCCTAATGGCTGTAAAAAAACTCTTGGAAGAGCAGAATACCCTGTTTGATGACATGGGGAAAAAACTCGCAGATTCCAGCGAACTAAATCAGATGCTGCGCCTTATTTTGTTCAATGGAAAAAAGATTCCCTACAGCCCGGATGAATATGCTATAAACCTTGGAAATATGTTTGGCTACTTAAAAAATGAAGATGGTTCTGTAGCAATTGCAAACCGTATTTTTGAAACACGGCTATACAACCGTTATCTTACAGAAGACATGATGGAAAATGCCATTGCAGATGCTGCTGTTTTGGGTAGAAATCAATTTGTAGCAAATGGTTTTTTAGATATGGATTTGGTTATGGAAAAATTCATGATTCATTTTACTGAAATTTATGGAAATAGCGGAATAGAATTTTTGGAAGAAAACGGGCGGCGCATCTTCCTCACTTATCTGCGCCCGATTATTAATAGTATAGGTAACTACTATGTAGAAGCCCGAACCCGCGATTTACGCAGAACTGATGTTGTCATTGATTACAGAGGACAACAATATATTGTTGAGATGAAAATCTGGCATGGCGATGAGTACAATCACCGTGGGGAACTTCAGCTAGCTAAATATCTGGAAGATTATAAGCTGGATAAGGGATATCTTCTCAGTTTTAACTTCAATAAAAAGAAAATAGTGGAAATGAAAAAAATACATTGTAATGGAAAAACTATCATAGAAGTAGTGGTTTGAGGATGTCTTCTTTTTTTCTCGATTGCCATAATTTAAGGTCTCCTACGATTTAAATTTCATCATAGAAGACCTTATTTTTATGAAATATTTATAGACTTTTTTCACAAACCCTTTTGTCAGGCCAATCCTTCTCCATCCTCATCCGCCCCCCGCCTGGAAAATGCCACTGTCACTACAAACAAATCTGCTATCGTCTCTACTTTAAAGCTCCCCCCGCAAGCCTCCGTAAAGCTCCTTGCAATTGATAGCCCAAGGCCGCTCCCTCCATCGCTTCTGCTCATATCCCCGCGGGTAAACCGTTCAGTAAAATCCATTTCTAAAGGCAGCTCCTCCCTGGAAGTATTTTTTACGCTGGCGATAGCCGCTTTTCCATCTTCCCGCAAAGTAATATAGACTCTAGAGCCTTCCAGCGAATACCGTAAAGCATTTTGTATCAGGTTCTGGAATACCCGGTAGATGCGCTCCCCGTCCGCATATATCATAACCGCGCTTTCCGGCATTTCCGTTTTCAACCTTACCGGACTGTTTTCTATCTGCTCCTCCATATCCGCTATCGTCTGGCACAACAGTTTGCCCAAATCCAATTCCTCCAAATTCATCGGGAGATTGCCGGAAGCCGCTTTACTTACTTCAAACACATCCTGCACCATAGATTTTAACCTCTGGGACTTTTTTTCCAGGATTAGGATATATTCCTTTACATGCCCTGGAAGCTCTTCTTCCTGTTTCAGAAGTTCCACATAACTGATAATGGAAGTCAAAGGCGTTTTGATATCATGGGAAACATTGGCTACCAGTTCTACCTTCATCCTCTCGCTTTTCGTCTGTTCTAACACCGCCTTATTCATCCCATTTCTTATATCATTCAAATTTCCCATAGCCTCCGACAAGCCAGAGCCTTCCCACATTACTTTCCCTTCCCTCAGCTCCCCGTCATGGATGGACTGTATCTGCTCTACCAGATTATCAACATCTTCCGCCGTTTTCTTTCCGCTCATTACAAATAGCACCGGACAGCATATTACCACCGCCAAAAAAAGCATGCCTGCCAACAAATCCCATCCGTAAGTCAAAACCCCTTCTTCCAATATAATTACATAAAGTATCCCGACACCACACATAATCCACACAAACAGACATGCCCCAATGCTGCGTCTAACTATGCGTCTGCTGGCGGGTAATTTCAGCATAGTAGTCCGGTACAGGCGGATTATCTTTCCTGTCAGGCTCGTTTTCCATGCCTTTTTATTATACCGGCGGTCATTGACAAATACCCAGAAAATGAATACCCATACAAGCCAGCAGGCATATATCAGCATATAACGGTTCGGTGCATAAACATACCCATCCCTAAGTTCATAAAGGAAACCATCCCCCATCCAATGGAGCTCGTGAATAAAAACTATAAAGGAAATCCAAAATATGCAAAGCACTGCCAATAGCGGAATGAATTTGATTTCATACCAAAGTTTCCCGGTAAATTTCCCAATGGCCGCATTCAATTCCCGCCTCTCTTTACGGAAAATATACCCTAAAAAGAGCATAGCAATAGCCAATACTGTACTGTAAATCCATCTTAAATATGCTGCCTTTTCCCTCTTCATGCTAATCTGTATTTCATATAATAAATTATTATTAAAATAAAAGCCACTTGTATCCTTTTCATAACGACTCCGAATAAAAATGCCCGGAGTCTTGGCCGCGGCAATATAAATCCGGGAATCTTTTATTGTTTCATCCGCTTCAAAATTCTTATAGCCAGGAATATACCACTCGCTTCCCTCCCTGTAAAAGCCATCCCCATATACATTGATTTCAGCCCAATCTTTCCATACCCTCACTTTCTCCCCATCGAAATACATCAAAAAATTGTACCCTTCGGGCATAACAAGACTTCTACCCTCTATCTCATAACAATATTCTCCCGTATTAGCTGCGCTTCCCTCAAAACTCAGATTTTCCGCATTGGAATATAATACCTCTCCTGATTTTTCCACACGGTATAAAATGTTTCGGTTTCCCTTCAGTGCATTATGGTATTTCTCCGCCTCCTTTTTATTCATATAAAAACCGTACTCATCATCAAAGCCATAGTAGTTATTACCATAAAAGTTATAATAGCCACCGTCATAAAAGCCATAGTCATTATAGTAGTAGTCTTCATAATAGTCTTCGACGTATTCATCCCAGTCATATTCATTCCATGCCTCATCCTCCTCCATGTCTATATCCCAGTCAGGATAGTCCGAATCTATACTACTCTCCATTTCATAAGTATCCGGCTCTTCTTCTGCTATAGACATTGACAAAAAGATATCCAGATAATTGGATATGCTTTTTCGGAATTCCCACATGTTCTGATAGTCTTCTTCCAGGACATACCCTGCCCTCTCCAGGAATTTTTCCTGACAGGAAATTCCCATAAATAACACAAGCATATTCCCCACTAATATGACCCCTCCCATAAACAGGGAGATAAAACCTATTACTGCTCTACTTTTTTTCAATTTTGTACCCAATGCCCCACACCACCTTTAAATATTCCGGCTCCTTAGGATTATACTCAATCTTTTCCCTTATCCTCCGAATATGAACCATCACTGTATTTTCTGCTGCATAAGCTTCTTCATTCCATACGCGCCGGTAGATTTCTTCCGCCGGAAAAACCCTGCCCAGATTGCACATAAACAAATCTACAATCTTGGTCTCCGTGGCCGTCAGCTTCACCGCTTCCCCATCCGCATACAGAACCCGCTCTTCTTTGTTATAACATAGCTTCCCGTTCACTATATTGGCAGTGGAAACGGACGCATGGATATCCCCCAGGCTGGTGTACCTACGCAAATGGCTTTTTACCCTGGCTGCCAGCTCCGCAGGGTTATATGGCTTTGCCACATAGTCATCTGCCCCCATGGACAAACCCAATATTTTGTCCGTATCCTCGCTTTTTGCACTCAGGACAATAATCGGAATATTCTTTATTTCACGGATTTTCATTACTGCCGACAAACCATCCAGCTTGGGCATCATTACATCCATAATAATAAGCTGCACCTGCTGTTCAGTTACGGTTTCTAATGCCTGCATCCCATCATATGCCTTCAAAACCTTATACCCTTCCTTTTCCAGCAATAATGCAATCGCCTTGACAATTTCCCTATCATCATCCACTACCAATACGCATTCTTTCATAATGATTTCCTTTCCCCGCTTAAGCTTGCTTTTATCTTATAAGGAATTTCTTACACCCTCGTTGACCAGATTCTTACAAAATATTTAAGATTGCCTCATTATTACAGTATTTCTGTTTATGTTATCCGTTATTTGCTGCGTATCTAATATGATATAAACCAAAGAATCGCAGAAGGAAAACGTTTTCTCACAAATGCAGATTTTGCCAAAACTTTTACCAAAATGAAAGAATTGGCAGCGCCGCAAGCCGG
>QXWV01000089.1 GCA_009911195.1 Lachnospiraceae bacterium | reverse complement strand
CATTAAGTTAGCACCTCAGCCCAGCCGTGAGGGAAATAAAATGCTTAAGGAGTCCCTTAAAAAGCGTCGGCACTTGGCTCATTGCTTGCGGAAATAAAATCCTTCATCCGGAAGTTGGCCTCCTATGGACTTAGGGTTCTGCCCCATCAAAACTTCCAGATACCCCGACAGTTTTTCCTTCATTTCCTGCCCATCTATAAAAACAATCTTGCAATAAGGCAAAGCTTCTTTAGCCACAGCCGCCGGAACTATATCATATTTTTCAATCAATCCTGCGGCCTCTTCTATATTTCCATTGACATAATCCACCGATTCCCTGTAAGCTTCCATGAACTTTTTTACAGCTTCCGGGTTCTTTTCTACAAATTCTTTCCTCGCCACAATTACCCCGGTAATCATAGCGCTGGGATTTTCCTCCCCTTCCTGCAGCCTGTTCCATTCCTCCGTTAAATCCAGGGCAATCCTGATATTCCCATTTTTCATCTGCGCTGTGGTAACGAATGGCTGAGGCAGCAGGGCAACCGCCCCCTCTGCCTGCCCTCCTAATAATGACGCCACACATTCCGAATGTTCCGATTTCCATTCCACCGCCACATCTTTTTCTTTATCCATACCATTCTCTTCAAGAATATAATTCAGGGCATACTCCGGGGTCGCCCCTTTCCCGCTGGCATAAATTGTTTTTCCTTTCAGGTCACCGGCAGACTGTACCGAACCGTCCATATCCACTAGATACAAAACCCCCAAAGTGTTAACCGCCAATACCTGAATCTGGCCTTTTGTATTATTGTAAAGTACGGAAGCAAAATTTGCGGGAACAGCCGCAATATCCACCTCGCTTTGTACCAGTTTAGGCGTCACTTCATCTATAGAGGCATAGATTGCAAAATTATAACTCATGCCATCTCCCAAATCCCGGCCGGCTTCCTCCATTAGCTGTACCATCCCCATAGCCGTAGGCCCTTTCAGGGCGGCAACCCTTACATTTGCCGTTTCTTCTTTTTTCCCGCATCCTGCCAATAAAAATACCAGTAAAAGCAGAGAAAACGCAGCGGTATACTTCTTCCTAATCTTTTTCATAGTCCTCCCCATTTCCAAACTAGCCAAAATATCCCCTCAGTTTAAAGTTTCACGGTTGCCAATCCATCTCCTGCCTCACTCAATCACAAATCATCCCAATCCCTTTTCAATTTGCATTCCACGGCTGCCTTTATCAGATTGACTGTACCATCCACTCCGAATTCGCTGCTGTCAATCAGCATGTCCTTCCCTTCCTTCTGGTCCCAATTATTATCCGTAAAGTATTCGTAATAATTTCTTCTCGTCTTATCCATATGCCTGATAGCCCTCTCGGCCTCATCTTTTGTAAAATTATATCGCTTCATCACCGTTTCCAGGCGGGTGCTGTATGGCGCATAAATAAATACTTTCAGCACTTCATGCCTGTTCCGTAATACATAATCCGCGCCCCTTCCTACAAATACACAGGATTCCTCATTTTTTACAATAGAGCGGATAATTTCTGCCTGAGCCTTATAGATTTTATCGTTGGGATTCTCCTGGATAAAATCCAGCCCCGCCCTAAATTTTAAAATTCTTCCTACCAGCTTTTCATCGGCATTTCCTACGGTCTTCCAATCTAATCCGCTTTCCTTTGCCGCCATTTCAATCAAATTCCTGTCATAGAATTTAATCCCCAGTTCCTTTGCCAGATTCTCGCCGATTATCCGCCCGTTGCTTCCAAAACTTCTTCCGATTGTAACTACTATCTGCCGTCTCATTTTATCCCCTCCGTTTCTCATCTTGCGTTTTTTATAAAGCCAACACCCCCGCGAAGAGCGGGTAAGCCTTGTTGCTCATGGGAATCTATTACCTTCCTTAGAATAAATATACCATTTCGGATATAGGTACGCAACAATTTAAAACATATGTCTGGGGAAATTAACAACCCCGCTGCAAGCTGACGGAGCATCCAGCTTGCAGCGCAGCAAACTGCTATTGACTTTTTTCAATTATCTGCTTGACTGTTAATAGTTGGTTTTTTATAAAAGAATTGCATTTCATACCTTTGGCAAATATCCTTTTTTCCATGAGAATAACATACAGCTTCATATTGCATCCATAGCAAAATTATACGAAACTTTTCGTAAACTCCAAATTGCAAATATTTATAGCTGTGTAAAATCAACAAAAATTGGAAGTATAAATTGTAGGGAGTATAAAAAATATCCGAAACAATTGCGAAACCCAGAAAGGAGGAAGTAAGATATGGCTATGAAACATGTTTATGGAAAATATTTCGCAGGAAGGAGGAGTGGTATATATGAATATTAAAGACATTGCAAAGCTTGCAGGCGTATCTACGTCAACGGTTTCAAAGGTATTGAACAAAAAGGACAGGGATATCAGCAACGCGACAAGAGAAAAAGTACTTAATATCGTTCAGGAATACCAGTATGTACCCTACTCCAAAATACGGAAAAACACCTATATCAGATGTTATTGTTTAGGGGTTTTTATAGCGGATATCCATTTTGATTACACAGAGCTGATTTACAATATAGGAAAAGCCGCATCCAAAAAAGGTTATAGTATCATTGTTAATTATTTAAAAGAAAACTGGAAGCAAGTTAAACTTTTAGACGGAAAAGATATCGATGGAATCATAATTGTTGGCAACACTGAAAAGTACAGGCAAATCATTACAGAAATAAAGATAAAGCAAATTCCGTGCATCATAGCCGATTTCTCAAAACAAAAAAATGTGGATGCAGCAAAAATCATATATGAGGAAGAAATGGCAGCATATAAAGCGATTTCCTATCTCATCGAAAAAGGGCATACAGCTATAGGATGCGTTGTTTCCGAAAATCCGATGATAAATAAGGGATACAAAAGAGCATTATATGATAATAAAATTGATTTTGATGATGCCAATATCTTTAAAAAAGATATTACAACAGAAGAAGGCCAGGAAAGCCTTAGGGAATGGGTGGAGTTTAAAAATACAGCAGTTTTATGTGAGGACGAAGAAAAAGTTATATGTCTTTACAAAATATTATCTGAAAAGGGAATGTTGGTACCGGATGACATATCGGTAATATCATTGAAAGATTCAAAATATTATGAATTGCTTAAACCACCTGTAACGGCTACCGAGCCTTTGGGGAAAAGCATAGAGGAAGAAATAGTTTCTCTTATATTAAAGCAAATAGAAACCCCATTCCCCGCTTTGGAAGATGTATACCTGCCCATAGGCATCAAAGAACGCCAAAGCGTAAAGCTTCCGGATAAATGGCAGGGCAAAAAGATTGTTGTAGTGGGAAGCCTTAATCTGGACATAAGCATATCCGTTCCTCATATCCCAATGGGGGGCGAGGCTCTTATCGCAACAGGCACAACATTAATACCTGGTGGCAAAGGGGCGAATCAGGCAATTGGTGCAGCTAAACTTGGCAGTAAAGTATATCTGATAGGATGCCTTGGAAATGACAGCGATGGAAAAGAACTATATGCAAACCTTTTGAAATATAAAGTAAGGACAGACGGGATAGAATATGAAAACACGCTTTCCACCGGAAAAGCATATATAAATATTCCGGCAATCGATGAAGGGGAAAGTACCATTATAGTTTATCCGGGAACGAACAGAGCTCTTAGCAGAAGCCAGATTAGAAAATACGATTATTTGTTTGATGGCGCAAAATATTGCCTGCTATCTCTGGAAATCCCCATTGAGACAGCAAATTATACCGCCTCTGTGTGTCAGAAAAAAAATGTAAAAGTCATACTAAAACCATCGGGGGTAAATAAAATCAGCGAGGAACTTTTAAAAAAAGTTACGTATTTTGTTCCAAACAAAAAGGAATTGCACCTTCTCATCCCTGGTGACGAAACGATAGAAGAAAAAGCAGAAAAACTCTGTGATATGGGCGTTGAAAATGTAATCATCACATTGGGGAAAGATGGATGTTACCTGAAAAATGCAGAATATGCAAGATATTTTGCAGCAGCAGATTTTGAATCTGTAGATACAACAGGCGGTGCCGATGCATTTATCAGTGCGCTTGCAGTTTATTTGAGTGAAAATGTTCCGCTTATACGGGCTATAGGATTTGCAACCTACAGCGCGGGAATCACTGTAACGAGACAGGGGGTACAGCCTTCCATGCCGGATAGAATTGCCTTGGAAATGTATCAGGATATGATTACCGATTCATTTACCTAAATAACCTGCTAAACGAATTGATTTGTTTCGCAATAGATTCATAACATAACACCAAAAGAAAGGGGGAGGAATATGAACAAAATACTTGTTGTAGGAAGCCTGAACATGGACTTTGTGGTTGATGTAAAAAGCATGCCGCTTGCGGGAGAAACCATTCTTGGAAAAAAAGTAACTCTCGTATCCGGCGGAAAAGGAGCCAATCAAGCATACGCTGCCGGAAAATTAGGGGGGAATGTCTGGATGATTGGTGCCATCGGGAATGATGTGTATGGCAAAATGTTGAGAGAAAGCCTCGAAAGCGTAGGGGTTGACACTTCAGGCGTTGAGACAATTGAGGGAATTCCTACCGGCAATGCATTTATTACGGTAGATGAGCGCGGGGAGAATAGTATTATTGTAATCCAGGGTGCCAATGCCTGCATTACAAAGGAAATGATTGACCGCCATATGGACCTGATTGACACATGCGATACCGTCATCATGCAACTTGAAATTCCGCTTGAAATTGTTACATATGTCAAGAATATAGCAAAGGAAAAAGGGAAAACCGTCATTCTTGACCCTGCGCCTGCAAAAGCCGGACTTTCCGATGAATTCTTTCGCGGCTTTGACATTGTAAAACCAAATGAGACAGAAATTCAGACATTGTCCGGAAGAAAGATGGAAACAAAGACAGAACTTGTGGAAGGGGCAAAGGAACTTTTAGGGAAAGGAGTTGATACGGTAATCATAACACTGGGAGGTGATGGAGCCCTTCTGGTTACGAAGGATACCAGCAAGGAGTTCCATGCAAAAAAAGTAACTGCAATTGATACAACGGCGGCAGGAGACAGCTTCACAGCAGCACTTGCCGTAGCCCTCGGGAAGGGTATGCCTTACAGCGATGCCATTGAATTTGGAAATAGCGTTTCCGGCATAGTAGTCACAAGAAAGGGTGCACAAACTTCCATTCCGACAATGGAAGAAGCAGTTAAAAATATGGAAAGGAGGAATGAAAATGGGAATACCAATCATAATTGACTGTGACCCGGGTGTAGATGACGCCTTGGCGATTATCCTCGCACTGAAGCATCCAAAGATTGATTTAAAAGCAATTTGCTCTGTAACAGGCAATGGCGACCTTCACAATACAACAAATAACGGATTAAAGATATTATCCCTATGCGGCCGTGAAGATATCCCCCTTTACAGAGGCTCAGCAAAGGGGCTGGATGATAAACAGCCGGATACAGTACCTGCGTTTGGTGATGATGGCCTTGGAGGCTATGCACATATGGTACAAACGGATAAAAAAGCCGAAGAGGAACACGCTGTAGATTTTCTGGTCAGGGCTGCTAATGAAAAACCGGGTGAAATTACGCTTTTTGCAATCGGCCCATGTACCAATATTGCAAAAGCAATCCGCAAGGACAAGGAATTCCCTAAGAAAATCAAGAGAATCATTGTTATGGGAGGCTCCAAATATACGGGAAATATGAGCCCTGTAGCAGAGTATAATTTCTGGGCTGACCCGCTGGCGGCGAAAGAGGTCATGGAAGCCGGTTTTCATGAGCTGGTCATGATTGGGCTTGATGTTACAAATAAGATTGCCCTAGGAGCAGATATCAGGGAAATGCTCCGGATATTTGATACCGATTTGTCAAAGTTTATTTACAACATTACAAGGGAGGGTCTGGATGATAACTGGAAATCCAGAAGAAAGCCAGTATCCCCAATGCATGATGTCCTTACGGTTGCATATCTTATCGACGAATCCATATTAACTTTGAAAAAGGCGCATATCGGTATTGTGGACGAGGGAATCGCAAAGGGGCAGTCAATTGTAGATATCAACGGGCACTGGGTAAACGGGGAATGCAATGCCTTGTACGCCGCAGAAGTTGATGTAAACAAATTTTACAAGTTACTTTTAACAACCATTTTTAAGGAACATGAAGAAGAAATCTTAGACTATTTAAAATAGGAGGTAAATTATGGCAACAAGAAACAAAGGAAAAGAGACATTTTCACTTATGGTTATTTTATTAATCCCAATTGCAATCGCAATTAATATCGTAGGAGGCCAGTTGACTTCCCTCTTAAAGATTCCGGTAGACCTTGACATGATTGGCGTTATTTTAGTAGGAACTTTGGCAGGGCCTATCCCCGCAGCGGTTACGGGTGTGCTTACAAACTTAATTAACGGTATTATGGACCCAACATGGCTTCCTTACGCATTTTGTTCATTTTTCATCGGTATTTCATCAGGATTGCTTTCCAAGCATAATATGATGAATACCATCTGGAAGCAGGTAATATCGGGAATTGTAATCGCTTTAGTAGCAACTGTCACAGCAACGCCAATTACCGTATTCTTCTTTGGCGGCTCTACAGGCGGCGGCAGTTCTATGATTGCAGCAGGATTGATGGCAACAGGAGTACAGATTATTCAGGCTGTATTTTCCGTATATATCGTAACAGAGTGTATCGGAAAATTAATTTCTGTCTTTGTGGCAAATGTCATCATTAGAGTTCTCCCGGAACGTACTTTGGTAAAATACAGGTTTGGAGAGAAGTTTATTAAAACAAGCAACAAATAAATAGGGAAAAATGTATGCGCACGGAGGTGAAAGATGGCAGGGGCAGTACAGAAAGACAATAAAATCGTGGCTTTATACCCGATGACAAAATTTTATATTGCGATTGCATTTGCAATTGTGGCAGTTATATTGCCTGGAATCATATCTAAAGCAATATGCTTCGCAGCCCTTAATGTACTGGCATTAGCAAGCGGCATATACAAAATTTTTGCAAAAAGAGTGAAAAATTCAGTAGGGGTGTTGTTTATCGTCCTTGTAGTTATCCAAACCTTTTTTGCAGCAGGTGATACCATCCTGTTTTCATTCTGGATATTTAGCGCAAAATTAGAAGGTCTGCTGTTCGCGTTAAAGCTTGGATTTGTTTTGGCAAATATAGGCGGATGTTTAATCTGGTTCTTTGCTATAACAACAGAAAAGGATTTTGTACTTGCTTTGGAAAAGAAAGGACTAAGTTCAAAAGCATCTTATGTTGTTCTATCGACACTTCAAATGGTACCGGTATTAAAGAAAAGGTCAGAAACCATTATGAATGCCCAGAGGGCAAGAGGAGTCGAGACGGAGGGAAGCCTTCTAGTCAGGGCAAAAGTATTTGTACCGACTATTGTTCCGCTTGTGCTAAGCTCTATACAAGGCACGGAGGAAAGGGCGCTTACCCTTGAGGCAAGAGGATTTTCTGTAGAGACAAAATCAACGCATTTATACGATATTGAACCAAAACCTGTCGATAAGACAGTAACCATTATTACCGGACTTATATTTATACTAATCGTGGTTGGGAGGATTGTGCTATGCCTTATATAGATATTAAAAATGTTACATATACATATCCTCTTGTAAAAGAGCCGTGTATTAAGGATATTACCGTTTCTATTGAAAAAGGAAAATTTTATGCAATTGTCGGAGCGAATGGCAGTGGCAAGACTACTCTCTGCAACATTATAAGAGGATTTATTCCGGGCTTTTACCAGGGCGAGATGAAAGGGGTTGTTGAACTGGAAGGCAAGTCGCTGGAAGAGTATACATTAGGCGAATTGACTTCAAAAATCGGATATGTATTCCAAAATCCTTTTAATCAAATTACAGGCGCAAGAGATAATGTATATGAAGAAATTGCCTATGGCCTTGAGAATCTCGGAGTTGAAGTAGAGATAATCCGTAAAAAAGTAGAAGAGGTCATGGAATTGACAAATACAGCTTATCTGGCAGACAAAAATCCATTTGAGCTGTCCGGAGGACAGCAGCAAAGAGTAGCCTTTGCTTCCATCCTTGCACTTGAACCGGATATATTTGTCATTGATGAACCTACTTCACAGCTTGACCCAAAAGAAACGGAAAGAGTATTTGATATTATTGATAAGATGAAAAAAATGGGCAAGACTATTATCCTCGTTGAACATAAGATTGAATTAATCGCAGAATATGCAGATAGTATTATTGCCCTGGAAGATGGACGTGTTGTAAAGTGTGGGGAAAAGCATGATGTATTATCGGATATTTCACTCATCGAAAAAGGGATAGCCCTTCCGCAGACGGTACTTTTGGCAGACGAATTTAGAAGGAGGGGGATTCCGCCCAAAGAAAAGATTATCACAAAGCAGGAGATGATTTGGCAGCTTAAACAGATTATGGGGAAATCAAATGCCCCGCTGCAAGCGTAGCGCTTGACTCATTGCTCGCGGAAATAAAGGAGAGATAACTATGCACAATAAAGCTGTGCAGAAATGGGGTTAAAAATGGCATTTATTGAATTTAATAATGTGGGTTTTACCTATCCTAACGGTTTTCCCGCTGTTGTGGATGTTAATTTTCAAATAGAAAAGGGAGAAAATATTGCAATCGTTGGTCAAAATGGTGCCGGAAAAACAACAACTGTTAAGATGATGAATGGTCTATTGAAGCCTACCAGCGGAACGGTTATTATTGATGGAAAGGATACACACAATTTTACAACTGCTGCCTTATCCAGAAAAGCAGGATATGTATTCCAAAATCCTGATGACCAGATTTTCCACAATACTGTACGCCAGGAAATTGAATTTGGCCCACATGTATTAGGATATGATAATTCAAAAGTGAAGGAGCTTACGGAATATTCTGCAAAGCTTGCAGGCTTGTCAGATGAAATGGAGGAAAATCCGTATAATCTCCCCTTGTCCATCAGAAAGTTTGTTACAATTGCCTCCGTAGTTGCAATGGATACAGATATTATCATTCTGGATGAGCCAACAGCAGGGCAGGATGCAAGAGGTATTGTCACCCTGCAAAACATGATAAAAGAGTTAAAGCAGAAAGGAAAGACAATTATCACCATTACACATGACATGGAATTTGTAGTAAATAATTTTAATATAGTTTTTGTGATGGCACATAAAAATTTATTAAAGATTGCAAATCCGAAAGAAGTATTCGGCGATAGTGCGCTTTTGGATGAGAGTATGCTGAAACGGCCATATATCAGCGAGTTGGTCGAGCAACTGGAATTGCCAAAAAACATTATATCAGAAAAAGAACTTGTGGATTATGTAATGTCATTAAGTTAGCACTTCAGCCCAGCCGTGAGGGAAATAAAATGTTTAAGGAGCCCCTTAAAAAGCGTCGGCACTC
>QXWV01000088.1 GCA_009911195.1 Lachnospiraceae bacterium | reverse complement strand
TTTTTTGGAGCGGGAGCGTGGCGACGGAGCATTTTATTTCCCTCACGGCGTCCGCCATCGTTAACTAAATGACATTAGTGGATTATGTCTGTTCTTCGGTATAAAAAGAGTCCACAAAGATTTTGATACCTGAATCCTCACCGATACAATACATAATCCCGCATCTCTCTGAGAAACCCTGCCGCTTCCAACGCTTTCTTCCCCTTTTCCGAATATTCCTTGACCACAATTCGTTTTATCCCAGGGAAAATTTTTCCCCGTTTATACCCATCCGCAAAAGCTCTCATGCATTCCGCACAAAGTTCTTCCCCTTCTTCCAACAAGCGTAACGTCTTACCCTGGCGCTCCATTACTGCTACAGGCAGGCCCCCCAGGCAAGCTACTGCATTTCCCGGTATGTGAAGAAAATTTTTCCCTTCCTTATGAGGCAGGATTTTCCCCCAGCATTGCGCCGGGTCCGCCGCATTAATCCACACCAGCTTTTCCTCCGGCCTTTGAAGGCTTTTTATGACTGACGCATAGTCTTTTCCTCTGATAAACTGTACGCCTGACATCCCTTCCACAAAATATCCCCGCCGCGCCTGCCCGGTATATTCCCATATGCGAAGCACCGATAAAACTTCCTGCCATGGCAAGCCGCAAGATGCCGCCGTTTCCTTGCTTACAATCAGGCAACGGTCAAAACAACGTTCCAGCTTTTCTTCCGTCTTTTTTTCTTTTAATGGCCTTACCACATCCCACCGTCCGGCGCGCAATGCTTTTATACGCACATTAACGCGCTGCCTGGCCGTGGCTTTTTTCGTCTTTTCTTTTCCCAGCCATTGCCTCACCGGAATATAACTGTCTGCATATACCAGCCCCTTCTCCAGTAAGGACAATAATGTATCGAAAGGCGACTCATCCGGGAGCAGCCCATTTAAGGACTGCAAAAAGCTTGCACCCCGCTTTAAAAGGGCTTCGTAAATAATCCGCTCCTTTTCCGACAGCTTTCCCCCTTCCAGGTTATGCCTTAAATCTTCCTCCCAATCAATGTCTTCCTGGGCATCAAAGCATAACTCCCCCTTTACTCCCATATGCCAGAACAGCTCCCCTTCGGCAAGAAAAGCATCCAGCATTGTCTCCCTGTAATTTTTTATCCGGGCGGGCAAAAGAATATTTTCCCAATAGGAAGCAGGGAGGGATATGCCTGCATATAGCTTTAATGTTGCCCGTAAAAATTCTTCGGGCAATGCCCCTGAGTCCATCCGGGAAAGCAGCAGCGCCGCATAAGCTTCCCCAGGGCATGTACGTACCTCTTCTCTACGGTTTTTTAACGTCTTTATCCTTGCGCGGCGGTACAACATTCCATGGTAATATTTATCTCCCTGCTTCACCGCCTCATCCCGGAGGCACAATTCTTCCAGGATTTCCTCCGCTATATCCGCCGTCCACCCGTAACGCTCCGCCACTTGCCCGACATCCGCCCCGCCCCTGTAGCGGAGCATACGCCTTACGATATGAAGTCGGCCTTCTCTGCATTCGCTTTCACTCCCTGAATCAATGCCGGAGGGCAATGTGGGTATACAGCCTTCCAACCCCAATGCCACAGTATATTCTTCCTCCTGCTCCGCAGCAATCCATAGCCCATGCTCCAGGTAAATGACCCTGCCTTCCCTGGCTAATCCATCCAGCCACTTTGCCGGGATATCCAGTTCCCCTGCTGCCAAATCGCCTTCTGCCATCAACAGGGAATGCAATTGCTTTTCATCCTCAGGAAGCTTATTCCTCTCTTGTATTTCTATCAGTTCCCTGCTGCCCGGACGAAGCAGCTCGTCTTCCGGCAATCCGTTTTCTCCAGGTTTTCCATACACCAAACCCCTGTGCCCTTTGCGGCGCAGAGCCTTTTCCTGCCTTAAACCATCTTCCACCGCATTATGGATTCCCCGGGGAGTAGGCGAATAGTCATACATTACTGCCGCTTCCTGCCCCCACTGTAATGGCAGTGACATAGGAGAAGGGGTTTCGCTGTAAACTTCCCTTACCGTTATCCGTCCGGAATGGATATCGTTTAAAAGCTCTTTCACCCCTTCCCCATCCCAAAGCTCCTGCATACATTCCCGCCTGGTTTCCCTAATCAGGGGATGTTCCTTTTTGCGCACCACCTGCTCCAACAATTCTGCACTTCTTAACCTTTGCATCCAAAGGGGCTGCCTGCCGTTTTTCCTCACCCCCATCATTAGCGCCCGGCCGCTGTTATAGCGGAAAGCCATATTAAATAGAGGGGTGGCCGGCAGCATGATTTCCAATTGCCTGATACAGCTTTCCGGCTCTATCCGCTGTAAAATCCCCTCCGGCAACATCCCATCCCCATAGGAATATAAAAGGAATCCGTCCTCTTCATCCACATTCCCCACTTCTTCCCCCAATAGCTCCCTGGCTTCTTTTGCTGCCAGCAATGCTAACGGGGCATTAATTCTCCTTCCGAAAACCGAATGCACCATTAGCTGGTGGTTTCCCGACGAATCCTTAAAATGTTCCACAATAATCGTCCTGTCATCCGCCAGTCCACCCACCGCTTTTATCTGCCTCTCCAAATAGCCGCCTGCCAGCTTCACTGCCGCTTCGTCCAGCCCCAAACGCTGCAGGGCCTCCGGAAGTTTTTTGTCCTCATAGGCTTCCTGCAGGGAACGAAAAATCCGTCCAAAAGCTTCCCCGGTCCTTTTATCCCTTCCCTTGAGTTCCCCTTTCCAAAAAGGCAGCCTGGCGCCTTCCATCTGCGCCTGTGTCACGGTTACCGTATCCCGGCTGATATTTACCACCTTCCATGCAAAAGAGCCGAGAATAAAGCGGTCTCCTTTCTGGGATTCATAGACAAATTCCTCATCCACTTCCCCCAGCTTGACTCCCTCTTCCGTTTTTACGGAATATAAGCCCTTGTCTGGAATTGTTCCTCCTGCGGAGACGGCCAACATTCTGCTATAGCCATCCCCCTCCACTTTTTCATGGATTCTGTCATACAGCACTCTGGGGCGCGCCGGAACATCCCGCTCATGTTCATAATCCCCGGCCAGCATCTCCAGCACAGCTTTGACCTCATCTTTCGTTATATTCCTGAAAGGCCATGCCCTGGGAAGGATTCCCATCACCTCGTCCAGCTCATAGCTTTTAAATGCTGCCATTGATACTAAATGCTGGGCCAGTACATCCAGGCATTCCGAAGGCGGGTTCAGATGCTCCACCCCACCCTCCCTGGCCAACTGCGCCGTCATTCCACAGGAAACGCATTCCGCCGCAGTTCTGGGGAATAAATACATCACGCTTATCCTCCCTGGATTATGTCCGGCGCGGCCTAATCTCTGCATTGTCCCCGAGATTGTACGGGGACACCCCACTTGCAGCACCTGGTCGATTTCCCCCACATCAATCCCTAATTCCATGGAAGAGGTGGCGCACAACAGTCTGAGTTTCCCATCCCGCAGCGCCAGTTCCGTTTCCATCCTCTGCTCTTTGGATAAACTGCCATGATGAACCCGCGCAAAGCCTTCCCCTCCCAGAAGATTTACATAATATGCCAGCTTTTCCGCATACCTCCTCCCTTCCACGAAAGCAATCACGCTGTGGCTTCCCTGGCAGTATTTATACACTAATGCGCCCAGTTCCTCCCATACCGGGTCTTTCCTCCCGCCCTTTGATGCATCCGCATATGGGCTGAGTATGTCCAGGCGCACTTTTTTTGTCATTTTAGGGGCGGCAATAAAAACCTTTTCCGGCGCCAGGTATTCCGCCGCCTTTTCCAATGGTTCTATTGTGGCCGACAGGCCAATGCGCTGCAATGGCCTCCCACATAATCTGTCCAACCGCGCCAGGGACAGCATCAAATGAGCCCCTCTTTTCGTATCGATTAAAGCGTGCAGCTCGTCCAAAATCACCGCCTTCGCCGTGGCCAGTACATTTTGTCCTGTTTTGCTCGTAAGCATCAGATATAAGGATTCCGGTGTTATAATCAATATATGGGGAGGCTTTCTTATCATCCTCTGCCTTTCGCTTTGAGTGGTATCCCCAGTCCGTATTCCTACTTGAATATGCTCTTCCATCCCTATCCCCGCTAACGGGCGCTTCAAGTTTTCCCTGATGTCCGCTGCCAGGGATTTCAGTGGAGATACATAAATCAGTTGTAACTCTTGTTTTAATGTTCCTTCCTTTACCTGCTTCCCTAAACGGTCGATAAATACGAGAAAAGCGGAAAGGGTTTTACCTGTGCCCGTAGGGGCGGACACCAATACATGTTCCCCCTCCCCAATGGGCGGCCAGGCTTCCTTCTGAACTTGTGTGGGCTCGCCCAGCCCGTCTTTGAACCATTTTTGTGTCTCCTTTTCAAAAAGCTGCAGCACATCCTCCATATCTTCCCCCATATCCCTATTCATAACCATGCCCTTTCTACTTCTGAAGCAAATCATATGATGTCATTTATTTCATAAACAATTCCGCCAACTTTAATTTACCTTTCGTATAAGGCTGATAACGCACAGGAAGGTCAAACCAGGTTTTCTTATCCACAATGCTCCTATAATGGGTAAACTCTGCAAATCCCGATTTTCCATGGTAACATCCCATGCCGCTTTCCCCTACGCCTCCAAAGGGCATTTCGCTGGTAGCCAGATGAATAACTGTATCGTTGATACACCCTCCCCCGAAACGGCATCTGGAAAGCATCTGCCTCTTCACCAGAGGATTTTCCGTAAAACAGTATAAAGCCAGTGGACGGGGCCTGTCTTCTATCATTTTCCATGCGCTTTCTATGCTTTTGTATGTCAGGATTGGAAGCAATGGGCCAAAAATTTCCTCCTGCATCACCGAATCTTCCCAGTTCACATCTACCATAACCGTAGGCTCTATCCGGCAGGACATACTGTCACACCCGCCGCCAAAAACAATTTTTTCAGGCATCATCAATGATATCAGGCGGCGGTAATGTTTTTCATTTACAATTTTCCCATAATTTCCATTTACCAGCGGCCGGCTGCCAAATTGCTTTTGTATCTCTTTAACAATGGAAGCAACAAGCCTATCCCTAATGCTTTCATCGCATAAAATATAATCCGGTGCCACACAGGTTTGCCCACAGTTTATGAATTTCCCAAAAACAATCCTTCTGGCCGCCAAAGGTATATTGCAGCTCTTTTCCACCACACAGGGGCTTTTCCCCCCTAACTCCAATGTAACGGGAGTCAAATACTCGCTGGCATGGCGAAGCACCTCTTTCCCCACAGCGGGGCTTCCGGTAAAGAATATCTTATCGAAGCGCTGCTGTAAAAGCGCCTGGTTCTCCTGCCTTCCTCCCGTAACCACGCATACATACTTTTGTGGAAAGCACTCTTCCAACAGCCGTTTTACCGCCAGGGAAGAAGCCGGGGCATAGGCGCTTGGCTTCAAAATCGCCGTATTACCCGCCGCCAAAGCATCCACAAGAGGCTCTAAAGTTAACAATACAGGGTAATTCCACGGGCTCATAATCAGCACATTCCCGTAAGGGGCAGGGCTTTGCCAGCTTCTGGCCGCAAACTGTGCCAAGGGAGTTTTTACCCTTTGATTCCCCACCAGTTTCTTCAGATTTTTCTCCATCCAGCTAATTTCCGTCAGGGTAAGCCCCAGCTCGCACATAAAGCTTTCCGCCCGGCTCTTCCCCAAATCGGAATACAAAGCCTGATATAACATTTTTTCATTTTTTATAATTGCTTCTTTTAATTTCCCCAATGCACGCAAACGGAATTGCAATGGCAGCGTTGCCCGGGTGGAGAAATATACTTTTTGCTGTTGTAAAATCTTTTCAATTTTTTGTTCTGCCATAAGGAATCCTTTCATTTTCGGCCTTTGTGAGCCGCCTTACTACCAGTTTTTGTATGCTTGTTTCATTTTATCCCATTTGAGCCCTGGCGTAAAGGTGTGCATAAAAAA
>QXWV01000087.1 GCA_009911195.1 Lachnospiraceae bacterium | reverse complement strand
GGCCCAGCGGCCAACTCCAAAGAATGCTTCGCATTCTTTCCTGGCGACTTACAACGCTATGGCGTAATTTCCTATAAGGTAAAAAACACCTGAAAACTATCAAAAATTTTCAGGCGTCTTTTAATGCTTTATTTTTCTTTCCCTTTCCTTCAGGATATTCATTTCATCTTCCGAGATAAATTTCAACGTTTTCACCCCATAAATTTTATTATTCTCGGATTTTTTGATTCTTATTTTCGCTTTTATATATCCATGGACATCGCAGCATCCCACACTGTAATAATGTTTGCTGTTAAGCGTAAACCACCGGATTTTGCGTTTAACATTTTTTCTGCAAATATAACATTTCACGCTCATAATTTCCCTGTCGGTGAAAAGTTCCTGCTTATCGGCAAATTCCCGTGTAATATGTTTCATATAATTATCAAACACAATGCGTATTTCTTCCTTTTTCGATTTAGGAGTCACAAATACGTCAAAGGAATAGTTGCGCAGAACCGGCATATCAATTTTCGCCAGCACTTTTGCTGTATAATAGGCGTCACTGAAAGCCCTGTGGAAAGGGATATCCTTTTCTATCTGAAGAAAATCTACCGCATGTTCCAGTGCCCTTCTCGTTTTTTTATCCTCAAATCCTATGCTGAATAATTTTTGTACATCATAAAACTTAATCGGTCCTTCAGCCAGCGGCTCCATATAATAGAACTTCATATTCCTTTGAAGTTCTGTCAAATCAATGGGCCCCCATGTGCAGAAAATATAGTCTTCCCCGCACCAGTCCAAAAATTCCTGCATTACCAGGGGGAAAACCTTTCCTGTTTCCAGTTCTTCCATTTTTATATGAATCAAATTTCTCGTGATTTCATGCAGCTCCCGGTAAATTTGGGGTTTGATGAAACGCTGGAATTTATCTATCAGATGGAATTTTTCATTTAACTTTACAGCGCCGATTTCTATGATTTCAAAGGGTATTTCTTTTGTTTCTTTTTCCAGTCCCGTTTTGCTTTGATTCCATTCCAGGTCGAATACGATGTAATCCATGGTATATCCTCCTTTCCGGTTTTTATTTAGTATGGGATTTGGGTGTCCAAAGCCTTGGCTGTTGGAATATTCAGCCAACAATATAGATTTTATAAAAATATAGTTTGATTTTCCATAGTTTCCGCTTCCCAGGGGTCATGGGTTACAAGAATCATGGGCCTTGTTTTGTTCTTTTCTTTGATATAGTTTATCATTTTCCTTTTATTTTCAATGTCCAGCCCTGAAAAGGGTTCGTCCAGAAGCAGGATATCATAGGGAACTATGAGCGCCCTGACAATGGCAATTCTGCGCTTCATCCCTCCTGAAAGGTCTCTAATGGGATATTTTTCATTCCCTTTCAGTCCAACGGTTTCCAATTCCTGGTAAATTTGATTCCCCTTCATTTCTTTGCCACAAACCAGGCGTATATTGTCAAGGGCATTCAAGGCAGGGCAGAGCCTGTCCTCCTGGAAAACAATACTTATTTTTTTATTTTCAAGCCCTTCTATATACCCTTCATCGGCCGTTTCCAGACCCGCTAATATTTTCAACAATGTAGTCTTGCCTTTTCCCGAAGGCGCCATAATGGTAAGGGAAGTTCCTTCCTTAATCCGCAGGGAAAAATCCTTTAACACTTGTTTTTCCCCAAACTTTTTAGAAAGGTGGTTGATTATGATATCCATACTTTACTCCATTTCTGCAACTTTATCCACAAAAAACAGAAAGATTTTTTCAAAACATATGCTTATGAGAACAATTATCAGTGTCCATGCAAATAAATCCGGCGTTTCCAGGTATATTTTTGCCTCATAAAGCCTTTCCCCGATAGAGCCGGATGGCATGCCGATGACCTCCGCCGCAATGCCTGCTTTCCAGCATAAGCCCAAGGCTACCGAACAGGCCGCACGGAAATAAGGTATTATTTCCGGCAGATAAATATAGCGGATACGTCTGCCACAAGGAACGCGAAAAACTTCCGCCATTTCCAGCAGCTCCTTATCTGTATTCTCTATGCCGCACAGGATATTGGTATAAATGACCGGCAATACTATCAAGAAGGAAATGACAAAGGACAAGTTGCGGGATGGTATCCACAAAAGAACCAGTATAATAAATGATGCCACCGGAATAGCTTTTACCGCTGCCATCACCGGGGCAACCATTTCTTTTACCAACGGAAAAAAAGAACCTGTCCAGGCTAGCAAAATTCCTACCAAAAGGGCACAGAAAAAGCCGCCTGTTATCCTGATAAAAGAAAAGATAACCGCTTCCCAAAACCCCACACTGGCTGCCAATTGAAAAAATCGAAGCAATACAATGACAGGAGATACCAGAAGTATCTCCTGTCCGATAAAACGGGCCGCTACCTCCCATATAACAAGCCATAGCACTACTGCCCATATTTTTATATTTAATTTAACAAAACCTCCCGGCCCTTTGCTTCCTTTGGATTTTCCGGGCATAAAAGCTTTCTTCGCAAACCCCATCTGCTGCCTCGCAATTATATTCTATGCACATACATTCTCGTCATATCCTCTTCCCCATCCCCTTGCACCATATATAGGAATTCACCACTTCTCATCCTGACTTCTGCTACTCATTCAAGATATTCTGTACAGCACCCCACTCAATCACCGGCGTGTTTTTCTGCGTTACACTGGATGTCTGCTTCTTTTTACTGCTTACTTTTATTATATTCCAAAAAAGGCTTCCCGCTGCCAGCGCAAAACAAATACCAGCCGCCCCAATAGCAATCATCAGGCTGTTTTCCACATCAGCAAAAAAGTAGCAGCCTGCGCCAATGATAAGGCCAAGTATCACACAAACAATCGGCGTGGAAAACATTTCATTTTTTAATCCGCTAACTGCCCAGGACTGCGGTTTATGGCAATGAGGGCATTCATCTTTAAATGCTTTTGAATATATATTTTTCTCTGTCGCATTCCGGTGAGCCTCCTGCACTGCATTTACCAGGTTTTTATGCGCCATCTCATTTAGTTTCTGTTCTTTTTTATCATCCAGATTTTTAAAGTTGCTGTTAATTTCTGCCTCCGTGCCGGAAATATTGGCTATAAGCGGCCCACTTTCTTTCATGCACTGCTCGCAGCGGAAAGAATACGGAACTTTGATGGATTCACTTTTTCTGTGTCTGTAATATGTACCCATTTATACTCTCCTCCTTATTACTTCGTGTAGATACCGTAGCCGCCGCTACGGTTAGCAATATCCCATCGGATAGCATCATTTTACCACAGCCTATTTTGACTGGCAATAATATTCCTGTGTGCTTGACATTTTTGTAAAATATCCATATATTATGATGTATTACCAAAAGAGCAAATTTGTATTGCACACTAAAGCCTCCAGGCTTTGAAGGGAGCATGGTTATAAATATGCCAAATATTATTGAAATTAATGACTTTTCCACACCGGAACTGGATGTCTATGCCCGGCTTTCCGAAACTCAGTTGTTGAATCGCCATGAACCAGAAAAAGGACTTTTTATCGCAGAAAGCCCTAAGGTCATTGAGCGTGCCCTTGATGCTGGATATGTTCCTGTTTCCCTTTTGCTGGAACGGAAGCACATAACCGGACAGGCGAAAGAAGTCATCTGCCGTTGTGGTGAAATTCCTGTCTATACAGCAGATTTTAATGTGTTGACAAAGCTCACCGGATTTGAGCTAACCCGGGGGGCTTTGTGTGCCATGCGCCGTAAACCTCTTCCGGATGTTGGCAGCGTATGTTTTGGGGCAAAACGCATTGCCGTTTTAGAAAATGTGATGAACCCAACTAATGTTGGTGCGATTTTCCGTTCCGCTGCTGCTATGGATATGGATGCCGTCCTTCTTACCCCCTCATGCAGCAACCCTCTTTACAGGCGTTCTATCCGTGTTAGCATGGGAACAGTATTTCAGATTCCGTGGACATTCCTTGACCGCCAATCTCAGGAAAATCCATTCTCCGGTATAAAGATTTTGCAAAAACTAGGCTTTAAAACTGCCGCTATGGCTCTTAAAGATGATTCCATTTCCATAGATGACCCAAAGCTTCTTTCGGAAGAAAAGCTTGCCATTGTCCTTGGCAGCGAAGGGGATGGACTGACATCTGCCACCATTGCTTCCTGTGATTATACAGTGCGCATCCCTATGGCACATGGTGTAGATTCTTTGAATGTAGCAGCAGCCAGCGCAGTCGCTTTCTGGCAGCTTGGAAACCTCACTGGCTAAATAGGGGAATGCTAAGCTGACCGTCTATTACGGACTTCATTTTCCGCATAGTTACCTTGTCGTCCGCCCTTATCTCCCCACACAAAAGCGGAGCATAAGGGTCATATTTGTCTGTGTAGGAACGGACTGCTGCTTCACTGAAATTAGCATAGCAATAACGGCAGCCATTTTTGCAGGTATTGTATGTTCCCACCTCTATGCTCTCTACACAACCGCATTCCTTCCTCTGATTTTTATCCTTCCCGGCCAGAATCCGGCCTCCTGTGATTTCCTCAATCAACCGGGAGTCAATACAACTCCCGTGCCGGATTCCCTCCTCCTGTAAGTCTATGGCCTCCGCACAGGATTCCACAATCATCCCATGCTCCCTCCCCATTGCAGCCAACTGCATGGCAAACTTCCTAAGTTCCCCCTCCGGCAAATACCCAGCCTTCAAAGCGGCCATATTTTTCCGAATCTTAGCATATGAATCCACAAAACTGATTACAACCCGCTCCGTATATCCCTCCAGCTTTCCAGCGATAGCAGCAAAGGCTTTTCGGTGATAGTCCGGCGTATAAATAGGATTGAACAGAATTGGGTCATACCTCCATATCACCCGCTTTTTCCCAATCATACACGAAAGCTTCCGAAACCTCTCCAACAATACTGTCTGTTTATCCGGAAGCCCTGGCTCTACATCTCTGCCATACCCTGTCAATGTAAACTGAATATAATATGGATACTTCTCAATCGCCGACAGCCTTCCCATCATAGCTTCAGGATTTTTGGTCCAGAAAACAATGCAGTCTACCACCTCTGGTGACAGGTCTATATAACTTATCTGACGCTCATTCATAGGATTGCGCACATACAGATACCCCTCCCTGACTCGATTGCAGAACCATTCAAAATAATAATTGGGGATATCAGTTCTCCTGCTTACGCTCAAAATCATATCCGTACCCTCCTCCCAATTATCTTAACTACAGCACAATTTTACCCTTTTACTCGAAATGAAACATTGCCGTTTCAGTATTAATCAACACCGCCATTAAGCTACTATATTTCTATACCTGAAAATTTTTTTACTTTATACTAACTTATATTTCATTCTAATACAATCCATTATATTTGGGCAGCGGATAATCCATATCATAATTTCGACACAAGTCAATAAAGGCTTGAGCTGATGAAGTAAGGAATTTTTCTTTATGATAGACAATATGAAATTTTCGTTTGAAACTAAGTCCTTTTACATGGACAGCAACAACAAGCCCACGTTCTATCGGCCCGATTACCATACGATGTGGCAATACGGCAATTCCAAGTCCGTTTATAACAGCATTTACTAAAGCCGTGGTACTCATCGCTTCCCAGATAGGGGAAATAGAAACCCCCGCAGCTTCAACTACCCGTTCAAAGGTTTCACGTGTGCCGCTTCCATGCTCACGAAGAAGAAACTTCTGTTGGCAAAATTCTTCAACAGAAATCAACTGCCCTGGATAAAAGCTACCGTTTGCAGGGCAGATAACAGTCAAATCGTCTTCCATATATTCCTCTGAAACAAAAGTCGATGTATTGGAAATACCCTCAATCAGTATAAAGTCCAATTCATTGTGCAATATTTTCTGTTCCAATTGCTCTGATGGGCTGATGGTTACTTTTACCTCTGTACCAGGATAACGCTTATAAAATGCTTTCACATAGTAAGGAAGAAACTGTGAACCAATAGTTATGCTTGCCCCAATTCTTATAACACCAAAAGAATCCCAGTCTTTCATTCCTTTTTCCATATCATCAAACATGGAGATGATATGGACAGAATACTCACAAAACCGTTTCCCTGCTTCTGTAATTTTAAGTCTTTTTCCGATTCTGTCAAATAGAGCCACACCATAATAATGCTCTAGTTCTTTGATAGCAAGACTTACTGCAGGCTGTGTCATGTGGAGTTCTTCGGCAGCCTTGGTTGTCTTAAAATTATTTTTGTAAACCGATAAGAATATTCTTAAGTGCCGTATTGTCATACTTCATCCCACCATTATATGAAATTACTTATTATATAAATAAAATTATATTATTTCACTTATTAAAAAGCAAGTGTTATATTTATGTGCATAAGGAGGGAAGCACATTGAAACAAAATACATTTAATATGCGGTATTTTTGTATTCTGCAAGTATATTGAGCAGGAAAATGAATTTTTAATAATATAAAAGGGGTGATATAGTTGCAGCCATACATGATAGTATATTCATTTGGTAAAGCAGCCGTTTCCCATCAAGGGAGACGGCTGCTTTTGTCAGAAATGCAGTGGTATTTATCTTCCATCTTTATTTTTTTATAATTGTAAACTGGTACATAATTTTATAGAATCTCCCCATTACTCTCAATTACCTTTTGATACCAATAAAATGACTTTTTAGGAGTACGCTTTAATGTGCCGGTTCCATCATCCTGTTTATCCACATAAATAAACCCATACCGCTTCCGCATCTCGCCGGACGAAGCGCTCACCAAATCAATACACCCCCAAGAGGTGTATCCTATCAAATCCACTCCATCTTCATCCACTGCCTTCTTCATTTCCCGAATATGTGCCCTCAAATAATCAATTACATCTCCAACCCGTTTTTTGAAAGCTAGTCCGCATCCAACCACAACAATCTCCCTATGTTCCTTATCTCTTGTTTCCACTGCATTGTTGTTATAAATTTTTTCAATTAACATTCTGCATTTCTCCCTGCACCTTAGATAAAGGCTAAATCTCTCTATGACATTTGATAATTACATAAAATATGACAAATAGCACATGGATAAAAGCATTACAAGCGTAAAAAGATTTATACTGTTTTCGCTTCCACATTAAAACCTGAATTTTTATGGCATTAAAAATACCTGCCTATTAATCCGTACAAATAATCTGCACGAATCTAATAAACAGGTATAGCTTACTATTGTAATAACCATCCTTCAATTATGTTTATCTTATCAAAAAAAATATATTTTGTCAATTGACAGATTACTTAATTTTCCTCATTTTTAAATCCTCGTGTCTCACTGCCACCTATTTTAAAGTACTCTGTAAGCAGTTTGTCGGAGTTATTTTGTTCTGTTGCTATAATGCCTTGTAAAGCCGTCAAAATCTGTTCTTTCTCCTTTGTGGATAATAATGATTGAACCAGTAAAAAATTGTCAAGCAAGGTAATGCCGCCGCCCTTGCCCTGCATTGCATAAACAGGAATACCCATGCTGCTGATAATATCTATATCTCTGTATATTGTCCTTACTGACACCTCGAATTTTTCTGTAAGTTAATGTGTTTGGTCATATATTAATTTTACACCAACTTCTGGATTCTTTCGAGGTCTGGCAGTTACTTTTTGCATAGAAAAGGAGCTGCGCACTAATTACTTAGTGCGACAGCCCCTTCAAAGCAATCATGACATCGCTTCTTCTATATACTCTCAACTAACTCAATTCAAATTTTTCCCGTTGCTTTCAATGACTTTTCTGTACCAGTAAAAAGAGTCCTTACGATAGCGCTTCAACGTGCCTGTGCCATCGTCATTTTTGTCTACATAAATCATTCCATACCGTTTACTCATTTCTCCCGTGCCGCCTGATACCAAATCGATGCATCCCCATGCTGTATAACCCATTACTTCTACGCCATCCTCATTAATCGCTTCATCCAACGCTTTGAGATGTTGCCGCAGATAGTCAATCCAGGTTCAGTAACCGTAATTAACTTCGTAAATTCTTTGTAAACATCTGCCACCTCACTTCCAATCACGACCTGCAGCGAGGAGCCATTAATAATAAGCTTTTTCACTTCAGCCATAGCCTCCAAAGCGCTTGTCTGCACCAGGGCAGGGTCTTTTACCTGTAAGCGCAGTCTGGTAGCACAGTGTGTAGCATTAGTGATGTTTTCCGCTCCGATGAACTCAGAAATCTGCTTTGCAATCTTTGTGTTGTTCATGTTTCTCTCCCTTTCTTTCATTTGATAACTGCAATTTCTCACTTGATTTTTTTAGATAATCACAATATAATAGACAAGTGTATAAAATTCAATGTGCAGATAACTGTATTTGTTCAATAATAGACTCTTCCACATATCTGCCTATTATCTCAGGGAGTGAAAGCCATGCGGGAAAATGATTTGCGCGTAATAAAGACCAGAAAAGCCATCCATGATACATTTCTCATGCTTATAAAGCGAAAACCCGTAGATAAAATCACAGTTACCGAATTGGCCAGAGAAGCCTATATCAGCAAAGGAACCTTCTATCTTCACTATCAGGACATTCCTCAACTTTATGAGCATATGATTTTTTCGGCATTTCAGGTCGGCTTTCGAAAATTTGACGCCTATTCGCTGTTATTAGAAAATCCGGCAGGATTCCTTGAAACATTCCAAAATCAAATTTATCACAGCAACAGCGAACTGAAGACCCTCCTACAACCGGGTGAGGTAAAGAATTATCAAGTTGTGATTATAGATATGCTCGTTCAAGAAACTTACGCCAGAGGTATCTTTACACAGTCTACCGAAAATGATGTGTGCCTAACAGCCCTGTTCGGAGCCATGTTAACCATTATGCCAAACTATGATAAAGCACAGAAAACCGTGGAAGCAGTCTTTGCCAAAATGACCAACGCAATATTAATGAAATATTAGTCTGGAAGCAACATAATGCCACATAAAATATAATTTAACATAAATATTAAGCTTTTAGGTATAAATTTAGTAATGTGAGGGAGGAAGAGGCAGATACCTGTATATTGCATGAATATCTGCTAAAAAAGACAAACGGGAATCGTTAAAATACAGTATCATGAGTTTATCATTTTTTTATTTTATCTGATTATACATCAAAATACAATGAAAACAGGATATTTTGTTTAGCAAAAGGTCTCGGATATATGTCGGCTGAACCGCCCGGGAGTTTGACACTTCCTTTTAAAAATCATAACACATAAACCTTGTATTTAAGCCTGTCTAAGGCTTATTTTTTTGTCAAATATTAAAGCCCCATCATCGGAAGTTAGCGGATACACCGCATACAATAGCTGCAACCAGCCAAATCAGTTCCAGACTTCCGCGAATATAAATATGACGCATTATTTTACCTCCTTCATCGTCTCTTTATATTCTCTATGTATCCTGAAGCTGTCTCCATACATATGCTTCTTTCAGCAGGCATTCTATGCATTTTTGCTTGCCTTCCGTATAGCTTCTTCGGTCATCTGGAAATTGTAATGCCAGTTTTTTCTTACAGGCATCATATAGCATCGCTTTATCAGGATAGCAATTCAGGTAATCCCGAAAATTGATATAATTCTTCCATTCTGTTCCATTCCATTTCACTGCATGGATATGATGTGTGCGCGTATCCTTTTCAAAATCACCCATTACAAATAGTATTTGCCCGGCAACATCTTCTCCGCGAAAAACAAAACCGTGTTCTTCCAACAGTTTCCTATAAGGTGAAATATCATTCAGATTACGGAGGCCAATCACAATGTCAATAATTGGTTTTGCATAAATGGAAGCAATCGCAGTGCTTCCCACATGCTGGATATCAACAGCGGCATTTCCGAAAAGCTGCTTCAATTCCCAAATTACATTTTCAGCATTTTTATCCCATTCCTCTTGATGGGATAAAAGCTCCACGCTTCCTCTTTTTAATCCTATCATGATTCTATTGCACCCTTATCCTTCAATCTACATTTCGATATAATAAAAGAATCAAACCAATCGACACTAGTGTGACAGCCGCCGCTATGGTGGAACTGACGCGCATAACGGGGAACTGCTCATATTTCAATATGTAGGTAACAAAAGCATTTGGCAGGTTTACGAAGAAGGATACAATCAAGTTATTACCAGATAGCATGTATGCAGCCGCAAATCCAATCCCTACTGCAAACAGCATAAGACTGTCCTCCCAAGTACGGAATCCCGGAATAAAAATTCCTCAAAAAACGTGGTCATAATCAGCATGATTTCCATGCCGGCTGAAATCAAGAGCGTTTTTCCTTTTCCCCTGTTTGCTGCTTCCTTCATCCTAACCACCCCTGATAAAACGCGACCGCTCCCAAAATTGCGCCTACAGCCATCGCCGCCAATGTTACAACAATAATGACAGGGTGCTCTTTCATCAGTTTCCTTAATTCTTTTAAATCGTCCATTGAATTTCTCCTCCTTTGTATTGAATTTAGATAAAAGAACTGTAGTTTCTGAAATTCTAGTTAAAGCATTAAGAAACTCATTTTAAGTGATGTCACAATCACTATCGTATAATCTGCTTGCCAATAAGTTTATCAGACATTCATTTGCTTCTTTTTTATCCTCATCATTCAGCTTTTTTCCTGCAAATAATTCATTTATTGAAATGTCCAATATTTTGCATAATGGTTTAAATAATGATGAATCTGGCAAACAATTACCATTTTTCCATTTTGAAATCGACCTATTTGTAATTCCCACTTTTTCAGCCAATCCTTCTTGTGTAAGTTTTTTCGCCTTACGATTTTCAGCAATAAATCTTCCAATTTTCTCTTGGTTCATGGTGCCACTTTCATAAAGTATTATAAACTCCAAACTTCTGTCTATTTCCGCTTCTATTCATGGAATAATACCTTATCGAACCTTAGTAGTTCGATAAGTACGAATTGCCAACACAAATGCAAAGGAAATAATTTGTGCAGCCATAATCCGGACAATTTGTAGTTCGTCTGTGCCCTTTAGCGAAACAACATGCAGCATGTTTGTAGCAACGGTATTATTAAATAAATGGTCGCCAAGCCCTGCCCATAGATTTCCTGTTATACGGTAAAGAAGTCCCCATTTGATTCCCATAATCCCGGCAAGAATCATATAACCGATACCCATTAGAAGCATTGCCGCAAATGACATTTCACCATTTATATAGCTTCTGATGGGCATTACAATGTGCCAAACACCAAACAAAAATGCGGCAATATAATTTGCTTTCATAAATGGCTTTGTTTCGGAAAGTGTTTTAATAAACAGGCCGCGAAAAACACCCTCCTCCATCCATACATTGACAATATTGAATAGTACGCATAACAGAAAGAAAACGAAATCCGTATTTTTTATTTGAGAGCCGGTTAACGAAAAACTGCTGATATACAGTTCTAAATATGCAGGATTGCCTTGCAGAGTAAAAATCGCCAATTCCAGGCCATATGAAATGGCAAAGCAGACGCTTCCCAATAACAAACCTCTCAAAATACCGCTCACAAAACCGTTTCTATGAAATCCAATATCGCTCCATGAAAGATTTACCCTTTTCAATACCAAAGCCAACAGGATAATTCCAACTACTTTATGAAGCACATTTTCTCCAATAGCCGTTTTATCTGTTTCAATCAGAAAATATTCTACAAACCTCACAGACCAACAAAGCGTGAATATTGCAATGCACAAATAATCTGGTTTGCATTTCATGTTTCTTCCCATACAGTTACCTCTTTTCATTCCTCTTCCTTTTTCTGCTTCAACTTTTTCCAAAGAAACAGCTTTATGATAACGGCTATTATCAAAGGAACAATTGTAAATATACCATAATACAAAATGCCTGTGTACCATGATGCCGATTGCATATCATATAAGCCAGGATATGTCCTGTAATCCAGATATACATATATCGCATGCCCTACAAAGACTCCCATCAATGAGCTAATCAATATATTCAAAATTCCGTTCAGCTTCTTTAACATAGAACAAGCCCCCATGAGATTCCTGCAATCCTTTGAATCAAATCTTCCCATTTACGTCTTCATTTCCTGGCTCTAAATCGCTGACCGTTTTATCTTCTTTTAAATTGTGCTGTGCTTTCTTTTCTTCTATCTTTTTATGGGCTTCCATTATCCCATTTTTAACCGCCCATTTGATTACAAAATACAATGCAGCCAAAACAACCATTGTCATTCCCGCGCTAATCCCCAGCTCCTGCCACAGTTCGGCAATCCCTTCGCTCATCCCGAATTTTTCCCATAAGTCCATTTTGCGTTCCTCCTGCCCTTCCTTGTTCCTATATTCATGTTTTAACAACACGGAAATTGTCAGTCAACCTTATGGAAACATACCATCTGTTCTTTCATCGATATTTTCCCGACCTGCCATCCATATTCCGCAAGTTCTTTCTTATATTTCAGGAAAGAATGGTCAATCGATACCCCCGCAATCTTCTGAATCTCCTCAAAGGTCAACTGAAAAGATTCTTTTCCACTTTTCTGCACATATTCCCACAAAGCATTGTATTTACTCATTGCCATTCTCCTCTCTAATGATAACAAAAAATCCGAATTTTCTGAATCTATGTTCCGCTTTACAGAACCTGAAAAAACACGGTTACGAACATGATGATTCCTACCACAATGGCTGCTATGCCAAAAAAATAGCTTCTCTTGTTTCCATTTTTTCCATCGACAATCCAAAGCAAACCGCGCAGTATAAGAAGTAAACCTACAAAAAACGGAATAAATTTATTAACAGCCTCTGTCATTCCTTTTTACCTTTTCCTTCCCGCCCTCTTTTTTTCTTAAAAACATAAATGGCAGTATTGATGATACATAACAGCACAAAAAGGCCCGTAAAGTTAATCCAAATATCTCTGTATGCAGTTTTCGCTAATGGTTCCCGCAGTCCGCTAAACCAAACATACGCGAATGCCAGCAGCTGAGAGGGAATATAGGCAATCAAATATCTAAGAACTAACGGCTGAACAGGCAGATTTGTGTACAGCTCAAATGCGGCTATCCCAATCAGGAGGATTATTGCCCTGTCTAATTCATGCCAGTTACCGCTTGGGTCTTCATAAATACCATTACAAAGGTACAAAACGCTGTTCAACAATGTTATTACTGTATATATAATCGAGTAAATCGATACAATACGGATGCACTTTTTCTTATTCATTTTCTTTTCCAATCTAAACTTTCCAAACCTGATAACACAATTATTCCGCTCCGCCCAAATTGTATATAATAGCCAGCGCAATCTTTCCAGCCATATCTCTATCACTCGTTTCCTGCGGTGACTTCCCATAAATAGCAAAATAGTATTCATCATATGTCCAGTCTATCATAAACATATCTCCGGTTTCATTAGCCCTCATACAAGGAAAAAGATATTCTCCGTCTGCGGTGGATGCCGTCCATTCGATTTTAGTGGAATCCACAAAAACTTCATCCGGCAGAACGAATTTCTCTCCTTTACCGGCAGCAAAAGTGCAGAGTCCCACATTCTCTAATTCAAATTCAATCTGTAATTCATTATCCTCTATTTTTTTCACTTCAACATCTGACGTAATCGGCATATGTTCCAACACTTCTTTTGGGTTGCCAAATTCGGCTGCATTCACAATCTCCACTTTACCCAAACCGGTATTATCACCTGCCAGGTCTTCAGAACTCCTTCCAGTATCCGGTTCATCTGCATCGAAGTCCCTTTTTTGATTCTGCCCATTTGCATCGCATTCTGTCATAGTATCATCAACGTCTGAGGTAATTGTTATTTCTTCTGTCCGGATTGGTTTGGATGGCATACAGCTGCACCCAGTCAATGCTGATAAAGCACCAGTTACAAGAACCATACAGCTTAATGTTTTAAGACTTTTATTGCACATAGTATTTTCCCTTCTGAAAATGCCGATTTTTCATTTTATGCGGTATTTCTGTAAAGTTTAATTTTATCATTCCAAAAACACCGGAACAACCTGTTTGCCGCAAACGGTCTTTTGAATGACGTGTAATGTCCGGGCATTCCAAAATCCACCTGAAATTGGTTGATTGCAAACCGAGGTTCCCGTTTTGTAATCGAGTTTCATTTTTTGAAAGCGAGGTTCAAAATTTGTACCCGAAATTCCACTTTTGTAGCAACTTTCCCGTTTCCTCCTGTCATTTTGTGCTATAATCTCCTTATGACAGGGTAAAAATGCGCACAAAAACCGGGCGTCACTTTTGTCTTAC
>QXWV01000414.1 GCA_009911195.1 Lachnospiraceae bacterium | reverse complement strand
CCCTACACGAGAAAGAATATGTCCTTCTGCGGATGGAGCATTGACTCCCTTTCCACGCCATCCTACAAACCGGGAGAAAAAGGCGTGTTCCCTGCCGGGGCCACGCTCTATGCCATGTGGGTGACCACGGAGTACGATTTTCCCTATACCGGGAATTATGTGCAGTTTACCATACCGCAGGACGGCATCTATGAGTTTGAGGTATGGGGCGGTTCCGGGGGCAGCGCAAAAGTGGACTCCCTTGTGGCGGAAGGCGGTCTTGGCGGCCATTCCAAAGGCTATAAGAAGATGAAAAAGGATGAAGTGGTCTATGTATATAATGGCGGCGCTGCAAACGGGACATCTCCGGGGACAAACGGCGGCGCTTATGGATACAGCTATACGAATGGCAGGCAATATGGGGCAGGTGGAGGCGGCGCTACCCATGTGGCAACAAAATACGGTTCGTTAGGGTACAGCAATGGGGTGAATTACTCCAACAGGGAATGCGTCCTGATCGTGGCCGGAGGAGGCGGAGGAGGCGCAATAGACAATGGCACAATCCACAAAGGCGGAGACGGCGGAGGGGAGCGGGGCGGGGATGGTTCCGGCGGTGCCCTGGGAGGGCGGCAGATATCCACGGGGAGCAGCCCTTCCACAAACTTTGGTTCAGCGCCGTCTTATGGCTCATCCAGCAGCACCTGCTATTCCGGCGGCGGAGGCGGATGGTTCGGCGGCAACTATGGCATGCGCGGCGAGTCAGGCGCAGGAGGCTCCGGCTATGTGGACGGTGTCGCGCCATTCAC
>QXWV01000413.1 GCA_009911195.1 Lachnospiraceae bacterium | reverse complement strand
CTCTGCGCCCGTCCTCCCGCGTTCTCAAAAGCGGACAACTGCTCTTTGATTTCCGCAAGCTCCGCTTTCAGTGTATAGTATTCTTCTGAATACTTCTGCGACATCTGCTCATAACGGTCTTGCGGGATAGCGCCCAGCGCGTTGTCCTCGTACAGCTTATCCAGAACCTTTTCGATTTGTTCAAGCCGTGTTGTGATTTGCGGTACGCGCTTCTGCTGTTTCTTCGTCCTGTCGGTCTGCTGTACGTCAAGGCTCTTTTTCACTAAAGCTTCAAAATCCGCCCTGTTGCTGATGGAGTATTCCGCGATTTTTTTCAGCACGTCCGCAACGGTCTGCATGAGTAAATCCGCGTCCATGATGTGCGGGGAATGGCACTTCGGGTTTCTGGCTTTCCCCTTGTGGTATTCACTGCAAAAGGCAACGTGCCGT
>QXWV01000412.1 GCA_009911195.1 Lachnospiraceae bacterium | reverse complement strand
GCGCCGCAGTCCTTACAGAAAAGCAAGCCCGACAAAGGGTGGATTTCCCCGTCCCCGTTTGGTCGCTTGACGGGGGCATTTTCCAGAATCCGCTGTACGTTTTCAAAATCGGCGCGGTCAATAACCGGCTCATGCACGTTTTCTGTAATCTGCCACTGGCTTCTGTCTACATAGTGGTTTCGTTTGTCGCGGAAATGCTTTGTGGTCTTGAAGTTTACAAC
>QXWV01000411.1 GCA_009911195.1 Lachnospiraceae bacterium | reverse complement strand
CTCTGCGCCCGTCCTCCCGCGTTCTCAAAAGCGGACAACTGCTCTTTGATTTCCGCAAGCTCCGCTTTCAGTGTATAATATTCTTCTGAATACTTCTGCGACATCTGCTCGTAACGGTCTTGCGGGATAGCGCCCAGTGCGTTGTCCTCGTACAGCTTATCCAGAACCTTTTCGATTTGTTCAAGCCGCGCCCGGATTTGCGGTACGCGCTTCTGCTGTTTCTTCGTCCGGTCGGTCTGCTGTACGTCAAGGCTCTTTTTCACTAAGGCTTCAAAATCCGCCCTGTTGCTGATGGAGTATTCCGCGATTTTTTTCATCACGTCCGCAACTGTCTGCATGAGTAAATCCGCGTCCATGATGTGCGGGGAATGGCACTTCGGGTTTCTGGCTTTCCCCTTGTGGTACTCACTGCAATAGGCGATATGCCGC
>QXWV01000410.1 GCA_009911195.1 Lachnospiraceae bacterium | reverse complement strand
GCGCCGCAGTCCTTACAGAAAAGCAAGCCCGACAAAGGGTGGATTTCCCCGTCCCCGTTTGGTCGCTTGACGGGGGCGTTTTCCAAAATCCGCTGTACGTTTTCAAAATCGGTGCGGTCGATAACCGGCGCATGGACATTTTCGGTAATCTGCCACTGGCTTCTGTCTACATAGTGGTTTCGTTTGTCGCGGAAATGCTTTGTGGTCTTGAAGTTTACAAC
>QXWV01000409.1 GCA_009911195.1 Lachnospiraceae bacterium | reverse complement strand
TGTGGTGTCAAATAACCAATAGAGCTATGTATCCGCTTACGGTTATACCAGCCTTCTATGTATTCAAAGATTGCTCTACCGGCTTCCTTTGAATCCTGATAAGTATGAAGATATATTTCTTCCTTTTTCAGTACAGCATGGAAGGATTCCATGCAGGCATTATCGTATGGATTTCCCTTGCGGCTAAAGGAATGCAGGATTTCTTTCCTGCTCAGGCAATCCTCAAACGTTTTACCCGTATACTGGCTTCCAAGGTCACTATGCAAAAGGATTCCTTTTGTATCCCTGACATTCAGGCAGGCATTCTCCACCGCTTTCACTGCCAGTTCCGCTGTCATAGACGTGCCATAGGCATAGCCGATGATTTTACGGCTGCACAAATCCATGACAGACGCCAGGTAAGTCCATCCTTCTTTCTGCACATGGATGTAGGTAATATCTGTGCACCATTTTTGGTTGATGGTTTCCGCTCTAAAATCACGTTTCAAGATATTCACTTTATCATCTGGGATACTGCCATGATTGGCATGGTGGTTGTACTTCTTTACTGCCACAGAGCGCAGCCCCTGCTCTGCCATATGCCTCTGGACCCGCTTGATGCTGCAGGGTGTCCTGGCGGCATTGAGTACACGGCATAGCTTGACAGCCCCATATCTGCCTTTGGAATCCTCAAAGGCCTGCTTCACTTTCCGGCCGAATTCCTCATACTCCACCCGCTTATTTGAAGGCACGCAAACCAGGGCCTTGTAATAGGTACTCCTTGGGAATTTCAGGGCACTGCAAAGCTGGGATACAGAGTAATTGGTTAAGTTGTTCTGGATAAATGCAACAATCTCGGCTATTGT
>QXWV01000408.1 GCA_009911195.1 Lachnospiraceae bacterium | reverse complement strand
CTGGAAGTGGATGGGGCAGCCCCATTCGCAGGCTGCAACAGCGCCGCGGAGGTGGCGGCAGTGCTGCAGGGGGACAAGGACAGGGACGCTGAAATTACCAGCGCCATTGCCAAGGCATTTGCCAACGAGGCAGACAAACACAGGATAGGGGAAGGCACGCCCATACCTGCGGATAAAAACGCAACGGTGCCCCTGGAACCCGGGTACTACCTGTTCGTGGACACCGAGGAGATAGGGGAGGGGGCGTATGACGCCTACAACCCGGCCCTGCTGCAGGTGACCAACCACACCATCACCATCACGGCGAAGTATGACAAGCCCAAAGTGGAGAAGAAGGTGAAGGACACCGAAGACGGCGGGCTGGGGGATGCGGTGGACGTAGCGGTCGGCGACAAGGCATACTTCGTGCTGTCCGGCACGCTGCCCATGAACCTGGGGGACTACGACAGCTATGCCTATACCTTCCATGACACGCTCTCCGCCGGGCTCAAGTACAACGGGGACGTAAAGGTATACCTGGCAGCCAAGGATGCTGACGGGAAGCCGGTCATGGCAGGCAGGACGGAAATCACGGCAGGGTTTACCGTAACCCCGGACAGCGCCCCCCTGGCGGGCGGCGGCAAGCTGACGGTTGACTTTAAAAACTTAAAGGCCGTGGACGGGGTGACGGCGGACAGCGTCATCCTCGTGGAATACAGCGCAACGCTGACCGAGGCGGCCGTGGCCGGCAACCCGGGGAATCCGAACACGGTGAAGCTGGAGTACTCCAACAACCCCAACACAAGCGGGGGCGGGGAGCCATCCACCGGGGAGACACCGGAGGACACAGTGTACGTGTTCACCTATGG
>QXWV01000407.1 GCA_009911195.1 Lachnospiraceae bacterium | reverse complement strand
GTAATCTGCCACTGGCTTCTGTCTACATAGTGGTTTCGTTTGTCGCGGAAATGCTTTGTGGTCTTGAAGTTTACAACGTCGCCGCAATACTCCTGCCTTGTGAGGATATGGGTCAGCGTGGCTTTGTTCCACTTGTAACGGTTTTCCTCGTTCAGCGTCTTATTTTTACAAGTTCCCCGTCCACGGTCTTTCATGTAGAATGTGGGGGTCGGGATTTGCTCATTTTTCAGATATACGGCAATCTGGTTTCGGTTTTTCCCGTCCAGAAACAGGCGGAAAATAAGGCGGACAACTTCGGCGGCTTCTTCGTCAATCAACCAAAAATCCTTGTTGTCGGGGGCTTTTACATAACCATAGGGGGCTTCGGTTGCGATTGGCTTTCCACTCATGCCTTTGGTCTTAATGCCCGTTTTCACTTTCTTGCTGATGTCCTTTGCGTACCATTCTGACATGATGTTGATGAACGGCGCAAACTCCAACGTGTCGGGCTTTTCGCTGTCTATTCCGTTGTTTACCGCGATAAAGCGCACGTTGTTTCTGCGGAAAATCTCCATAGCGTTTCCCACTTGGAGATAGTCGCGCCCCCAACGGGTCATATCTTTCATAATGCACACGCCGACTTTGCCGTTTTCCACGTCCTCTATCATGCGGGAGTAGGCAGAACGGTCAAAAAATCTGCCGCTTTCGTCATCGTCAATGTAGTGCCGGATATTGGTTAATTTTAACTGTCTGGCATAGCTTTCCAGAAATTTCTTCTGGTTCTGTATGCTGTTGCTCTCGCCGCCGTCCCTGTCCTCGTCCCCCACGGATAGGCGGGAGTAAAGGGCTGTGATTTTGCTGTAATCATTCATGTGCATATCCTCCTGCGTCAATATAGGTGTTGCTTACAGTTAAGATTATGCACTCCACCTTGC
>QXWV01000406.1 GCA_009911195.1 Lachnospiraceae bacterium | reverse complement strand
ACCACAGGAACGGGAAATGCTATCAAAGCTTCCGGCAATTCCGCTATTGTGGGAGTAGGTTTTGATAAATCCGATGCGATACAGAACTTGATTCAGGATGGCCACCTGCTTTGTACCATGGCACAGAATCCGGACGTAATGGGATATGAAGGCGTAAAAGCGGCAGTAGCGGCGATTGGCGGTGAATCCCTTGGTGGTGCGGTAACGGATACAGGGGTTTCAGTCATAAATGCAGCGGCTCTTGGCGGAGCAGCAGCCAGTGCGGCAGGCAGCGGGGTGACGGCAAGCAAGGCATGGAAAATAGCTTTGATTACTATGGATTCTATCGACCAGCACTGGGTAACATTAAATGAAGGCGCCCAGGAAAAGGCAAAAGAACTTGGGGTAGAAGTAACCTTTATGTCTCCCAACACAAAAGATGATGCGCAGCAGATTGAATGTGTGAACAATGCGGTAGCAGGCAAATATGAT
>QXWV01000405.1 GCA_009911195.1 Lachnospiraceae bacterium | reverse complement strand
GTGGAGGCAGAGGCAACTTTCTCCACAGATAATGTGGCAGCAGGAACAACAGCCGGGAAAGAAATGCTGAAAGCATTGAATGATGCAGGGGTAACGAGCGGCGACATCGGTATTGTCAATGTAAATGCAGCAACCCAGTCCACAGTGGACAGGGAAGAGGGCTTCAGGAAAGCATTTGAAGGAACGGACTTCAACCTTTTAGAAACCCAGTACGGGGAAGG
>QXWV01000086.1 GCA_009911195.1 Lachnospiraceae bacterium | reverse complement strand
TCCCGGCTTGGCGTGGCATTTGTGAAAGGTTTGCAGGGAGACGGAGAAGTGATGAAGGCGGCGGCATGTGCGAAACATTATGCGGTTCATTCCGGTCCGGAAGCAGTGCGGCATGAATTCGATGCCCAGGCTACGGCAAAAGATATGGAGGAAACATATTTGCCTGCCTTTGAAGCCCTGGTAAAGGAGGCTCATGTAGAGGCGGTCATGGGTGCTTATAATAGGACAAATGGGGAACCATGCTGTGGCAGCAATAAGTTAATCCGCGATATTTTGCGGGGGGAATGGGGATTTGAAGGGCATTTCGTGTCCGACTGCTGGGCAATTATGGATTTTCATAAGAACCATATGGTGACGGCCACCCCGGCGGAATCTGCAGCCATGGCGCTGAATGCGGGCTGTGATTTGAACTGTGGCAATACCTATCTACACATTTTAGCGGCATATGAGCAGGGGCTGGTAACGGAGGAAGCGATTACGGAAGCAGCAGTGCGCCTGTATACTACCCGCTATATGCTGGGGCTCTTTGACCAAAGCGAATATGACAGCATTCCATATGAAGCGGTGGAATGCGGGGAGCATCTGGAGGTAGCTGATAAAATAGCGAAGGAAAGCATTGTTATGCTGAAAAATGATGGCCTTCTGCCCCTTGATTTAAATAAAATAAATACAATTGGCGTAATCGGGCCGAATGCAAACAGCAGGAAGGCATTGATTGGTAATTATCACGGTACATCGTCCCAGTATGTGACGGTATCGGAAGGGATACAACAATATGTGCAAGGACGGGCCAGAGTGCTCTTTTCCGAAGGGTGCGCATTATTCCAGGATAAGACCGAAGCGCTTGCCATGAAAGGCGACCGGCTGTCGGAAGCAAGGATTGTGGCGGAACACAGCGATGTGGTCATACTGTGCCTCGGGTTGGACGAAACTTTGGAGGGGGAAGAGGGCGATACCGGAAATAGCTATGCTTCCGGCGATAAAGAGAATCTTTTGCTGCCCGGGCTTCAGAGGGAATTGATGGAAGCCGTGGCCGATGTGGGGAAACCTGTTATATTCTGCCTGATGGCAGGAAGTGCCATTGACCTAAGCTACCCCATGGAACATTTTGGGGCGATATTGCAGCTATGGTATCCCGGTGCAAGGGGAGGAAAAAGTGTTGCCGATATTTTGTTTGGGGAAGTTTCCCCGTCCGGTAAACTGCCGGTTACATTCTATGATGGATTGGAGCAGTTGCCGGAATTTACGGATTACCATATGGAGGGCAGGACCTATCGCTATATGAAAGGCAGGGCACAGTATCCCTTTGGGTTTGGCCTGACCTACGGGGATGTGGCTGTTGTTGATGCCCGGGTGGATGGGGTGACGGAAGAGGTGGATTCTTTTGGATTCCCTGATGTGTGCATAAAAGTGACAGTAGCCAATGAAGGGATGCGGGATACCGATGATGTAGTGCAGCTTTACATCAAAAATGCTGTTTCAGGATATGCGGTGAAAAACCCTGAGCTTTGTGCTTTCCGGCGTGTCCATGTGAAAGCGGGGCAGAGCGTAGAAACATCTCTGACCATTGCGGGGAAAGCGTTTACGGTAGTCAATGATAAAGGGGAGCGCATTATGGATGGAAAGAAATTCGAGCTGTATGTAGGTACGGCACAGCCGGATGAGAGAAGTATAGAATTGACCGGAAAAATGCCGGTGAAAGTGGAATTGTGCCTGTAAAAGAGGAATAAGGAAATTGTGAATCGAAAGAAACTGCCCCGGCGGTGGATGGATATAGCTTCATCCACTGCCGGGGTATTCTTACCTTTGCACCCTTCCCGATGCGTTCCCTTGCATTAATGCCAGAGCTTCTTTTTCGGAAACCAGGTTAAAATCCTGTTCAATAGTATGTTTCAGGCAGGAAGCGGCAACGGCAAATTCTATGGCCTCCTGTGGAGGGCGCTTCTTTGCCATACTGTGTATGAGCGCGCCTCCGAAGGAATCCCCTCCGCCCACGCGGTCCACGATATGGACTTTATATTCTTTAGAAAAATAGGTATGGCCGTCAGTATAAAGCATACCTGACCAAAGGTTATCATTGGCCGAAATGCTCCCCCGCAAAGTAATAGCCACCGCCTGGAAATGAAATTTTTCCGTCAGTTGTGCAGCAACTTCCCCATATCCTTCGCGGCTTAATGTTCCGGCCAGAATATCCGTATGCTCGGCATGAATACCGAATACGGAAGCAGCATCTTCTTCGTTGGCGATGCATACATCCACATAGGGCATGAGGCCGGACATGATTTCACATGCGTTTTCCTCGCTCCATAGTTTTTTCCTATAGTTCAGGTCACAGCTTACCGTGATGCCCCTCTTTTTCGCTTCCTTACAGGCGGACAGGCAGATATCCGGCAGATTTCCGCCAAGGGCAGGGGTAATCCCTGTAAAATGAAACCAGCTTGCGCCATTGAATATGGTTTCCCAATGAAAATCTTCCCCGGAAGCTTCCGAGATAGAAGAATGGGCTCGGTCATAAATAACTTTGGAGGGTCTCTGCGATGCCCCTTTTTCCACAAAATAAATACCCATTCGCTCTCCGCCCCGTACAATCAGGGAGGTATCAACACCGTATCTGCGCAGCGAGTTGAGGGCGCTCTGCCCTATTTCGTTTTCGGGCAATTTGGTCACATATAGGCTTTCGTGCCCGTAATTGGCCAGAGAGACAGCCACATTGGCCTCCCCTCCCGCATAGCTGGCTTCCAACCGTTCTGCCTGAACCAGCCGTCTGTAGCCCTCTGGATTCAAACGGAGCATAATCTCTCCAAAGGTTATTATTTTCGACATATAGTTCCTCCCTCCTGCCGTTTTCGTTCCGGCTTGCTTTTGCGGCTGCCCATTTTTCTGCTAAATATTTGCAGAACCTTCTTGGGAGCCTGGATGAATTGGAAAATTAAAAAGACTCCATTGCCCCTGCAAGGGAGGCATATTGTTTGGCTAATGCTGTAATCCTGTCATAATCCCCTTGCAGGATTAGCTTCATATCGACAAGGTTTCCCCCTACCCCGGCACCGGCCATGCCCGCCTGCAGGAATTCCTGGATATTCTTTTCGTTGACGCCGCCTACGGCCAGCATGGGAATATGGCCAAGGGGGGCTCTTAGCGCTTTTACATAGGAAGCCCCAAGGGAGGCGGCAGGAAACACTTTTATGAAATCGGCTCCCGCTTCAAAAGCCATTTGGATTTCGGAAGGCGTAAATGCCCCTGCCAGCACGGCCATATCCAGTTTTTTAGCCTCCTGTATGATAAACGAATTAGTGTTAGGCGTTACAATATACCGGGCACCGGCTGATTTCGCCATATAAAGCTGTTCTATGGAAAGGACTGTTCCGGCGCCTATTTGCATTTTCTCCCCCCACATAGCTGCCAGGGCTGTAATGGCATTTGCAGTTTTAGGGAAAGGTATTTTTCCTGTTTGGTCAAAAGTAATCTCCATCAGGCGGATTCCGCCAGCATAAAGTGCTTCTGAAAGCGGCTGGCACAGTGAGGATTCCATACCCCGGACAATGGCCACTAGCTTATAGCGGTAAATCCCTTCAATGACTTTCTTCGCTTGTTCTCCATGCATAATTTTCCTCGCTTTCCTCCATGAGTTCCGCAGACAATGAACCAGACGCTATGCTGGCAGCAGAAGTCTGGATTGGCCGGCACATCACATTCCTAAGTTTGAGCCCCCAGGGGCACAAGAGATTCGGATGCACATGCCTGTTTGGCAATGATTCTGAATTAGCTTTCATTTGATGCGTATATACGAATTGAATTCTTAATATAGAACTTATGAGGCTATGATAACATATAGAGGGGGAAGATGCAACTGTAAAATGAAGAAATAGTGAAGAGGGATATTTACCTTTCCAGGAATCTTGTATGGGAGAGGGCGCACACGGAAATCAATTTTCATGGGCAGGGCAACGGGCATCCATGCTAATGTCATTTAGTTAACGACGACGGACGCCCGGCGCACGAGTAGGGGAAGACGGCTCTTCCCTACTTGATTCAATAGCCACAAAACGGAACACTGCATAGGCCAAACGCCCTGCCCGCTGCGCTGCCCATAAAAATTCATTTCCGTGGAGTGCGCATGGGATTGATTGACATAATATTGGAGAAACGTTATAATATTGTCCAGTTAAACATATTAAAACAGGGAGAGAAAAGAGGTATTTGCAATGAAAAAAATAATGGCGTTATGTTTAATGGCGGCTCTTAGCCTACAATTGGCCGCATGTAGCATGAACAAGGATGCGTGGATGGAAGAGGGCAAAGAAAAAATCGGGGCCACGCTGGACTGTGGGCAGCTTGTTGTGGATGGGGAAGTCCGTTCATTCCCTTCCAGCATATCCGAATGGACAAATAACGGATGGCATGTTTCAAACAATTATGAAAATAAGGACTCTTTTGAACTGGAAAGCGATATTATTTCTAACCAGTTTGAGTTGTTCAATGATGAAAATGATTCCAAATATATGTATGTGTATGCAATTAATCTTGGGGCTGAACCGGCTAAGATTGAAGATTGTACCACAAATGAAATCAAGCTTCAGATGGCGAATAATGGCCTGACTCCGGAAGTGGTGCTGCCAGGCGGAATCACCTGCAAGAGTACAGAAGAGGATATCATTGCAGCTTATGGCGAGCCTTTGGTGAAGGAAGAGGAAACGCTTTATTATAGCTATACGGACAAGGATGGGTTAGAAATTGAAGTGGGAATCAGGGTGCTGGCCGGTACAGCTAATCAGGTGACCTACACCATATCCGAAAAGAACTGGGGATATGTGGGCAATGCGGAGGAATGTGTGTTTTTTATTGATGAGGCTTTAAAAACCAGTTTCTATGCCGATTTCGCAGGTTATGTAGAGAAAAATTTCGATACGGAAGAGGCCGCTCAGGAGCTATATGATGCAGAGGTGGAATATTATGCAAATGGCCTTATGTATTATCTCGCTATTGATTACGAAACTGTTGATGAAGGAATCGCAGATGGCTTCCGCGACGTGGCCAGAAAGGTTCTTGCAAAGGTGAAATGGGATACCCCTGTTGTCAATCTTGCGGATGGCGATTCTATCGGAAGCTTTGAACTGACCATGTACCCTACAGATTTCCTGGATATTATCCTTGAAGATGCGCAGGCTGTTGCGGATGGTGGACTGCAGGGGGATGAATACGCTGAAAGCATGTTAGCTGCAATCAGTCCGAAGGTTGATGAAATTTCAAATAAAGATGCTGTCACCGAAACATATGATATTGATTTGGATAATGGTGTGGTTTCCTCTGATGACTGGGATGTGATAGATGATATCCTTATGGATTGGGCAGAATAACGGGCTTGTGCTGTAAGGGGGTATTCTTGTAAAGAGGTGCTTCTGTAATAAAAAAACTTTTGTATATATTGCGCCTGCTTTGGAGGATGATGCAATGATGGGTTTTAAAAATGCATGGTCTGCCAGGGCAGGCGTTTTTATTTGTGTACAGAAGGGGATAAACTGTTCCATAATTGCAATTGAGAAATAGATGGCTGCAAGGTTTATATTGGCAAATGACATCTGCTATTTATAGGTACTATATCCGGCTTCTTGACAAGCATATGATTTCTATGTTATCTTTAAGTTGCGAATACGTATATGCGAATATGATTCTTAATTAAAAATCCAACTTCAAGCAACAAGTCATCAGACTTCCAGTGCTGCAAGCAGTGGGATATTGCCCCTCGCGGCAGTTGTCAAATGTATAGCCAGCCGGAGGTTGGGTATAAGCAGCCACTTGGCTTGTTGCTTGAGGGAATAAAACACGAGGAGAATTTATATGGCTAGCTTAAATGAACATCGTTCCACGGCCCGTGCTTTGGATGCTTTGGAACTTATTGCGCAGGGAGGGAAAGCGGGATATACGCTTACCGAAGTCTGCCAGAAGCTGGATGTGGCCAAAAGCAGTATGCTGCCTATCCTGCATACGTTAGTGGGCCGGGGGTATCTATCTTCGGATGCTGTCAGCGGTAAGTATACTATCGGGCCTTATGTATTTCAGATAGGGAATGCATATCTGGAAAATTTTGATGCTATTGACGAGATAACCAAGGAACTGCACAATATTACCAATGTCTGTTCCGAAACATCTTATTTTGCTACGTTAAAAGATGGGGATGCCTTTTATATCGCAAAGGCGGATTCCCCGGAATCCATCCGTATGGTAGCGGCGGTTGGTCATAGCCTGCCAGCATACAGCACTGGAATCGGGAAAGCTCTGCTGACGGATTATGCTATGGCGGATTTAAAAAAGCTTTACCCTAAAGGGCTGCGTTCGCTGACGCCAAAAACGGTGACGGATATTAAGGAACTGGAGGCGCAACTGGTTGCATCGCGTTCCTGCGGTTATGCCCAGGAAACGGAGGAATCTACCCAGTATATCCGCTGCCTTGCCGTTCCCTTGAGGAAGGATGGGAAGGTGATAGCGGCTATCAGCGTAGCCATTCCGGTGTTCCGTTATAGTACGGAAAAGGAAGAGCTAATCCTTCATCTGCTGAAAAACTCCAAACAACGGCTGGAGCATATTTTCCAAAGCGTGGATGTAAATTTCGAGACGGATGGTTAGAGGGATAAGAAACGAAATGAAAAGCAGGCCAAAAAAGCGGAGAAATAAGAAATTGTAATA
>QXWV01000085.1 GCA_009911195.1 Lachnospiraceae bacterium | reverse complement strand
AAGCGGAAGCATAAAAAACTGGAATGAAAAGCGAGGCAAAAAAGCGGAAGCATAAAAAACTGGAATGAAAAGCGAGGTAAAAAAGCAGAAGCATAAGAAACTGGAATGAAAAATGAAGGCAAAAGCGAAAGTATAGAAACTGGAATATTAAACCGAAATATAATAGCTGTGTCTTTGCAGAAATGAGGAATATATGAAGATTACAAAAATAAATACATATTTAGTCCGCCCAAGATGGTGTATGGTGGAAATAGAAACGGATGAGGGCTTGGCCGGTTGGGGGGAGGCGGTGATAGAGGGGAAGGCGTACACGGTGAAAAGCTGTGTGGAAGAAATGGAAGAGTATTTGCTGGGAAAAGACCCTTCCCGGATTGAAGATATCTGGGCTACTTTATATAGGGCGGCTTTTTACAGAGGAGGCCCAATTCTTATGAGTGCCATATCAGGTATTGACCAGGCACTTTGGGATATTAAGGGGAAGAAGATGAATGCACCGGTTTATGATTTGCTTGGGGGAGCCTGCCGGGATAAAATGAAGGTTTATTCATGGATTGGAGGCGACCGCCCCTGCGATGTGGCGGCTGCGGCAAAGGAAAAAAAGGAAGCCGGGTTTACAGCCATCAAGATGAACGCTACCGAAGAACTGCAGATGGTGGACTCTTATGACAAAATTGATGCGGTGTTGGAACGCGTTGCTTCTATACGGGAAAGTGTGGGGAAATATTTTGGCATAGCAATTGATTTCCATGGAAGGGTTCATAAACCTATGGCGAAGATTCTGGCAAAGAAGCTGGAAGAATTTGAACCTATGTTTATCGAAGAGCCGGTTTTATGCGAAAATATGGAAGAATTTAAAGAAATTGCACGCCACTGCAATATCCCTATCGCAACAGGGGAACGTCTTTTTTCAAAATATGATTTTAAGAGACTGTTTCATGCAGGAGGAATAGATATTATTCAGCCTGACCTTTCCCATGCAGGTGGAATTACAGAGGTAAAGAAGATAGCAGCCATGGCGGAGGCTTATGATATTGCCCTGGCGCCCCATTGCCCGTTAGGCCCGGTGGCTTTGGCGGCCTGCCTTCAGGTAGATGCTGTCAGCTATAATGCGTTTATCCAGGAGCAGAGTATGGGAATCCATTATAATGTGGGGAAAAGCGTGCTGGATTATGTGGTGAATAAGGGGGACTTTTCTTTTGATGGAGGCTATGTGAAATTGCCTGTACTGCCCGGGCTGGGAGTAAATATAAATAAAGAATTGGTTTTGGAGGAAAACCAAACACCACACCATTGGAAAAATCCTGTATGGCGGCATGAGGACGGTTCTATTGCCGAATGGTAGAAGATATTATAGCTATACTTTTCTTTAGAAGGAGGAGGGGATGGCCGATGAAATGGGCAGTCCCCTCCATTATGATGAAGTCTTTATAAGTAATTGGCAATTTAAAGCATAATATGATGCCATGTGTATATTCCATGAAACCTCTATGCTTTTATGCTTATCATTATAATGCAGCTTTTAGGGGATAAATACTCCATTTCTGCCATTATATATCACAATCCTGCCATATGCATTGACTTGAATGCCGGGAAAGACTATAATGTGACCAGAAAAATTATTGAAGCATAGAAATGGAGACAGCAATGGAACAAAGGAAAATGAAAAACGTATCGGATTCCCGTGTAGAACAAATTTATAAAATAAGGCCGGAGCATATGAACGGTGCAGGAAGGCTGTTTGGCGGCCGCCTGATGGAATGGATTGATGAGGTGGCCGGGCTGGTGGGAATCAGGCATGCCGAATCCGAGGTTCTGACGGCATCGGTGGACAGTTTGAAATTCATACAGGGGGCCAGCCAAAATGACATGATTGTTTTGATTGGGAGGCTAACCTATGTGGGGAATTCTTCCATGGAAGTGCGGGTGGATACTTACAAGGAAAGTATGGACGGGATAAGGAAACCTATCAACAGGGCATATTTGACCCTGGTGGCAGTGGATGGGGAAGGAAAGCCGACCACAGTGCCGGATTTGGTGATAAACAGCGAAGCCGAAAGGGCAGAATGGGAAGCCGGGATGAGGAGAAAGGAAATACGTAAACAGCGGAAAGAAGAAGGGTTTTAATTGGAACGTAATATTTGGAAAACAAGTAAAATCAGCCGTAGAAAGGCGACCATCCAAACGTTTTAATTGGAACATTATATCCGGAAAACGAAGGCTATAAACAAAAGCGGTAGGAAAAGCCGAAGAAAAATGGAAGGGAGGTACATACCATGATATGCGAGCTGGAAGAAAGGGAGCGTGCGGCATCAATTTTTGCCGGCTGGGAAGAAACCATGATTTGGTCATGCTTACAAGGTGTGATGGGGCATATTTATGTAAATGATAAAGAAGCCCCAACTTCTGCTATGGCTATTTTAGGGGATTTCTGCTTTTTCGGTGGAGTGCCGGATGGGGAATTGGCGGCTTTTAAGCCGAAATGGTGCAAACAGGATTTTATTATTGCTGTTCCCGGACAGGCCGGATGGGCAGAGGCGATAGAAAACCATTATCGGGATAAGGCGAAAAAGGTGGAGCGGTATGCAATGAAAAAGGAGCCCGACATTTTCGATGAAAGGAAACTGCGGGATATAGCAGGGCTTCTGCCGCCCGAATACACGATAGGGCTGATAGATGAGTCCGATTTTACTGAATGTAAAAAGGAAAAATGGTGCAGCGATTTCGTGTCTCAGTTTGAAGGCTGGGCGTCTTATCAAAGGCTTGGTTTAGGGGTGCTGGTAAAAAAAGACGGCCGCCCGGTTGCCGGTGCATCTTCCTATACCACATACCGGGGCGGGATTGAGGTTGAAATAGATGCGAAAGAGGAATACCGCAGGAAGGGGCTGGCCTCCGTGTGCGGGGCGAGGCTGATTCTGGAATGCCTTGCCAGAAATATATATCCTAGCTGGGATGCACAGAATAAATGGTCGGTGGCTTTGGCAGAAAAGCTGGGATATCACTTCAGCCATACCTATGATGCTTATGAAATATATGGGTATTGAATTTATATTGCCCGAATGCAATAAATAAAAGGTGCAAATATCTATGTGCCTTTTCCGAATTTCAATTTTGAGAATCATCTAATTATCATATTTTTAATCACTGGTAATATATTCAAGTGAAAACTCTGGATTCCAGATATCATGTATTTCTTTACAACTCTATTATATCACAAAAACGGCGGAAAAACAAGAATTGTAACCACAACAGGAGCGTGCTATAGTAGTAATCCCACTACTGTTAGCACAAAAGGAGGAGGAAATTTTATGGACCAGAACTGGATGGTTTTATTGCAGCAGCAAAACCAACTGGGTAATGTGATGAAAACGAACCGGATGACACAGAAGTATGGCCTTATGCTAAATGAGCAGGAGGCAAAGCTGATTATAGGGGAGAGGACTCATGCATTACAACAGGAAAAGAGGGTGGAATTCGGGGAAAGCATTACGCCCAAAATTATTTACGAGTTTTGCGATTCGGATTTTATCGACCAGAATAATTATGTGGAAACAATCATCCGCCTGCAGGAAATTTTTTATTTATATAAAAATGAGATGCAAGATGAAATTTCCGATGATGAGCTGCTCCATTTTATGAAAGAACAATTTGAAGAGATATGTTTTGGCGATTTGGACTATTTGGAGGGAACGTGCCTGAATAATTTTTCCCAGGCAATCCGTGCGGGATATCAGGGATATAAAGCTACGGAAGGGCGGAGGGAATATGCCGCGTTCGATGAAGTGCAAAGATGGGATTACGATTTATATATGGAAATGCTAAAAGAATTATGCTGGAGGTAAATGCCCAATGAATTATAAAATGGAAGAATTGGTGTCGGTAGTGGGGAAGCTGGCGGAAAAATATACTTCTTTTGAAAGCACCTCCATTTCCTATGAAAAGGCAGAACAACTGATGGGGGCGGTTTTGTACTGTATTCGGGAAACGCAGCAGGCAGGGGATAGGGATTTAGGGCAAAGCACAGAGCTTATAGCCAAAGGGGAGCGGCTTTCCGCACAGCAGGCATACGAAATGGGGGCAGGGCTGGTGGAAAAAAAGGCAAAGGCTGCCCTGGAATTATACCATAAAATCCTGCCCGGATTTGACAGTTATGAAAATCAATGTTTGGAGGATACTTTTTTAAATGGTTTGCCGGCATTTTTTCAATGGTATGATATGAAGTATGAGCCGCAGAATACAATTTTAACCTTGGATTATCCTGTTTTAAGGGATATTTCCAAGTATACAGGTGTAGATAAGATTTATGAATTTTTACAGTGTATCTATTTGGAGCAAATCTTTTTGAATAAATTTCCAAAACAATATGTGAAAAATATATTGATGAAAAATAGCAGGACGTACCGGGAAATGATGGATAACATCTGCGAAATTCTACTCATGGCCGTGGTAGGGCATATTCTGGCAAAAAAACCATTGCAGGAACTGGACTTTGGAGAAGAGGATTACTTGCGGATACAGGAAATTTTCCAAAAAGACTGTTTTTCCCATATTAACGGGCAGATAAAAGATGAGATAAAGGAATTTATAGAGAAGTATTATGAGGGAAAATGCCAATGGGGGAATGACAGGGTGTCTAAAGGGCTGACGAATTCCCTGCAGGTTTACTTGGAGGGGGCAGCAGGGGAAGTGCTCATCCGGCTGAAGAACGGTGCGGAAAATGGGGCTTTGGCCCAGATGATATAGGGCTTTGGGTGGTATGAATAATATCCAGTATTTACATGTGCTGTGGTGCTGCTGTTGTATGGTAAAATAGTTAGGGGGAAGGAATGCACGTAGATTCTTCTGTATCCGTCCAGGAATGCGGCAAAAGGGAAAAGTAAGCCGAAAGAGACGGGAGGGAGGGGAGGAAAAGACGGAAAATACGGTAAAAGCAGAAAATGGCAGCAAAATCCAGCGGAAATGCTGACATAAACCGGATACGGACAAAGAGGAAACGGAGCAGAACAGCAATTGACTTTAAGGAATCTTAACAAAAAGAAGCAGCTTTTACATTGTTAGGATACAAAAACTATGAAGAAATGAGGTTAATTATGGTTCAGAAAGCGAAGAAAAATACGGATATTGAAAAAGTATGTAGGGTGTTTGGGGACTATATGGAAAAGAGCCCTTATATCGACTGGCTTTGGTCGGAAAAACTGGGATATATCCTGATGCAGATTAATTCCCAAAAGGAGGAAATTGTGGAAAGTCAAGTGATTTCCGATGCGGGCAGCCTTTGCTGGATTATGTTCCACGAAGTGGCCGGGGATGTGCTTCAACGGACAAACCAGGAACACGCCCTTTATGAGGCGGATGCCGCAGAGAAAGAGGAAATCGAAAAACATTTACGACCCTATGCCTCCCAATTGCCTGAGTATAGGGAGTTTTATGACAAATTATTTGTAAAGCCATAAAAGGCAAAAGAGGGCAGGGAAATCAATTTTTATGGGTGGCGCAGCGAGCCGGGCATTTGACCCATAAAAATTGATTTCCCTGAAAAATACTATTGACAAAAGCAAATTCCCCAGTTAGAATAAGACCAAATAAATGACAGGAGGAACACACATGATTAATGTAAATGTAATGGAGAGAATTGCAAAATAAATATTGCAGGGCAGTTATTGTCTGTTCTTATGACAGAGCTTGCCTTTATATTGACAGTGCATGGCGCTGTTGGTATTTCCGCCTTACATTTGCTTAATATTGTGGTTATGCATATATTTCCGAAATTGATTGAGCACGGCTGTATGGCTGTGCTTTTTTGCTTTATGCACAGGGATGCAAATGCATTTTTGTGTATAAGGCAACCGGCCATTTAATGGTATGCGCTCCGCGCGGAGAGTAGGAAAATGATAAAGAATAAGCATTTATAAAAACCATGGTATGTGCTATAGGGCATCCATGGTTTTTATATTGTCTGTTGGCCAGTGGCAGGGCAAAAAGGCGGGCTTGGCAGAAGTTGGGAAAATGGGGCAGGGGAAGGGCATAGGAATGGCACAGGAATGGGGAAATAAATGAATGTGGAGGAATAAGTATATGTGGAAAATAGGTGAATGTAGAGGAATAAATAAACACTGGGAAATAGATGAATACAAAGAAACAAATGGATATGGAGAAAATTATGGATATGGAAAAACAGATTGAATTTGACAAAATAAAGGAAAAGTGGATACGGCTGTGCGTAACGGACGGGGCGAAAGAAAAGGTAAAAGATATGTCTTTTTATCTGTCTGAAAACGAATTAAGGAAACAGATGCGGGATACTACCGATGGCAGAAACCTGATAGATAAACTGGGAACTCCACCACTGCCGGAGCTGGAAGAATTGAGGGGGATTGTGGTGATAGCCAGGAAAGGGGATTGCCTTACCCCTTATCAGCTAGAGCGCGTAGAAAAAATGCTGGTAGCGGTAAAGCGGCTGCAAGATTATCTGGAGAGGGGGAAGATGTATGAAAATCCTGTGGCATATTATGAAGAAAATTTAAACGGGATGGAGGATTTAAGAGGGGAAATTTACCGGCAGATACGCGGAGGGGCGGTGGATGACTATGCATCTAAGGAACTGGAACAGATAAGGAAACAAATGGCGAAATGTGAAGAGCAGATGAAGCAAAAGGCGGAACAGGCAATGCGCTCCTGCAAGGAGTGTATGTCGGATAATTATTATACATTCCGGAACGGGCGGCTGTGCATTCCTGTGAAAAAAGAGTATAAGCTGAAGGTGGCAGGCACTGTCATTGATAAGTCTGCAACAGGCAATACGCTGTTCATAGAGCCATCAGCGGTTTCCAGATATTATGAGGAAATGCAGCTTCTTAGAATAAGCGAGGAAAATGAGGTATACCGAATTCTTTATACGCTGACGGCCATGGTGGCAGAAGGGGGCGATATACTGGAAGGGAATATGGCAACCATAGAAAAATTGGATTTTATTTTTTCCAAAGGCAAGTTGAGCGCGGATTTGGGTGGGGTAGAACCGTCCATTAATTTGGAGCGGAAAATCATTCTGAAAAGTGCAAGGCATCCTTTAATGGAACGGAGGGAAAATATTCCCCTACAGTTTGAAGTCGGGGGAGATGTGCATGGAATTGTCATTACAGGGCCGAATACGGGAGGGAAAACGGTGGCTCTGAAAACCGTTATGCTAAACTGCCTGATGGCTCAATGCGGACTGCATGTAACGTGTGAAGAGGCGGATATCTGTATGAACAGCGCTTATCTTTGCGATATCGGGGATGGCCAGAACCTGACGGAGAATCTGTCCACTTTTTCGGCCCATATTAAAAATGTGCTGGACGTTTTGCAGGCGGCTAACGGGGAAAGCCTGGTAGTATTGGATGAATTGGGCTCAGGAACTGACCCGGTGGAAGGCATGGGGATTGCCATAGCCATTTTGGAGGAATTGAAGAAAAGCGGTTGCCTGTTTTTGGCCACCACCCATTATCCGGAGGTAAAAGAATACGCGGAAGAGGCGGAGCATGTGGTGAATGCCCGGATGACTTTTGATAAGGAGACGCTGCGGCCCACCTATCAGATGGTTATAGGGGAAGCCGGGGAAAGCTGCGCATTTTACATTGCGAGCCGCCTGGGGATGCCGGAGGAAATGATTCGTACAGCGGTATGCAGAGCCTATGGGGAAGATGCTGCCTCGAATTACATGTTTGGGGAAAATGCCGGAGGGGCGCTTCCCAAAAAGGGCAGTAAAATTAAAAGGGCAAAGAAGGAAAAAGATATATCGGCGCTTTTTGATAAATATGCCATTGGAGACAGCGTGATGGTGCTGCCGGATAAAAAGATTGGGATTGTGTGCAAACCGGTGAATGAGAAAGGGGTATTGCGGGTACAGTTGCCCGGGAAAAAAATATGGATAAACCATAAAAGGGTAAGGCTGCATGTGGCGGCTACAGAATTATATCCCGAGGACTATGATTTTTCCATTATTTTCGACACGGTGGAGAACAGGAAAAAGCGTCATGCCATGGAACGGAAATTTACGGAGGAAGTGATAGAGTATTCGCAGGAGGAGGGATGTAAATGTCACAAATAAGTGTAAATAATCTGACTTTTTATTACGAAGGAAGCTTTGATAATGTTTTTGAAAATGTATCCTTTTCCATCGACACGGACTGGAAACTGGGGTTTGTCGGAAGAAACGGGAAAGGAAAGACCACTTTTCTAAATTTACTGTTGGGAAAACATGAATATTTGGGCGCTATTCATTCGGATACGGTATTCGATTATTTTCCTTATCAGATAGAAGAGGAGAAGATGGGTCAGCCAGCCATAGAGTTTATGGAAGAACTGAAAGTGGGGGTTGAGCAGTGGCGGGTTTTATGCGAGTTGGATAAAATGGGATTGGATGGGGAAATCCTTTACCGACCGTTTCACACGTTAAGCTTCGGGGAGAGGACGAAGGTGCTGTTGGCAGTATTATTTTCTGGGGAAAATGACTTTCTGCTCATCGATGAGCCTACGAACCATTTGGACCAGGAGTCCAGGGAGACGGTTAAGGAATATTTAGCCGGAAAGAAAGGATTTATCCTTGTCTCCCATGACAGGGACTTCCTGGATGCCTGTGTGGACCACATTCTGGCGCTGAACCGGCAGACAATTGAGGTGCAGGCCGGAAACTTTTCGAGCTGGTGGGAGAACAGGAATAGGAAGGATACCTTTGTACGGATGGAAAACGAGAGACATAGGAAGGAGATTGCCAAACTAAAAGAAGCAACTGGTCGCTCCAGGCAATGGGCGGATAAAAATGAAAGCACAAAAATAGGCTATGACCCTGTGAAAGAACCGGGGCGGCCTAACAGAGCCTATATCGGCGAGAAAACGAGAAAAATGCAAAGCCGGGTAAAACAGATGGAAAAGCGGATGGAGCGGGAAATTGAAGAAAAAGAAGGGCTGCTTCAGGATGTGGAAAACCCTGTGGACTTGAAAATAATGCCTCTGGCACATTTTAAGGAAACATTGCTTTATGTGAGCCATTACGAATTGAAATACAAGGGCATGGATACCCCGCTTTTTCAGAACCTTAGTTTTACACTCCGGCAAGGGGAAAGGGTATTCCTGGCCGGGGCAAACGGATGCGGGAAATCCAGTCTGATTCGGACCATTTTACAAAAAAACGGCATGGAAGAAATCCAGGAAAACTTGGAAGAGGACGGAACAATGCAGATGGCATCGGGGTTAACCATTTCCTATATTAATCAGGATACCTCCTTTTTGAAAGGAAGCATCAAGGAATTTTGCAAAAAAAGAAATCTGGACGAAAGCCTGTTCTGTTCCATTTTGCGTCAGCTAGACATGGAAAGGGTTCAATTTGGAAAAAATATGGAAGACTTTTCGGAAGGCCAGAAAAAGAAAGTACTGATTGCTGCCAGCCTGCTTACCCCCGCCCATCTTTACCTGTGGGATGAGCCGTTAAACTATATTGATGTATTTTCACGGATGCAGATAGAAAAACTATTGATGGAATACAAGCCCACCATGCTTATTGTGGAGCACGATGTAAGGTTCAGGGAGAAGATTGGTACGAAAACGATAGAGATAAAGAATGGCTTGGGAGACTGTATAGGGGCTGTTTAAGCAGCCCCTATAAAACTCCTAATTGCTGGAAGCAGGTTTTGAGTTTGGTATAATCTTCCCATTTGACATTTTTTAGTATATCCTGCCTTTGGGAAAATTGTTCTGCCGGAGTCCGGATGGAAAAATATGTATCGAACTTTGCCTAATATTGTTTTGAATAGTTTTATCATCATTCCATTGATATGCCATCCGCATATAATATTGGAGTAAAAAATAGTCAGTAGAATCTTCGCATAATATAATTTTGTTCATCACCTAAGCTCCAATCCTAGATTCTCTTGTGCATGAATGGCTTCCTGGCAGTTCATCATCCGAATATAATTTTTCCTTTCAAAATCGTATAAAGTATATAAGTTAATATGAGACTGCAATTCAGTGCTTGATTTTAGTACTTTTTCAATAGCTTCTTTACTGTGGGAAGTTAAAAAAACTTGTACATCCAGCTTCAAGGCGCTGGTTAACAGCCATGAAAAAATAGAATCCATGGCAGAAGTGTGTATAGCTGTTTCAAATTCATCAAGCAAAAGAATACCGCCTCGCGATTTGACAATAGCGCTTAACAGCAGCACTGCCTTTTTCATGCCGTCGCCATACGCGTTTAAAGGCAGGGCATTCTGGTGATTTTTAGTTAAAACCATGTATTCCGAAGAGAAAGGGCTATTTTCACTTTTAAGGGCGCTAATATTGATGATGTTATTGTCAAATTCCTTTAATATGGCCAACAGTTCTTCATATAATTCGGGATTAGATAATATTTCATTCAGGTAAAGCATATCAGTAGCATGTTCTACTGGGGAAACATAAGTGGTATGCACAAAAAGGGATTCCTTGCTTATATAATGAGAAATCCTTGTTTGAAAATCGAATATGGTATCTTTATTGATTTCTGTTCCATTTTTGTATGTTTGTAGATGCATACATGTTGTATCTATAAATTCCTCCTCTTTTTTTGAAAATCCAGTTCTCATCAGCCCGTTAATTCGGAACATTTCCTTTTCCGGAATCTGAGTTTCCTCCATAGTAGCTGTCAAAGTGATAGTAGTTAGCTTATTTTCCATGTCCATATAGGTGTAGGATATACTTTTATCATTGTTATCAATGGGGAACATATTAAAAAAGCCATTAAAAAACAGCCTATTCCTACCCCGTACATTATTCATCCTTGAACATAAAACCCAAGCACCAGTGTACTGGGGGTTATCCATAGTAGATAACAACTCCAAAACGCTGGTCTTTCCACAGTTATTATCACCAGTCAATATATTAATACTATTTAAAGAGTCAAATTTCAGCTCATGTATACCTTTATAATCATGAACTATAAATTCCTGTATATGCTTTGCCATAATTTTAGAAATTTCCTCACTTTTCTATAGACACCACATTAATTATTCCCATTTTCATAGTTACATATTACATGAAGCAAACAACAGTGTCAATCACGTTCCAACATACATTTTCCAACTGCTTCAGCTCCCTCCAAAAACCAATTTCCACCTACCTCAATTTAATTTATAATGACCTCCAGAGACAAATATGTTATAATGTCCGAAAAGGGCAGAGGCAAATGGATAAAAAACCAACTGTCAAGCTTGCTTGCACAGTTGGTTTTTTACCCATTTGACGAGCGAAGCGAACCCGAAAAAACAAAGTTTTTTCGGGTCTCTGCCCGAAGTAGAGGCAAAGCCCTCCCCTCTAGTTTTTTGAGCCTTTGCCCAAAGCAAAAGCAAAGCCCCCAAAAAAAACTAAAAACAAAAAAATCCCCCCCAACGGAGAAAATACAATGAAAACTAAAATAATAACCAAACCGGAAACAATAACCACCCCCAAAACATATCACGTAAAACAAACCAACACTCCCTTAACAGGAACAGTAATCATTCCAGGCTCCAAAAGCATTACTAACCGTGCCCTGCTTTTAGGTGCCATGGCAGAAGGCCAGACCATATTGGACAATGTGCTGTTCAGCGATGATACAACCGCCTTCATCCAATGCCTGCAAGCCCTGGGAATTCATGTAGAAGTGCAAAAGGAGCAAAAACGGATTACCCTCCACAAACAGCCAATTGCAGACGGAGCACACATTTTTGTCAACAGCGCAGGAACAGCGGCACGATTTCTGACCGCATACCTAGGCACAATGGATGGCCACTTCTATGTAGATGCATCGGAACAAATGTGCCGACGGCCAATGAAAGAACTGCTCCGAACAATGGAAGCCCTGGGAACCCGTTTTACCTATGAGAAAGAAGATTGCCGCCTTCCATATTGGATTCAGGGTTGTAGCGATAATGAACCGGAAGTTACCATTGACGGCTCTCTAAGCAGCCAGTTCGTCAGTGCCATGCTCCTGTGTGCCCCGAACTACCGAAATGATATCACGATTCACATTATCGGGGAAAGGACAGCCAAATCCTATATTGACATAACAATGAAAATGGTTAAGGATTTTGGGCTTGAAATCACAGAAGAGGAAAATGAATACCTTATCAAGGCTGGCCAAAATTACAAAGGACGCAGCTACCTGATAGAATCCGATGTTTCCTCAGCCTGCTACTTTGCAGCGGCAGCGGTCATAACAGGGGGGAGTATCCGCATTGACAATGTGTTCAGGAATTCCATTCAGGGAGACATCAAATTTTTGGAAGTGATGGAACGGCTGGGGGCAAAAATAGTGGATATGCCTTCAGGAATAGAAATCATCGGCCCCGAAAATGGTGATTATGAAGGAATCGAAGTGGATATGAATGACTTTTCCGACCAAACCATGACAATGGCGGCTGTGGCCGTATATGCCAAGAGCAAAACAATAATAAAAAATGTAGGGCATATCAGGCATCAGGAGTCCGACAGGATGCAGGCAATCGAAACAGAACTGAAAAGAATGGGAATCCAATGCGAGGTATGTGGCGGCGATATTGCGATATATCCAGGAAAGCCTAGGCCAAGCGTAGTGAATACCTATAATGACCATAGGATGGCAATGGCCTTTTCCCTGACAGGACTTAGGAGCGAAGGGATTACAATCGCCGACCCGGGCTGCGTTTCCAAAACTTTTGCTGATTATTTCGAGAAGCTGGAATCGCTATACTGATAGGGAAATCAATTTTCCGGCAAGCGCTGTGTTTCATATTGGCGAATGCCATGAGGGTCAAAGCGCTCAATGCTTCGCAGCTTGGCTTCGTAGTCCGTCGATTGCTCCGTGAAATGTTCATCTGATATATGCCCAGTCACGCTGTTCTTATACAGCCGCTTGAAGATATGCAGTAGCGGCTGTAGCACTTTAAGATGTCGCTCTTTAACTATCAGTTATCAAACAGACGAAACGATAAGTAATTATTTTTTCAGATATTGCAAAATGGGTTCAATATACTTTTTGTCCGAAAGGTCATAAGACGAAGAAAGCATTTTTGCCATTATTTGTTCTGCTTCTGTCTTATTCTTTTTTGCTTTAAGCATTTTTACAAACATTTTCATCATCAGTTTAGACGGTGTAGACATTTTTTCATAATTCAACCCTCCCGGACAGTAAAATGTTTTTATTTTTTTCAGCTCCGGCTCGTTGAAATTCCGTTTAAGAGCTACGTCAATTTCCGGGTTATCTATTGGGCTTGCTCCAACACAAAATACAATCAGCTTCTTGTCTGCCCATTTATCCATATTTCCCTTAAACCAACTAATTTTACTGATACTGCCGGCACAAGCCCAACCTCCAAAAATAATTGCTTCATATGCAGCCAAATCTTTCTTTTTTGCGGCTGATAATGCAAGGCAATCAGCTCCCGTTGATTCCGCTATCCATTCGGCATAACGTTTTGTAAACCCTGTCTGTGAATTGTAAATCACGATTGTTTTCATCTGCCGAAATCTCCTTCTTTCATTTTTTTACTTTTTTCATCAGCAACCCTTTTTTCTAAATTTTCTATTCCGTCATACAGCTTTGATAAAAGAATGAAAAGAGTTTCAATCTCTTTGTCCGTATAAACTTCAAAAAGATATTTTAATTCCTCTTGGTATTCGGAAAAGTCATTTGTATAAAAATCATTTACCTTTTCTGTGGGGCAGATACACATAGCTCTTGTATCATGGGGGCTTTGCTGAATGGTAATAAACCCTTTTTTCATCAAAATATCAGCTAGTTTTTTGATATTTTGTCTTGAACAGCCCAATAAATTTCCTAATTGGGTAAATGTTAGCTGCTCCTTAGTATGTCGGACTATTGACAATAACATAAATTGCTTTAAAGATACCTCTGGAATATGGTTATCAAAAAGCGTTTGCAGCTTATTTCCGGCAATAAATAAGGTGCTGAAAATAGCCTTTCTTTGGTTCTCCGTAGAACCTGAAAATTTTTTGGTCAAATCATCTAAATTCATGCAATCCTCCTTATTGGCAACTTGTTACGCTTTTGATTATAGCAACAAGTTACCTATATGTCAAGAGATAATATATCAAGAGATAATATATCAAGAGATAATATAAAAAGAAAAATATTGCGAAAGGAAAAAGAAGAGGATAAAATAGAAATGTATATTGGCGCAGGAGACTGTGTTATAAGATGCAAGGGTTTTGCAGATGAGGAGGAATGGAATGAAACAGGACATGATAGCGGTTTTGGACCTTGGAAGTACGAAGAATGCGGAGCTGGCGAGGAAAATCCGGGCTTTGGGGGTATATAGCGAGATATATGCCCATGATATTACGGCGCAGGATTTGGAGAAGGCGGAGAATTTAAAAGGAATTATTTTGTTTGGAGGGGAAAACAGAGTGGTGGACGGCGCGCCAGTAGAAATCAGGGCGGAGCTGTACAATATGGGGTATCCTATGATGTCCATAGACCATCCCACATCGGAATGTGAATTGAAATTCGATGAAATGCCAGAAGAGGATAAGCTGAAAGAGTTTGTATTTGATACTTGTAAAGCGGAAGCTAACTGGAACATGAAGAATTTTATTGATGACCAGGTGGAACTGGTGCGCGAAAAGGTGGGCGATAAGAAGGTGCTTCTGGCGCTGTCGGGCGGTGTGGACAGCTCGGTAGTGGCGGCTTTGCTGATTAAGGCCATCGGCAAGCAACTGGTATGCGTACATGTGAACCATGGGCTGATGAGGAAAGGGGAGTCGGAGAGCGTTATAGAGGTCTTTAAAAACCAGATGGACGCCAATTTGATTTATGTGGACGCGCAGGAGCGTTTTCTTGGGAAGCTGGCCGGAGTGGCAGACCCGGAACGAAAGAGGAAAATTATTGGTGCGGAATTTATCCGTGTATTTGAGGAAGAGGCGCGTAAATTGGAGGGGATTGATTTCCTGGCGCAGGGAACGATTTACCCGGATATTATAGAGTCCGGAACGAAGACTGCCAAAATGGTGAAGTCACATCATAACGTGGGAGGTTTGCCGGAGGATTTGAAATTTTCTTTGGTAGAGCCGCTTTATTATTTGTTTAAAGATGAAGTCCGTGCTTGCGGTTTGGAACTGGGGCTTCCAAGAGAAATGGTATTCCGTCAGCCGTTCCCGGGCCCGGGATTAGGGGTTAGATGCCTGGGGGCTATTACAAAGGAGCGCCTGGAGGCAGTTCGTGAGTCGGATGCTATTTTGAGGGAAGAATTTGCATTGGCCGGGCTGGATAAGAAAGTATGGCAGTATTTTACAGCGGTGCCGGACTTTAAGTCGGTAGGTGTGCGCGACCACGCCAGATGCTTTGAATATCCGGTAATTATCCGGGCGGTGAATACGGTGGACGCTATGACGGCCACGGTGGAACAGGTGGATTGGCCAGTGCTGATGAAGATTACGGACAGGATTATGAAGGAAGTGCCGAATGTGAATAGGGTGTGCTATGACTTAAGCCCGAAGCCTACGGCTACGATTGAATGGGAATAAACAAAAATGTTTAGTAAACTCAGCGTTTATGCGGGTTTGCGGCGTTTCAAGAGGTCTTTTGATAACAAATGGATAACAGTCATAGCAAGTGCAATTATTCTTGTTGTCCAGTGGTTTACGGGTAACAGAATGATTGAGAAGTGGCTTTTGTGATTGGATTAAACCCATATTATTAGCGCCCTTAGCTGCGGATAAGAACTCATGGCTAAGGGCGTTTTTTGTCGCTTCCACACATGGTTATTACAGACTGAATGTTACGATATGAATGGTAAGGTGCAGACGAAAAGCCGATTGGCATTTGGGGGCGAAAGCATTTGCAGTATCTTAAAGAGCATAAGCCTAAATAAAAGCAGTTAGGGGAATTGAAAGAGATTATGCTTTCGTATATAATTGAGAAAAATCAAAGTGAGAGATGATTTATCGGAGGAGCGATATGAAATATATAAGGGCAACTTCGGATATGGCGAATGATGTTCAAAATGTATTACATACGGCTATTAAAACCATATATCCGAAATATTATCCAAAGGAAGTAGTGGATTTCTTTTGCAGACATCATAGTAAAGAACACATTATAAAGGGGATAGCGTTTGGAAATATGGGAGTATTGGTGTATAATGATGTGATTGTCGGAACAGGTTGTTTTGACGGCAATCATATTACAGGAGTATATGTGTTGCCCTCTTATCAAAATCAAGGCTGTGGCTCGTATATTATGAATTGTTTGGAAAAGGAAATTTCCAAAACATATAATACGGTTATTTTGGACGCTTCGCTTCCGGCAGCGTGTTTATATGAACATAGAGGCTATAAAACGGTGGGGCATGGGATATATGAATTGGAAAATGATGTAAAGTTGGTATATGAAATTATGGAGAAAAAGTTAAAAGAAAATTGAAAATGTGGATTGAGAGGAATTGAGTTTGCTTCGTGGATTTCACCAGAATTTAAACTCTATATTATCAAGGACTAACAGCGATTAAAGAAAGACGAAGCAAACCGATTAGCGATTGGATGCAAAGAGAAAACTATCAAAAATCAATTATCGTATTTATACAGATGCGGTAAAGGAATTTCTGATAATGCCGACATTATCTCAGCAGGAGATGGCATATACATACGCTTCAGAAGCAGATATTTTGATTATGGCTTTATTTGGAAAAATGGCGGCGCAATGGAGAAGTGAAAAAGGAATAAACGGAAAAACACCGAATATTAGAGACTTTGCTTCGGTAGAAGAATTAGTTGTGTTTATCAATCTGGAAGATACGAATGCCGATTTGATAAGGCAGGAAGTGGCTAAAATCGAAAGGCTGAAAATATTGAGGAAACGCTATAACGATTCAACAATCAATAAAAATCCAGACACGTCCGGCTCAGCTTCTGGAAGGCTACGATTGATTTAGCAGAAATTTCAGGGTATAATGGCATTGAGGTCATATACCTTTGGGGAATGGGGGAGAGCCTTTTATCAGTATGATTCCGGTAGAGCCGGGGCTGACCAATGCCGAACAGGAAAAAGACGGGCAGCGGATTGTCGGGCTGAATACGGAAAATGCGGAGATTAACGAGGGGCTTATTCGGTTTGACATTATTTTTTATGTGCGGATGAAAGACGGTATCTCATAGGTTATTGTGAATTTGGAGGCACAAAAAGATGAGCCAACAGGCTACCATATCCTGAACAGGGCAGTATTTTATGTGAGCCGCCTTGTTTCCTCACAGAAGGAACGAGATTTTGTCAAGACAAACTATAATGACATCAGGCGTGTATTTTCGATATGGGTATGTATGGGCATGGACGAAAACAGCATGGCTTATGTGCATCTGGCAAAAGACAATCTGCTCGGCTCTTATCCGTGGAAGGGCAGGCTTGACTTGCTGATTATTCCTTTGGGTATATTGCCGGGTGGAGTAACGGAAAGGATATGAAAGAACTGAAATCTTCCCTTGACACAATCCGCTGGACGGCATCGGAGCTTATCACAGGTATAGAGGAACAGCTTAGAGAAATTTTATGCGTGAGCTGGAGGGTGTGGAAGAACAGAAAAAGGAAGAAGTAAAGCCGGAAGAATCATGAGAGGAAGCGCAGGGCACTTCTGGACATGATTGAGCTGTTGCCTCGAAGTCGAAATATATTAATCATCACATTTCGGAAAAATAAAAAACCGACACTTGAGTTTAAGGGCGGCACAAGAAGTGAAACGGAATCAATCATCTTTGTTTTATTTTTTGGATAAATAGTTATAGATGGATTTTGGCAAGGAGATATTCGGAGTAAATGACAATCAGAGAAGCAAATAAAGACGATTTAACTGAAATACTTCAGTTATATCTGTATCTGCATGAGGAAAGCGTTCCAGAAGATACAGAGCACTTACGAAACACATGGGAAAATATTACAAATGATGCAAATCATCATCTGATTGTTTGTGAAGCTGATGGCAAGATAGTAGCATCTTGTGTATGTGTGATTATTCCAAATCTAACAAGAAATGTTCGCCCATATGCATTTGTTGAAAATGTGGTAACGCATGGGGAGTATCGAAAAAGAGGTTATGCTTCCGATTGCCTAAATTTTGCTAAGAAGATTGCAGAAGAGAATAATTGTTACAAGATGATGCTGCTTACAGGTTCAAAGGATGAAAGTATATTGAACTTCTATCGAAATGCAGGGTATAACAGTTCGGATAAGACGGCTTTTATCCAGTGGATTGATATATAAGATATGGGGAAAGATTATGGCACATTACTTATGAAAAATATCGAAGCTCAGATTAGCGAAAAATACGATAAGGCGTATCTGGATGCGTCACTGCCCGCGTTGGCACTTTTTGAAAGGCTGGGATTTGCGACTGTAAGGAATGAGCGTTATCTGATGGAAAATTAACATAAAAGATTCCCCAAGGTCTCCATCAACTTTTGAATATCAATCGGCTTTCCCAAATGAGCGTCCATTCCGGCCGCATAAGCGTTTTTCCTATCTTCCTCAAAAGCATTTGCCGTCATAGCAACAATGGGTATGCTTGCCTTTGACAGATTATCCATTTTACGAATGGCCTCAGCCGCCTGATATCCATTTACATTTGGCATTTGGATATCCATAAGTATCAGGTCATAATATCCTTCTTTAGCCTGTTCCATCATATCAATACAAATCGCCCCGTCTTCAGCCCTTTCGATTTCCAATCCCATTTCGCTCAATAGTTCTATTGCAATCTCGGCATTCAAATCATTATCTTCGGCAAGTAAAATCCTTTTTCCCGAAAAATTGATAGCCATTTCATCATCTGTTTTTCTGCCTGAAAAATCCTCTTCCGATGCAATGCGATATGCCATAATGACTGTAAACTTTGTGCCTTTTCCGGTTTCGCTTTCCACTTCAATGGAACCGTTCATCAGTTCAGTAAGTTTCTTTGCAATGGACATTCCAAGTCCGGTACCGGCAATCTTGCTATGCGTTGTATTCTGCTCCCTTGAAAAATCTTCAAAAAGATGGGGAATAAAATCCTTGGAAATTCCAATACCGTTATCTTCAATTTCTGTTTTGAAAAAAGAATACCCTTCTTTATTCGATGGAAGCTCCGTCAAACGCATCGTTACTTTTCCGCCGTTTGAAGTATATTTATATGCATTGCTCAGAATATTGAGATAGACCTCTTGAACCTTAGCCGTATCACACCATACAAAAGGGTGCTGTATATCCACACTTTTTTCAAAAGTGATATTTTGGGCTTGCATATGTGCGGCGAACAAGGAATACATTGAATGGAACAATTGTTCAATATTCCATGCAGTCTCATTCAAAACAGCCTTTCCGCTTTCAATTTTGGACATTTCAAGAACATTATTGATAATTGACAGAAGGATTTCACTGGCAGCACCGATTTTATGTATATATTCTTTACGCTTTGCCCCATCTTCCTGCTGCTTATCCAGTAAACGCAGGAAGCCGGTTATAGCATTCATTGGAGTCCGGATATCATGGCTCATATTAAACAGAAAATCCGTCTTTGCCCTGCTGGCATTCTCCGCTTTAACAAGCGCCTTTTGAGTCTCCATTTTAGATTTGGTTAAGATAGAGTAAGTAAATGCCAGAAGTATAAGCAGAATAGCTACAAGAAATGCAGCTAATACGATACCGATAAAATTTGTACTCGATATCATTATTTCGTTAACTTCTTCTGGGAAAATCTGAATAATATACCAGTCATCATTTTCAAGCCCCATAATACAGGCTCCGGTTTCATTGTCGGCTAATGGCATCAAAATCGTTTCGTTTTCATAGATTAAACTGGCAGTGCTGGAATTTCCCAAAATGCGCGGACCAAGTATCTTTTCTATGGAAAGCTCTTTTGTTGTATCTATATCTTGATTACTTGAAATTATGACTCCATCTTCATTGCACAAGTACGCCTCTGCAATATAGCCAAACACTTCCATTGTCAAAAGTTTGTCCAATTGATTTGTTCCTTCATAAGCTCCAATCAGTGAGCCGATAATTTCGCCTTCGTAATAGACGGGGGAATAGAACATTAATAGAGTCTCATTTGTTGCGCGGGAATTAAATATCAGTTCTATTCCAGATTTCCCCTGCATGGCATTCAGATAATACTGACGGTCACTTGCCACTGAAATGCCGCCAGTTGTATTGTGGTTTATTCCTTCTTTATCAGCAAACTCAATGAAATCAAAAATAGAATCATCTAAAATGCGCTGTAAGGTAACAATATCAACCTCTGGAGATGTAAGTATTTCTCCGACTAAATTGCTTAGCATCTGAATATTTGTTAATCCGTGCAAAAGGGAATCATCTATAAGGGCGGCCATTTGGCTGGTATTATCGCGCAGATATTCCCTATTGTTGCTTGTAATGTTTTTCTGATTTTCCAGTGTAAAAATAATAATTGATAAAATTGCTAATACAGCAACTACAATTATGAGAACTGGCAGGATGTGTTTATTTTCTTTTTTCATTTCTGCTTTTCTCCCCGAACTTCAAGTCATATATTCTCTATTTGTCAGCAGAATTTTGTATAGCTGATAATAAACCGTATTCATAGTCTATCATATCTTTTTAGAAATTTCCATCTGTTTTACCAGTATTAGGAAGGAAGAAGGATTTTAATGGAACTATCTTGACAAAGCAGGCAGGGAAGGCTATTATGCGACTATAATACTATGATATATTTGCAAAGGGAACGCTGTAAAAAAGAATTAGTGGAAAATTGTGTACAGTTTATTTTTATATGACAGGTAGTCTATGGATTATCTGTCATTTGTTATAAAAAAATAAATATTTTCTGTCACACGGAAACGGGAGAGTTGTCTAATTAGGTAGGAGGTAAAAATTTATGGATAAAAAAACGCATGAAGAATTACAGGCTTTAATTGATAAAGCTACAGCGGGGGATAAAAAAGCCCTTGAGACGCTTATCATAAGTGTACAGGATATTGTATTTAACTTATCTCTGCGGATGCTTGGCACATTTGCAGATGCGGAAGATGCTGCACAGGATATTCTGTTAAAAATGATTACGCATTTATCATCTTTTAGGGGTGACAGCTCATTTACAACATGGGTATTCAGCCTTGCCGTTAATCATCTGAAAAATTATAAAAAGCATATGTTTGCCCACTTCCCATTGAGTTTTGAATATTATGGAGATGACATCGAAAACGGAAAAATGGAGGATGTGCCGGATTTGACGCAGAATGTGGAGAAAGATATTTTAGCAGAGGAATTGAAAATGTCTTGTACTAATGTGATGCTGCAATGCCTTGATACGGAAAGCAGATGTATTTTCATATTGGGGACAATGTTTAAGATTGACAGCCGTATTGCGGGGGATATTCTGGAAATGACCCCGGAAGCATATCGGCAGCGCCTTTCCCGCATACGCCAAAAAATGGCAGGCTTTCTTAGGCAGTATTGCGGGGAATATGGCAATGGCAGATGTAAATGTAAAGACAGGGTGAACTATGCAATACAAAACCGTAGAATAAATCCTTTGCAGTTGGATTATATGACAGCTACAGAAATTCCTATTAAGACTATGCTGGATGTGAAAAGCGCCATGGAAGATATTGACGATTTGTCACAAGATTTTTCATTTTGCAAGCCTTACCAGTCGCCGGAGCGTACGAAAAATATGATACAGGAATTTTTAGATTCTACGCAGCTTTCCATTATTAAAAATTCGTAAAGGAGATGACAGATTATGAATACACAGTTAATTATAGATTACTTATCGGCGTTGGGCATGAATAACAACCGTGAATGGTATCATGCGAACAAGGAAGATTACAAAAAAGCAAATGCTGAGTTTGAAGGGCTGTTGCAGGCGTTAATGTTGGAAATTGGAAAGTTCGATAGCAGCATTTTACATAATAATCCGAAAGACCTTACGTTTAAAATGGTAAGGGATACCCGCTTTAGCCATGACAAATCGCCTTATAACCCTGCATTCCGCGCCCATATTTCTGCGAAAGGGAAGCTGCCTGTTCCCGTTGGATATTATCTTATGATAAAGCCCGGTAACCAATCCTTCTTAGGTGGCGGTTTGTTTGCAGACATGTTCAAAGACGCAACAACAATGATACGGGATTATATTGTGCAAAATGGCGAAGAATGGGAAAGAATTATCCATGAACCAGAATTCAAAAAATATTTTACTGTACGGGGAACGGCATTAAAGAATGTTCCTGCGGGATATGAGAAAGGACACCGGCAAGCGGAATTTTTAAAATTTAAAAGTTGGTATTTAGAGTATTCGTTGAAAGATGAAGAACTGAACGATGCGGAAGCATTTCTTGCAAGGGCAGCAGAACTTTTTCGCATCATGAAACCTTTTAATGACTATCTAAACAGGGCACTTGTGGGATTTCAGATGCCCACAAGGTAATGAAATGCCTGCCTCGCTATCCAACCACTGAAAATAAATGTTCAATCAGCCTCCTGTGTCAACGGACAAGGAAAAAGCGAGAATATTACCAGACACCCACGAATTCTTTCTTTACGGGAATGGCCGACGATAATAAGATGAAAGCATATCTTGAAATTAGATTTCGGAAAATGGCCGGACAATTATGGAATCGGTAAAATCGGCAATGGAAGAAAGGAGAAAGATTTATGGAGTACAGTGGAATAAAAACCAGGGAAATTTCATTTCCCCTGGGAGGGATTGGCACAGGCTGTATAGGGCTGGCAGGGAATGGCGGATTCAGGGATATTGAAATCAAGAGCAGGCCCAATAAAAACACAACAGGGGAATTCACCCATTTTGCCATAAAGGCAGAGGATGAAAAAGAAGTGCTGGACTGCAGGGTTTTGCAGGGGGATATGTACAGGGATTATGTAGGCTGCACCGGACGGCCCATTTATACCGGATATGGTTTTGGGCCGGACAGGGGGACAATGGCAGGTTTTCCCCATTTTGAACATATGGCATTCCATGGGGAATACCCGATAGCACGGCTGGAATTTGCACATGATAAGTTTCCGGGAGCAGTACAAATGACTGCATTTAACCCGTTGATTCCGACCAACGAGGATGACAGTTCCATTCCCGGGGCTTTTTTTGAAATGGAGATTACCAATACAACGCAGAAAAAATTATATTATACGGTAGCCTTATCCTGCAGCAATTTTTACTGCCGTACCAACACCAGCCACCACTATGGGCAGGAGGACGGAAAACATTATATTTTCCTTGGAAACACCGGACAGCGGGATGCAGTGGGATACGGAGATTTGACCATCGCTACGGACAGCCCGGATGTGAGCTTCCAGGAATATTGGTTTCGGGGAAGGTGGTTCGATAATTCGGCCGTTTTCTGGAACGAGTTTTCTTCTTATGGGGCATTGAAAAACCGGCGTTATGAAACGGATAGGACGAACCCGGACTCGGATAACATTTCGGATACTGCTACGTTGGCAGCCCGGGTAGCAGTGGAGCCGGGGGAGACGAAGAGCGTCCGTTTCCTTCTTTCCTGGTCAAACCCTTATATGAATAATTTCTGGGATATTACCCATTTAGGGCTGTCGAAAGAAGAATTGGAAGAAAGAAGAAGCAAAAAGTGGAAAAACTATTATGCCACACTTTTTGAAACATCCAAAGAAAGCGCATTATATGGGCTGGGAAAATTCAGCGAACTGCTGATGTATACCAGGAGATACCAGGAGGCAATTTTCCGTTCTTCACTTCCGCAGGAAGCGTTAGAGGCGGTAACGGCAAATATCTCCATCCTTAAATCCCCAACCTGCCTGCGGCTGGAGGACGGTTCATTTTACGCCTTTGAAGGTGTGCATGAAAATCTGGGTTCCTGTGAAGGAACATGTACCCACGTATGGTCCTACGTTTATGCCCCGGCATTTTTGTTCCCGAAGCTGGAAAGGAGCGCCAGAAAGCTGGAGTATACATATTCCATGCAGGATGACGGGGGAATGGGATTCCGTTTGCAGTTGCCGATTGGAATAGGCCCTACCAACCATCGTCCGGCAGTGGACGGACAGTATGGCACTGTCTTGCGGGTATATAGGGAATTTCTGCTTTCCGGCGATGTAGAATGGCTAAAAGGCATCTGGCCGGAGGTAAAACGGAGCGTGGAATTTGCCTGGAGTACGGAAAATTCGGACTGCTGGGACAGGGATAAAGACGGCATTATGGAAGGACGGCAGCATCATACTTTGGATATGGAGCTCTTCGGCCCTAATTCCTGGCTGAGCGGTATGTACCTGGGCGGAGTTTTAGCTGCTGCAAAATTGGCAAAGGTTCTGGGGGATACTTCGGCGGAGCAGGAATATCTGGAGGTGTTTGAAAAAGGTAAGAAGCAGTTGAATACCACCCTTTTTAACGGGGAGTATTTTTATCAGAACGTAGATTTGAAAGATAAAGAGATTCTGGAGAACTTCAATAACGGGCAAAGTATGCATGGCGCCAGCTCTGTGGCCAGTTATTGGAATGAAGAGGCACAGGAAATGAAATACCAGATTGCCGAAGGCTGTGCCATCGACCAGGTGCTTGGGCAGTGGCATGCGGATTTGTTGAATCTGGGTGAAATTTTCGATAAGGAAAAAGTATCCTCCGCCCTCCGGTGTATCTATGAAAACAACTTTGTGAGGAATATGCGGGAGCATGTAAACCCATGCAGGGTATATGGGATGAATGGGGAGCAGGGAACTATCATTTGCGCTTATCCGGAAGGGAAGAAAAAACCTTGGATATCCGTGCCTTATGCGGAGGAAACCATGCATGGCTTTGAATATCAGGCGGCAAGCCACATGATTCTGCACGGATTAGAGCAGGAAGGGCTTCAGTGCGTCAGGGCAGTGAGGGATAGATATGATGGCGAAAAGAGGAATCCATGGAATGAAATGGAATGCGGAAGCAACTATGCCCGCTCTATGGCCAGCTATGCGCTCCTCCTTGTCTACAGCGGCTTTGTTTTCGACCTTTATCATTATAGAATCGGATTCCACCCCCTGCATGAAGGGGAGGGCAGATATTTCTGGTCCGCAGATTCCGGCTTCGGCGAGGTGGTTTTCTCGAAAGAGGGAATAGAATTGAAAGTGCTGTATGGAACTTTGGCGGTACAGTATCTTGATTTTGATTTAAAGGAAGTAAGAGAGGTAGCAAAAAACGGGGAAAAACTGGGTTTCACAGTGGAAAACGAAATTGTTCTGGAGAAGGCAGAGGAATTAAAAGAGGGCGACAGCCTGGTAATTTGTTAAAAGAGGCTGTCGGGAAATAGATAGTCCAACAAAATCGGAGGAGGGACGGTGACGTGTGCAGGTCACTGCCCCTCCTTTGAAATTTTTGTCATAAATCTGGCATTTCCCGACAGCCCTACTAATATACAGGGATTTCGGATACGGAGTACTAAAGGATGGTTTTGATGTATTCGCTGGGAGACAGCCCGGTAGCCTTTTTAAATTTCTTGCTAAAATACCCCGCATTATTAAACCCGGTCTGCTCCGCCACATAGCTGATATTATCGATATGCTCATGGAACATGGATACAGCTTTTTCAATGCGGGCCTGGTTGATGAAATCATTGATGGTCATGTTTTTATCCTGCTTGAACCGGTAGCAGATATAGCTGTAATTCAGATAAAGCCCTGAAGCAATTTTCGCGATGGACAGTTCCGGGTCTGAGAGGTGTTCGACAATGTATTTTTCAATACAAATAGTTGTGTCGGAAAAATCAGACGCTTTATCATTAACTTTTTCCAGCGATTTCAGGTAAAGTTCTATCAGCCATTCTTTAATCTCGCTAATATCCTTCATAGAACCAATGGTATCCAGTATATTGCTGTCCGTATCCAATACGGAAATGGGGGTGGCGGCCTGGCCGCTTAAAATTTCAGTCAGAAGGCCGGTCAGTTCCATTGTCTGCAAAGCGATGCAGTCAAAGGTAACTTTTTGCTGCATAAGGTTATCATAGAGCTCGGACAGAAAAGGCCGGATTCTGTCATAAGAACGGTTTAACAGCAAAAAACGCAATTGATTCCGCACTTTGGATTCAAGGCTTGCTCCAGGCGAAGAAGGGAGGCTTTTGTAAAAAATAAATTTTTCCCCTATGAGGGAATGGTTTTTTAAAGCAATGCAGGCTTCGTTATAGGATAAGTACAACTGGTCCAAAATGGGATAGGACAGGCCGGCGCCGCCGATTACCTCCGGGATTTCAGACTGCAAAAAACGGTGAAAGCTTTGGGCTGCCGAAGAAAAGGCTTCTTCATCGGAAGAATCGGTGATAAGGAAAATGCGTTTTTTCACATCCAGAAAGCAGACGAAGGGGATGCTTGTAAAATGTTTTTTCAGCTTATCCTGAAGGCGGCGCAATAAAGCGTGTTCGGGCAGGCTTGGAAAATCGAAGACAATTACCCCGTAGGCGGGATAGTTAAGCTGGAAACGCTTTGCCAGGGAGCTGTCATAGCCGGATAGGCTGCCGGTGGTAAAGTTGCAGTTCACAAGGTCATTATAACATCTTTCCAAAAACAGGTTTTCATTTTCCTGCTGAAGATGGCTGAGCTTCCCGGACAGCATATGCTGCCTGTTAATCTCTTCTTTAAGCTCATTCAAGGACTGTACAAATAAGCCGTAGTTAATCGGCTTTAAAATATAGTCATGGACGCCCAGCTTCAAAGCTTTTTGTGCATAGGAAAAGGTATCATAGCCGGTAAGGATGACATACCGGCAGGAAATATGTTCCTGGCAGAGCTTTTCAATCAACTCCAGCCCGCTGTAGCCGGGAATGTTGATATCCACGATGGCAATATCGGGGGAAAGCTCCGAAATCATCCGATAGGCAGTTTTCCCATTGTTGGCCTCCCCAACTACCCGGAAGCCATTCTCTTCCCATGGAACATGTTTTTTTAGAGCCGTTCGCTCAAAATATTCATCATCGACAAGAAATACATTTAACATATTTATAATCATACTCCTTTCAAAGTACATAGATTTAGGTAATTGCGAAACCGATAAACTTGCTGAATATTCTGACACTGCCATTTTATTTTTCGGCCGGAAAGGACACGGTAACACATGTATACTCGGATAGCTTGCTTTCGATGAGCAGCTTTGCCTGATTGTTATAATGGATGTTCAGCCGCTTGACCACGCTGGCCAGGCCGAAATGGTTGCTTATATCCGTTTCGGCGGCAACGGCATCCTCCAGTTCTTTTATTTTCTGGGGTGAAATCCCGGTTCCCGTATCATAGATTTCAAATACAACCCGTTGGTTATCCAGATAACCGGCTACACAGAGGATGCCGGTTTCCCCTTTTTCTTTTATGCCATGATAGATTGCGTTTTCCACCAGGGGCTGGAGGGTAAGTTTGGGAACAGAATAATCGTAAATATTGGGGCTAAAGGCCACCATGTAATCCATAAATTCGATGTATCGCATTTTCTGGAGGTGGAGATAGTTTTCCACTAACTGGATTTCATCTTTTACCGTTATAATATTTGACCCATTATTTAAAGAGATACGATAAAAACTGGCCAGATTTTCCAAGGTATCCATGGCCTCCTGATACAGGGAGCAGCGTATCAGGCTGCTGGTCATTTCCAGTACATTGTAGAGGAAATGGGGTTTGACCTGTTCCTGAAGCATTTGCATTTCCATTTTTTGTTTTCGTTTCTGGTGTTCTTTTTGCTCATCCATCAAGGTCTGCACTTTATCCAAAAGAGAGTTAAAGGTAAACCCCAGTTCAGAAATTTCATCTTTTGCCTTGGAGTGGAAACGGATATGGAAATCCCCCTCTTTTACATGTTCCATGATGCCTATTAAATAAAAGATAGGCTTGGCCTGGAATCGGGCGATAATAAGGGAGGAAACCACTGCAAAAAAGATGCCCCAAATCAAAACAGTAAACAAATTCGGATAGGCAATGGCAGAATTATTCCGCAATTCGCGGTAGGAGGAAATCAAAAGCAGGCGGAAATCAAGCTGGGGGAAAACCTTTGTTGTGACCACCAGGGAGTCATCTTTCTGGTCAATAATGACGCAGTTGTCATTTAGAAGCAGCCCATAATTAATCTGGCTGAAGCTGTAAAGGCTGGTATTGACAGGCACTTCCCGCTTACTGCCGATAATATATACATTTTCCAGCACATAAATATCATCGGAATATGCGGTGAGCAGTTCGCTGAATTTTAGGGTGTCCAGGAACAGTACAAGATAGCCGGATATGTTTCCCGTTTTATCCGTAATAGGGGTTAAGTGGGCAAGAACTTTTTTTACCTGGCCGGTATCCTGGAATTCAATGGAAAAAGTATTTGTCCAGACCGGTTCCAAAATGGGTCCATTTTTTGTAAAGAAGTCATGGAAAAAATAGGAGAGACGGTCAGGATTGAGCTTGTGTTCTCCAATGAAGAGGCCGGAAGCATCGGTTAACCCTGTGGCCAGGATAGATGTATTTATACTGGAGAAGGGGGCGAGGCACGAGGAAGAATCCAGTTCTTTATATATAGTTTTTCCATGTACTGCGGAAGAAGAGGAGGCATCGCTTATAAAATGCGAAACGGCTTCATCATGTATGATAAGGCTGGCAATAGTTTCTATAGAACTCATATATTCGCGGATGGAAGAAGCGAATGCGTTTAAGGTAGAAAGGTCGGAACGGCGTTTCTGCTCAAGGACAGTACCGGTATTAAATCGTTGTGCCAATATGAAAAAAACCAATATAGGCACAATGATAAAAATACATGTTACAACGAAGTACTTTACGGCAATGGAATTAGGGTTAAATTTTTTCCGACGTTTTATATTCATGGAGCTCTCCTTTATAGGGTAAAAATTCATAGCGATATTGTAATTATAGCATTATGGCAATAAATTTAAACGCTTCTTGCCAAAGAGCCAACAATATTACCAGCCACCAATCAATAGTTCATTTACCAGGAAATAGGGGAATGCTATAGTAAGTAACACAAAGCAGTTACAAGACAGTAAAGGCTTGGACAATGTCCGGAGAAAAGGAAAAGGCATTGGAAGGCCGATTGCGGAACCGAAATAGGAAGGAGAAAACATATGAAAAAGAAAATTTTAGCTTTATTGATGGCGGCTTGTATGGTAATGGGGCTGACCGGGTGTCAAAGTGGCGATTCCGGAAATGGCGGGGGAAATGGAGCTTCAGAAAGCAGTGGGGCTGCGGCGGATGCGGAAACGGCAGAAGATAAGGGAAGTGTGGAAGATGCAGGGAACAATAAGGAAGATATTACTCTGACGTTGGCTATGTGCGGCGATGGAACAACGAAAGAAGCACTGGATGACCTCTTGAAAATGTATACGGAAAAGACAGGCATCAAGGTGGAGAGTATTTTTGTGGCATCTTCTTGGGGAGAATATTGTACGAAGATTCAGACGATGATAGGGGGCGGCGATGAACTGGATTGCGCAATCGTTGCTATAGAAGGGATTTCCAAATTCCTGGATATGGGTGTGGCAGCGCCTATTGATGATTGGATTGCGGCGAACCAGGAAATTGCGGACGGAATTTTGGCAGATACAAGCCCGGCTTTCCAGGAAATCTTCAAAGACGATTCAGGCAATATATATGCGTTCCCGTTTTCCTTTAATAATGTGGTCATGCATTTTAATACGGCAAGGCTGGAGGAAGCCAATCTGGAACTTCCGGGAGAGGCATGGACGAAAGAGGAATTCCTTTCTTACTGCGAAGCATTGACTACGGAAAAGGACGGTGTAAAACAATATGCAATTGCGGTTCCTTACGGAGAATATTTCTGTGCCGAGGCGTGGCTGTATAACAATGGCGCATCTTATATGAACGAAGATTTTACGGAGAGTACCATAAACTCGCCGGAATCCGTAGAAATTTTCCAGCTTTGGCAGGATTTGATTTATAAATACGGATATGCTCCGGTACCGGAAGAAAATGTGGGTGCTATCGACCAGATTATCAGCGGACAGATAGCTATGGGCTCTTGGGGGAGATGGCCTACCGCCCAGTATGTGGCAAATGACTTTGAAGACGTGGCAGTGCAGTATCTTCCCAGTTTCAGCCAGAACCAGCAGATTGGCGGCGTTGACGGTATTTTCACCTTTAACAGTTCCAAGCATCTGGAAGAAGCAAAAGAACTGGCTGCCTGGATGTCTCAGGCAGAGTTTGCGGGAGCTTATCTGTCTACAGGAAATATCCCTGCATTGCATTCCCTGGCGGAAGATAAAATTTCCAGCCTGGGTATTCCGGAAAACTGTGAATTGTTTTATGTAGACTCCAATACGGATATATACAAACCGGTCAGCGCACCGCCCCAGTTTACGGAATGCTCTAATATCGTACTTACTGCAATATCGGAAATTTGCGTAAATAAAGCAGATGTACAGGCAACCTTGGACGCTGCAGCAGAAGAGATGAACAGTATCCTGGCGGAGAATAAGTAAAATGGTTAATGGAAAAACGTTTTTAATTACACGCTAACAAGAGGGGGATATTCTGAGGACGGGTGAATATGCGGCTGCCTGCCATGGCGCGGAGAGGCAGGCAGCTACATCAAATTCCGGCCTTGCATGGAATATCGAAATTAGCAAAAGCCGTACAGGCATAAAAGTGGTGAGGCATGAAGATTTAGCGAAGCGAAAGCAAAAAAGCCGCGCAGAAATGAGGAAGAAAATGAAAGAAAAAGAGATGCCCGGAAGCCGTTTTATGAAAAAGAAGAAAATGCATGATAATATATCGGGATATTTATTCCTGGCCCCTGCATTAATCAGTTTCTTTCTATTTATCGGGCTTCCGGTGGGCTTATCGGCGGTGCTGTCTTTCTTTAAATATAATCTGATTAATCCGGCGAAGTTTGTTGGGCTGGATAATATCCGGCATATGTTCAGCGACAAGGGGCTTCTTGTGGCATTCGGAAATACTTTTAAATTTCTCTTGATTTTATGCCCGATTCATTGCGGCCTGGGTCTTATACTGGCATTCCTGGTTTATAAAGCCACACGGTTTCAGTTTTTTTTCCGTACAGTGATTTACTTCCCTTCTATTGTGACTACTGCATCGGTGGCCATTGCCTGGGGTTACATTTTTTCCACGGATACAGGGGTTATCAATTATTTTGTAAGGCTTTTTGGGGGAAGCAATATTCCCTGGCTGACGGACCGGACTATGGTATATGTGACAATTGCACTTTTTAGCTTCTGGAAATTTATAGGGACTACCTTTTTGTATTATTTTATTGGCCTGCAGAATATACCGGATGTATATTACGAGGCGGCTTCCATAGATGGGGCGAGTACTGTAAAGACTTTTTTCCATATTACTTTGCCGCTGCTTAGCCCTACCATTTTCTTTGTACTTATTACAAATATTGTGAGTGTATTCCAGATTTTTGATGAGCCGTATCTATTAACCAATGGCGGGCCAGGCTCATCTACGAAAACCATAGCTTTTGAGATTTATCAGACGGCTTTTCAGGAGATGAATATCGGGTATGGCGCTACGATTTCTTTTGTGCTGTTTCTCATTATTCTGGCAATTACAGTGATTCAATATATTGGACAAAACAAGTGGGTGGTGTATGATTATGAGTAAATGGGAAAATAATGGAGAAACAAAGTCAAGCAGGGAAGGGAAGGTAAAAATCAGAAGGAAAAGCAGGGTTAAAATACCCCAGATGGTTCTTATGATAGGGCTTCTTTTGCTTTGTATGCTGATGCTAATGCCGTTTGCGTGGATTTTTTCCACATCCTTGCGGCTTCCGAAGGAATCCTTCCGGCTGCCGCCATCCTTTTTCCCGACAAGTTTCCACTTTGAAAATTATGTAGCGGTATTCCATGCCTTTCCTTTTGCAAAGGTGATTTTTAACAGTTTAAAAATTGCGGTTACGGTGGTAATTGCCAATCTTTTTATCACCACTATGGCGGGATATGCTTTTGCCAGGATTCCCTTTAAAGGGCGGGAGGTTGTTTTCATGATTATTTTGGCAGGAATGATGATTCCCAGCCAGGCGAAGCTGATTCCTACTTATATCGTTATGTCAAAAATGGGGCTGGTAGGTACACATATGTCATTGATTTTACCGGCGATTATCAGCCCGTTGAACATCTTTTTTGTACGGCAGTATATGCTGACAATACCGGATAGTTATGAAGAAGCGGCATATATTGATGGGGCCGGGCGGTTCCGGATTTATCTGCGTATCTTTTTGCCTATGTCTAAGTCGGTCATTATTATGACTTCTTTGCTGACTTTCCTGGCATCATGGAACGATTTTTTAAATCCGTTGATTTTCCTGTCGAAATATGACAGGATGACATTGCCTCTTGGATTGAAGGTGTTAAGCGGGGCGATGGGAACGGGAAGCGTGTCCGTAATATTGGCGGGGGTTATGCTGTCCATCATTATCCCGACCATTTTATATGTTTTTGGGCAGAAATACATTTTGCAGAGCGTGGTGATGTCGGGCCTGAAGAGCTGAGGGGCGGGGCTTTTGGCATCCTAATCCTATATATTGAAATAAGTAAAAAGGAGTAGTACAATCAGAATGTATTTAAGTATATAGCCAAGAAACTTATAGAAATTTGCTTTGGTACATCGGTGCATGTATTCATGAAGCAAGGGGGAGGAAAGGAATCCCCAAAAAGGAGGGCATATGTTCAGTAAAAAGAAAAAAGATACGGTAGATGAGCAACAGGATTCCCATATCAGGAAAGCAGGCATTCAAATTGGGAAAATAGCCGGTGGGGTTGTGGTGTTCTTTGTAGCGGCATATTTGCTGGTGGGCAGCATTTATTCCCTGAAAGAAAATGAATATGCCGTGATTACCACTTTTGGCGTGCCGGGTGTGGTGGAGGAATCGGGAATTCATGTAAAATTGCCATACATTCAAAGGCTCGCCAAAGTGCCCAAGACAATCAATGGTTTCCCTATCGGCTATGAATCGGAAACAGGGGATTTTGTGGATAAGGAATCCTTTATGATTACAAGGGATTATAATTTTGTAAATGTGGATTTCTATGTGGAGTACCGCGTGACGGACCCGGTAAAATATTTGTATGCGTCGGAAAACCCGATTTCCATATTAAAGAATCTGACTCAAAGCTATATCCGGGATACCATTGGCCTATATGATGTGGACAGTGTAATTACAACAGGCAAAAATGAAATACAGGCATCCATTAAGGAAAAAATTATCACCCGGCTGGATGAGGAGGATATCGGCATCCAGCTTGTGAATATCACTATTCAGGATGCGGAACCGCCAACCCAGGAAGTGATTAATGCATTTAAGAACGTGGAGAATGCGAAACAGGGGAAAGAGACGTCCATCAACCGGGCGAACCAGAAAAGGAATGAGGATATCCCGGCAGCAAGGGCGGCGGCAGATGAAACGGTGAAAACGGCCCAGGCGCAGGCAGAAGAACGGATAAATGAAGCAAAAGGGCAGACAGCCCGGCTGAATGAGCTTTATGCGGAATATCAAAAATATCCGCTGATTACAAAACAGAGGATGTTTTATGAGGCAATGGAAGATATATTGCCCACAATGAAGGTTATTATAGAAAAAAGCGATGGCACAACCCAGACTATGCTCCCGTTGGAGTCTTTTGCCGACTTTACAGGAACGGGAAAAAGCAGTGGCAATGATGGCAGCGATGCAATAAGTGGCGGTAGTACTGGCGGAGCAGGACAAAGCGGGAGGGAAAGCAATGGCAGCAATGAGAATGAAAGTGCTGCCGGCAACGAGGATGAAAGTATTGAAGAAAACTAAATCATATGGAACCGGGAATTGGATACAGAAATAGGAGAGGCAAAATGAAGAAGAGATTTGGACGTATAATTCCGATTTGTATTGCGATAATTTTACTGGTGTTGGCAAATGCCAGCATGGTAGTGACTTATCCCAATGAATACACGATTATTAAGCAGTTCGGTAAGATTGAAAGCATACGGGAGACGCCGGGCCTTAGCCTGAAATTGCCGTTTATCCAGACGGCAGAGAAGATTCAAAATGAAATGCTCCTCTATGACCTGGCAGTCAGCGATGTGATGACGAAGGATAAAAAATCCATGATTGCGGATTGTTTTGTGCTGTGGAAAATAGAAGACCCCTATAAATACACCCAGACACTGAGCGCCCAGAAAAGCAATGCGGAGTTCAGGATTGACACGATTGTATACAATAGCCTGAAAAATGTAATCAGTAGCTTAAGCCAGGAAGAGGTAATCAGCGGGCGTGACGGTGCGCTGACAAAAGCGATTATGGAAAACATAGGCGGAACGCTGGAGCAGTATGGGATAAAGCTCCTGGCGGTGGAGACGAAATCGCTGGATTTGCCGGATGAGAATAAAAATGCGGTCTATGAGCGTATGATTTCCGAAAGGAATAATATTGCGGCTACCTATCAGGCCGAAGGGCAGGAAGAAGCCAAGCAGATTTCCAATAATACAACCGCGGAAATTATTGTTATGCAGTCGCGGGCAGATGCCCAGGCAGCAGAGATTATTGCAAAGGGGGAGGCTGAATATATGAGAATCTTGAGCGAAGCCTATAATGACCCGGAGAAAGCGGACTTCTATCTGTTCCTGCGTTCGCTGGATGCGGCCAAAGTGACGATGACGGGAGGCAATAAAACACTGATTGTGGATGAGGCATCCCCCATTGCCCAGATTTTTTATTCCAGTGGGCAATGAGACAGATGCAGTGCCCCAAACCAACCTATGGCTGTTTTGGGGCGCTTATAGTTGTTCTTTTACAGCAGCATATATTTATTTTTTTTTGAGAATCTTTTCGCGCTGCTTTTTGATAATCAGTTCCAGGTTATCCAGTTCTTCTAAAACGGATTCCGTATCTGTATTCCGGGATAAAGCGGTTACTAAATCGGCAGCGGTGCTGGAAAATTTCTGCATCTCAAAATCTTTTAACGTGATGGTGGGCTTATAGCGCCTTCCATATACATTGCCGCTTTTGACAAAATCGGCCACAACAACTAATTCCTTTTCCAGCATTTTTTTCAGGGCCGTATTTACGGTGGCTGGCTTTAATTTTTCATCTGCTGCCAGGATTTCAGATGCCAGCATAGGCTTGCCCGCATTCCACAATATGTAAAGAATATCTACCTCACGGGAGCTGTAACGTACTTCTTTTTTTTTCTTTTCCATATTATACCTCATTCTTTCGTGCCATATATTTTTAGTTTCTTTTGTATTAACATCAATATATTGTCTTATTTTGTTTAAATTTTATCATATTTATATCTTTGTGTAAATATTTTATTGCGTCACATGAATAGTTTTTATTAAAAATATTAGACGAAAATAGAACAAAGGTGTGTTGTGAAAATGTAAGACGAAAAAAAGGCCGGAAATATTATCCGGCACTGTAATCTATGTCCTTTCCATAGTTTTGCCGTTATGCGTGGCAAGTTTGTGGATGTCATGCATAGGCAAACTTGGTTTTCCTTCGGGATTCCCTTCCAAGGTGGTTCCGCCATAGGCATATGTGACAGGGAGACAAACCAGGGGAGGTTTGGCAGACGTGTTTTCCCGCAGGAGAAGGTCTACGCACATTTCGGCCATTTCAGGTACAGGCTGCACGATGGTGGAACAAGTATAATCTTTGTTTCCAAAATGCCTTGTGCCATCGAATCCGATGATTTGCACATCTTCCGGAACCTTTTGGTTCAGTTTTTGCAGCGTTTTTATAACAGAATATGCGAGAGCGTCCGTGACGCAGAATATTCCGTCAAAGGACAGCCGCCCTTCGTGGATATGTTCAGCCAGGAATTTTTCAAATTCCGAATATGGGTCTCCATCGCTTATGATTTTCATTTCATAGGAAAGGCCACGGGAAAGACAGCCATTCTCAAACCCGGCTTTTCTTTTGTTGGGTTCGTTGGTGAGGGAAGAACCAGTCCGCAGGAACGCCACATGCTTACAGCCCAAATCTGCCAGTTTTTCGGCGGCCATCTGTCCACCCGCAAAGTTGTCGCTGGTGACGCAGGGGATATGAGAGCCCATAGTGCGGTCGATGGCTATAAAAGGCGTGCTTTCTTCGATGGCTAGGTTGGGGTTATAGGTCAGTCCGATGATACCGTCCACCTTGTTCTGCTGTGCCATGGCGATATACTCCTGTTCCTGGCTGGAGTCATAATCGGTGGAGCAAAGCAGCATGCGGTATTTCCGTTTTAGAAGCGAGATGTTGATATGGTAAACCAAGGATGCATAGAAGGGTTCTTGGGTATTGGGGATTAAGAGCGCTACCGTATGGGTTTTGTTCGCTTTTAGTCCCTGGGCATAACTGTTTATTTGATAATTCAGTTTACGGATAGCTTCTTCTACTTTGATTCGGTAGGAGTCACCTACGGGAATGCCGTTAACAACTTTGGAAACAGTGCCGAGGGCAACACCGGCTTCTCTGGCGACGTCTTTCATGGTGGGCGAGGAATTTTCTTTTTTCATAGGATGTTTTTCCTTTCTGTTTGTTTGCAGGGAGGATATTAGAGTTAGGTTGAGAGAATATTCAGCCAAGGTTATTGGCCTTATCGACAACTTTGCCAAGTGGCCGGCATGCTCATTTCTAACTCAATCCAATTTATTATAATGTAACCAAATTGATTTGTAAAGGATTAAAAAGCAACATATTTCATGAAACGTTATATGAAAAATAATAGTAAAATATTACTAAAAATAAGATTGTAAATTTGGATAAAATAACGAATTGAATAAAACATATAATAAAATTATTGATTTTATTAAAATATAATGGTATTTTAATGAAAAGAAATCATATAACGTTTCACGAAAGCGCGCATCGGGAAACATGAGGGTTAAGATATAGTGTCTGTGTCAGTGCTGCATCCGCAGATTCTATCACGTACAAAAAGCAGCACAGAAACGAGGGAAAATATGAGCAAAACGAAATTGGCCGCTGCAAATCCGGCATTACATTCGGGAAGGCCATTGAAAAAACGCATACTGGATAATTGGCAGTTATATGCAATGTTACTAATCCCGGTAATTTTGACTATTATTTATAAGTACATACCTATGTATGGCATACAGATTGCTTTCAGGGATTATAAAGCGAGCCGCGGGTTTACGGGAAGCGAGTGGGTCGGGTTGGAGTGGTTTCTGCGTTTTTTCAGCGCACCTACATTTGCAAGAATGATTAAGAATACAATATTGCTGAGTTTGTTCAGCTTGCTGTGGAGTTTTCCGATTCCTGTTATCCTGGCCCTTATGCTGAACCAGATGAGGTTTCAGCGTTTTAAGAGGGTTACGCAGACGGTGCTCTATGCGCCCCACTTTATCTCTACCATGGTTATCTGCGGTATGATTCGTATTTTTTTAAGCCCTTCGGGCGGCCTGATAAACCTGATTGCGGGAACGTCCATAGATTTTTTGACGGAGTCTTCTGCGTTCCGTACCATTTACATTGCTTCCGGCATATGGCAGGATGCGGGATGGGGGATTATTGTTTATATGGCTACTTTGGCCAGTGTCGATACTACTCTGTATGAGGCGGCGAAGGTGGACGGTGCGTCGCTGTTTCAGAGGATAAGGCATATCGATATACCGCAGCTTGCATCAATTATGGTCTTGAATCTGATTATGAGCGCGGGAAATCTGATGAACGTAGGGTTTGAGAAAGTATGGCTTTTGCAGACGGATTTGAATAAGGCGACCAGTGATGTGATTGCTGTCTATGTTTACCAACAGGGTATCGAAAATGCCAAGTACAGTTATTCCACGGCGGTGGGGCTGTTTAATACGGTGGTTAATATTATTCTTCTGATTGCGGTGAATAAGATGGCAGGAAAGATATCTGAGGATACAAGTTTTATTTAAGAGAGACGGTAGTTTACAGATTACGGAAAAGGCATGTTTGAAAGAGTGAAAGAGTTTTCAAATCTTTTCTCTGCAAGTTTGTGTCTGCGCTGCATCCACAAACTTAAGGTGCGTAAACCCCCGGAAATGCCGGGCCGCAAAAGCAGCGCAGAAATGGAGAGGACTATGAAGAAAAATTCAAAATCTGGGAAGCTGACAGGGCTTTCGGAAAGAAGCAGCGATATTATCCTGGTTGTTATCTGTGCAATCATCCTGTTTATTGTGGCTTACCCTTTATATTATGTACTTATAGCATCGGTATCGAACCCGTATGACGTATATGCAGGAAAAACCTTCTTTTTGCCCAGCCAGTTTACGCTGGACGGGTACAAATCGGTGTTTGCCGACCCAAGTATTCTTACGGGGCTTTGGAACAGCCTTAAATATACCGTTATCGGAACGATATTTTCCGTAGTGGTGCTTTATTTGTCCGCATACCCTTTAAGCGTAAAGGATTTGCCCGGCAGAAAAGCGTTGAGTATTTTCTTTATTATAACGATGTATTTCGGCGGCGGGATGGTTCCTACTTATTTGATTGTAAAAGAGACGGGGCTCATCAACAACATGTGGGCGCTTTTCCTTCCAGGTGGCGTTGCTGTTGGGAATATGATAATCGTAAGGAATTTTTTTGAGAACAGTATCCCTAAGGAGATGGTGGAAGCGGCGTCTATAGACGGGGCATCAAAATGGACCACATTCCTTCGTATTGTAGTTCCCCTAAGCCGTTCCATTATGGCGGTTATGGTGGTGTTTAGTATGGTGGCTTATTGGAATGACTGGTTTACATCCATGATTTATCTGCCGTCGCCGGCGAAAGCTCCGCTGCCCTAGTGCTTAGGAATATCCTGATTAAGAGTTCGGCCAGTGCAAGCCAGGCCAGCACCATATCGGGAGGTTTTGCCGAGTTGAATAAAATGACGGAAATGATTAAATTTTCATCCATTATTATTGCGGCCACCCCAATGCTGATTATTTACCCGTTTGTGCAGAAATATTTTGAAAAAGGGTTTATGGCCGGTGCAGTAAAAGGCTAAAGGCCGCCCATGGTTTTTAGGAGTGTAATCTATATGGTTTGGGCAAAGAGGCAGGGAAGCAGGATGCAGAAGGGTTATAGAACGCAGAAAAGGGGTTGGGAGGCAAAGGGTATAGGGAAACGGAAAGGGCACAAGGAGCCGGAAAGGGAATAAGGAAGCAGAAAGGGTACGAGGATATGAGAAATATGTGGGAAAAATTAAAAAATAATAAATACCGTGGGGAAAAGGAACGGGAATGGAAACGGGGAGTAAAGTCCTGGACTAAACGGATGCCGGCATGCATATTTGCCCTTGGCCTGGCATTGGCACTTATGGCATGTGGGAATAAAGATTATGGGCATCATGAAAAAGGGGTTGCAAATCCCGATACATCGCAGTCGGAATTCGCTATTATGGGTGCGCAGAGTGCCTTAAGCCCCGGTTATACGGACAATGTGGTGCTGAATCAGATGCAGGAGGGCGCGGGGATTAGCATTGACTGGACTACCATGAGCGAGTCTCTGGCAGAACAGGTGAATATCCGCATTGCAGGGGATGAATTGCCGGATGCATTTCTGGGCGTAGGGTTTAGCAATTATGATATATCCCGCTACGGGGATGACGGGACTTTTATTGATTTAAGCCCTTATCTGACCGAGGAGTATATGCCTAATTTATCCAAAATACTGGAGGAAAACCCGGATATCCGCAGTGCGATTACGATGGATGACGGATACATTTACGGCCTTCCAGCAGGGGAGCGCATGGGAACGGCTGGTATTGGCGCACCGGAGGATTACAGCATTTACTCCATCCCTCAGTTTTCCATGATTAATAAGGCGTGGCTGGATGATTTGGGGCTTGAAGTACCCACCACTCTGGATGAACTGCATACTGCGCTGAAGGCATTTAAGGATAACGATATGAGCGCAACATATTATGGGAATTCCCCGGGAAGCACCATTCCTATGAGTACGGGGTTTGATGAATGGTGTTGGGGCCAGAATATTTTTTATGCGGGCTTTGGCTTTACCAACTGGCCCAATGACGTGTGCAAGGATTTGGTTTTGCGGGATGACAAAACGGTGGATTTCGTATGCATATCCGATGAATACCGGGAGGCGGTGACTTACTTCCATGATTGGTATGAGGAGGGGCTGATGGATGCGGAAATGTTCAGTCAGTCCGATACACAGCTTATTTCAAAATGCTCCCAGGGCTATGTGGGGGTATCCACATGGTGGTATATCGAAGAGCTGATGGGGGATTATGCAAAAGATTACGTGTTCCTGCCGGTTCTGGATGGGCCGGAGGGCACGCATAATGTGACCATACGGACCGGCGGCGGGATTAACAGCGGAAACCTGAACATTACAAAAGCATGCAAGAGTCCGGCCAATCTGCTTAAGTTTTTTGACATGTGGTATGCTCCCGAAATTGTGATGCAGCTACAGTACGGGCCGATTGGAGTATATTTTACCGAACAGGATGAAAATGGGGTATGGTTGAGTATTTCCAATGAGGAGAGCCTTGAAAAGTACGGGAAAGGCTCTGGCGAGTTGAAGGGCGAACAGGAAGTAGCGGGGCCGAAATTGATTCTCAGCGATTATTATCAGACAACATTTAAAATGGAAGACCGTGCCATTGAACGTTTGACGGATTTGTATGAATTCTGGATGCCTTATGTGGACAGCACGGCAGTCTATCCGGTGGACTGTGTATTTACCAGCAGGGAGTTGGATGATATTGACTGGTATAAGGCGAATTTTGAAAGCGCCGTAGCAGAGCAGGAGGGCCTGTGGATAAGAGATGGCGGGCCAACGGATGAAGAGTGGGAGAATTATATTAAATATTTAAGGGATAAATGCGGTATGGATAAGCTGCTGGCGGTATATCAGGCGGCTTATGACAGATATACAGGGGCCGAGTAAACGGTTTGGCTTAGGGGGTTGCATTTGCCCTAAAGTTATGAAATAATTTTAGGCAGGGAAGAATCCAATCCGGACTGCTTGCCCCTATGAAATTAAGAAATGTTACGATTAAATAAATTATTTTTAACTTGCTGCTCCTGCCTGCGGAATAAAAGCGGAAGACAGAGGATGGGGCTGCGTAATGGGTAAATCACGAAAAATGTGAATCGAAGAAAGGTATGGGAATAGCTATGACGAGCCAGATTTTACGGGATGCGCGGAAATATGAAATGGAGATGGAAAGGAAAATAGCAGGTGAGCACAGGCCGGCATTTCATTTATCCTCCCGTGTGGGGTGGATGAATGACCCTAATGGATTTTCCTTTTATAAGGGGGAATACCATATGTTCTATCAGTATCATCCTTATAGCCCCTTCTGGGGTCCCATGCACTGGGGGCATGCTGTGAGCAGGGACTTGCTGCATTGGGAGCATTTGCCGGCAGCCCTGGCGCCGGATATGGAGTATGACAGGGATGGGTGTTTTTCGGGCAGTGCCGTGGTGCTTCCGGACGGAAGGCATCTGCTTATGTACACGGGAGTCTCCAAGGAAGTGCAGCCGGATGGCAGCACGAAAGAGGTGCAGACCCAGTGCCTTGCTATCGGGGATGGGATGGACTACGAAAAATATGTGGGGAATCCGGTGCTGGATAAAGTTGCCCTTCCCGAGGGCGGAAGCAAATATGATTTTCGGGACCCTAAGCTTTGGAGAAAGCAGGATGGTTCTTATTTGTGTGTGGCAGGGAATTGTACGGCGGCCCATGACGGGCAGATTCTCCTTTACAGCAGCCCGGATGGCTTCCGGTGGAAATATGAGAAAATTCTGGCGGCCAATCATGAGCGGTTCGGAAAAATGTGGGAATGCCCAGACTTCTTCGCCTTGGACGGGAAACAGGTTTTGATTACAAGCCCCCAGGATATGGTGCCTCAGGGATTTGAATACCATAATGGGAACGGTACGCTTTGCCTGATTGGTTCTTATGACGAGACATCGAATACTTTTGTGGAAGAAAGCAATCAGTCTATCGACTATGGCATAGATTTTTATGCGCCCCAGACAGTGCTCGCCCCGGATGGGCGGCGAATTATGATTGGGTGGATGCAGAACTGGGATACCTGTAATCTGCATGCCCCAAAGATAAGGTCATGGTTTGGCCAGATGAGCCTGCCCAGGGAACTTTCCGTCCAAAACGGCAGACTGTTCCAGCGCCCAATCAAGGAACTGGAAGCTATGCGGAGGCAGGAAGTGAAATATGAGAACGTTGCTTTTGCGGATATTATAAAGCTGAAAGGCATACAGGGCCGTAAAATTGATATGGAACTCACCATACGCCCGGAGGATGAGCAAAATATTTACCATAAATTTGCAGTACGTTTTGCCCAGGATGACAAATACCAGACTTCTGTCAGCTTCCGCCCTTACGAGTCCATTATAAAAGTGGACAGAAAGCATTCAGGCTCCAGACGGGCGATTATCCACCAACGCCGCTGCCTGGTAAGGGATGAAAACGGAAGTGGAAAAGGAAGGATTAAAATCAGGATTATCCTGGATAATTACAGCGCGGAGGTCTTTGTCAATGACGGGGAATATGTGCTTTCGGCGACTTTTTATACGGACCTTTCCGTGGATGGCGTATCTTTCTTTGCGGATGGCAGGGTGATTATGGACGTGGTGAAGTACGATTTGGTATAGGTGGAAGATAGGAGGTACAGGAATCAATTTTCATGGGCAGTGTGGCGGGTAGGGCATTTGGCCCATACAGTGTTCCGTTTTAAGGCTATTGATAAAAAGCAGCAATTTCATTTATGAAATGGTTTATATCCAGGGAAAAACTGCCATGGATGGCGGTTTTAGGAAGCATGGGTATGGATGCCCGTTGCTTCCGCCCCGGCAGTATCCAACCCCTTTACCCATTTCGTTAGTGAAATCTGCTTTTTATTTTAGCCTTAAAACGGAATACTGTATGAGCCAAATGCCCTGTCCGCTGCGCTGCCCATGAAAATTGATTTCCGTGCGTCAACTTTTTCCCATCTTTACAAATCCTCATTTTTATCGTATACTATTCAAGATTGTTCTTGCAATGCGGACAAATGTATTTGCATAAAAGACTGGAAGAAAATTTTAGAACCTATAAAAAATTACTTGCGGAATGGAGGAGGCAAATGGAAGCACTAACAGAAATACGCTGGCACGGCAGGGGAGGCCAGGGGGCGAAAACAGCGGCTCTTTTGCTGGCGGAAGCGGCATTTAATATAGGAAAGCATGTGCAGGGATTCCCGGAATATGGCCCGGAAAGGATGGGCGCGCCCATTACCGCATATGACCGGATTAGCGATGATGAAATCCGTGTACATTCCAATATATACGAACCGGATTACGTGGCGGTAGTTGATGATACTCTTTTACATACGGTGGACGTAACAAAAGGATTGAAAACATCCGGCGGAATATTAATCAACACTCAGAGGGAAAAGCAGGAAATCACCCCGTTGCTCAATGGATATCAGGGGAAAATATATCTGCTGAACGCTTATCATGTGTGCATGGAAACGATGGGCCAATATTTCCCCAACACACCCATGCTGGCGGCATTAGTGAAGATTTCCGGCGTCATCGGCACGGATGTTTTTTTAGGGGAAATGGAAAAATCGCTGGCGCATAAATTTGCAAAAAAGCCGGAAGTACTGGCCGGGAATATGGCAGCGCTGAAACTGGCTTTGACGGAGGTGGGGTAATGGAGTTGAAAGCAGCACAGATAAATGAGGAAACAAAATGGCAGGATTTGACGGAAGGGCTGAAAATTTTCGAGCCTGCCACCTCGCGCCTGTTTGAAACAGGGGAATGGAGGACGCAGACGCCGGTATGGAATGAGGAAAAGTGCAGGCAATGTTTACTTTGCGTACCATATTGCCCGGATAGCTGTATTCCGGTCAGGGATAAAAAAAGGGAAGCCTTTGATTTAGTGCACTGCAAAGGCTGTGGAATTTGCGAAAAAGCGTGCCCTTTCGGGGCAATTTCTATGAAGGAGGGAAAATAAATGGCGATTAGAACCAGTATGTCAGGAAATGAAGCGACCGCATATGCGGTACGCCAGATTAACCCGGATGTTATGCCTGCATTTCCTATCACTCCTTCCACGGAAATCCCCCAGTTCGTATCGAATATGATTGCAAATGGGGAAATCGATACGGAATTTATTCCGGTGGAAAGCGAACACAGCTCGATGAGTGCGGCCATCGGTGCCAGTGCAGCCGGGGCAAGGACACTGACAGCTACGTCATCGGCAGGGCTTGCCCTTATGTGGGAAGTGGTATATGTGGCGGCGTCCAGCCGCCTGCCCATTGTAATGGCGGTGGTGAACAGGGGTCTTACAGGGCCTTTGAATATCAATGCGGAGCATTCCGATAGTATGGGGGCAAGGGATTCAGGCTGGATACAGATTTATGCGGAAAATAATCAGGAAGCCTATGATAATATGCTGCAGGCATACCGGATTGCGGAGCATCAGGATGTACACCTTCCCGTTATGATATGCCAGGATGGGTTTATCACCAGCCATGCGGTGGAGAACATAAGCCTGTTGGAAGATGAACCGGTAAAAAAATTTGTAGGTGAATATTGTCCGGAGCATTATCTGCTAAACGAAAGGGAAGTGATGGCCGTAGGGCCTTATGCGGTTTCCAATTACTGTATGGAAGCAAAGAAGGCTCAGGCGGAAGCGATGATACGTTCAAAGAAAATCATTCTGGATGTGGCGGAGGAATTTGCGGCCATGTCGGGAAGGAACTATGGATTTTATGAGGCATACCGGATGGAAGATGCGGAATATGCGGCGGTAGCCATTGGCTCTGTGTCCGGAACGGCCAAAGATGCGGTGGACAGGCTAAGGGAAAAAGGGGTGAAAGCCGGATTTGTGAAGGTTCGGGTATTCCGTCCGTTTCCAGGGGAGGAACTGGCAAAGGCGCTTCAGGGCTGTAAGGCGGTTGCTGTTATGGACAGATGCGAGAGTTACAGTGCGCAGGGAGGGCCTTTAGGGGCAGAACTGATGGCGGCTATGTACCGGGCGAAGGTGACGGCAGAAGCAGTGAATGTTGTTTATGGACTTTCCGGCCGGGATGTGCGGGTGGAAGATATGGAGAAAGTGTATGGGGATTTGCGCAAAATGGTGGAAGAAGGGAAGACGTTTGAGCAGTATCCGTATCTTGGGCTGCGTGAGTAAGCAATTGTGCTGGGCTGCAAACCGGCAGGCTGAGGGAATATTCAGCAAGTTTGTTGGTTTTGCAAGTATCTGGCAGGAGAATGGGCGAAAGGAGCATGGTTAACATAGAGATGGATGGGAAATTTGATTTTAAGGAGATACAGGAAAGGGAAGAGCGGTTGGCGCCTGGGCACCGGATGTGTGCCGGGTGCGGCGGCACGATAGCAGTGAGGAATGTATTAAAGGCGCTGCATCCCGGGGATAGGGCAGTGGTAGGGAATGCTACGGGATGCCTGGAGGTGTCTACCTATATGTATCCGTACACGGCTTATGAAGACAGTTATATCCACAGCGCCTTTGAGAACGCAGGGGCTACCCTTTCAGGGGTGGAGACGGCGTATAAGGCGCTGAAGAAGAGAGGGAAAATAAAAGAGGAATATAAGTTCATTACTTTTGGCGGCGATGGGGGAACTTATGATATTGGGCTGCAGTCTCTATCCGGCGCTATGGAACGGGGACATGATATGGTGTATGTCTGCTATGACAACGGTGCCTATATGAATACTGGTACCCAGCGCTCTTCGGCAACCCCTTCTTTTGCTGACACTACCACCACTCCCGCAGGGAAAAAATCGGCTGGGAAGCCTCAGGCCAGGAAGGATTTGGCGGCGGTTATGGCGGCCCATAATATCCCGTATGTGGGGCAGACAACTTTTATTGGGAATATGAAAGACTTGTATGTGAAATCGGAGAAGGCGATTTATACTCCGGGAGCAGCTTTCCTCAATGTTTTGGCGCCCTGCCCAAGGGGATGGAGGTATGATGCCCCGGAGTTGATGGATATTTGTAAATCGGCAGTGGAAACGTGCTATTGGCCGCTGTTTGAAGTGGTGGACGGAAAATGGATTCTGAATTACGAGCCGAAGAAGAAGCTTCCGATTGAAGACTTTTTAAAAAGGCAGGGAAGGTTCAAGCATTTGTTTAGGCCGGAAAATCAGGATTATATCGGTGCGTTCCAGGCGGAAGTGGACAGGAGATGGGAAGCATTGAGAAAGAGGTGCGAATTGTAATATTGCTGCTGACAGTTCTGCCGGCCTGGCTGTTTTGGCGGATTTTTGGCCTGGCGATTCGGTGGATGAAAACGCGTTAAAATAATGAGTTGCCTGATGGCGGAAGAATGAGGGGGAAATGGCAAAAGGGGCAAACCAGAAATTAAAAATTTTGTATTTAATGAAGATATTATTTGAAAAAACAGACGAAGAGCATTGCATTACGATGCCGGAAATCATAGATTTGCTGGAATCCTATGGGATACAGGCGGAGCGGAAAAGCCTATATGGGGATATCGAAAGCTTACGGCAATATGGAATGGACATCATTGGTAGGCAGAAGAACCGTACTTATTATTATTCGGTAGGAAGCCGTCAGTTTGAGCTGGCAGAATTGAAGCTATTGGTCGATTCTGTCCAGTCTGCAAAATTCATTACGGCTAAAAAGTCCAATGAACTGATAAAAAAGATAGAAAGCTTGGCCAGCAAGCATGACGCATCCAAACTCCATCGCCAGGTATATGTGGCGGAGCGTATCAAAACGATGAACGAAAGCATCTACTATAACGTGGATAGGATTCATGCCGCAATCGGGGCAAATTCCCAAATTACATTTCAATATTACCAGTGGAACGTGGAAAAGAAGATAGAACTGAGAAAGGAAGGGGCACTTTATGAAATCAGCCCATGGGCGCTTTCCTGGAGCGACGAGAATTATTATCTGATTGGATTTGATTCTTCAGAGGATAAAATCAAGCATTTCCGGGTGGATAAAATGATTCATATCGAAATGACAGGATGCAAAAGGGAAGGGGAGAAGTGCTTCCGCCAGTTCGATATGGCGCTTTATGCCAGGAAGATGTTTGGGATGTTCGGCGGGGAGGAGGAAACGGTAAAGCTGGAATGCGAAAATTCCCTGGCCGGTGTAATGATAGACAGATTCGGCAAAGATGTTATTTTTATAAAAAAAGATGAAGGGCATTTTACCGTCCATGTGAAGGTGGCGGTCAGCCGCCAGTTCCTTTCCTGGGTGATAGGCTTGGGGGAACGGGTTAGGATTACGGGGCCGGAAAAGGTAATCGGGCAGATGAGGGAAGAGGCGGCCAGACTGATGAGACAGTATGGGGATATATGAAATGGCTTTTCCCGGATTGGACTAGCCGTCCAATGACAACCGCGAGTAAATAGGGTATGATAATTCTATAAACAGAGCGAGGAGGTTGGGATTATGGGCGGTCAGTTATTGGTAACTCAGGCATTGGACGAAAGAGAACTGCTGGTTCATAAGATTATGGATAAGATTAAAGCCGCGAGTTTTGTGGATATGGCGAAGCATAATGAAGAGCGGACAGCAGGGAAGCGCCTTTCCAGAGAGGAATATGCGAAGCAGGCGCAAAGCGCTTTCCAGCAGATTATGGATTTGGTGGAACGGTATCAAATGATTGATGCGGCCATTGTGGCTTCCAATGCAAATACTAAGATTCAGACATCATATGGGGAATATACGGTGGCTGGGGCTATTTCCTTAAGAAACCGTTTAAAGGCATCGAACGGTTATGAAGAAAGAAGCTTTGAGAATAGCCTGTATGATAAGATGCAGGAAGAGTATGAAAGGTGTATCCAGTCCATGAATGCGAAAAACAGGCATTTGGAGGATACGGCGGAAAGCATGAGGCTGGGTATTTTGGGAAAAGATGCCAGAACGAAGGAAACAAAGCCTTTGGCAGTGGTGGATGCGTATGTAAGGGAAAATAAGGCAGAGCTGGTGGACCCATTGGGCATTGTGGAGAAAATGCAGCAGATGAAGGAGCGCAAGGAGAAGCTGGTAGCAGAACTGGATACCCAGATTAAAGTATCCAATGCCACTACCCATATAAAATTAAGCTGATTTACTATGAAAGGCAGTGCCTGTAATGCGAAAATCTCAAACTCAGTTCTGATAACAGACAGGAGTGAAAATACATTATATAAAATTTTTTTGGTGGGAAATTTTTTATGAATGGTAGTCAATGAACTTCTTTGTATAAATGATAATAGCTTGTTGATTATTTGTTTTGCAGGCGTGGAGACGCGCTGAAATCCATGAAGATGGTTTGGCAGTAAACTGACTGGCCGGAGATTTACCCCATGGCTGCATTATAGGCACTTTTAATTGTGGAGGAAGAAATATTTATGGAGCATGTGAACCGCACATATCCCAATATCAATTTGGAAAAAACAGGGACTTTGTTGAGGGAAAAGGTTTCGGAGCAGGGGTATACAGTGAAGGATATTCAAGAATACCTGGGGCTATCCTGCCCTCAGCCTATCTACCGGTGGTTTAAAGGGAAGATGCTTCCTTCTTTGGACCATTTATTGATGCTGAGCAGGATACTCGAAGTTCATATGGAAGAGCTGCTGGTATTGGAGATTGTGAAATCGAAACAGGAAGCAGAAGGAGATAGCTGTGAGGCAGCCTATTATGATATGTGGGGGGGATATGAGAAAAAAAGGGTACGGCGAGGGCTTTTAAAGAGGGGGATGGAACATTTATCGGCTTATTGGGAGAAGCTGTATGGCGGAGTAGCGTAGGCGTTACTGCGTGGCCGGAAATGGAACGGTTTCAGAAGTGGAATGGGCATCTGTTTACATTTTGTTGCTTTTTTTTAAGGCATTTCATGCTAAAATGGAAAATAGGGGTGAAATGCTTTGAAGACAAAAATTTTGGTAATAGAAGATGACAATTCAATTTCAGAACTCATTTGCATGAATTTGGAAGCGGCAGGATATGAAGCATGCCCGATTATGGATGGCAAGGAAGCGGAAGTGCTGCTTAGAAGCGGGAAAGCGGAGGCGGCTTTGGCTCTGGTGGATGTGATGCTTCCGGGCAAGGACGGGTTTGCGCTGATGGAAGATTTACAGGAAGCGGAGATACCGGTGATTTATTTGACAGCGAAAGTGGATGTGATATCCAGGGTACACGGATTGAAAGCGGGGGCGGAAGACTATATTGTAAAGCCTTTTGAAGTGCTGGAACTTTTAGTGCGTATAGAGAAGGTACTAGAGCGCACCGGCCGCGGAAGGGAAATTCTCATGGTAAAGGATGTAGCCATATACCTGAAGGAGCACAAGGTGACGAAACGTGGGGAAGTGATTGCGCTTAAGCCGATGGAATATGAGCTGTTGGTGATGCTGGCCCAAAGCAAGAATATAGCATTTTCCAGAGAAGATTTACTGAACAGGCTATGGGGAACGGATTATGTAGGGGAGACAAGGACGGTAGATGTGCATATCGGCCAACTTCGCAAAAAATTGGATTTTTATGATACAATCCGTACTATCCCAAAGACTGGCTATCGGCTGGAGGATTTAGAATAGATGAAATTATGGATGAAATTATCTTTGGTCATGGTGGTGACTCTGATGGCGGCTACCGGTGTATCCGGAGCGGCTGTGATTTACCGCACAGAACAATATAATGAAGAGAAAACCTTGGAAATTTATGGGCAGCAGCTAAAATCAACGGCTTATGCGATAGCAAAGGAACTTCAGGACAGTCCAATTGAGGAATACAGTGAGAGGACAAGGTATTCTTTTTTTAATTATCTGGTTAAAAAATATGACCCATCTAAGTACATATTGCTGGAAGGGAATCAGGCAGTATGTAATCTGACTCCTTTTGAGTTCACCGGGGCAAAAGATGGAAAGTGGAAAACGGAAGAGGGGAACAGCGCGATTCAAAAAAATGGAAAACAGTATATCTTGGTGGCCGGAAGGCAGATTCCATATAATAAAAGTAAAAATTACAGTTTGATACTGGTTCAGGACATTTCACCGATTTATGAAGATATCAGGCAACAGGCGTATTTGTATATGGTGATTTACGCAGGAGCGGCATTATTTTCGGTGCTGCTTGTTTTTATTTTATCGAAAAGGATACTAAAGCCTTTGAAGGAACTACAGCAGGCAGCGGAAGGAATAAGCAGGGGGGATTTAAAACGGAGGGTGTGGGTTAGGACAAGGGATGAAGCAGGTGTCCTGGCAGAAGCCTTTAATGGGATGGCGGAACGGATTGAAGGACAGATGACGGAATTGGAATATGTTTCCGAGCAGCGCAGGCAAATGCTGGGCAGCCTGACCCATGAACTGAAGACACCAATGACTTCGATTATCGGCTATGCGGATACTTTGCTGCATGTAAATTTAAAAAAAGAGAATCAGGAAAGGGCCTTGGCTCATATCCATGAAGAATGCAGACGTTTGGAAAGGCTGAGCGGAAAGCTGATGAATTTAATGGGAATGTATGATAATGACAGCGTTTATATGGAAGAAGTATCTGTGCAGGAATTGTTCCGGAAAGTGGAAGACCTGGAAAAATACCATTTGGACGAGAAAAAAATAGTGCTGAAAACATCCTGTGAAATGAACAGTTTATGGGCGGATAAAGATTTGATGGAAAGCCTGCTGATAAACCTTATTGATAATGCGGTTAAGGCTAGTGGGGAAGGGGGCAGCATTCTTCTGGAAGGCTATGGAAAGACGATTTCCGTGCAGGATTATGGAATAGGAATACCGGATGAAGAAGTAGAAAAAGTCACAGAAGCTTTTTATATGGTAGATAAGGCTAGGAGCAGAAAATCGGGGGGGAGTGGGCTTGGCCTGGCTCTTTGCAGCCGAATTGCTGCTTTGCATGGGGCGGAATTAAGGATTCAAAGCAAATTAGGGGAAGGAACGAAAGTGGCGGTTGTTTTCCAGAGTAAATAGAATGGGGCGGGGTTGGTGATTCGGTTGAGCTGTTTTCAAAATATTTACATTTTGCTGTATACCTTTTACAGCCTGTTATATTATGCTTGTTTTGTTCTTTCATAGGATTCGGGTAAAAATAACGAAATTATAAGGTGAAGAGAGGGAAAGCAAATGAGCAGAGGAATAGGGAAAGGAATAGTTGCAGGAATAAAAGGAGGGAGAAGGGGAGCGGGAAATCGCAGCGGTATGAAAAAGACGGCGGCATTCCTGCTGGCGGCAGGATTGCTTGTTTCGACATTTGGCGGATGTGGCAGCGATGTACAGACGGAGGAAGAAATTGTAGTGCCAAAGGATGGGGGCGGAGAGACGGAAGAAGGAACAGAAGTGGCTGGGGAAAATGGGGAAACTGTTGTTGCAGATAGCATTAGCGCTCAAGTACAGGCTCCAGAACGGTATGAAGTACAGCTAGAAAGCGAAAAAGTAAGTGTGAATGTGGATGCGGATATCGTTATTCCCGATGCAGAAGGATTTAGGAAGAAAAAGGTAACCAGCAGGGTGTTTACCCAGGAGGACTATGATGCGGTCAGCCATGTACTGCTGCAAGATGCCCCTTTGATGAAGAGGGATGAGATGGCTATGGGGAATTCCAATGGATTTACCAAAAGTGAAATCCAGGAACGGATTGATATGCTGAAGAAAGAAATGGCATCGAATGCAGAAGTGAGCGAACTATATGGCGGAGAAGCAATTAACTATGAAGAGATTATTGCGGAATGGGAAGCTATGCTGGGAGATGCGTTGGAAGATGAGGTTTTCTCCGAAATACCAGCAGTAGTATCATATGACGAAAATGAAACTGATAATAATTACCTTGAGGGGACTGTGGCGGTGACGGGGTTATCTATGGATAATAAAGAGTTCCTGGTAGCGGTAGATAATGGGCTTACGGACGAATGGCGCTGGATAAGGTTTCAAATAATAGGTGAAAATGTAGCAAATTATATGCCTTATGGCCATTCCGGCATACCAGCAGGCGGGGAAGGGATTGACAGGGAAGCGATTGCAAAGGAAGCAGAAGATTTGTTAGCCAAGCTTGGCTTTACGGAGTATGGGGTATTTGGAGGGGAATATTATGAAGAACTGTCGGATGAGACGGAAGAATTGGCCTTAGAAGAAACGGAATCTAAGGCAGAAGAAGGAAACATGGCAGGAAAAATAGGGTATGGAATTCATTGTGTCAGGATGATTGACGGGATTCCAGTGACATATACGCAGCATACAGGAGCATCTGGCGATGACGGGGTTACTTGGCCATATGAAGAGCTGAATATTATATATAATGAACATGGGTTTGCTAAATTTTCCTGGTGTGACCCCTATAATATCGAAGATTTGTCGGAAGAATATGTTTTTCTGCTCCCTTTTTCGGATATTCAGGAAATTTTTGAAGAAATGATGTTAAAAAAGTATGGGGAGAGCGATTTTATATCGAAGTATAGCTTTAATATAAATGAAGTAAGGCTTGGATATATGAGGGTAAGGGAAAACGGAAATGAACAAGAAGGCATGATGATTCCCGTTTGGGATTTCTTGGGCAGTAGAAGCCAGGAAAATGCGGACAAAAAAGGGAATGGCCAGAATACATATTCTTTGGATGGGCCTTATGAAAGCTGGTTGACTATTAATGCGATGGATGGAACGATAATCGACAGGGAATCCGGAAGAATTATTGATGTTTAACAATAAGCTTAGTGCCATGCTCAAAGCCAACTTTTTGTTGGTTTTGAGCATTTTGGCGAATGCAAAGTATAATATAAAATTATTTCGTTAAAGGAATCCCTTTTGTTATCTTGCGATAAATTTTCCAAATGATGATAATAGGAAAGCTAAAAAGCAAATATAAAGTAGAAGCAATACCGGCAACACCTCCGATAATAGCGATTAATAAAAGTCCAATGTTCATAATGTAAACCTCCATAGCATATTTAAAATATCTGTATTGGGCGATAGCCTATGCCTTATAGTATAGTGGGAGAACGGGCATAGGAAAAGCGATAGGAGGGTTTCTTAACGCAATCTTAACGCCATCTCCAGTCACGGAAATCAATTTTCATGGACAGCGCAACGGGCATGAGCCAAAGGCTCTGCCCGCTGCGCTGTCCATGAAAATTGATTTCCGTGCTTTCCAGTCCGCCATTCTTGACATACTCTTATATTTGTGAGAATATAGTTTAGTAGTAAACTGTTCAGGGCAAAACAGTTTATGGATAAACTATTTAAAGGCGAGCGATTCAAAAAAATTCCGTAATGAGTAAAAGAGGGTCAAAAAATGGATACCGAGTTTGAAACATTATTATATGGCCAGCAGTTTAAAAAGCTTTATGAGAAAGCGAGCAACATGATTACAGAAAGATACGGGCTTCATAAGGTTGAAATAGAAGTGCTCCTTTTTTTGAAAAAGGGGAGAGGGGACACGGCCCGGGATATTGCGGAAAATAAGTTTTTTTCCAAAGCACATATTTCCCATGCTATCGAACATTTGACGGAGTGTGGATACTTGGTAGGAATACCGGATGGCCAGGATAGGAGATGTATCCATTTGACGTTAACACAGGCAGCAGAGCCAGTATGCGGAGAAATTTTTAAAATGAGGGAAAAGCTAATGGATACGGTTTGCAAAGATATTACGGCGCAAGAGAGACAGATAATGCGGCAGATTGCTAAGAAAATTGCTCGTAATATTAATGAAGAACTTGATGTATGACTGGGCAGGGAATCAGCAGAAAGGCCAGGTGCAAAGGATATTTTGGGGAACTGCCTAAATAGAAAGGAACGGAGGAGAACAAGTTTGTGTCTGCACGGTATCCACAGACTTGATATGCATAAAGGCCGTGCAGAAATGAGGTAAAAGGATGAAAAGCAGCAGAAGAGAACATATGGAAAACTATACGGTGAAATATGGGGATGTATGTAAGAAAAATAACCATATAGATACCGATTTATATGAAGAATACGGTGTAAAAAGGGGCCTCAGGGATAAAAACGGGGAAGGGGTCCTGGCGGGGCTTACCAATATTTCCGTTATTAAATCCCAGGAAATAATTGATGGTAAAAGGATTCCCTGCGAAGGCAGGCTGCTATATCGGGGATATGATATTATTGAACTGGTTAGAGGATTTGAGCATAGCGCCAGATTTGGTTTTGAGGAAATCACCTATCTTTTGTTGTTCGGGGATTTGCCGGACAAGGTTCAGCTAAAAGAATTCAAGGGCATGCTGGCGATGATGAGGACGCTTCCCACCAATTTCACGAGGGATGTGATTATGAAGGCGTCAAGCAAGGATATTATGAGCTCCCTGACAAGGAGCGTGCTAACGCTGGCGTCCTATGACAAGCAGGCAGCGGATTTGAGCATCCCTAACGTGTTGAGGCAGTGCATGATGCTAATCAGCGTGTTTCCCATGCTTTCCGTATATGGTTATCAGGCATATAACCATTATGAAAGGGATGACAGCCTTTATATCCATAGGCCGGATGCTGGCCTGTCTACGGCAGAAAACATCCTCCGGCTGCTGCGTCCGGATATGAAATATTCAGAGCTGGAGGCAAAAGTACTGGATATTGCCCTAGTGCTGCATATGGAGCATGGAGGCGGCAATAATTCCACTTTTACCACCCGTGTAGTTACCTCCTCCGGCTCGGACACTTATTCAGTTATCGCAGCGGCCCTATCTTCCCTGAAAGGCCCAAAACATGGTGGGGCGAACATCAAAGTAGTGGAAATGATGGCGAATATTAAAAAGAATGTGAAAGATGTGAATGATGAGGAAAAAGTAAAGGATTATCTTGGCCGGATGCTTAATAAAGAGGTATTCGACAAAAGCGGCCTGATTTACGGGATGGGTCATGCGGTGTATTCCATTTCAGACCCCAGGGCAACTATTTTTAAGGGGTTTGTAGAAAGGCTGGCGTTGGATAAAGGGCGTAAGGAAGACTTCAAGTTATATTCGATGATTGAACGCCTTGCACCTCAAGTGATTGCGGAAAGGCGGAATATTTATAAAGGCGTAAGTGCGAATGTGGATTTTTACAGTGGCTTTGTGTACAGCATGCTGGATATACCGCTGGAGCTTTATACCCCCATCTTTGCTATGGCCAGAATTGTTGGATGGAGCGCACACCGATTGGAAGAATTGATTAATGCGGATAAAATTATCCGCCCCGCTTATAAGAGTGTGATGATGGAGAGGGATTATTACGACATAGAAAAGAGGAAATGAGATAATAGGAAGAAGAAAGAGTTGAGATATATCAATTACATATAGAAAGGCGGAAAAGAATTGAGGCTATACAGAACGAAGTTGCAGGAAAAATTAAATGAAGCCCTAAAAGCTGTCATCCCCATTATCGGCATTGTGCTCGTGCTTTGCTTTACCATAGCGCCGATTTCTCCCAGCATACTGATGGCATTTTTGCTGGGGGCAGTGCTCCTTGTGGTAGGGATGATGTTTTTCACTCTGGGAGTGGAACTTTCCATGACGCCCATGGGCGAAAGGGTGGGAACCTGTATGACCCAGTCGAAAAAGCTGTCGCTTATCATTTTCTTGAGTTTTATTTTGGGTTTAGTAATTACTATTTCAGAGCCGGATTTACAGGTTTTGGCAGAACAGGTTCCTTCTATACCAAATCTTGTGCTTATTTTTGCAGTGGCCTTTGGGGTAGGGGTATTCTTAGTGGTAGCGGTGTTGCGTATGCTTTTTGGGATTCCCTTGTCGTACATGCTCCTCTTTTTCTATGGGATTGCTATTGTGCTCGCTTTTTTAGTCCCCAAGGATTTTCTGGCAGTGGCATTCGATGCAGGAGGCGTGACCACAGGCCCTATGACGGTTCCGTTCATTATCGCCCTTGGTGTCGGTATTGCAGCAATCCGAAGCGATAAGCATGCTTCGGATGACAGCTTCGGGCTGGTATCGCTCTGCTCTATTGGCCCTATTTTATCCGTGCTCGTGCTGGGGCTGATTTATCATCCGGAAGGGGCATCTTATGTGCCGGAGCAGATTCCGGATATTAACAGTTCCGTAGAACTTTGGGGCATGTTTGCGGAAGGCTTTCCGAAATATATGTGGGAAATGGCGGTATCCCTTTTCCCTATCCTGGCTTTTTTCGGTATTTTCCAGCTTATTTTCAGGGGGATGCAGAAACGTACTTTGATTAAAATCGGAATCGGGCTGGTTTACACTTACATAGGGCTGTTCCTTTTCCTGACGGGGGTAAATATAGGCTTTATGCCGGCCGGTAATTATCTGGGCCAAGTGATTGCATCGAATGCTTTCCGGTGGATTATCGTTCCCATCGGTATGCTCATCGGTTATTTTATTGTATTGGCCGAACCGGCGGTTTATGTGTTGACGAAGCAGGTAGAGGAGATTACATCCGGCGCAGTGTCGGCGAAATCCATGAGCCTGAGCCTGTCCATCAGTGTGGCCGTATCCTTGGGGCTTGCCATGATACGTGTGCTGACAGGGATTTCCATCATGTGGTTTATTATTCCCGGATATGGGATTGCACTCATTTTGTCCTTTATTGTGCCGAAAATATTCACGGCCATTGCTTTTGACTCCGGCGGTGTGGCCTCCGGACCGATGACAGCCACCTTTCTTTTGCCCTTTGCAATGGGGGCATGCAACAGTGTGGGTGGGAATATTGTAACGGATGCCTTCGGGGTGGTTGCAATGGTCGCCATGACCCCGTTGATTACAATTCAGATACTGGGGCTTGTGTATCAGCTTCGCTCGACAAAAGTTGTTCCTGCATTACAGCCTGCTGTGGCAGGTTTCCAGGAAGCGTTCGATTTGCTTGGGGATGATGATATCATAGAACTGTGAAAAGAGTAAAATATAGTCTTTTCACCCGAATTCGAGATGCTGTAAATCAGCGTCATGGATGCTACAAATTTCTGCCTGCGGCTCAAAGCTTGCAGGTTGTGGAAAGGGCATGGGGATTAGTATGAGCAAAGTATATATGATGATAACAATCACAAACAGAAGTATCGGCTCTAAAATGTTGTCATTTTATAAGGAAAATGATTTGTCGGTTATTTTAAGTACTTTGGGGGCGGGAACGGCGAATAGCGATATGTTGGATTATTTTGGGCTGGAAGCTACGGAAAAGGCGGTGATGGCGGCTGTAGTGACTAGGGAAATGTGGCGTCGCCTAAAGCGGGGCTTGCAGAAAAAAATGCATATCGATGTGCCGGGAACGGGGATTGCATTTATTATTCCATTTTCCAGTATCGGGGGAAAGAAGGCCCTGCAGTTCCTTACGGACGGACAGAATTTTGAAAAGGAGGAGGAAACCGTATTGAAGGAGACGGAATATGAATTAATTATTGTTATACTGAATCAGGGATACAGCAATATCGTAATGGATGCAGCCAGAGAGAAGGGGGCAGGCGGCGGCACGGTGATTCATGCCAAAGGCACAGGGATGGAAAAAGCGGAACAGTTCCTTGGCGTATCCATTGCCGCGGAAAAGGAAATGATATTTATCGTTACCAAATCGAAGGGGAAAAACGAAATCATGAAAGCAATTATGGAGCAGGCGGGAATGAACAGCAAGGCTAAATCCATTGTTTTTTCCCTTCCGGTAACCAGTACGGCGGGCTTAAGGCTTCAAGAGGAGGAACCCGCAGAAGAGATATAGAAAGTATCTGCAAGAAGAAGCCAATTTGCCCGGAACAGATTCATAATCTGCCAATATCCGGCCCCCCTTAACTTATATTCTTGAATCAGGGAAAATTTTTCTTTCAGGCTGCGGACATCTTCAAACCATACTTCATGCTCGATGCCGTCCTGTTCATAATTGAAATGGGGAGACATGGACACTTGGTCGAATTCTATGACGGCATTGTGCGCAATGGCAATTTCTATGGCCTGTGTATTGCTGATGGTACGCGCGGCAGTCACACCCCTTTCATAAGGGAGGGGCCAGTCATAGCCGTAATTGGGAATACCCAGGTTGATTTTTTCTGACGGAATGCGGGTGAGTGCGTATTCCACTACTTCCCGTACTTTAAGGATAGGGGCTACGGCCATGGGCGGCCCGTAGGTATATCCCCATTCGTAGGTCATAAGCAGCACATGGTTTGCTGCTTCGCCCAGAAGCCGGTAGTCTTTCCCGCCATAGAGAAGCCCGGGCTGGTCATCGGAGGTTTTCGGCGCCAGAGCCACTGATACGGGATAACCGGCTTCATTGGCGGCCGTGCGCACCCGGCTGACGAACTGGGAAAATGCTATTTTGTCATCTGCCAGGATATATTCAAAATCAATGTCGATGCCGCCGAAATTCTTTCGGGCCATAGTTTCCAGCAGATTGCTGATTAGATTTTCCTGTACGGAAAGATTATTTACAAGGACATTGATTAAATAATTGCTGAATTTCCCGTCTTCCCCAAAGGGGGTCAAGGTAAGGATGGGCCGTGTGTTGTTTGCCAGGGCCAGTTCTATCATCCAGGTATCATCCAGAGTTGGCGGAATTAATTCCCCTTCTGTAGTAAAGCCATAGGAAAAAATAAATAAATCCGTAAGATAGGGAAGCGTTTCCGTAAGGGTAAAACGTCGGATAAAGGGATAGGCATATCCGCCAGACACAATTGTTCTTTTTTCTTCACGGTTTTCCTCATTGCCCTCATTGATAGTAAGCAATAGTGACTGCCCTATTGCAAGCCGGTAGGGATAGGATAGCTGGTTATTGTAAATAATGGAATCTGTACCAATGCCATAGGAAGAGGCAATCGTATCGATGGAATCCCCTGGCTGCACCACATATATTACCATAAAATTTTGCTCCTTTGCCGGATATACCCGAGGGGGCTGGCAACGATATTTTTTAATATTTCGTATATTATTGTATGCACCGGTTCTGTCATTTGATTGCATTTTTTCCAATAATTTGCTATGATACAAATAATATAGCGCACGGTATCTACAGACAGGGGAAGGCTTGGGAAAGCTGCAATAGAAAAGCTGTGCAGAAATGAGGAATAAAATGAACTACGAGGAAGCGTATGGAAAGCTGGAGAAATACGGCCAGTTGCATGTGCTGAAATATTATGGGGAATTGCCGGAGGAAAAGAAAGAAGCGCTGCTTGCACAGATAGCAGAGCTTGATTTCGGGGTATTGCAGTATAGCAAGGAAAATACCACCAACCAAAAGGGCGAGATTGCCCCTCTGGCAGCCATGCAGATGCCGGAAATCGAACAGCACAGGGAAGAGTATACGGCGGCAGGGATTGAAGAAATACGTAGAGGGAGAATCGGTGCTGTCCTGTTGGCAGGAGGGATGGGAACACGGCTGGGTTCGGAGTGCCCGAAGGGAATGTTTGATATCGGGATAACCAGGCCGGTCTATATTTTCCAGAGAATTATAGAAAATATGCTGGATGTGGTAAGGCAGGCCGGGGCATGGGTACATTTATTTATTATGACCAGCGATAAAAACCACGATATGACGGTAAAATTTTTTGAAGAAAAAGATTATTTTGGCTACAGCAAAGATTATGTGAGCTTTTTTATCCAGGATGTGGTTCCGGCTTCGGATTATGATGGAAAAGTGTACATGGAAGAAAAATGGAAGATTTCCACTTCCCCTAATGGTAATGGCGGATGGTTTTCCTCAATGAATAAGTGTGGGCTTCTGGATGTTGTCAGGGAAGGGGATATTGAATGGCTGAATGTGTTTGCCGTGGATAATGTACTGCAGCGCATTGCCGACCCCTGTTTTATTGGAGCCACCGTGTCTAACGGATGTGTGGCAGGGGCAAAAGTGGTGAAGAAAAACAGCCCGGATGAAAGGGTAGGGGCTCTGTGCCTGGAAGACGGCAGGCCGTCTATTGTGGAGTATTATGAACTGACAGATGAAATGAAAGAGGCAAAAAATGCGGATGGAAGCCCGGCATATGATTTCGGTGTAATCCTCAATTATATTTTTAAAACGCAGGAACTGGAAGAAATTATGGACAGGCAACTGCCGCTCCACGTAGTGGAAAAGCAGATTCCCTATATGGATGAAGATGGGGGGTATGTGGAACCGGAAACGCCGAATGGGTATAAATATGAAACCCTGGTGCTGGACATGATTCATCAGGTGGATAACTGCCTTGCCTACGAAGTGGACAGGAACAGGGAATTTGCCCCTATCAAAAATGCAACTGGAATTGATTCTGTGGAAACTGCCCAAGAACTCTGCAGGAAGAATGGGATAGAATTGTAACGGCAGTTAACATTTTGACAGCGATGTGCAACATTATTATATTGAAAAAATGTGGCACTGGAGTAGACTAATGATTGAAAACGGTATCTGAAACATTATTTCCAGGTTTGTGTCAGCGCTGCATCCACAAACTTGATGGGCTTAAAGGGCTTTGAAAATTCCAGTAAAGCTGAGATATAAAAGCGGCGCAGAAATGAGGAGAAAAATGGCAATTTTAGTAACAGGCGGAGCAGGGTATATTGGAAGCCATACGGTGGTGGAATTACAGAATGCAGGATATGATGTGGTGGTGCTGGATAATCTGAGCAATTCCAGCGAGAAGTCATTGGAACGGGTGGAAAAAATTACTGGAAAGCCAGTTCCTTTTTATAAAGCGGACATCTTGGACAGGGAAGCGCTGGAAGACATTTTTTCAAAAGAGACAATTGATTCCTGCATTCATTTTGCAGGGTTGAAAGCAGTAGGGGAATCGGTTGCAAAGCCTTGGGAATACTATGAAAATAATATTGCAGGGACGCTGACGCTGGTGGATGTGATGAGGAAACATGGGGTAAAGAATATTATTTTCTCTTCTTCAGCAACGGTATATGGCGACCCGGCGATGATTCCGATTACGGAGGAATGCCCCAAAGGACAGTGTACGAACCCTTATGGCTGGACAAAATCTATGCTGGAGCAGATTCTTATGGATATGCAGAAAGCAGACCCGGAATGGAATATTATTCTTTTGCGTTATTTTAATCCTATCGGGGCGCATAAGAGCGGCACCATCGGGGAGAACCCCAACGGTATCCCCAATAACCTGATGCCTTATATTACTCAGGTGGCAGTAGGCAAGCTGAAAGAGCTGGGTGTGTTCGGTAATGACTACGATACGCCGGATGGAACAGGGGTAAGGGATTACATCCACGTAGTGGATTTGGCCAAAGGACATGTGAAGGCATTGAAGAAGGTTGAAGAAAAAGCAGGGCTTTGTATTTACAACCTTGGTACGGGTACAGGATACAGTGTTTTGGACATTGTAAAGAATTTTGAAGCAGCTACCGGGGTGAAGATTCCTTATGCGATTAAGGCCAGAAGGCCGGGGGATATTGCAACCTGCTATTCCGATGCAGCTAAGGCGAAAGAAGAATTGGGCTGGGTAGCTGAAAACGGGATTAAAGAGATGTGCGAGGATTCCTGGAGATGGCAGAGCAATAATCCTAATGGATATGAGGCGTAGAGCTGAGATGCTTTGGCAAATTTCCGGTTAAAATTAAACGAGGCGGAGGAATAGTGCGGAATTGGGGAATGCCGCTGCTATCTCTCCGCCTTAACTTTTCCCCTATGCTACATATAGATACATGAAGATAAAGTGGCAGATGCTTCCGCCCATGACGAAGAGGTGGAAAATTTCGTGGGAGCCGAAGTTGGCATGTTTAGAATTGAAAAGGGGGAGCTTCAAGGCATATATAATGCCTCCTACGGTATAGATGATTCCTCCGGCAAGAAGCCATAAGAAAGCGGTGGCGGGGAGGGTGTGCCATAAAGGGCCGAAGACTCCCAGACATACCCATCCCATGGCGATATAAATGATGGAAGAAAACCATTTAGGGCATGTAATCCAGAAAGCCTTGATGGCCATTCCGGCGATGGCAATACCCCATACGACAGCCAACAGAGTGTAGCCAAGCTTTCCGCCTAAGACGATGAGGCATACCGGTGTGTAGGAACCGGCGATGAGGACAAAAATCATCATATGGTCAATTTTACGGAATACAGTAATTATCTTTTGGGAAACGTTGATGGAATGATAGGTGGCGCTGGCACCGTAAAGCAATACCATGCTGAACATGAAGACTGCCATGGAAGCTAAACTGATGGCATCGGCATCTATAGCGGTTTTCACCAGTAAAGGAATTGCGGCAACAAGAGCCATCATCATACCAATAAAATGTGTAATTGCACTTCCGGGTTCACGAATTGTAATCTGCATATTCTACCTCCATTTATAACATTAACATCGCACAATGTATAATTAAATGCTGCTATACATAGTAATGAAAACCATATATAATATGATATAATACTACACCATAGTGTATGACGTGTCAATGAAAATATGCAGGTTTGTATGGAAATGAATTTTCCATGGAGTGCAATGTAGGTAAGATGAAAGGCTAATCCTCTTCTATTACATGGATTTCCAGGAAATCAAAATCTATTGCCTCAATAAAATTATCTTGATAAAACCGTGCTTTATCGTGTTTTTTAAATTCATTAACAGTGGCATCCAGCCAGATAGGTTTTCCAAGGTCAAACTGATAGACAATTTCATCCAGGGCATGGAATACTTTATGTGTCCTGGTATCGCTGCTGCTGTCACAGATGACAGTATCTTTTAATAAACGGTTATCCTTCATTATCTTTGCCCAAAGCCGAAACATATATAAGAACTCCTTTTTATATTTATTATTGATTAAATCATATGTCACCAATTCATTATATCATATTATTTTCCCTAATACATATACATATAAGGTGCGTGTTTCGGAAGCTGGCATATAAGGGGGCATGGGAATTCATCGAAATGGTACGGAAATAAATTAACAAGAGAGATTAAAAAATAATAAAGAATTTGTGAATAATGCACATTTTGGGAAAAGTATGATATAATATACGATATAAAGAGTCATCAATTTGCAGTTGGAATTGGTGGCATAAAGTCATGCAATGTACCAAGGCATAGAAATGCGGCCAATTTCCATAGGGGATTGGCAGCGAAAGACATCATATTACATCGGGGCAACGTTTTGAAGAAAGGTGAAGGGGCGGGAACAGAAATGTTGCGAACGATGGATAAAGGGCGGGAAGTATATTATGGAATTGAAAGTAGAACGTGACAGCGATGTGGACAATTGGAAAGAGGTCATACTGATTTATAATTCGGCATTAAAGCAAATCTCTACCAAACTAGAAATTTTAAATGATGAATTCCAGCACGTACATCAGTACAATCCGATTGAGCATATTAAATCGAGAATTAAGACTTCGGAAAGTATTGTGAAGAAATTGAAGAAAAATGGCTACGAATCTACCATAGAGAATATGGTAAAATATGTGAACGATATAGCCGGTATCAGGGTTATTTGTTCGTTTACCTCTGACATATACGAAATAGCGGAAATGATACGTGACCAAAGCGATATCAGGGTTATTTCGGTGAAAGATTACATTGTCAGCCCCAAAGCGAGCGGATACAGGAGTTACCATATGTTAGTAACCGTACCGGTGTATCTGTCGGACAGGATTGTGGATACTAAGGTGGAGATACAGATACGGACGGTAGCGATGGATTTTTGGGCTAGCCTGGAACACAAAATCCATTATAAATTTGAAGGAAATGCGCCGAACCATATCCGGGATGAACTGATTGAATGCGCAAGGATGTCATCGGAACTGGATGAAAGAATGCTTTCCCTGAACAAGGAAGTACATAGTTCCAGTGAAAGGATACGGGCATAGCTGCCCTCCGGAAAAACTAAGATAAAAGGTCAGCACTAAAACCTGCGGGTTGGGGTACTGGCCTTTTTGCCTTACAGGGCTTCGGATATCAATAGTCCGGCCCACTGAAATTGTTTGGCAATTATTCCGGAGAATGATACATTCCAGAGAATGCTATAAATGAGGAGTGCCCAGACACCTTTCGGTATCTGGGCTATTATGAAAAAATTTATCTATATGTGTAATGAAAAACATTACGTTATCTCTTGTTTTGATAAACTTAGTATAGCAATTAAATATGAACAAACTGTGAATAGTATGTAAAAATAACGTTAATATTTACAAAAACAGGAATACATAAATTGAAAAAAGCATCAAATTGCACAAAAAGTGGCGAATGGTTGTAAAACAGAGGGAAAGATGATAATATGATTAATAGTAGTTTGCCAGAATAGGTGCATAAATCATTAAGTGGCCAAAATGTTGGCGCGAAGTGCGGGAATGAGGAGGACAGATGGACAATTTTATGGATAAAATTGCGCAGAAATTGGGGGCGCAGGAAGCAATACGTGCAAATGCGGCGGCGGATGCGGCGCAGATAGAAAGGCTGGAAGCCCAGGTGGCAGAATATAATGCCTGTATTAAGGAGATACGTAAGCTTAACTTACGGAATGCGGAGAATGAGCAAAAGCTGAAAGAACTGATAGAGGCAGCGAAAGAACAGTTGAAGCTGTCTTTAGAGGAAAACAGCAGGCAAATCGGCCAGCTTGTGGAAACAGGCAATGGAAGGATAGAGCAACTGACGGAAAAAGGGAATACACAGTTAGAACAAATGATGAAAACCGGAAGTGCACAGTTGGAGCAAATGATGAAAACCGGAAGTGCACAATTGGAGCAGTTGACGGAAAAAGGAAGCGTACAGTTGAACCGGATGACAGAAGAATGTATGGCGAAGCTGTATGAAACGGAAGAAGATTTGCTGGATGCCGAAGAGGAAGAAAGCGCACAATGGATGCTGGAAGAGCTGAAAACATTATCTGCGGAGAACATGAAAAGGCTGGAGGATTTATTCCGTCAGTCCGATGATTTTGTGCATAGGGAAAACGTAAAGGTTTATCGGAATGTGCAGGCGGCTACTGCGGAAGAGCTGGGAAAGCAGATACAGACAGTGCTGGGCGGACAGCAGGACATTGCAGGAAAAGGCAAAGGAACGCAGGCCATCAGTGTTTTGACGCTGTTGGTGGCCATTGTGAACTTAGTTATAATGATTATCCATTTGGCCGGGGTATTTTAAGGGAAAAATAATACAGAAGTGAGGAGAAAAATGGGAAAGCAAAGCTGGAAACCGGGAAATATGCTCTATCCCTTGCCGGTGGTTTTGGTAAGTGTGGCGGACAAGGGTGGGAATATGAATGTGCTTACGGTTGCATGGGCAGGAACTGTATGCAGTGACCCGCCAATGGTTTCTATTTCTGTCCGTCCGGAGCGCCATTCTTACCATATGATAAAAGAAACCGGGGAATTTGTCATCAATCTTACCACGGAGGAATTAGCCTATGCTACAGATTACTGCGGCGTAGTCAGCGGGCGGGATGTGGATAAGTTTAAAATTATGCATTTAACCCCAACCAAGGCAGATATTGTGAAAGCGCCTTTGATTAAAGAAAGCCCGGTAAACATTGAGTGCATTGTAAAAGAAGTAAAAAGCCTGGGAAGCCACGATATGTTCATCGCCCAAGTAGCAGCAGTGCATGCGGATGAAAAATATGTGGATGTAAAAAATAAATTTCATCTGGAGGATGCACATCCTATTGTATATTCCCATGGTATTTATATGTCTCTTGGCAGAAAGATAGGCACATTTGGCTACAGTGTCAGAAAGAGGCAGGATTCCAGAAAAGACAGAAAATAAAAAATGTATATTCCCGCGAGGGTTAAATTCCCCGCTGCTTGGCAGTATCGCAAGGTTGATGTTCTAGTGCTTGGCAGGGGGATTACTTTTTATGGAGGAGACTTCCCCTTATAACGGAGTCTGCTCCATATTTTTTGCGGATGGAATCCAATGCCTGCTCCAGCTTCTGTTGTTTAGTTGCGGAAAAAATTTTTGCACATGCATCAGAAGTGGATTCCTGGAGCTGCTCCATGTCGAAAATAGTTAGCTGGATTGGCTCGTCTTCCGGCACTAGTTTAGAAGTACGAATGCCCAGGAGGCGCACGGGGGTTCCATCCCAAAGTTCATCGAACAAAGAGCAGGCTTTTGCATATATCACATCGGTGCTGTGGACAGGGGTAGAGAGGGTAGTCTGGTGGGAAACCCTGCGGAAAGTATTGTACTTGATTTCAGTACTTATCATCCCTGCAAACTGATGGGAATCCCGGAGCCTCCCCGCAACGGTTTCCGCAAGTCCGAGGAGTGCCCGGTAAGAATCTTCTTTGGTGAGGGCGTCCTCTTTCAGTGTAATGGAGTTGCCGATTCCTTTCAAATCCATCTGTTCTGTAATAACTTCGGAATCATCGATTCCATTGGCATATTCCCATAACATAATGCCATGGCTTTTCAGATGGGAAGCGATAACGGATTTTTCGGCTGCCGCCAAATCCCCTATAGTAAGTATTTCCAGTTTCCGCAGCGCTTCCGCGCTGGATTGGCCGCACATGTAAAGGGAGGAAACGGGGAGCGGCCACATTTTCTCCTGTATTTCGCTTAAGTATAAAGTATGTACTAAGTTGGGCTTTCTAAAATCAGAAGCCATTTTGGCCAGGACTTTCCGGTTTGAAATCCCAATATTTACCGTATAGCCAAATTTTTCGTAAATGCTGTCTTTGATTTGCGTAGCAGCAGAATAAGGGCTGCCATACTTTTCTGCAACGGAGGTATAATCCATATAACATTCGTCCACGCTGACCTTCTCGATATCGGGAGAGATGTGGGAAAGGAATGCCATCAACTCCTGGGAGCGGCGGTGATAAAGTGTATGGTCAGGGGGATGAAGAAGAAGGCGGGGGCATTTGCGCAATGCGTTTACAATGGGCTCTCCTGTTTTTACGCCGAAAGATTTTGCAGGGATAGACTTGGCAAGCACCACCCCATGCCGTTTTTCCATATCCCCTCCTATAATGGACGGAATACTGCGCAAATCCGTACCCTCCCCCCGTGCAAGGCATTCCAGGGCACTCCAGCTCAAGTATGCGGAATTAACATCAATATGAAAAATAACCTTCTCCACAGGCAGCCCTCCTTTCGCTTAACCGGATTTTAGGCAATTGTAATACGCTAGGCTGTGAGGACATTCTAACAATATATTCCGCGCAAATCCTATTGTACCAAGCAGGCCATCATCTACCGGCTCAAACCGACACGCAATTATTATAACATATGTCATCCATTTTCAACAGGAAATTGCAAACCGGTTAGAGCATCAGTGTAATTCCTAGTAATATATGTCACCAATTTCCAACAGGAAATTTCCAACCTGCCTGCACATCAGCGCAATTCCTTGTTATATTTTAACAGTCCTTTACAACCCCAATAAATGCTGATAAAATAAGTCTGTTACAATTTTTTTGCAAAATTGGAAAGAATAAAGGACAGTAAGAGGAAAAAACGGACATATCAATAAACTTGGGATGCGCGGAAAGCAGCACAGAAATAAGGATAAAATATGAAAAAAATTACAAAAAATTATAAACGTTTGCAGATACAGGAAATTAAAATAGCAGTTTTGGCAATTATTACCTTTCTATTTTTGATGCCGGGATATATTAATATTGAAAATACGGGAAACAATATGTTTACAGTGCTTTTGAACGGAACTTATGTAGGAACGGTGGGTGATAGTTCAAAAGCGGATGAATACCTGAAAATGGCCCGCAGGGCAACAGCAGGCAACGGCGAGGAACTGGTGCTGATTGACAGTAATTTAGAGTGCGTGGGCGAAGAGGTTTTCTGGGGACATATCGATGACGAAGAAACTGTTGTGGCAAATATGGTTCAGGTGCTGAAGGATAACGTGAAGCAGACCTTGCACCGCTCCTATACGGTGAAGGTGAATGATTACACCGTAAATCTGGCAAGCAAAGACGAAGTCTTGGAACTGCTGCGTTCTTCTATCAGGAAATATGATATGGAGGGCGAATATGATGTGGAACTGGTGCTGGACGGTACAAGGGAACTGAATGTGCTCACCACCAATATTTTGTCCAGGGAAGAGCGCCAGGAGGAAGAAGGGGAAGCGGAGGTGCTGGCTTCGGTGGGAATTTTCCAGGCGCTGGATGAAATGTTTGATGATGTAGAACCGGCAGTGGAGAAAGACTTTTCGGATTTTGAATTGGGCCTTGTTTCTTTGGAATTCGGGGATGAAATTGAAGTGGTGGAATCCTATCTGGCAGAAGAGGAATTAACGCCGATAGAGGAAGCTATCAATGAAGTGACAAAAGACCAGGAAAAAAATCAAATATACGAAATAGCGGCAGGGGATTCCCTGTCTAAGATAGCGGTGGAAAATGAACTGACCATTGAAAAATTGATTGAAATGAATGAATCCATAGAAGATGAAAATTCCACGATACGGGTTGGTGATGAAATAATTATAACCGTGCCGGAGCCGGAGCTTTCGGTAGAACGGCAGGAAGAAGTTTATTATGAAGAGGACTACGAGGCGGAAATCATCTATGTGGATAATGACAACTGGTATACTACCGAATCGAAAACTCTGCAGGAACCTTCGGCAGGCCATAGGAAGGTAGTGGCAATGGTATCTTACCGCAATGACCTGGAAACATCGAGGGAAATTGTAAAGGAAGAGGTAACTTACGAGGCAGTGCCCAAAATTGTGGAGAGGGGAACGAAAATTCCGCCAACTTATATCAAACCGCTTTCAGGGGGAAGGCTTTCCTCCGGATTTGGAAGAAGGAGCAGGCCGACCAAGGGGGCCAGCACCTATCATAAGGGGATTGACTGGGCAACTCCGGTAGGGACGGCGGTTATGGCATCCTCTGGTGGAACTGTGTCCAGGGCCGGATGGGGAAGAGGCTATGGATATGTAGTCTATATTGAACATGCGGACGGGCGGCAGACCAGATATGGGCATTTGAGCAAAATACTGGTATCCCAGGGGCAGACGGTATCCCAGGGGCAGAAGATTGCGCTGAGCGGTAATACCGGCGTCAGCTCAGGGCCTCACGTTCATTTTGAAATATTAATTAATGGCTCTCAGGTGAATCCGTTAAAGTATTTGAATTAGTTATGCAAAATGCATAATAGCGGTGTCTGGCAGGGCATATTGCCGATTGCGAAATCAACAGTATTGAAAAGCACCATTTACAAATGATATTTTTATGGTATAATGTTGAAACAGAAGAACGTATTTCAACTTAAATAAAAAATCAGACTGTATCGTTTGTTGCAGTAAAAGTTTATGGGCAGGGAGTATAATGCTGGGAGGGCTTTTGCTGGACAATGGTTATAATATAGAGTAAATGGCAGCCGGAATTTTTTCCGGGCAGTATAATAGAGGGTACACCATGGAACAATTTGCAATCAAAGGTGGTAATCCGTTAGTAGGCGAAGTGGAGATAGGGGGCGCAAAAAATGCGGCTCTTGCTATTCTTGCGGCAGCTATTATGACGGATGAAACCGTATTAATAGAGAATGTGCCGGATGTCCGTGATACCAATGTGCTGATTCAGGCGATGGAAAGTATTGGCGTTGTGGTGCAGAGGATGGATAGGCATACGGTAAAGATTAATGCATCTAATATTTATGATGTAGTGATAGAAGATGATTTTATCAAGAAGATTAGGGCTTCCTACTATCTGTTAGGGGCTTTGCTGGGAAAGTATAAAAAGGCAGAGGTATCCCTGCCGGGGGGCTGCAATATAGGTTTGCGCCCAATCGACCAGCATATCAAGGGATTCCGCGCCCTGGGGGCAGATGTCCGTATTGAACATGGGATGATTATTACCGATGCGGAATATCTGCATGGCAGCCATGTATATCTGGATGTAGTATCTGTAGGTGCTACAATTAATGTAATGATGGCTGCAGTTATGGCGGAAGGCAAGACAACTATTGAGAATGCGGCAAAAGAACCTCATGTGGTAGATTTAGCGAATTTCCTTAATAGCATGGGGGCGGATATTAAAGGTGCGGGAACTGACGTAATCCGTATCAAAGGCGTATCCAGGCTGCACGGAAGTGAATATACCATTATCCCAGACCAGATTGAGGCGGGGACATTTATGTTTGCGGCAGCAGTTACAAAAGGGGATGTAACGGTAAAGAATGTAATTCCTAAGCATTTGGAGTCCATCAGCGCGAAACTTTTGGAAATTGGATGCGAAGTAGAAGAATCGGATGACGCGGTACGGGTAGTGGCAGCTAAGCCTTTAGGCCATACCCATGTAAAAACCCTTCCCTATCCCGGATTCCCTACGGATATGCAGCCACAGATTGCGGTGACCCTGGGGTTGTCCATGGGAACCAGCATTGTGACGGAAAGCATATTTGAAAACCGTTTCAAATATGTGGATGAACTCACGCGGATGGGGGCAAATATTAAAGTAGAAGGCAATACGGCCATTATTGACGGGGTGAAAAAATATACCGGGGCCAGCATTACTGTTCCGGATTTGCGGGCTGGCGCTGCGTTGGTAATAGCCGGCCTGGCAGCGGAAGGCATTACTATAGTGGATGATATTAAATTTATACAGAGAGGCTATGAAGATTTTCACCTAAAGCTCAAAATGCTGGGGGCACAAATAGAAATGGTGAATACGGAGAGGGATTTGCAGAAATTTAAATTAAAGGTTGGATAAAAATTACCCCTTGCTGCAGGGAATATTCTTTGCGGTAAGGGGTTTTGTAAAACAGGGATAGGAGGTTTTCATTATGGTTTACATCTTGTTTTTTGTGATTAGTTTTCTGGCATCCATTGCCGGGGCTATCTGCGGCATAGGGGGTGGTGTGATTATTAAGCCGCTTTTGGATTCTTTTGGCCTGATGGATGTGAAGACTATTAGCTTTTTGTCAGGCTGTACGGTTCTGGCCATGAGTACATATTCCTTTGTAGTATCCAAAATGAAAAAGGAATCTTTGGTAGATATGCGGATAGGAACCCCTCTCGCCATTGGGGCGGCAGCAGGCGGTGTCCTGGGGAAAAGCTTGTTTCAGGCACTGGTTCAGTCATTTGACCAAAATTATGTGGGAGCCATGCAGGCGGGCTGCCTGTTGGTGGTAACATTAGGAACGTTGGTCTATACCATTTATAAAGCAAAAATAAAAACGCTTCATGTAACAAGCCTTGTGATATGCCTTCTGGTAGGGCTGGTCCTGGGGGTGATGTCATCTTTCCTGGGAATCGGCGGCGGGCCTATCAATTTAGTAGTCCTGTTTTTCTTTTTTTCCATGCCTACGAAGACAGCGGCACAAAATTCCCTGTATATCATACTGTTTTCCCAGATTACCAGTTTGCTGAATTCTATTTTTACGGCTACGGTACCGGCTTTTTCCGTATTTCTTCTGGTATTGATGGCAGGGGGCGGGATTCTTGGAGGATTCTGCGGCAGGAAAATCAATAAGAAAATTGATGACCATAAAGTGGATATGCTGTTTATGGGGTTGATGGTGGCCATTATTTTTATAAATGTCTATAATATGTACCGATTTCTTGGGTAAGATGATGAAAATGCGACAGGTACTTTTTTCCAGCTACAAAACCGAATCACGGAAATCAATTTTCACGGGCAGCACAGCGGGCAGGGCGTTTGGCCTATGCAGTGTTCGGTTTTAAGGCTATTGATAAGAAAGCAGCAATTTCACTTATGAAATGGTTCATACCCAGGGAAAAACCGCCATGGATGGCGGTTTTAGGAAGCATGGGT
>QXWV01000084.1 GCA_009911195.1 Lachnospiraceae bacterium | reverse complement strand
CGGCTTCCGCCCCGGCCGCATCCAACCCCTTTATCCATTTCATTAGTGAAATCTGCTTTTTATCTTAGCCGCAAAACCGAATCCTGCATAGGCCAAACGCCCTGCCCGCTGCGCTGCCCATGAAAATTGATTCCCGCAATTCGGAAGGAAAATATATTGACAACATTAAAAAAATATTGTATGCTGATTCACAGATATGAAAATTCAATATTGTGCAGAATCTCTTATTCAGAGTGGTGGAGGTACATAGGACCTATGAAGCCACGGCAACCCCTGATGAGGAAGGTGCCTACCTGAGCGAGTAATGATTGGCAGCGTATAGAATCGCTGTGATGAATCGAACAATAAGAGGATTTGATTATCGATTATCGAGTCCGCTTATGAAAGCGGACTTTTTAAATCTTTCCGCTGCAAGTTTGCGTCAGCGTGGCCACCGCAGACTTGTTTGGACAAAAAGCCGCGCAGAAAAGAGGAAAAAATGGAGAAATTTTTATTTACTTCGGAATCGGTAACAGAAGGGCATCCTGATAAAGTGTGCGATGCTATTTCCGATGCAGTGCTGGATGCCTTGATGGAAGAAGACCCTATGAGCCGTGTAGCCTGTGAAGTGGCTACATGTACAGGATTTGTACTGGTGACCGGCGAGATAACAACGAATGCTTATGTGGATATCCCTAAAATTGCCAGGGAAACGATTAAGGAAATCGGCTATACCAAGTCGGAATATGGTTTTGATGGCAATACTTGTGCTGTTTTGGTAGCGATTGACGAGCAGTCTTCCGATATCGCAATGGGCGTTGATAAGGCGTTGGAGGCAAAGCAGGAAAGCGCTGAAAAGAAAATGACGGATGAAGAAATCGAAGCGATTGGTGCAGGGGACCAGGGTATGATGTTCGGCTATGCTACTAACGAAACGGAAGAGTATATGCCTTATTCCATAGCTTTGGCCCACAAATTAGTTCGCCAGTTGACAAAGGTACGCAAGGACGGTACATTAAAATATTTAAGGCCCGATGGAAAGAGCCAGGTATCCGTAGAATATGATGCACAGGGCAAACCGCTGCGCCTGGAAGCTGTGGTGCTTTCCACTCAGCATGATGAGGATGTGACCCAGGAGCAGATTCATGAGGATATTAAGAAATATGTCTTTGAGCCGGTGCTTCCCGCAGAGTTAATTGATGAAAATACGAAATTCTATATCAACCCTACAGGCCGTTTTGTGATTGGAGGGCCTCATGGTGATGCAGGGCTGACAGGGCGCAAGATTATCGTGGACACATACGGCGGCTATGCCCGTCACGGCGGTGGCGCTTTTTCTGGCAAGGACTGCACGAAGGTAGACCGTTCGGCGGCTTATGCAGCCCGTTATGTGGCAAAAAATATTGTAGCGGCAGGAATTGCAGAAAAATGCGAAATCCAGCTTTCCTATGCTATCGGGGTGGCACAGCCTACTTCTATTATGGTGGATACTTTCGGAACAGGAAAAGTAGAAGACGATAAGCTGGTAGAAATTATACGTGAAAACTTTGACTTGCGTCCGGCGGGTATTATCAAAATGCTGGATTTGCGCAGGCCGATTTACAAACAGACAGCGGCTTACGGGCATTTCGGCCGGAATGATTTGGACTTGCCATGGGAAAGGCTGGATAAAGTGGATATACTGAAGAAATATTTGTAATAATTGGTGAAATAATAAAATGCGGTGCTGGAAACGTCATAAGGAGAACTTATGACGTTTC
>QXWV01000083.1 GCA_009911195.1 Lachnospiraceae bacterium | reverse complement strand
AAATTCCGTCGCCAGACGGACATAAATTGACGAAGAACCGAAGGTTCTTCATGAAGTGGCGAAGCCACTTTTTTATCTTATTGATAAGCCGCTGAAACCCAAAATCGTGTGCGGCAGAGGATTCCACGATTTTTGAGCTTCATCTCCAGAGTGTATAATGTATAAAGAAAGGGTATGGGAATGAAGATGCTTTTGAGACAGCTATATCCCAAAAAAGTAATTGCATCTGTTTATGAACTGGACTGGACAGAACTGTCGGCTCGCTATGCCGGGGTGATATTTGATATTGATAATACATTGGTGCCCCAGGATGCGCCGGCGGATGATAAGGTAATCGGGCTTTTTCAGGTTATTCATGGCCTGGGAATGAAAACGATGCTGCTATCAAACAACAAAGAGGCGAGGGTAAAAGCTTTTGCAGACAGGCTGGAAACCGGGTATTTATACAAAGCAGGCAAACCAAAAAAAGGCGGCTACCTTTTAGCGATGAAAAAAATGGGTACCGTTGCAAAAGATACGTTATTCATTGGAGACCAGATTTTTTCCGATGTATGGGGTGCAAACCGGGCAGGGATAGACTCCATGCTGACGAAGCCCATCGCCCCATCCACCGATGAAATACAAGTAGTGGTGAAACGATGGTTTGAAAAGCCATTTCGTAAAGTCTTGCATAATTGACTCTTACATATATGTTCCCCTCTCTTTTCTAAAAGGCCTCCTTTTTCTGATGTTCAGGCAGTTCATCAATCTCCCAACGGAAATTGATGAACTTTCTCGAACATGTAAAAAATTTCACAAAATGTAATTTTTTTTAAAAAAATAATAAACTTTCTAAAAACTTTCTAAATATTTACAAAATTTCTTCGGATGATATAATGAGCATACCAGTCAAACACCCTGCAAGAAGCGGAATATTAAGTTTGAAACGCCCCATGGGGCGGGGTATTTGACCCTTGCGGCAACTGCCAAATATACGTTCAGGCTCGGGTATGTCTATCTGGCGTGCTGTTTGCAGGAAAAAATCGTGATGCGCACATGATGAAAGCAGAAAATTTCAAAAACTCAAAACACAAGGAGTGCAAGATTGAAAATAATAATTTTTAATCACCAAGTTTGTGTCTGCACGGCGACCGCAAACCTGGTATGCACAAAAGGCCGTGCAGAAATGAGGTAGGATAATGAAAACTTTTATTCAAAAGCTGGGCAAATCGTTAATGGGGCCATTATCAATTATTGTTGCAGCAGGTTTGCTATTGGGCTTGGCCTCCACTCTGCAGAACCCGAATGTATTTGGGGATGCATTGGCAAACGTGGCATTGGTAAATAATTTTGTCAGTCTAATCAACTCGTTAGCGGGCGGGCTGTTCGGATTGCTGCCAATTCTGTTTTGTATGTCCGTGGCACAGGGGATGTCGAGGGAGGATAAAGAAATCGCAACCTTCGCATCAATCATCGGTTTCGTATTGTTCCATACAACCATCCGTTTCCTTCTCCAATTAAAGGGGATTACGGCAGAAACGGCCAGCGTGGATTATCTGGTATCCCAGGGGGCATCAGTATTGGAAGCAACCCAAAAAAATGCTGCATATGATACGGTTATGGGTATCTTTACATATAGGATGAGCATTTTCGGCGGTATTATAGTGGGTCTTTGGAGCGCTATGATTCATAACAAATTCCATACCACACAGCTTCCTACTGCATTCAGCTTTTTCAGCGGCAAACGCTTTGTACCGATTATGATGGTTGTGACGATTCCTTTCTTAGGTGTTGCGATGTTCCTGATTTGGCCGTTGTTCAACATGCTGATTAACGGATTTGGCAATCTGCTGTCACAGGCCGGGGCTTTTGGAACCTTTATTTATGGATTCCTGGAGAGGCTGCTGATTCCTACTGGCCTGCATCATATTTTAAATCAGTTGATTAGGTTTACACCTATTGGCGGAGCTGCTATGATTAATGGTGAGCAGATATCCGGTGCTTTGAATATTTTCAATACATTGCTTATGGACCCTAATGCAGATATGGATTTGATGCGTCAAGCTACCCGTTTCCTGACACAGGGAACACACCCGTTTATGGTATTCGGTTTACCGGCAGCATGTTATGCTATGTACCAGACGGCTCATCCTAAGAATAAGAAGAAAGTGAAAGGTGTGCTGCTGGCAGCAGGATTGACCAGCTTCTTCACCGGCATTACAGAGCCGATTGAATTTTCCTTCTTCTTTATTTCCCCGTTGCTGTGGCTGTTCCATGCATGCATGGCAGGGTTGTCATTCTTAATCAATACATTGCTGGGCGTTTGCATCGGTAATGCGGGCGGCGGTTTGATTGATTTAGTAGTATTTGGTGTTTTGCGGGGAACAGAGACAAAATGGATATTGAATGTAGTAATCGGCCTGATTTATGCGGTGATTTATTATCTGGTATTCAAATGGGCGATTGTGAAGTTTAATATCAAGACCCCTGGCAGGGAAGACGAATCCGATGAAGTAAGCTACGAGGAAGAAGTGACGGAATTGGGCAAATCTATTATGGAAGCCCTGGGAGGAAAGGAAAATATCGAAGAAATTGACAATTGCATTTCCAGGCTTCGCCTTGTGCTGAAAGATACCTCTGCAATTAATGAAAATGGCTTGAAAAAAACCGGTTCTTTAGGCATTATTAGAATAAATGAAAAAAATCTCCAGGTGGTTTATGGGGCAAAAGTGGAAAAAGCAGCATCGGAATTAAAGCGGGCTGTAAAATCAAATTAATATTGAAGGGAAGAAGGAAATGGAAACAAAAGTAAATCGAATTCAAAATGATATTGAAACTTTGGCTAAATTTACTTCTACCCCGGGTAATGGTGTGACACGGTCTTCTTATACAAAAGAAGACCGTTTGTCGAAAGATTATTTCATCGGGGAAATGAAGAAATTGAATCTTGTAATTCATGAAGATAGTTTCGGCACTTTATTCGGGCGTAGGGAAGGAAGCCTGAAAGATGCCCCGGCGGTTATGTTCGGTTCCCATTACGATTCAGTAGTGAATGGCGGAGCCTTTGACGGGGTGGCAGGGACAGTAGCCGCTCTGGAAGTGATGCGGGTGTTGTCGGAAAATGATTTTGCCAATGATTATCCCCTGGAACTGATTGTAATGAATGCGGAAGAAGGGGAAACCTTTGGCCCCAGCACTGGTGTGACCAATTCCAGGGCAATGATGGGAACTATGACCCAGTATGAGCTGGATACAGTAAAAAACCGTTTTGGGCAGACAAAAGCGGAAGCTATGAGGGAATATGGGCTGGAGCCGGATTTGGAAGAGGCAGCCAGAGACCCTAAGACCATCAAAAACTTTATCGAAATGCATATAGAGCAGGGGCCGGTTCTGGACAGGGAAAATATGGAAATTGGCCTGATTCAGTATTTGGCGGGTATCGGCCGGTATACCATCCGCTTCTACGGCTCAACCGCAGATTCCACTGCGCCGATGTCATCAAGAAAGGATGCCCTGGTGGCAGCGGCTAATTTTATTGCCCAGTTCGATGAGAGAATCAAAGAATTAGGGCCGGATGTTACCGGAATGGTGGGCAAACTGGACATTACCCCCAACTCTAACCAATTTGTACCCGAATATGTGGAAGGGAAAATCGAAATCAGAACTTTCAGCAAGGAAATTGTGGAAAAAATTGATTTCAAAGAAATGATAGAGTCTTTGCTGGAAAAAGCAGGGGAAGCATTCGGTATCCGTACAGAGCTGGACGAGATACGCAGAATTAATTATCCCAACCCTACAGGGCCGAGTATCATGAATGGGGAAAATGTGGAAAAAATGCAGCTTATCTGTGAAAAGCTGGGATACAGCTATGTATTGATTAACAACGGAACAGGGCATGACTCCATGATTATGACGGATTTTGTGGATACTAACATGCTCTATGTACCAAGCAGAAACGGCGGGGTATCCCATTGCCCGGAGGAATGGACAGATTACGAAAGTATTAAAAAGGGAGCTGACGTATTGCTCCACCTTGTAATGGAATTGAGTAAAGAGGGATAATGAACTTTTTGTTGCGAAAGGAGTTTAGGGATTTGATGAATACATTTGAGAACGTCATTTATCAGCAGATTCCGTCGCCAAAGATGGATTGCAGTGGGATTCCGGTCCTGTTAAATGACGAAACTATGGAAGAACGGTATGAAAAGGTTCTGGGAAGGATGAGGGAAGAGGGCATTGATACGCTGGTAATCTATGGGGATTTGGAGCATGGCAATAACTTTGAATACCTGACAGGTTTCCTGCCCCGCTTTGAGGAAGCTTTGCTCATCCTGCATGCCAATGGCCGGAACTATATGGTAATGGGGAATGAAAACCTGAATAAGGTTTCTTTTTCCAGAGTGAAAGCCACACCGGTACATGCGCCCTACTTTTCCCTTCCCAATCAGCCGATGGAGGGGGGGAAAAGCTTTTCGGACATTTTAAAAGAGGCAGAGATAGAAGGGGATGCCAGAATCGGTATTGTGGGATGGAAGAATTTTACAAGCAGTCTGGAGGACAACAGACAACTGTTCGACGTTCCTTCTTATATTGTAGAACGGATTCGGGCATTGGCCGGGGAATCCGGGGAAGTTTTTAATGCCACGTATCTTTTCATAGGCAACAAAGGAGCGCGCTGCCGTAACAATGTAAACGAACTGGAGCATTATGAATTCGGTGCGGCACTGGCTTCCGACTGTATGTTAAAGGCCATGGATGGCCTGGAAGAGGGCATAAGCGAGATGGAGCTGGGAGGTATGCTAAATGCTTGCGGGCAGAAGAACAGCGTGGTGACAATTGCCTCTTCGGGAAAACGGTTTGTAAAAGCGAATTTATATCCTACGGAAAATAAGGTAAAGACAGGGGATACCATCAGCCTGACCATCGGGTACAAAGGAGGGCTTTCTTCCAGGGCAGGGTATGCGGTGGAAGAAGCTTCCCAACTGCCGGAAGGGGTGAAGGATTATGTGGATGCGGTGGTAAAGCCTTATTTCGGCGCATATGCTACATGGCTGGAAGAAATCCACTGTGGTATGAAAGGGAACGATTTATATCAGATGGTGGAGCAGGTATTGCCCAAATCAAAGTATCATTGGTCATTATGTCCAGGGCATCTGACCGCGGACGAAGAATGGATGTCCTCCCCGATTTATGACGGAAGCGAAGAAATCCTGGAAAGCGGTATGCTATTCCAGATTGATATTATCCCGTCGGTGTCGGGATATGGGGGAACCAGCGCGGAAAGCACAATAGCTTTGGCGGATGAGGCACTACAAAAGGAAATCAGGGAAAAGGCACCTGCGTTATGGAAACGGATTGAGGATAGAAGAAAATATATCGAAACGGAACTCCATATCCGCCTGAACCCGGATGTGCTGCCCATGTGTTCTACAGTGGCTTACTTGCGTCCATTATTATTGAATAAGGGGATGGCAATGGGGCTTTTGCGTGAGGAATGAAAGGAGATTAACAGATGTTCCATTTTTTTAAAAAGTCATCGGAACCGGAAAAGTGTGAGATAGTTGCTCCTGCTGACGGAACGATGTTCGCAATTGAAGATGTGAAGGATGCGGTTTTTTCCCAAAAAGTCCTGGGGGATGGCGTGGCCTTCCGCTATGAAGGGGATTCTGCCACCATATGTGCCCCGGCAGACGGTACTTTATCGGCAGTCTTCCCTACCGGGCATGCCTTTGGGATTACGATGGAAAATGGGGTCGAGCTTTTGATTCATATCGGCATTGATACAGTATCTGCCAAAGGGGATGGCTTCCAGTTGTTAGGGAAAGCACAGGGCGATAAAGTGAAGGCCGGGGAGCCGGTAATCCAGGCGGATTTAAAGAAACTGCGGGAAAAGTTTGATATGTCCACTATGTTGATTTTATCGGATGATAATGGGAAAACGGCAACCTTTGAAGCGGTGGGGGAAGTGAAGAAGGGGCAGCTTGTTTGTACAATATCATGATGGACGGAAAGTGGGTTTTAGATTTAGAATTATTGCTATAGATGGGTGGAATGCCGCGGGGGATTCGATTCGGATAATAAGGAACAGCCAATAACATGCATATCAAAATGCGGTTATCGGCTGTTTTTCCTTTGGGCAGCAATGTCTGGATTTATATACCTCAATCCCCGGAAAAATGATGAATCCCTTGTTCCATACGCTCCATATAATCCACGTAAGCATCATAAAGCAAATGAAGAACCAAGTGGAGCGTAAGGTAAGAAGAACGGTTCACGTTCATATCCACATCCACATGGGTGCTCTGGAAATAGAGGTTATATTTAGAAAGGGAAGACAATTCATTGTTGTTAAAACTGGTAATGGATACAATCGGGATATTCAAGATGCTTAGATTGATTAAAGTATCTTTGTATTTATTGATGTTTCCAGACCAGGAGGCAATGAATAGCAAATCTTGTGTACTCATGAACTTCTTCAGGATTTTTAATTCCGTGGAGGAAGGCACCATGATAAATTTTTTGTTTACATTAAAAAAGCATCTGGCCGCTTCCTGCAGCATTAAATTCTGCCCTTGCCCCGTTCCATAGGCATAAATAGTGTTTGCGGTGTTGATAATCTGGCAAATTTCCTGGATATGCTTATTCTGCTGAAAGAACTTAATCGTCTGGGAAATATCTTTATTTAAAATTTCTATCATATTGATATTTTCCGGGCTGTTCTTTTTCTCATCATCTTTTAAAAAATATTTGAACTCGCTGTACCCGCTGAAATTAAGCTTTTGGGACATCCTTAAGACAGTAGCGGTGGAAACGCTGCACCTTTTTGCCAGCTCCGCAATGCTGAGGGAAGTACACTCATGCAAATTATGCTGTATATAGGTTAAAATATAAATATCCACAGAATTCAGTTTTGAATAATTCTCATTAATAGCTACATCTAATTTAAACCCCATGGCCTGCTACTCCGTTCCAAATAATTCGGTCAATTCATGTTTCTTTCAGTGACTTTATGCTTCTTAAATTGAAATTGCAGATGTTAATTGCCTGCTTACTCATTGTACCAAAAATATGCAGGAAATTCTACGAGTCTATGCAAAAATAATCAATAAATAACCGAAAATTGATTCGCCTGCCCCCTCTCCCACAATGATGCCTGGGAAATGAATTTTTATGGGCGGTGCAGCGGGCTGGGCATTTGGCCCTTGCAGCGTCCTGCTTTAAGGCTAAGATAAAAAGCAGATTTCACTAATGAAATGGGAAAAAGGGTTGGATGCGGTCGGGGCGGAAGCAAAGGGCATCCATGCCCATGCTTCCTAAAACCGCCATCCATGGCGGTTTTTCCCTGGGTATGGACCATTTCATAAGTGAAATTGCTGCTTTTTATCAATAGCCTTAAAGCAGGACGCTGCAAGGGCCAAATGCCCAGCCCGCTGCGCCGCCCATAAAAATTCATTTCCCAGCAACAGCGCAATATAATATTTACACCAATACTACATTATGCTATAATTCCCTGGTGTAATTCCGCTTGGTGGAGTTGCTCCAGTACCTTGGCAAATAAATATTGTTTACATGTATTGATTTAGGATGCACAAGACGTGCTCCGGCTGTAGCCAATGATTTCCCATAGTATCCCATTTAGCGCCATGTACCTGTCCTGCGCTAAGCAGGACGAGGTTGACGAGGAGGAAGGTTATCGAAAATTCGGCGGGTGCCTTCCCGTATGGCTTCCGGTGCGTGATATGCTGGAAAAATATGCGGGCAACTGCAAAACAAAGACGGCATAACGGAAGGTAATGGAATAGTATGATAGAAAAGAAAAATAGAAATAGAGCTTCGTGGAAAAAACGCGGAGAGGAAAGATGAGGAGAATCTATGTGTGGAATTATTGGTTATACAGGAGTAGAAGAAGCGCAAAAAATCATGTTGGATGCATTGGAAATACTGGAATACCGGGGTTATGACAGCGCTGGCATAGCGGTGTGTGGAAGAGATGGCAGTATCAGGATACGCAAGTGTGCAGGACGTGTGAAAGATTTGCGCCTTTTATGTGAAAAAAGCGGGATTTTTGGCACATGCGGTATTGGCCATACGAGATGGGCTACCCATGGAGGGGTCAGCGATGCCAATGCCCATCCCCATAAGTTCGGAAAGGTTACGGTGGCTCATAATGGCATTGTGGAGAATTACCGTGACCTGGTACAGAGGTATCATTTGGAAGAAAAGCTGCAATCCCAGACGGACAGCGAGGTAGCAGCGGCGGTATTGGACCATTTTTACAACACAGACCCTTTGGCAGCGATTCGTAAAACGGTGTTGAAGCTAAAGGGAACGTTTGCCCTGAGTATAATGTTTGATGATATTCCGGGAACTATTTTTGCGGTGCGAAATGTGAGCCCTATCGTTATAGCCAGGGCGCAGGGGGGAAGTATGCTGGCTTCGGATGTGACGGCTCTGGGACAGTATTCCAGGGAGTATTTTGTGCTGCCTGAATTTTATGTAGCAGAATTGAAGGAAACTGCAGTGGAACTATATGATATGGCAGGGGAAGCGGCGGAGCCGGAATGGCTGACGGTGAACTGGGATGTAGATAGGGGCAGCAAAGGCGGTTACCCTTTTTACATGGAAAAAGAGATTATGGAGCAGCCCCAGGTGATTCGGGAAACGGTGATGCCGAGGATTCAGGGAGGTATTCCGGATTTGGGCGGGGATGGTATCCCGGACAGTCTGCTTATGGACTGCAAGCGTATATGTGTGGTGGCCTGTGGAACGGCCATGCATGCAGGGCTGGTGGGCAAAGCGCTGATGCAGTCTCTGGTGCGTATTCATATGGACGTGGAGCTTGCAAGCGAATTTATGTATACGGATGTGATTGTGGATGAGGATACGCTGGTAATAGCCATATCACAGTCCGGCGAGACTATCGATACGCTGGAAGCGGTGAAGCATGCGAAGAAAAGTGGGGCGAAGACGCTGGCTATTGTCAATGTGCGGGGGGCTTCTGTAGCCCGGGCCAGCGATTATGTGATTTATACCAATGCAGGGCCGGAAATTGCGGTGGCCAGTACGAAAGCCTATACCACCCAGTTGGCGGTGCTCTATCTGCTTACCGGGCGGATGGCCTATGTAAGGGGAAGCTTTGGGGCGGAAGAGGCAAAAGCTTTTGCTGGGGAACTGATGCGCGTGCCGGAGGTTATGCAGAGGGTATTGGACAGGAAAGAAGAAATCCATTATATAGCCCGGTCTATTTTGAATGCCCAGAATGTATTCATGATGGGGAGGGGATTGGACCATGCCATCCTTTTGGAAGGCTCGTTGAAACTGAAGGAGATTTCATACATCCATTCGGAAGCTTATGCATCGGGGGAGCTGAAACACGGAACGATTGCGCTGATTACGGAGGATACGCCGGTGGTGGCGGTGGTGACACAGGGAAAAGTGAAGTCGAAAGAATTTTCTAACATAAAAGAGGTGCAGTCCAGGGGCGCAGGGGTTATACTGTTTATAAAGGAAACTTTCGGCCTGGAAAAAGAAGCCTCCTGGGAAAGCGTGTTTATGCTGCCTGCCATGGAAGATGGATTTATGGTAATGCCTGCTTCGGCTGCTTTGCAGCTTTTGGCCTATTATGTTTCTCTGGATAAAGGATTGGACGTGGATAAACCGAGGAATCTGGCAAAGGTGGTCACTGTGGAATAGGGGGAGGCCGCTAAATATCCGCACAAGTGTGGCAGTTTGGCCCGTTGTCCGTGGGAATAAAAGGGCAAGGTAAAATGATGGGAAAGTTGGGCAGCCGTGGACAGGTCTTGTGCATCTAAAATCAATACAGAATAGCCAAAATAGAGCCTGGATTAAGAATACAAAAATACAAAGAAAATATTTTGCCAATTTCCGGTTTGCGTTATAATAAAAATATGCAGGAGGAAAATATATGAATTACCTTTTAAGAAGTATGCTGTTTGTTCCCGCATACAATGAAAAATTTTTGGATAAGGCGGCGGGGAGCGAAGCGGATGCCATTATTTTTGATTTGGAGGATGCTGTGCCGCCTGCCAAAAGAAAGGCAGCAAGGGAGATTCTGGGCAGATATCTGGCCGGTGGCATTTTTGAGGGCAGACAGCTTTTTGTCCGTATCAATGAGCTTGGCACTGAGGATTTGATGAGGGATTTGGAACTGATTGATGGTAACCGGATTTTGGGGGTGGTATCACCTAAGATTAAAGAGGTTTCCCATATTCAGGAATTTTCCAATCTGTTGAAAAAATGCGAGGAGAGAGACGGCTTAAAAGAGGGTACGATTAAGCTTTTACCGATGATTGAGACGGCAGGGGCGGTTGCCAATGTGCAAAATATTGCAAAGAGCAGCGGGAGAATTATTGCGCTTTTGTTCGGAGGGGAAGATTATCTGGATAGTATATGGGGAACTCATGAATATTCGGCGAAAGCATTCGAGATGCCCAGGGCGATGATTGTAATGGCAGCAAGGATGAATGGCCTTCTTCCCATCAATACACCGTATCTTGATTTGAAAAATGAAGAAGGGTTTATGTCGGAAGAGAGGATGGCATATTCCATGGGGTTTGCGGGCGTTCTTGTGGTAAATCCCATACAGATTCCCTGGGCGAACAGGTGCTTTGGGCCTTCGGAGGAAGAGATGGACCATGCCAGGGCCGTGCTGGAAACCGCAGCAAGGGCAAAAGAAGAAGGGCGCAGCGTGGCGACTTTGGAGGGGAAGGTGATAGGCCCCCCTATGTTAAAAAGAGCGAATAAAGTGATGGAATGTGCAAAGGAAATCGCTAAGTACAAGGGAAAACCTGCTAAATAATTTCGGACAAAATAACATCAGTTGATAATGTGGAACTGCAAAAACGGAGGAAAAATGGCACAGATAGGCAAAACATGGCTTTTTGTTCCGGCAAAGGAAAAGTATGCAAACCGTATTCCCCAAATAGAAGCGGATGCAATTATATTGGATTTGGAGGATTCCCTTTCCCCATCCCAGAAAGAGGACGGACTGGGAATTGCAGCGGATGTCCTGGAAAGGTACGGGGAAAGCAGAGAACTGTATGTGCGCTTAAATTCCGGCGAAAGATTTGACAAGGAGTTAAATGCCCTTAAAGATATCAAGTTCGCAGGCGTTATGATTCCTAAATTTGAGGGTACGGCGGTTTGTGGGAAGTATCGGGGGCAACTAGATGGGAAATCCATAATAGCGCTGATAGAAACCACGAAAGGAATCATAGGGCTTCCGGAAATTGCAGCCCATCCCATGATACAGGGACTGGCCTTCGGCGGGGAGGATTACCGGAAGGAACTGGGTTTTGAAGCGGATGAGGAAGCGACATTTTTCGCAAGGGGGCAGCTTGTTTTATATGCTTCTTATTGCCGGAAATATTCATTGGATACGGTGAGCATGGAAATACGGGATATGAAGAAATTCATGGAGGACTACCGCAGAAGCAAAAGGCTGGGGTTTTCCGGAAAACTCCTGATACATCCGGCCCAGGCCAGGGCGGTGAAGGAGTATTACGAACAAAACGACAAGGAATACTTAAGGGGGATTGTTGCTGCATTTGAAAAATGCGCCGACGGGATTTTACAGATTGATGGAAAATGGTATGAGAAGCCGCACATAGAGAAGATAAAACAATATTTACTGGAACTGGAAACAAAGCAGTGAGCGAGGTGGGAAGGGGAGTAGTAAATGACACTGGACGAAGAATTAAAGAATCTGGAGGCAAGGAAGGATAAGGCCCATGGCAGGGAGCAGGAAAAGAAGCAGCATGGGGCGGGCAAGCTTTTGGCCTGGGAGCGGATTTTGCTTTTGATGGATAAGGATACCTTTGTGGAGACGGATGTGTATCTGGAACATAGATGCCCCTATTTTGGGATGGAGAAAAATAAGGTGGAGGGCGATGGCGTGATTGCAGGCTACGGAAAGGTGAACGGGCGGACAGTCTGCGTGTATGCCCAGGATTTCACGGTGTTTGGCGGCTCCATCAGCGAGATGAATGCCAGAAAAATATCCAATATCCAAAATAAGGCACTTCAGATGGAAGTTCCTATTGTGGGGCTTTTCGATTCGGGCGGCGCAAGGGTTCAGGAGGGGATACTGGGGCTGTCGGGCCATGGAAATATTTTTTATAATAATGTGAAGGCTTCCGGAAAAATCCCACAGATATCCGCGATTATGGGAACTTGTGCGGGAGGCGCTTCCTATTCCCCTGCGCTGACGGACTTTATTATTATGGTGGATGAGACAAGCAATATGTTTATCACCGGACCCAAGGTAGTGAAGGCGGCTATTGGGCAGACGGTGACTATGGATGAACTGGGCGGGGCTGAAATCCATGCCAGAATTAGCGGCATGGCGGACCATGTGGCGACGGATGATGAGGATTGTATCCGGTATATCAAAAGGCTTTTAGGCTATTTGCCGGATAATTTCCACGAAATGCCCATCCGGGCAAAGGATTTTGCCTTTGATGAGGAGAGGGGAAAAAGGATTGCTTCCCTGATGCCGGAGTCCAGGCGGCATGCCTACGATATGCATAAGGTGATAGACTGCCTGATTGATGAAGGGAGCGGGATGGAAATCAAGGAGAAATTTGCATCCAACATTATCACTATGCTTGCCAGGGTGGGCGGTTACCCGGTGGGGATTATCGCCAATCAATCGGCTCAAATGGCGGGATGTATAGACATCAATGCGGCAGATAAAGCAGCCGGATTTATCCGCGTCTGCGATAGTTTTAACATTCCTCTGGTGAACCTGGTGGATGTGTCCGGTTTTTATCCGGGAAAGGAGCAGGAGCAGGGAGGGATTATCCGGCATGGGGCAAAAATGCTTTTTGCTTACAGCGAGGCGGAGGTGCTTAAAATCACAGTGATACTTAGAAAGGCTTACGGAGGCTCTTATCTGGCGATGTGCAGCAAAGAACTGGGGGCAGATGTGGTTTATGCATGGCCAAAGGCTGAAATAGCGGTGATGAGCGCGGAAGCCGCGGTGGATGTGCTTTTTAAAAATGCCGACAGTGGGCAGAGGGAACAATATTTGAAGGAATATGGGGAACAGTTCTTAAATCCCTTTGAAGCCGCCCATATGGGTTATGTGGATGAGGTTATCGAGCCATGTGCTACCAGGGAAAATATCATAAGGGTCCTGGAACTTCATCCGGCAAAGCGGGCAGCGGAAAAGAAGACGGCCCATGGCAATATTCCATTATAAAAATTCAGAAGAAAAGGAGCATCGATTATGGCATTCACCCATTTACACGTTCATACGGAATACAGTCTTCTGGACGGTTCCAATAAAATAAAGGAATATGTCAAGCGCGTGAAGGAACTGGGCATGGACAGCGCTGCGATTACGGACCATGGAGTAATGTATGGGGTTATTGACTTTTATAAAGCGGCGAAGGCGGAGGGGATTAACCCCATTATTGGCTGTGAAGTGTATGTGGCGCCCAATTCCCGGTTTGATAAGGAGTTGACCGGCGGGGAAGACAGATACTACCATTTGGTGCTTCTGGCGGAAGACAATAAGGGATATGCCAATCTGATGAAAATTGTCAGCAGGGGCTTCACGGAAGGCTATTATTATAAGCCACGTGTGGATATGGAAGTGCTGAATGAATTCCACGAAGGGATTATCGCCCTTTCCGCATGCCTTGCTGGCGAGGTGCAAAGATATATTTCCAAAGGGTTGATAGATGAAGCGCAGAAAGCGGCCAGGAAATATGAAGCCTGTTTTGGGAAGGGGAATTATTTCCTGGAATTGCAGGACCATGGAATCCCGGAACAGAGAACAGTGAATGCGGCACTTCTGAAGATGAGCCAGGAACTGGATATTCCCCTGGTAGCTACCAACGATGTCCACTATACCTATGCGGAGGATGAGAAATCCCATGACGTGCTGCTATGCATCCAGACGGCGAAAAAGCTTGCAGACGAAGACCGGATGCGCTACGTGGGCGGCCAGTATTATGTAAAGAGCGAAGAAGAGATGAAAGGGCTGTTCCCTTATGCCTGGGAGGCGGTGGAGAATACCCAGAGGATTGCGGACCGCTGCCATGTGGAAATTGAATTCGGCGTGACGAAGCTGCCCCAATTTGAAGTGCCGGAAGGGTATGATTCCTGGACATATTTGAATAAGCTTTGCTATGATGGTTTATATGAGCGCTATGGGGTGCGGAAGGATGCGCCCGAAGCCGAAAATCTGCTGCCCACAGGAGTGATTCCCGAAGGCCAGAGCAGAGAGGGCTTGCTGGAGCGCCTGGAATACGAGCTGAATGTTATCCGAAATATGGGATATGTAGATTATTTCCTGATTGTATGGGATTTTATTAATTATGCAAAAGTGAATGGTATAATGGTGGGTCCGGGGAGGGGCTCCGCGGCAGGGAGCATTGTCTCCTATTGCCTGAAAATCACCGACATCGACCCGATTAAATATAATCTCCTGTTCGAGCGTTTCCTCAATCCGGAGCGCGTATCCATGCCTGATATCGATATTGACTTTTGCTTTGAAAGAAGGCAGGAAGTTATCGACTATGTGGGGAAAAAATATGGCGCAGATAAGGTAGTGCAGATTGTTACCTTCGGTACAATGGCGGCCAAGGGTGTCATCCGGGATGTGGGGCGGGTCATGGATTTGCCTTACTCCTATGTGGATTCCATTGCCAAAATGGTGCCGAACGAATTGAATGTGACCATAGACAGGGCGCTGAGCGCCAACCCGGAGTTCCGGAGAATGTACGAAACGGATGAACAGGTAAAAAGCCTGATTGATATGAGCAAACGTCTGGAGGGGCTGCCGCGCCACACCTCCATGCATGCGGCAGGGGTAGTGATTTGCAGCAAGCCTGCGGAGGAGTTCGTGCCGCTCTCCAGAGGAAGCGACGGTGCGATTACCACCCAGTTTACGATGACTACCATTGAAGAACTGGGGCTGCTGAAAATGGACTTCCTTGGCCTGCGTACATTGACGGTAATCCAAAATGCGGTTCATTTTACGGAAAAAACAAAAGGTATCCATTTGGATATGAACCAGATTGATTATGACGATAAGGCGGTACTGGCCTCTCTTGGAACAGGGCGTACCGATGGGGTGTTCCAATTGGAAAGCGGCGGTATGAAAAACTTTATGAAAGAGCTAAAGCCCCAGAGCCTGGAAGATGTGATTGCCGGTATTTCCTTATACCGTCCAGGTCCTATGGATTTTATCCCCAAATATATTAAAGGCAAAAACAGTCATCAGGCTATTACCTATTCCTGCCCCCAGTTGGAGCCTATTTTAGCTTCTACCTATGGTTGTATCGTTTACCAGGAACAGGTAATGCAGATTGTCCGCGATTTGGGCGGCTATACCCTGGGGCGCAGCGATTTGGTGCGCAGGGCCATGAGCAAAAAGAAGCAGTCGGTCATGGAAAAGGAGCGGGATAATTTTATTTACGGGAATGAAGAAGAGGGCGTGCCGGGCTGCGTTTCCAAAGGCATAGACGAAAAGACGGCCAAGCAAATCTATGGTGATATGATGGATTTTGCCAAATATGCCTTTAACAAGTCCCATGCGGCCTGTTATGCGGTAATCGCTTACCAGACGGCATATTTGAAATATTACTATCCGGTGGAATTTATGGCGGCGCTCTTGACGTCGGTGATTGATTTCCCCAGCAAGGTATCCGAGTATATAGTGGCATGCCGGAATATGGGAATCTCTATCCTGCCGCCGGATATTAATGCAGGGGAGGCTGGCTTTTCGGTGACAGGGGAGGGAATCCGCTATGCCCTTACGGCCATTAAAAGTATAGGGTATCCGGTGATAGAAGCTTTGGTAAAAGAACGGGAGGAACGGGGGGAATATAAGAACCTGAAGGACTTTATCACCCGGGTGGCGGATAAAGAAGTGAATAAGCGCGCTGTGGAGAACTTTATTAAGGCGGGAGCGCTGGACGGGCTGGGGGGAACCCGCAAGCAGTTCATGAGCGTATATGTGCAGATTATGGACACCATACAGCAGGATAAGAAAAATAATATGGCGGGGCAGATTTCCCTTTTTGATATTGTGTCTGAAGAAGAAAAAGAGGATTATGAAATCAAGATGCCGGATGTAGGGGAATATTCCCAGGAGATGCTCCTTTCCTTTGAAAAGGAAGTGCTTGGTATTTATATCAGCGGGCATCCCCTGGAGGAGTATGCCCAGATGTGGAAGAAAAATATCACCAATACTACGGCGGACTTTCTTCTGGATGAGGAAACAGGGGAAACGGTGGTAAAGGATGGCCAAAGCGCCACTGTGGGCGGCATCATTGCGGATAAGAAAATAAAGTATACGAAAAACGATAAAGTAATGGCATTCCTGCAAATAGAGGATTTGGTAGGGGCTATAGAAGTGGTGGTATTCCCCAGGGATTATGAGAGGAATTCTTCCAAACTGCTGGAGGATAATAAGGTGTTCGTGAAAGGCCGGGTGTCCGTGGAGGATGAAAAGGACGGGAAGCTGATTTGCGAAAGGATGATAGGGTTTGATGAAATAAGCAGGAAGCTGTGGATTAAATTCCCTACAAAGGAAGCGTATGAAACGGCAGAGAAAGAGCTGTTTGCCTTGCTGGCGGAGTCGGATGGGGGAGATGGCGTATGCATTTATGTGGAAAACCCAAAAGCGGTGAAGAATCTGCCGCCAAACAGGAATGTGAAGGCGGACAGGGAGCTGGTGGCGCGCCTGGGAGCTTTGTATGGGGAGGAAAATGTGCGGGTGACGTGAGATTACGGAAGCGTCTTTTCGCAAAACATATTGTCAGAATATTCAGTAAGTTTATTGGTTTCGCAATTACCTATTGAAAACATAGAAGAAAAAAGGTAAAATAAAGTTGCTGTATATATTCCGCTGCGGTGGGATAAAAGAGGTCAGTATTCGATAAATAGATAGGAGAGGTGGAGGCATGGCAAACGAGATTAAGACAATAGGAGTATTGACTAGCGGTGGGGATGCACCGGGAATGAATGCGGCTATCCGTGCCGTGGTTAGGCAGGCGCTTGCCAAGGGAGTGAATGTAAAAGGAATAAAAAAGGGCTATCAGGGCCTTCTAAATGAAGAAATCGTAGATTTGAAGAGGAGCAGCGTGTCGGATATTATCCAGAGGGGCGGCACGATACTCGGTACAGCCCGCTGCATGGAGTTTAAGACGGATGAGGGGCAGCAAAAGGGCGCGGATATCTGTAAGGAATATGGCATTGAAGGACTTGTAGTTATTGGTGGCGACGGCTCTTACAGGGGTGCTCAGGCACTGTCAAGAAAAGGAATTAATACAATCGGAATCCCGGGTACGATAGACTTGGATATCAGTTGTACGGACTATACAATAGGATTTGATACGGCGGTAAATACGGCGATGCAGGCCATTGATAAGGTAAGGGACACTTCCTCATCCCATGAAAGGTGCAGCATCATCGAAGTAATGGGACGGAATGCGGGATATATTGCCCTTTGGTGCGGCGTGGCTAACGGTGCGGAGGATATTCTTCTTCCGGAGAAATATGACTATAACGAACAGGGCATCATCAATAATATTATCAGCAACAGGAAAAAGGGAAAGACCCATCATATCATTATCAATGCGGAAGGAATCGGCCATTCCACATCCATGGCCAGAAGGATAGAGGCGGCTACGGGGATAGAGACCAGGGCAACAATCTTAGGATACATGCAAAGGGGCGGAAGCCCTACCTGTAAAGACCGTTTTTATGCATCCATCATGGGGGCATATGCGACGGATATCCTCTGCCAGGGAAAGACAAACCGGGTAGTGGGATACCGGAACGGGGAATTCCAGGATTTCGATATAGAAGAAGCACTGGCTATGAAGAAAGATATACCGGAATATCAGTATGAAGTGAGCAGGGCGCTGGCTATGTGATGGCTGGAAAGCAGTTTCTGCGAAAGCCGGAGTACGGCAGGCCGATGGAAGCGCATAAAACAATGTTTTAGCAGTGGTTGATTTAAGGCGGACTGGCGCAGGTAGTGCCAGTCCGTTAGTGCGTTATATATCAGGGGTGAGGAAGTGCAAGGGCTTTTTTATAAATTGAA
>QXWV01000082.1 GCA_009911195.1 Lachnospiraceae bacterium | reverse complement strand
ATCGTGTTCAGCAGAGGCTTCCACGATTTATGAGTCTCACCTCCATCGCACAAAAGTCAGTTGCACGAACTGTTTTTGTGCAATATGTCAGGCGCACTCCGCAGCCAGGGCTTTTGACACACGAATCAAATGGAAGAAATAAATTTGCGTAGGGAAGTGGGGGATTCCATGATAACGAGCATGACGAACCAGAAAGTGAAAAGAATTGTGCAATTGAATAAAAAGGCTGCTTTGAGGAACAAAGAGGATGTGTTTGTAGCTGAAGGGGTTAAAATGTTTTTGGAAGCGCCAAAAGAGGATTTGGTGGAAATTTATGTTTCGGAAAATTTTGTCCCTTTTTTGCCTGAGGAAAATCCGGATTGTATAGGGCATACATGTTCAGAAGAACAGAAAGGACGGGAAGAAGCAATCGGGAAAAAGCTGGAAAGCTGCGGCTATGAGAGGGTGGCAAAGGAAGTATTTGGAAAGATGTCCGATACCCAATCGCCCCAGGGGATTTTGTGCGTAGTCAGGCAGCGGCATTATTCCCTGGAAGATATACTGGGCAGGAAAGAAAACCCCCTTTTAATAGTGCTGGAAAACCTTCAAGACCCGGGCAATTTGGGAACGGTTTTCAGAAGCGGGGAAGCGGCCGGGGTTTGTGGGGTAGTCATGAGCAAAGATACGGCGGACGTTTACAACCCAAAGGTAATTAGGGCAACTATGGGCTCTGCATACCGGATGCCGTTTTATTACGCGGAAGATTTGACAGAGGCTATCGAAAAAATGAAACGGGCAGGAGTGGAGATTTTTGCAGCCCACTTAAAAGGGGAAAAGAGCTATGAGAAATGCGATTACCGGAAGGCGTCCGCTTTTTTAATAGGAAATGAAGGAAATGGTTTGACGGAGCAGACGGCCGCCTTAGCGGACACCTATGTGAAAATCCCTATGGAGGGGGAAGTGGAATCTCTGAACGCGTCAGTGGCAGCGGCTGTACTCACCTTTGAGGCGGCGAGGCAGAGGAGGACGTGAAAATATCCAGCATAAGTTACGGGTCTGGGAAGGAACGAATTTAGAAAACAGTTAATTGAGAAACAGGGAAAGGAGAGCTTGAAAGGGCATGAAAATAGGATTTATTGGTTTGGGGAATATGGCGAAGGCGATGATTGGAGGGATGCTTCAGGAAGGGATTGTGGAGCGGAAGGATGTGCTAGGCTCTGCAAAGACGCAGGCAACGCTGGAGCGGATAGAAGAAGAATTTTGCATTGCTACTTGTAAGGATAACTGTCAGGTGGCGGATGTGGCGGATGTGATTGTCCTGGCGGTGAAGCCTGTTTTTTTGCAGGAAGTAATTCGGGAAATACGCGGTGTGGTGACGGAAGATAAATTGATTATCAGCATCGCGGCAGGCAAGAGTATAGAATGGCTGGAAGGGGAATTTGGGAAAAAGATTAAGCTCATCCGCTGTATGCCCAATACCCCGGCACTGGTAGGGGCGGGCTGTACTGCAGTATGCGGCAATGCTTTGGCGGGGAAGGAAGAGGAAAAATTATGCCTGGAGCTGATGGAAAGCTTCGGGAAGGCAATCGTAATACCGGAACGGCTGATGGATGCCGCAGGGGCGGTAGGCGGCAGCTCCCCGGCTTTCGTATTCTTATTCATCGAAGCTATGGCCGATGGGGCGGTAAAGGCAGGAATGCCCAGGAAACAGGCTTATGAATTTGCGTCCAGCGCAGTGCTTGGGAGTGCAAAAATGGTGCTGGAAACGGGCATACATCCGGGCGAACTAAAAGATATGGTGTGCTCCCCGGGGGGGACAACTATCGAAGGGGTATCTGTGCTGGAGGAAAAAGGAGTGAGGGCGGCCGTTATCGAAGCAATTTCAGCCTGCGTGGAGAAATCCAAAAGGCTTTGATGTTAGGGGAATCAATTTTCATGGGCGGCGCAGCGGGCAGGGCCTTTGGTTCATGCAGCGTTCGGTTTTAAGGCTATTGATAAAAAGCAGTAATTTCACTTATGAAATGGTTCATACCCAGGGCAAAACCGCCATGGATGGCGGTTTTAGGAAGCGTGGGCATGGATGCCCGTTGCTTCCGCCCCGGCCGCATCCAATTCCTTTGCCCATTTCATTAGTGAAATCTGCTTTTTATCTTAGCCGCAAAACCGAATCCTGCATGAACCAAAGGCCCTGCCCGCTGCGCCGCCCATGAAAATTGATTCCCCTGCTTTGATGCCTATAGATGACATTTTGCCCATGCGGGAGGTCAGATGCATAGGCCATCCTCCGGCATCTGGCGGTATTTTAGCCGGTATTCCCGTGGGGTGGATTGATAGGTATCATAGAATTTATTATAAAAATAGGTAATATTGTTGCATCCGACGATTTCGGCAATTTCATTTATGGTATGGTCGGAATGGACGAGCAGGAAGGTGCTTTCTGCCATTTGCTGGGAAATCTTGATTTCGATAAAAGATTTCCCGGTTTTTTCTTTCAGGTAGTTGCTTAAATAATTCGGGCTGTAGCCAAAATGTTCCGCGATTTCCGTCAGGGAGCATTTTTTATAATGTGTCTCGATGTATTTCAATATGGAAAAAAGCTGATTCTTTTTTGAAAGCCGATATTTCTCGGCATCATACATAGTGTTGATTAGCTCGATAAAAAGTGCGGCGGAATAGGCTTGAAGCAATTCATGGTAGCATTGGCTGGGCGAAAAATATTCGCAAAGCAGGAATTGTATCAAGGAATGGACTTTGAAATTTTCCTGGGTCTGAAAAATCAAATATTGGTTATGGGCACGGTTTTTGGATATTACGTCCAACAGAAAGCTGCTGATGATTCCCTTTTGGGAAAGCTTGCTTAAAAACAGATGGTCGAAAAATTCGTGCCGGAAAATAATATTGATTACAATATCCCCATATTTTTTATAGCTGACAGCGCTGTGGATGACGTTGGAATCCAGAATACACAAATCCCCCTGTTTCATCGTAACTTCCTTTCCTTTTATGACAAAAGTACAGCTCCCGCTGTAAATATAATTCAGCTCCATATCCTTGTGAAAATGGGCTGGGATGGTGGTATAGCGGGATTCCCGTACAATGCCTATCGTATCGGTTTTTAGGGTATTGGAAAAATCGAAACAATAGTATTCCCCGGAATCGAAGGCTACTTTTTTCATTTTGTCATAAAAACGGCTTAACTCCCCCTCATTTTCCAAATGCCACCGTTCGCTGTCAGTTTCCTGATAAAGGAAATCTTCCAATTCTTTAATTCCCATATTTCCCCCCATTTTTATTCTTAAAACCACGTTTCTGCAAAATTCCATAAAATCTGTGAATATGATAAAAAATTAATAGAACGCTGATGTTACAACTATGTTCCGCTTATATTATAATAACATTAACAAGCGCTTGAAACAATGAAAATGTGAAAGAGAGAATATATTGCTATGAAAGTGGGATTTGATAAAGATTTTTTATGGGGCGGGGCCATTGCATGCTCTCAAGCGGATGGAGGGTTTAGGGAAGGGAATAAAGGGATTTCCACCCAGGACCTGAGATACCTGAATCCGTCATGGAATCATGAGCAAGTGGAAGAGAAGCATCATGGCAGCCCATTTTCCAGGGAAGAGTTTGAACAGGCGCTAAAAGATATGGATGTGGCTTACTATCCCAATCGCCGGGGGATTGATTTTTATCATCGCTATAAAGAGGATATTGCGCTTTTTGCGGAAATGGGAATGAAAATATTCCGTACCTCGATTTGCTGGGCAAGGATTTTCCCCAATGGGGATGAGGAAACCCCTAATCAGGAGGGAATCCAATATTATAGGGATATGTTCGGGGAGTGCAAAAAATATGGCATGAAGGTATTCGCTACGATTCTGCATTATGACATTCCTGTCAACCTTGTGCTGAAATATGGTGGATGGAAAAACCGCAAAACCATTGATTTATATTTGAAATATGCAAAGGTTTTGTTTGAAGAGCTGGGAGAACTGGTGGATTACTGGCTTCCCTTCAATGAATTTAATGCCGGGAAATTTGCGCCATGGGATGGTGTCTGCCTGATTCCGGGCACGGAGGAAAATATGGATGAGGCCATTTTCCAATGCCTTCACCATCAGTTTATCGCAAATGCCAAGACTGTGAAGCTGTGCCATGAGATGCTGCCGGGGAGTAAGGTTGGAGGCATGATTGCCCGATTTACCACTTATCCGGCGACCTGTAAGCCGGAGGATGCGATGCAGGCTTTGCTGGATGACCAGTATTCCAACTGGTTTTATACTGACATTATGGCCAGGGGGGAATATCCGGCTTATATGGACCGCTATTTTGACCGTTTCCATATCGACATTCAGTTTGAGCCAGGGGATAAGGAAATATTGAAAGAAGGGACGGTGGATTACCTTTCATTTTCCTATTATTTTTCCCAGGTTTCTACCAACAGCCAGTCTTGGGAAAAGACGGCGGGAAACCTGATTATGGCGAACAAGAACCCTTACCTGGAAACAAGCGAATGGGGATGGCAGAAGGACCCTGTCGGCTTGCGGGTTACGCTGAACCAGATGTATGACCGTTACGGGCTACCCCTGTTTGTGGCTGAAAATGGCTTGGGGACCGGGGACGTGTTGGAGGGGGATGGCAGCGTTCATGACCCTTACAGGATTGACTACTTAAGCTCACATATTGCCCAGATGAAAGAAGCTGTGATTGATGGCGTAGAATTAATTGGCTATACCATGTGGGGGATTATTGATATTGTTTCCTGCGGGCCGCTGACCATGGACAAACGGTATGGGGTTATTTATGTAGACCTGGACAATGGTGGCAAAGGAAGCGGAAAGAGGTATAAAAAGGATAGTTTCTACTGGTACAAAAAATGCATAGAGAGCAATGGGGAAAATTTGGAATAAGAAAAAGAGAAGGAAGAACGTCACTATTGACCATAGGACTTTGAAAGGAGCGTATCCATAAATGAATAATAAAAAACTAGCGGATGAAATAGTACGTCTTTTAGGGGGAAAGGAAAATATTTCCAATGCGCTGCATTGTGTGACGAGGCTGCGTTTTAACCTGAAAGAAGAATCTTTGGCGGATTTAAAAAGTATTGGGGAATTGGATGGGGTATTGGGGACGCAGATTAAAAATGAACAATATCAGGTGATTATAGGCCCGATGGTAGGTGATGTTTTTATTGAGGTGGAGGCATTGTTGGGGTATAAGGGAAATATGGATGCTGGGAGCGATACCGGGCAGGCGGCAGGGAAAGAAGGGAAAAGGATAAATGCGGCGGCCGTGCTGGATGTGATTACCGGGGTATTTTCACCCATCCTCCCCGCATTGGTGGCAGGCGGTATGTTAAAAGGTATCATTGCCATGCTGGAGGCGTTCGGATGGATATCCGGCGGAACCGGAACATGGGCGGTTATCAGCCTGATTTCCGATATTCCATTTTACTTTTTGCCTTTCCTGTTGGCAATATCCGCAGCCAGGAAATTCAAAGTGAATGAGTTTTTGGGGATTTGTGTGGCAGGTGCGCTGATGTACCCGACTTTTGTGGCGGCTGTGGATGCGGAAGTCAGCCCCTTTACGTTCTTTGGGATTTCCGTGCCTATTTTTAATTATGCCGATTCGGTTTTCCCGGTTATCCTGGGAGTGGGGCTGTTGGCGTTGGTTTACCGGTTTATCGACCGCTTTATCCCGAATGTATTAAAAATGGTAGTGGTTCCCGCATTGTCTCTGGCAATTACAATTCCGGTTACCTATCTCGTATTGGCGCCCCTTGGGGCATACGGCGGTTTGGCACTGGCGGACGGCATCGTATGGCTGTTTAGCAAGATTGGGCCTGTGGCTGGATTTTTACTCGGCTTTTTCATGCCGCTGATTGTATTGTGCGGTATGCATCAGTCCACATCGCCGATTCAGATTTCCAATATTGCTACATTGGGGTATGACTATCTGCTTCCAGTCTCCTTCTGTCACAATATGGCAGAGTCGGGTGCTGCTTTTGGGGCTGCCCTTCGCATGAAGGACCCTAAGGCGAAGGCTGCGGCAATGACCACGAGCTTTTCCGCCTTCCTGGGAATCTCCGAACCGGCATTATTTACAGTCAATGTGGTAAATAAGACCCCATTGATTGCGGCTATGGTTTCTAACGGCATTGGGGGGGCGATGACGGTTCTCCTGGGAACAAAATGCTTCGGTTTTGTCATGCCGGGCATCACATCCCTCCCTGTTTATGCTGACCCGGCCGGTGGGTTGAAAAACTTATTGATGATGTTAATCTGCATCGCTTCTACCTTTGTAATCGGCGCAGCACTGAGCTTTATTCTGGGAGGGAAGATAGGGAAAAAACTGTAAACTTGACAGAAACCATTTCTTTTGCTATTATTTATGTAATAAAATTAACAAATTCGTAATATTTTCATAATGTGTTAGTAAGGAAATATTATATTGTGGCCGATAAAACAAATTGGCCAGGCATAAATAATAGGAGGTATGGAAAATGTCAGGAAACAGAAAGCCGTTTTATATGCTGTCATGCTTGGTTATGGGTTTGATAGTAATGATGGCTGCAAGTATAACTGCCAGGGCCGGCGAAGAGAAAACGAGCAGCCAGGAATATTTGGATTCGTTGAATGTAGGCGTAGCGGTATTGCTTGATTCCGATACAGATGAAAATATGGAAAATTCTATGGATGATGCCATGGAAGCGTTAGATGCGCAAGACGATGAAAAGGTGACTGTGGATGATATTTTAATGGCATATAATTCATCGACGGAAGTCCAGGTGACGGAAGAGGCTATAACCGAGAGCCTGAATGCGAGAAAAACGGGAGTGGAAGAGGAAGAAAAGCAAGGTTCCGACCTAGTAATGGCCGATGTGCAATACACACTGAATGTAAGGGCTAAGGCCAGCGAGGATTCGGAGAAGGTCGGTGTCTTGTATAAGGACTGTGGGGGAAGGATTCTGGAAAGGAAAGACGGATGGACGAAGCTGCGCTCCGGCGATTTGGTGGGCTGGGCCAGTGACGAATATTTGCTGTTTGATGAGGCGGCGGAAAGCATGGCGGATGAGGTGGGAAACCTTATCGTGACGATTGAAACGGATGCCCTTAGAATCCGCAAAGAACCCAGTACGGAATCCGACATTTATGCCCTCATCGCACAGGATGATGAACTGGATGTTATTGAAGTGATTGATGATGACTGGATTAGTGTAAAGTATAATAACGAAACCGGCTATGTTTCAGCGGAATTTGTGGACCTGGATTTTCATATTGATGAAGGCGAAACCATTGCATCCATTAAGGCAAGGGAAAAGGCGGAAGAGGAAGCAAAGGCGAAGCTGACGGCTAACCAGGGGGCCGTGGTGGTAGGCGCGGATGATACGAGGCTTTTGGCGGCATTGATTTACTGCGAGGCAGGAAATCAGGGATATGAAGGCCATCTGGCAGTAGGCGCTACCGTTATGAACCGGGTGAGAAGTGGTGCATACCCTAATTCCATTTACAGTGTGATTTACGCTTCCGGGCAGTTTACTCCGGCTTTAAACGGCAAAGTGGCCAGGGTATACGGCGGTAATATCCCTGAAAGCTGCATGACAGCGGCCAGGGAAGCTATCAATGGCGCAACCAACATTGGTACGGCAACCCATTTCAGAAGAGTGGGGGCACATGACGGAATTGTAATTGGAGACCACGTTTTCTGGTAAAAAAATACTTTGTTTCAGCAAATAAAGCGCAATGTCAAAAAAATTGCAAGAAAAATGCTTCGGGTTATCCGAAGCATTTTTGCGTACCGTGAATATAGTTTTCAAACAAACGGTTGCCGATTTCCATGTTTTTCTGTCGTATGATATTGAATAAAAGTTGAAAGTATAGTAAGATAGGAGAGAAAAAGAAAGGAGGCTGGAAAGGTGGATTATACAATTTTTTGGCTGGTGGCTCTGGTGCTTTTCATTGGGATTGAAATAGCTACGTTAGGGCTGACTACCATTTGGTTTGCCGGTGGGGCATTGCTGGCGGTAATAGCGGCGGCTCTGGGATTGCCTTTGGTAGTACAGATTGTCCTTTTTTTTGCAGTATCCTTGCTGCTCCTTTATTTTACAAGACCTGTGGCGGTGAAATACTTTAATAAAGACAGGGTAAAAACCAATGCGGAGAGCCTTGTAGGAAAGCAGGCGATAGTAATAAGCGAAATTAGTAATCTGCAGGGAACTGGCCAGGTGACCGTATCCGGGATGGAATGGTCGGCGAGGACAGCAGAGGACGGGATAGCAGTTCCGGTAGGCGGCGTGGTAAATATTGTTGCTATTAACGGGGTAAAACTAATCGTAGAGGAAAGAAAAGAAGCTCAGGGTTAAAATATGTTTTACCCGTGGAAAAAATGGCCGGATGTAAAAATATTCCGGCAGATGGAGGAGTGTTATGGGTTTTGTAGTGCTTATTTTATTGATTTTGGCAGTAATTATTGCGGTTTCCTGCATAAAGATAGTTCCGCAGGCATTTGCATATGTGGTGGAAAGGCTGGGGGCATACCAGGGAACATGGTCAGTGGGCCTTCATTTTAAGATGCCTTTTATTGATAAGGTGGCAAAAAAAGTGAATTTAAAGGAACAGGTTGTGGATTTTGCACCGCAGCCGGTTATTACAAAGGATAACGTAACGATGCGGATTGACACGGTTGTATTTTTCCAGATTACGGACCCTAAGCTTTTTGCATATGGCGTGGAAAATCCCATTATGGCGATTGAAAACCTGACAGCCACCACGTTGAGGAATATTATCGGTGAAATGGAACTGGACCAGACGCTTACATCCAGGGAAGTCATTAATACAAAAATGCGTTCATCGCTGGATATCGCCACAGACCCTTGGGGAATTAAAGTAAACCGTGTGGAACTGAAAAATATCATTCCTCCGGCGGCCATCCAGGATGCGATGGAGAAACAGATGAAAGCGGAACGTGAACGCCGTGAAGCTATCTTACGTGCGGAAGGTGAGAAAAAGTCCACTATCCTGGTTGCGGAAGGACAGAAAGAATCCGTGATTCTGGAAGCAGAGGCAGAAAAGCAGTCCGCCATCCTGCGTGCGGAAGCCCAGAAAGAGAAGATGATTCGTGAAGCGGAAGGTGAAGCGGAAGCCATCCTTAAGGTACAGCAGGCAACTGCAGACGGTATCCGCATGATACGCGAAGCGGGGGCTGACCAATCAGTGCTTACCATTAAGAGCCTGGAGGCATTTGAAAAAGCGGCGGACGGCAAGGCAACCAAGATTATCATCCCTTCTGAAATCCAGGGAATCGCAGGGCTGGCATCTGCTTTGCGGGAGGTAGTAGTAGAACAGAAATAGCATAACAGTCAAAAGAAGCGTTATCATAAAAGTAAAAAAAGAAAATTCCGGCAGTTGGAAATGTTCCTCTGCCGGATTTTAGATGGAAAATGCGGATATGCGGAACTGGAAACAGTATATACCCGGAGTAATGTCATTTAGTTAAGGATGGCGGACGCCGTGAGGGAAATAAAATGCTCCGTCGCCAC
>QXWV01000081.1 GCA_009911195.1 Lachnospiraceae bacterium | reverse complement strand
TAGGTTCGTGAACTACCTCACCAAGTGCCGACGCTTTTTAAGGGGCTTCTTAAGCATTTTATTTCCCTCACGGCTGGGCTGAGATGCTAACTTAATGACATTGATACCCGGAGAATACCCTCAGAGAATTTCAGGACGCGAAAGCGGCCGGAAATTGCTTTAGCACATGGGTATTGGGAGGGGATATGCGGAACTGGAATAGGAGAAAAAAATATGAATATAGCAGGCAGGGACTTTTTGAAGCTTCTGGATTTTACGGCGGAAGAAATCACATATATGCTGGATTTGGCAGCGGATTTAAAAGAGAAGAAGAAAAATGGTATTTTGACAAGATGGCATGAGGGAAAGAATGTAGCGCTTATTTTTGAAAAAACGAGCACGAGGACCAGGTGTTCCTTTGAGGTGGCAGCCCATGATTTGGGGATGGGAACTACATATCTTGACCCATCAGGCTCCCAGATTGGCAAGAAGGAAAGCATAGCGGATACGGCCAGGGTGCTTTCCGGCATGTATGAAGGGATTGAATACAGAGGGTATGGGCAGGATATTGTGGAGGAACTGGCAAAATATGCAAAGGTGCCGGTATGGAACGGCCTTACGAATGAATTCCACCCTACCCAGATGTTGGCGGATTTGCTCACTATCAGGGAGCATTTCGGCTATTTAAAAGGCATCAGATTCACTTATATGGGGGATGCCCGTTACAATATGGGGAATTCCCTGATGGTGGCCTGTGCTAAAATGGGAATGCATTTTACGGCATGTACGGCAGAGAAATATTTTCCGGATAAAAAACTGGTGGAAATATGTGAAGAACTGTCTGCCGAATCCGGCGCAACTATCACGCTGACAGAAGATGTGGAAATCGGCGCGAAAGGGGCGGATGTGGTTTATACGGATGTGTGGGTTTCCATGGGCGAACCGGATGAAGTATGGGAAGAGCGCATTAAAGACCTTTCCCCTTATCAGGTGAACCGGACGGTGATGGAGCTTGCCGGGGAAGGGGCGGTATTTATGCATTGCCTGCCTGCCTTCCATGACCTGGATACGAAGATTGGAAGGGAAATCAGCCAGAAATTCGGCATAACGGAAATGGAAGTGACGAACGAAGTGTTCGAGTCGGAGGCTTCTATAGTTTTTGAAGAGGCAGAAAACCGCATGCATACGATAAAAGCAGTGATGGCGGCAACGTTGGGTGAGGGAAAATGAAATGATGTAAGACTGTAAAGGCAGGATAAAGGATGAAAACAGAAATTTTAAAGCTTTTAAGGGAGAGCGGGGATTATATTTCAGGGCAGGAGCTTTGCGGGAAATTCGGCGTCTCCCGGACGGCGGTCTGGAAAGTGATAAATCAGCTAAAGGAAGAAGGATATGGGATTGAGGCGGTACAGAATAAAGGCTACCGCCTGAACGCCAATCCGGATGTGCTTTCTTTCAGCGAATTAAAGAGCCGTATGCAGACCAGGTGGGCAGGGAAAAATATTGTTTACTATGAAGAAACCGGTTCAACCAATATGGATGCCAAGCTCCTTGGGGAGCAGGGGGCTGTTCATGGAACGGTGGTAGTGGCGGATAAGCAGAATGCGGGCAGGGGAAGGCGGGGAAGGTCCTGGGAGTCTCCTGCGGGAAAGGATATCTATTTTACAATCATGCTAAGACCTGGCTTTGAGCCGGATAAAGCAGCGGGGCTTACTCTGGTAATGGCGCTGTCCGTGGCCGAAGCAGTCAGAAGCTGCTGTGGCCTGGAGGCAGGGATTAAATGGCCTAATGATGTGGTACTGAATGGAAAAAAGATTTGCGGGATTTTGACGGAAATGAATGTGGAGACGGATTATATCCAGTATGTTGTCATTGGGGTAGGGATTAATGTGAACCTGGAACAGATGCCGGAAGAGATTGAACGGACAGCAACCTCCCTCCTGCTAGAGGGTGGAAAAGCCACGGCAAGAGCGGGGCTTTTACAGGAAGTGCTGGAGCGGTTTGAAGAAAATTATGAAAGCTATGAAAAGGATTTGAGCCTGGTGCATATGTTGGAGGAATACAACCGCTATCTGGTCAACAAAGACAAACAGGTAAGGGTCCTGGACCCAAAGGGGGCGTTTGAAGGGATTGCCAGGGGAATAAATGATTTGGGGGAATTGCTGGTGGAAACTGAGGACGGTAAAAAAGTAAAAGTATATGCCGGGGAAGTATCGGTAAGGGGGATTTATGGATATGTCTAAAATGGCTGGCAAGAAGGAAATCCAGGGTGAAAAGAAGAAGCAGGGGCAGGGGAAGATTGTGCTTTGCGGAGCCAATGCATATGAGCAGAAATATTATTTCAATGAAACTTTCCAAGGGATTCCCCAGTCTATCAAGGACGAGCTGCATATTATCTGCGTGCTTTTTACGGAAGAAATCGGAGGTATTTTTACAATTGCCTTTGAGCCTGACGGGAATGTAGTGATGGAGACCAACTTTGCGGAGGATGATTATCTTTATGACGAAATCGGAAGCGGCCTCATGGTGAAGGAAGTGGGCAGGAACAGGCAGGAAATGTTTGAGTCATTAAGCCTTTATTATAGGGTGTTTGTGCTGCATGAAAATCTGGATTTGGAGTAAAAGGAAAGAAGAATCCCAGTTTGGCTGAAGTATAGTAATACTTGGGGCAGGGTTGAGAATGGCCGGAAGGAGAGGATGGAACAAATGATTTTAGTAATAGATGTAGGAAATACGAATATAACATTTGGTGTATATAAAGGAAAGGAACTGGTGGCCAGATTCCGTATGATGACGAAGCAGGCGAGGACGTCGGATGAATATGGGATGAATATTATGGAACTGCTGCGGATTCATAACGTGGATAAGGCGGACCTGGAGGGAACGATTATCGCCAGCGTGGTGCCTAACGTGATGCATTCCCTGACAGGGGCTGTCACCCGTTACTTTGGGACACCGCCGCTTATTGTTGGGCCGGGCATTAAAACGGGAATCAGGGTTGTGACAGAGAATCCTAGGCAGATTGGGGCAGACCGTATCGTGGGCGCGGTGGCAGCTTATGAGCTGTATGGCGGGCCTGTGCTGGTTCTTGACTTTGGAACGGCTACAACCTATGATTTGGTATCCGAGGACGGCAGCTTCATAGCCTGTATCATAGCGCCGGGCATACGGATTTCTGCAAAGGCGTTGTGGGAAGGCACTGCGAAGCTGCCGGAGGTGGAGATTAAAAAGCCAAGGTCTATCCTGGCACAGGAGACGGTTTCCGGTATGCAGGCCGGGTTAGTGTACGGGCAGATAGGCCAGACGGAATATATTGTAAGCCAGGTGAAAAAAGAGAGTGGCTATGATAATTTAAAGGTGGTGGCCACAGGTGGGCTGGGAAGACTGATTTCCGAAGAAGCGGATAGCATCCAGTATTATAATAGCACGTTGACCCTGGAGGGGCTGCGGCTGATTTATGAAAAGAACAGGAAAGTGTAAAGTGGAAAAGCAATGGCGGATAAGTGGTTAAGGAAGCTGAAAATTGGGAATGTGACTTTGGATAACAATGTAATATTGGCTCCTATGGCAGGCGTATCGGACCTGCCATTTCGTCTTTTGTGCAGGGAGCAGGGGGCAGGTCTGTCAGGAATGGAGATGGTGAGCGCCAAAGCGATTTTATACAATAGTAAAAACACGGCGGCATTGATGGAAATCCATCCGGAGGAAGGACCAGTGTCATTGCAACTGTTCGGGTCAGACGGGGAGATTGTCAGCGGGATGGCAAAAAGAATCGAAGAGCGGCCTTTTGCCATCCTTGATATTAATATGGGCTGCCCAGTACCGAAGGTAGTGAACAACGGAGAGGGCTCGGCGCTTATGAAAAACCCGGCACTGGCGGAGGAAATTATTGGGAAAACAGTGAAAGCTATCCGCAAACCAGTGACGGTGAAGATAAGGAAAGGTTTTGATGAAAACCACGTGAATGCGGTGGAAATGGCTAAAGCGGCGGAAGCGGCAGGAGCTGCTGCCATTGCTGTGCATGGGAGGACAAGGGAGCAGTTCTATTCGGGAAAGGCGGATTGGGAAATCATCAGAAAGGTGAAGCAGGCGGTCAGAATCCCGGTGATTGGCAATGGGGATGTGGTGGATGGGGAGAGCGCCAAACAGCTTTTGGCAGAGACTGGCTGCGACGGTGTTATGATAGGGCGTGCTGCGAGAGGGAATCCATGGATATTCCGTGAGGTCATAGGGTATCTGGAAGATGGGAGGGCAATAGACAGGCCAAAGCCCCAGGAAGTAAAGGAGACAATTCTACGCCATGCCGCATTGCAAGTCCAATATAAAGGAGAGTATACGGGAATCCGGGAGATGAGGAAACATATTTCCTGGTATACAGCCGGGTATCCCCATTCGGCTAAGTTCCGGGGAAAAATAAATGGAATAGAGAAAATGGAAGAACTGCGGGAGGGGGTGGAGGAGATTTTCGGATAGTAACAAAATTTTGGAATTACAATATTTTGGAATTTGCCTGACACTTGCCTTTGTGGCACATTTTTGCTATTTGTATGCCAATTGAATGAATATACGCTCAGAAAGAAGATGCATAGCCCGGGAATAAGGGAGGCTCTGAAAGCATATTTTATTTTATAGGATTCGGGTATTCAAAGTCCTGCTTATAAAAAAACTCTTGGCATATGGTGCAAATATTGTACGTAGAAACAAAAGATGACCTGCCAAAGTTAAAGGACATACGCAGGGCGGAAAGGCGGGCGTACATGGAAGGCGGAAAGGTGTTATATTTTTATCTGAAAGAAGAAGCCACATTTAAAAAGCATGTGTGGAGTCGGGGAAGCCTGCCGGTGATAGAAATGGATTTGGAATCGGAGACGGAAGCGGGGGCCGGAAGCCGGCTAGCCTGTTGTGGTGTGCCCCAGTATTACCGGAAAGGGAAGGATTGGGAAAAAAACAGGCTGGTGGAAGTGCTGAAAGGTGAACTGGAAAAGCAGGAGGCAGATACGTATTATTTGCAGCCGGAGGCGGCGGGATTGGCAGGAGTAAAGGAACGTATGCCCCCTGAAGTTATGCTTAGGAAAATATGCAGGCAGATTCCCTGCCTGGAATATCTGGTTTATATCGGCAGTGGAACGGAACACAGGGAAGGGGCTTTTGGGGAAGAGGATTTCAGGGAAGAGCGTCAAATGCTTTACAGGCTGTTTCAGCCATACCTGGCAAGGGTTAACCATTTTACCGTAGTTACTGACAGGCCGGAAGGCTATGAAGAATTCACGGAGTACCTTTATGAAGAGTACGGGATTCCGGCATCTAATGTCCGTAAGATGGACAACCAGTTTGGAAAGGCCGGAAGGACAGTCATCATTGACGGGAGAAAAGGCTACGAACCTCCCTGGCAGATAATTCCCCAAAGGGCTTCATATGTAGATTTATGGTCCATGAATGAAAAACGTAGGCAGGCAGAAAAAAAACGTGGGGATGTGAAATATATATCAGTGGTAAAATTCCTTGACACTCTGGTGAAAAATGGGTATAATACCATCGTTAATTAGGGTGTGGGGCATTGCAAAATCAGGAATTAAATCCGGTAAAGCGGCAAAACTGCGAAAGGAGTATGAAAGTTCAAATGGAAGAAAAGAAAAATATTTTAACTTACGAGGGTCTTAAAAAATATGAGGATGAGCTTCATGAACTAAAAGTAGTAAAGCGGCAGGAAGTTGCGCAGAAGATTAAAGAGGCCAGAGAGCAGGGGGATTTGTCGGAGAATGCGGAATATGATGCGGCAAAGGACGAGCAGCGCGATATCGAAGCGAGGATTGAAGAACTGGAGAAAATCCTGAAAAATGCTGAGGTTGTAGTGGAAGATGAAGTTGATTTGGACAAAATCAATATTGGCTGTAAAGTGAAGATTTTGGATTTGGAATATAACGAAGAATTGGAATATAAGATTGTAGGTTCCACGGAGGCTAACAGCCTGAAAGGGAAAATTTCTAATGAATCCCCGGTAGGAAAGGCTTTGCTGGGAGCGAAAGTGGATGATATTGTCAATGTGGAAACCCATGTTGGCGTATTGCAGTATAAGGTGCTTGAAATTCAGCGTTCCAGCAATTGATAAGGCTGGAAAAAGGAATACGGCATTTGTCCGGGTATTTATGGGCACGCCGGGAAGTGGGGCGTGTTTTGGCAGGTAAAATAGGTCAGATGTGGAACGGGAATAGGAAAGAGGAGTGTTAACAGTGGGAGAAACACAGAATACACAGGAACAGGATATTAATCAACTATTAAAGGTGAGGAGAGAGAAGTTAGCGGCGCTTCAGGAAAACGGCAAAGACCCTTTTCTTATCACAAAATATGATGTGAGCCATCATAGCCTTGAAATAAAAGAAGGGTTTGACAGGTTAGAGGGCCAGACGGTTTCCATTGCAGGAAGGGTGATGTCCAAAAGGGTGATGGGAAAGGCATCTTTTTGCAATGTACAGGATATTCAGGGCAATATCCAGTCATATGTTGCCAGGGACAGTATCGGGCAAGAGCCTTATGCTGATTTCAAAAAATATGATGTAGGGGATATCGTTGGTATCAAAGGAGAAGTATTCAAGACGAAAACAGGGGAAATTTCCATTCATGCGGCGGAAGTAACCCTGCTCTCCAAGAGCCTTCAGATTTTGCCGGAGAAGTATCATGGGCTGGTGAATACGGATATCCGTTACCGCCAGAGATATACGGACCTGATTATGAACGGGGAAGTGAAGGATACATTTGTTAAAAGGTCAAAGATTATCAGTTCCATCCGCAGGTATCTGGATGGGCAGGGATTCCTGGAGGTAGAAACTCCCATGCTGGTTTCCAATGCCGGGGGTGCTGCCGCCCGTCCTTTTGAGACTCATTATAATGCGCTGGACGAGAATGTGAAACTGCGCATTTCCTTGGAATTATATTTAAAGAGGCTGATTGTAGGCGGGATGGAGCGTGTCTATGAAATCGGGCGTGTCTTCCGGAATGAAGGGCTGGATACCAGACATAACCCGGAATTTACCTTGATGGAACTCTATCAGGCATATACGGATTACAATGGCATGATGGATTTGACAGAGAATATGTTCCGCCATGTAGCACAGGAGGTTTGCGGCACTACAACAATAAGCTACAACGGAGTGGAAATAGATTTGGGCAGCCCTTTTAAGCGGGTTACTATGATTGATGCTGTAAAAGAATATGCAGGCGTGGATTTTGATTTGATTAAGGATACGGAAGAGGCGAAGAAAATAGCTGACGAAAAAGGTGTCCATTATGAAGAGCGGCATAAAAAAGGCGATATTCTGAGTTTGTTTTTTGAAGAATTTGTGGAAGAACATTTGGTACAGCCCACTTTCGTGCTGGACCATCCGGTAGAAATCTCCCCTCTTACAAAAAGAAAGCCAGATAAGCCGGATTATGTGGAACGTTTTGAACTGTTCATCACGTGCCGGGAGATGTGCAATGCCTATTCCGAATTGAATGACCCCATTGACCAAAGGGCACGTTTTGCAGCCCAGGAAGAAGCTTTTGCGGCAGGGGATGAAGAGGCGAACCACACGGACGAGGACTTCCTGAATGCGCTGGAAATCGGTATGCCACCTACCGGCGGGATTGGGTATGGGATTGACAGGCTGGTGATGCTTTTGACTGACTCGCCGGCGATACGGGATGTGCTTTTGTTCCCGACGATGCGGACAACTACTTAAAGAATCCAGTAAAATCAAATGTTTACGGTTAGAGGGAAGTAATTTCAGATTAGGCGGTATAGCCCCAATTTCAAGGGCTGTACCGTCTTTTTGAGTTCCTATGCGCCTTGCTGTTTCGGTTGCGTGGCAGAAAGA
>QXWV01000080.1 GCA_009911195.1 Lachnospiraceae bacterium | reverse complement strand
TGCTGGTCTGCCTTGACCTTTTCTTCCAGTTCCCGCTGTTCCGCTTCATACTCTGCGGACAGCTTCAAAAACCTGTCGTGGCTGATTGCGCCGCTTATATCGTCCTCATAAATCCGCTTGAAGATACGGTCAAGTTCTACAATCCGTTTTTTTGCCTGTCCGACTTCCCGTTTTCTGCGCTTCATTTCCTTTTCCGTTTCGGCAGAGCGTTGCTGATACATCATTTCATGGAAAGCCATGATGTCATCAAAGAAAAGGGCGGTCACATCAAATATCCTGCTCCACACTATCTGCCTCAACACTTCCTCGCGGATAAAGTGTGCCGTACAGCTTCCCGTATTGCTTTTGTACTTTGCACAGCGGTAATGGTCTTGTGAGCCATTAAAACTTTTACAAGTGGCGAAGTGTAATTTACTCCCGCAGTCCGCACAGTACACCAAGCCGGAGAACAAGCCCTGTCGGTCTGCCTTTGTTGGGCGGCGTTTGTTCGCCCTTAGTTCCTGCACTCGTTCAAAAACTGCGTCCTCCACAATCGCTTCATGGGTATTATAGAAAACCGCCTGCTGTTCCTTTGTGGTAGGAATCCGCTTTTTCAGCTTGTGGGATGTGGAATAGCTTTTGAAGTTCACCGTATGCCCGCAGTAGTCCATACGCTCCAAAATACCGACAATGGTACTATCCCTCCAGTCATAGGGATTTTCGGGAAGTGCTTTCCCCTTTTTCTTTGCGTAGTGGGCTTTGGCAGTCAGTACCTTATCTTCTTTGAGGATTTTTGCTATCTGCATAGGACCTTTCCCACCGATACATAAATCAAAAACCCGTTTCACCACAGCGGCGGCTTCCTCGTCTACAATCCATTGCTTTTTGTCCGCAGGGCTTACTATGTAGCCATAGGGCGGCTTTGTCAGGTGTTCCCCCGCCTGTCCCTGCGCCCGTTTGATTGCCCGTACCTTTTTGCTTGTGTCTTTGGCATAAAAATCGTTGAACAGGTTACGGAACGGGGTAAAATCGTTGTCGCCTTTTGCGCTGTCTACCCCGTCATTGATTGCGATATATCTAACGTCACGTTCTACGAAAAAGATTTCCGTGTAGTAGCCAACTTTCAGATAATCGCGCCCTAACCTTGACATATCCTTGACAATGACCGTCGCCACGTTTCCGGCTTCAATCTCTGCAATCATGCGGTTAAAATTTGGTCTGTCGAACGTCACGCCCGATACACCGTCGTCAATGAAGAAAACGGGATTTGTAAAGCCGTTGTCCGCCGCATATTTGGAGAGGACTGCTTTCTGGTTT
>QXWV01000079.1 GCA_009911195.1 Lachnospiraceae bacterium | reverse complement strand
GTTTCCGATTTTATGAGCCGTATCATCTTGTCGCGGAGCCGTTCCGAGCCGCCGCAGGAGGTAGACACTTCATAGTATGTGCCGCCGATTTTGTAGCAGACGGTTTCCTCTGTCGGCTTCCCTTTTTCCGGCAGATAGCCGCTGTCCTTGATTTCCAGTTCCCAATCCATTCTTTTCCCTTCCTTTCCGTATTTGCTAAATGATAAGTTTCGGAGCAAGCATAGGAAACGGGTACCCATTTCCGTAAATCTGCCCGTCCGCGCTATGGCTTGCCGGACAGATTTTGCTTGTTGGGAAGAATCCCAAACCCTCTGATAATTCCTCTCACTACCTACAACACCACACAGGGCAGTTTTGACGGAGTTTTGAGAGAAATTCTTTAAAAAGTTTTCCTTGCTTCTTAATACGGGGAAGTTTCAGAAATGCCAACAAAAATAATTCTTTTTTGCAGATATTGATTTGGATTTTATATAGCGTTAAGATTTCTTATGGGATACTGTCAACAAAAAAATGCCTTTGACTTTACCCTTACGGTAAAGTGTATACTTTGAGAAAGAAAAGAGAGGTGATTATCAGTGCTGTCTATTGGTGAGTTTTCAAAAATATGCAAAGTGTCTACCAAAACTCTCAGATACTATGCCGAGATAGGGCTTATTCTGCCAAGTGAAATCAACCCGGAAAATGGGTATAGATACTATGCCATTGAACAGTTGGAAATTATGCTGCTCATTATCCGCTTAAAATCATACAATTTCTCTTTGGAGGAAATAAAGCAGACTATAGAATCAGGAGAATGGAACGAGGAAAAACTGTATGCCGCCCTAATCCAAAAACGGGACGACATGAAAAAGCAATTATATGAACAGGAAAAGAGCCTGCGTCAACTGGAATGCGACATATCGAACCTAAAAAACGGGAAGCCCATCATGTCATATTTAGATAATATTGATGTAGAACTTGTGGAAGTACCAGTGATGTATCTGCTTTTTGTCCGAAAAATGGTTCAAGCGGATAATTTTTCTGATGAATACGGCGTTTGTTTTGGAAAGCTATTAGGCAGGATAAGAAAAGAAAATTTGACCATAGCCAATCCTCCAATGGTCTTATTCCACAGCAATGAATTTAGCACATTTGGTTTAGATACGGAATTTGCTATCCCTATTAAGGAATATGTAACCGGAACAAGAGATTTTAAGGCGGGGCTATGTCTGAAAACTGTTGTAAAGGGAAGCTATTCGATTTTATCTTCTGTATATGCAAAGCAGACAAAATGGGCAGAGCAGAATGGGTACGAGTGTACCAATGCATTATTTGAAGTATATGTAACAGACCCCTCGCAAGTCATGGAGGAAGATGAACTAATTACAGAAGTCTATTATCCAATTAAAAAGATATGAAACGGAGGTTAAACAAATAGCATGGAACAGAAACAAATAGCGTCCTTAGAAAATAAAATAAAAAAGGAATCTGGAAATATAGCCGGAATCATTGTGTTTAAAGATGATAATGTTGTTTATGAAAACTATTTTAATCAGTGTTCGGAAAATGACCCCATCCATATTTTTTCGGTGACAAAAAGCGTTGTTTCTATGTTATTCGGAATCGCCTTAGGCAAAGGCTGTATCATAAACCTTGATGAAAAAGTAATTGATTTTTTCCCGAATTATCAAATCAAAAAAGGGGGGAAAACAATACAGCATATTACAATCCGTAATCTGCTTACAATGACTGCCCCCTATAAGCATAGATTTAACCCTTATCCAAAATATTTTTCCAGTGAGGATTGGGTAATATCTTCTCTTGACTTTTTAGGTGGACGCGGAAAAATTGGGGATTTCAGATATGCGCCCATAATCGGAATTGATATTTTATCTGGTATTCTTATCAATACTACAGGGAAATCTGTCTTAGAATTTGCACAGGACAATCTTTTTTATCCATTGGGAATTTCTGTTGAGAAAAATATATATTTTCAAAACAAAGAAGAACAACTTGATTTTTATAAATCAAAAGGTGCAAATGGTTGGGTCGCCGACCCAAACGGAACAAATACGGCTGGATGGGGATTATCTCTTACAACGATGGATATGGCTAAATTAGGGCAGTTGTATTTGAATGAGGGATATTGGAACGGCAGACAGATTATTTCTGATAAATGGATTATCGAGAGTACACAGGTACAAAGTGTTTGGAAAGCACGCCATCTAAAGTATGGATATTTGTGGTGGGTTATAGATGAGGCAGAGCATTCGTATGCGGCTTTAGGTGACGGCGGAAATGCGATATATGTTAATCCTAAAAACAAAATTGTGGTTTCCATTTCCTCTTTATTTGTTCCAAGAGTTAAAGATAGGATAGATTTCATAAAAAGAGAAATTGAACCTCTATTTATATAAAACTATTTATTATGATAGACAGCCGCAAGCGGTAAATAAAAAAACCGTTGTTGGCGGCAGGCTTTTTATGTGCCTATTTGTATGGCAGAAAGAAAAAAATCTATCTTCATATTTTTAACATAGCTAAACTAACGGCGGTTTTGAAAAACAATCAAAGCCGCCGTTTTTATGTAGCAGAATGACTTTCATAGATATGGCGGTATGGTGAGGTGCTGCTATGTCTGTTTTTTATTTTATGTGTAGTCTTGGCTATGGTAAATTATCAAAAAAATCCTGTCTTGTGGAACGGAATATTCTGCCTATGAGTATGAACACACATATCATTTGATATGTCTTAATAGCTCGTATTACTCAAATGCTTATGCCGCTTTATGCTGCATGGACGTTTGTTGTAATAGCCCCCTACTGGGAAGAAAGGGGGTGAGAGAGAATGAGATATTCTGAACAGTTCATGGAACATATCGAATATGCTTTCCATGCGTTCTGCAAGGTTGTCCTGCGCCATGAAGCAATTAACGCATGGCGGGATTTGAAGCGGAAAGAAGCAAGAGAAATATCCCTTGACTATCTGATGTCAGAACGATATTTTGAACCGTCTGCTATGGACAGCTACTTTGAAAAACAGGATAAGCCGACTGTATTTATTGTATTGGGAAAGAAAGTTATCGTTGATGATGAACGGTTGGCAACGGCATTATCAAAATTGCCGGAGTTAAGGCGGGAAGTTTTGTTGCTTTATTACTTCGTTGGCTATCGTGATGAAGCCATCGGCAGACAGTACGGACGTTGCAGAAGTACGATAAACCACAGAAGAAATGTTGCGCTGAAACAGTTACGAAAAGAATGGGAGAAATTGAAACATGAGGAACAAAAAGTTGATACCTTTTGAGCTAATCGAAAAAGCCGTTGCCGGAGAGCCGGAAGCGGTAGACGCAGTATTGCGGCACTATACCGCATACATCAAATATCTGTCTATGTATAAAGGGCATATCAATGACGATACGCAGGACAGATTAAAGGCAAAGCTGATTGAAGCCATATTGAAATTCCGCTTCGACCGATAGTAGGTAGCAAAGACAGGAAAAGCTGTCAAGGGTAGACTTCGCGCTACGCGCCCTTGACAGCTTTTCCCGCCTTTGCTTGTGGGTAGTCAAGAGGGCGAAATCAGTAGACTGCTTTCGCCCTCAATCTATTATGGGGATTGTTACGCAGTAGGGGTTATTTTGTCCTTGATTTATGCGGCTTTGCGGGGCGTTGAAACTTTATTTCTGTACCCAAAAACAAGGGGTGCGATGACTATCTGATAATCGCCGCGTCCCTTAATATTTTTCACTTTAATACCCCAAACAATCAAGAGGGGCTATAAAGTCTAAAATTTTCACGACTACTAAACTAAAAAATCCAATAACGGTACTCAATTCAGAAATCATAGACACACCTCCTTGAATGTTAGCTATCATATTACAGCCCCCAATCACTTATTTCTAAGTCTATTAGCATCACAACCTCTCGATTGTGTGGGGCAGGGCATTTATATAGTACCACCCTCCTTAATTTTTTTCAACTGTCGCTCTAATTTTTTATATGTTGTAATTGTTGCTGTTGAATGATTTGAAAGTTGCATAAGAAGTTCTGTCAATTCCTTGTTAGTAAATCGTTGCTGTAATAAAAACAAATTTAATTCATTATATTTTTTGTCGGAAATATGTAAAAGTTTACATTTTCTTAAATTCTTATTGAATTTTAGATTATCAATCACATCTTTTAGATTATCTGATAAATCACATTTAGGATACGTTGTATATATTTGGGTAGTTGAGTCAATAAAAATATTTTTACATTCTGTTAGTGATGTATTTACTATTGTCGTATAATCTATAATAGTGTCTGTAAAATCGCAATTATAAAATTTACAGGCCATGAATACACAATCAGATATATTCGCACCTCTAAAATCGCAGTTATTAAATGTTGTTCCCCAAAAATCACAGCCACCTATTTTGCAATTTTGAAATTTGACTTTTTTGAATAGAGAACCGCGATAATTAACATAAATAAAACTCTGGTTTTGAGCATCACAGTTTACTATATGGCTTTTTGCCAAATACCTACATCTTGCTGATTTAACTTTTTTGGTTTTTTGATGTTTATATGTGATTAAATTTGTTCTATCAATTTTATATTTTTGCATGAATTATTTCCTCCTTGATTGAACCATATGCATTTTACCACTAACTAAAAAATTTTTCTATAATTCATGCTCTTTTGCAACAAGTGGAGATTTATATAAAATATTACCCATGTTCGTCTTGATAACATTGTATTCCTATACCCATTTTTTGCTTTGTACCCTTGACAGCTTTTCCCACCTTTGCCTGTGGGTAGTCAAGAGGATGAAATCAGTAGACTGTTTTTGCCCTCGATTTATTATGGGGATTGTTACGCAGTAGAGGTCATTCTGTCCTTGATTTATGCGGCTTTGTGAGCATTGAAATGACGGGGTAAGGATTTTCCATATCTGTCCTCAAAAACGGCGTTTTATTGCGTAACAGAAAAGCAGAGAACCGACCACTAATGAAAGTGATATATTCTCTGCTTTTGCTTGCACCCTGTTTGTCAGCGTTGATGATAAGTTGTTGTAAATACTTCCTTATCACCGTAAAATCAAGGGTTTCAGCGATTTTGAGTTATGATTTACTACAAATTTACTACAAATTTGCTACGCATAATACGGAATAATACTTGATAATACGTTTTGTGCGGCATTCAATTTTATAGGGTATGTACCTTTAGGACACTTTCCAAGTGAGAATTTGGGAGTGTCCTTTTGTTATGGTCAAAAAATAGAATTGGAGGTAGAAATGATGAACAACACAGCGTTAAGAGCAGAGGCGCAGAGCGCCAACAATACACACATGGTTTTTGCAAACGGGGAACATGAGAAATTTTACTATGAGAAATTGGAACAGGCGAGGTATCAGGACTGCTATCACAAGGCTTTGATCTACATTCTCGGTATTTCAGAGGACACAAGGAATCATTTTAGCCAGATTTATGATATTAAGTCAGGGTACATCAAAACAGAATGTCTGCATCAGGGATGGCAGACAAGCGGCAGCGTCCGGGTGGTAAGGCTTGCCTTTAACCTTTACACGGACGGAACGCCAAGTGTTGATGGTTATGATTTTGTCAAGATTAGTTGACACATTTTCCTCAAGGATTTTGTATCCTATGCTGCTTCTTTCAGGGAATCATAG
>QXWV01000404.1 GCA_009911195.1 Lachnospiraceae bacterium | reverse complement strand
CAGCTTTCAGCATTGGAGAACCAGGTGCAGTATTACGATGACCTGATAGACAGGCACCCGGACTGGGTGCTTTACCGTCGGTATATCGATGAAGGGATAACCGGCACCTCCATATCAAAACGGAAAAACTTCGTGCGGATGATGGAGGACGCGAAGGACGGCCATTTCGATCTGATCGTGACGAGGGAGGTGTCGAGGTTCGCAAGGAACACGGTGGACACCCTCCAGCAGACGAGATTGTTAAAGCGGATGGGCATTGAGGTGTATTTCACAGAGGACGGGATATGGACCATGAACGATGAGGACGGGGAGCTGCGGCTGACCATCATGGCCACCCTCGCGCAGAACGAATCGAAAAAGACCTCCATGCGGGTGAAGGCGGGGCAGATGGTCTCCTTCCAGAACGGGGTGGTCTACGGCACCGGGAATGTCCTCGGCTATGACAAGGTGGGGCCGGAATACGTCATCAACGAGGAACAGGCGGAAACGGTCAGGAGGATATTCGACCTGTACCTTGCGGGCAACGGCTACCATAAGATAATGAAACAGCTTGAAAAGGAAGGCCGCCGCACGGCGATGGGCAAGACGATGTGGCATTACGCCACCGTCGGCCATATCCTGAAA
>QXWV01000403.1 GCA_009911195.1 Lachnospiraceae bacterium | reverse complement strand
GAACAGAAAAGGGCGAAGAACAAGGGGGAGCTGGAGCGCGTCATCGTGGAGGGAAAGCACCAGCCCATCGTCACCAAGGAGGAATTCGGGAGGGTACAGAAGATGATGGCGGAAAAGGACGCGCAGATGGGCCAGCGCCGGAAGAACAAGGGCGTCCATTCGGATGACCTCTGGCGCAGGAAGATGCGCTGCCAGTGCGGCCACGCTTTCGCAAAGACCAAGTGGCATACCAAGACGGACTTCATCACCTACACCTACAAGTGCTACGACCAGACCCGGACGGG
>QXWV01000402.1 GCA_009911195.1 Lachnospiraceae bacterium | reverse complement strand
AACCCCAACACAAGCGGGGGCGGGGAGCCATCCACCGGGGAGACACCGGAGGACACAGTGTACGTGTTCACCTATGGTCTGGACGGCTCGAAGGTGGACGGGGGGACAAAGGCACCGCTGGGGGGCGCCAAGTTCATCCTCTACCGCGGGAAAGGCGGCAATGAGCCCTCCTATGACCGTGACACGGGCAAGCCAGTGGACGGGACCGTGGAGTATGCCCTTGTGGCAACGGTAGACGAGGAGGTGAAGGTGGCAGGATGGACGGCCAGCAGGGAAGAGGCAGCCAAGGAGGACAACCTGCTGGTATCAGGCGATGACGGCCGGTTTGAGGTAGCGGGGCTGGATGCCGGGGGCTACTACCTGGAGGAGACGG
>QXWV01000401.1 GCA_009911195.1 Lachnospiraceae bacterium | reverse complement strand
AGGCGCGGCCCTGGTGCTGGCGGCAGGGGCACTGCTTGTACTGAAGAGGCGCACCAACGCAGGGGAATAAATTCCCCGGGAATAAATTCCCCGGGAATGAATTCCCTGAAAATACTCCCCCACATGGGGGCATACAACTATGCAGTAGCCAGGGGGGGGGTATCCCCCCTGGGGCTACAGCAGCAAGGAGAGCCCTGGATGAAAAAGCACATCACTACAATTCTATTCATAACAACCCTGC
>QXWV01000400.1 GCA_009911195.1 Lachnospiraceae bacterium | reverse complement strand
TTAGAAGGAGGAACTGGAATGAAGAATTTTATCGAGGCGGCGCAGTATGCGTTCGCGGCGCTCGGCGGTGCGCTGGGTGCGGTCATGGGAGGTTTTGACGGCTTCCTTTATGCTTTAGTGGTATTCGTGGTGGTGGACTACATCACCGGGCTGATGGCGGCTGCGGTGGAGAAGAAACTCTCCAGCGAAGTGGGGTTCAAGGGCATCTTTAAGAAGGTCATTATTTTCAGCCTTGTGGCGGTGGGGCATATCCTGGATGCGTACGTCATCCGGGAAGGGAGCGTCCTGCGGACGGCGGTCATCTTCTTTTACCTTTCCAATGAGGGCATTTCCATCTTGGAGAATGCCGCGA
>QXWV01000399.1 GCA_009911195.1 Lachnospiraceae bacterium | reverse complement strand
GGAGGAAAAAGGGGAATGATATGCTGCACAAATTTTCTGATGATGTTTGTGCAGTTTATGGTTCCATTCCCGCTTGCAATTATGCCCGTCCAGAGCGAACATGTCTGTGACCGGGGGAACCGGAATACAGGAACGGAGGGCTTAAGGATGAGGGCATACGGAGAGATGGAACAGCATGGGAAGTACACGCTGGAGGATTACGGCGGCTGGTCGAGGAACCACACCAAAGCGGCATCCATCCGCAGATGGAAACG
>QXWV01000398.1 GCA_009911195.1 Lachnospiraceae bacterium | reverse complement strand
GGGCAGCAGTTCATGATTCGGGCGGACAGCGAGATGGCGGCGGAAAAAGGGTTTAACCCGGATTACCCGGAAGTATATGGTACGCCGGATTCCGTAAGGGGCAAGTCATTCCTGCTTCCTATGGGAACAGCCTCCCAGATTCTTACGGATATGTATTTGGAAGTACTGGGACTGAGTGAAGACGATGTAACGCTGATAAATATGGACAATACGCCGGCATACCAGGCATTTGTTTCCGGCCAGTCTGATTTTGCAAGCACATGTTATCCGGTTGCGGATAATTATGACCCGGAACAGTATTTGGCAGCTTTTAGCATGACAAATTTAAACTGCCCGTATTATGACAATATTTTATGTTCCCGTGAGTTCTATGAAGACGAGAGCAAGCATGATGCACTGGTTGCTTTGTGTGAACAATTAATTCGTGTATCTGATGCATTTAAAGACGATAAAATTCTTATGGATACTATGGTGGAATGGTATGACATCAATGGCCAGGCATGTAATCCGGATGAAATCGAACATCAGGTTTTGGAACGTCCGTTTTTTACTTATGATGATTTGACAACCATTGATTCTACGGCATCCTTTAAGATGATTGCAGATTTCTATGCAGTGGTAGGAAATATTTCCGACGAGGATTTGGAAAAAGTATATAAAAATATGGATGATGCTATTATTGCAGAAGCGTTGGAAGCATATGCAGCCGACTATATGCAATAAGGGAAAGAAACAATAACAGCCCAGGCAACCCTCCATTGATGTGCCAATCCTATGGAAAACTACTGTAGAATCCTGTTTATCCTATTGCATCGAATAAAGTACACAGTAAAAGAAAAGGAGAAGGTATATGAAAAAGAAAAATTGGATTGCAGTAGTTCTTTCCGTAACATTAATGGCCTCAGTACTGGCTGGATGCGGTAGTTCCGGTGCAGGGAGTGGGGGGAATGGCCAGGCATCATCACAGGAGCAGGATGCGGATGCAGGGGCAGCCAAAGAAGGGGAAGCGGGGCAGGCCGCGAGTGCCGATACGGAACAAGCGGATGCAGGAGGGGCTTCTTCGGAAGAGCTGGTTACCATAAGGGTTTCCACATTAGCCCAGCAGC
>QXWV01000397.1 GCA_009911195.1 Lachnospiraceae bacterium | reverse complement strand
AACCCCAACACAAGCGGGGGCGGGGAGCCATCCACCGGGGAGACACCGGAGGACACAGTGTACGTGTTCACCTATGGGCTGGACGGCAAGAAGGTGGACGGGGGAACAAACGTACCGCTGGGGGGCGCCAAGTTCATCCTCTACCGCGGGAAAGACGGCAAAGAGCCCTCCTATGACCGTGACACGGGCAAGCCAGTGGACGGGACCGTGGAGTATGCCCTTGTGGCAACGGTAGACGGGGAGGTGAAGGTGGCAGGATGGACGGCCAGCAGGGAAGAGGCAGCCAAGGACAACAACCTGCTGGTATCAGGCGATGACGGCCGGTTTGAGGTAGCAGGGCTGGATGCCGGGGGCTACTACCTGGAGGAGACGC
>QXWV01000396.1 GCA_009911195.1 Lachnospiraceae bacterium | reverse complement strand
AGGCGCGGCCCTGGTGCTGGCGGCAGGGGCACTGCTTGTACTGAAGAGGCGCACCAACGCAGGGGAATAAATTCCCCACGAATGCCCCTTTGGGGATAGGCCCTGGGGGAGGGATTCCACAGGAGGCAGTTTATAGATTCCCCGGGTAACCCTGGGGAAAACCCCCACATGGGGGGCATACAACTATGCAGTAGCCAGGGGGGTATCCCCCTGGGGCTACAGCAGCAAGGAGAGCCCTGGATGAAAAAGCACATCACTACAATTCTATTCATAACAACCCTGC
>QXWV01000394.1 GCA_009911195.1 Lachnospiraceae bacterium | reverse complement strand
AATTGAACAAAATCGCTGCGCGATGGCCTGCCAAGGCTGTGGCATAGCGATTTTCTCTTTTCTATAACAAAAGCAGTGGAAAGCAAGTCCTAAAAGTAGTATTGTTAAGTCACCACAACGAAACAATCAAACAGGATCGACCTTCCCACTGCCTATGAAAAGAATACCATCCTTCCGCTTGATTGGCAAGCGGTTTTATGACCCAAATGCACCTCCGTGTAAAGCAGTGTTGTGTGATAACTACTGATTTTACATGGAGGGTTTTATTATGTACGAAAAATATTTAGAACAGCTTGAGGAAGCCGGAAAAATCCGTAGCCTCAAAGGACGTTCCATTAACTGCTATAAAAACTATGTCTCCTACTTTCTGAAATATCAGGGTAAGAGTCCGCAAGAACTTACCTGTCAGGATGTCAGAACTTTTTTACTTGCAAAAAAAGATGAAGGACTGAAAGCCGCAACCCTGAACCTTTATAATTCTGCCATCCGTTTTTTCTACCGGAATGTCCTGCACATACTTTGGGATGATATCACGGTTCCACGTATGATTCTGGAGCATAAGCTTCCAACAGTACTGACCGCCCCTGAAATCGACCGTTTGTTAGAAGTTGTCGATGACATCAAATATAAAGCTATGTTTGCAACGATGTATTCTTCCGGGATGCGTGTTTCTGAAGTCATTCATCTGCATTATGATGATATTTCACGTTCAAATATGCAGATTCATGTCCGGGATACAAAGAACCGGATGGATCGTTATACAATCCTTTCCAAGAGGTGTCTGAATCTCCTTACACAATACTGGTTTGAAAAAGGACGTCCCCGTGGAATCCTGTTTCCTAATAAGTTCACTGGCAATTATCTGACAGTCAGTACACTGGAACAGGTGATGCGCCGTGCCGTATCCGTT